>NZ_LTBA01000175.1 GCF_001594005.1 Clostridium tepidiprofundi DSM 19306 | reverse complement strand
AACTATTGAAGATATTAACTACTTAAATAAACGTACACAAATACGTTATTTATGATATATAAATTGTACTATGGAGGTGATAAAAAGTAAAGATTATTATAAAAATTTTTAACAATTATTAAAAAAAATATGCTTAGTCTTTTTTTGAAAAATCATATGTAATTAAGTGTAAAATTTGGCATTTAATTTTTGCTTGATAGATAGATCAAACTAGATTTTGCTCTTTAGAGCTGATGCTTATATCTTTAATTTCAGTATTAGCAGGTGCTATTATTTTGGTTTTCAAATTAAAGAAATTTACAGCACTTTGCTTGAATATATCCATTGCTGTTTTCATTATAGAATCTTCTATTTTACTGTAATCCATGTGAGTCCTCCTAACGTGTAAGTTATACTTTTATTATAGCATAATTCACCCCAGGGGTAAAAAATTCAGTTATCAGAAATGCTGGTTTTATTAATTTTGATGTTATATCTAATGTATATATATGATAGAATATATACAAAGAAGGTCTTAAGG
>NZ_LTBA01000174.1 GCF_001594005.1 Clostridium tepidiprofundi DSM 19306 | reverse complement strand
GTATGAGTTTTCTAGAAATATCTACATTAGAGAAAACTAAGAATAATAGGGCAGTTAAAATACAAGTTCCTATATATTTACCACATAAATTATCCAAGAAAACAGGTAAAGTTAATGGTATTGATTACAGAAAACTATTTTTAAATTATTTGGAAACTGGAGAAGCATATCAAGTTGAATTGATAAAAAGAAATGGTAAGTATTATGTTCATATTACTTTTGATGTTCCTAAAACGGAAATTCTTTATACAGGACATAATGGAATAATAGGTATAGATACCAATCCAGATGGTTTTGCTTTAACCATGATTGATAATAAGGGTAACTATAAATGGCATACTTATTTGAAACAAAGCGAGTTACTATATGCTAGGAGTAATAGACGTGAAAATTTATGTGGTGACCTTGTAAAGCAAGTTGTATTAATAGCTAAAACTTATGGTTGTGGTATTGCTATAGAAGATCTAAAATTTAAGAATGACAAAGACGTAGGAAGTAAATTTGCAAGAATTAAACATGGATT
>NZ_LTBA01000173.1 GCF_001594005.1 Clostridium tepidiprofundi DSM 19306 | reverse complement strand
CCAGTGAACTCGTTTTGCTAAAGCAAAACATCGGAACTTCAGGTGGAGACTCTACTCCACCTGAAGCAAAAAGCTTCAATCTCCCACTTATAGAAGTGGGAGTCTTATAGAATCGATAAAAGCAACAAAGATTGTTTGCTTCACTTCTAATATTTGTAAGGTGCCTGTTCCTTACAAAAACTGCAATATAGTTTTTGTTGGTACAACATCAGAAGATATCAAAAATAGGATGCTTGACTCCGATAGAATATTGGAATCAAGCACCCATATGTGCATGAATTTTAATTAAATTATCTGTCTACTTAACATATATAGGTTCTTCAATTCGTAATATGCAATATTTATATTTAATATACATATATTTTGTATTAATATTCACTATAAAAATCTCTACATGCTGCATTTTTTCGTTGTAATATATATGATAAAAATCTAAATTACGAATTGAAGATATAGGTTCATTCTGACGGTTGAAAAATTTTTTATCCATAGGATACTATCCACATATCATGGCAAACTTAACCTTG
>NZ_LTBA01000172.1 GCF_001594005.1 Clostridium tepidiprofundi DSM 19306 | reverse complement strand
AAACTATAGTTGAGAAAATTTCATAACATATATTTACAACTGAATAATTTTATAACTTCAATTCGTAATATGCACCATAAATATTTAATATCATGGTTATCTCACAAAAAGTATTTTAAATAGAAACTCATCACTATATATACATAAGAACCAATTTCATAAATACTATATATTGTATATTTGAAATTTATCCATAGCTTATTGTGGTTTAACCATATCATATATTTTTTTATTAATATTCACTATAAAAATCTCTGCATACTGCATTTTTTCGTTGTAATATATATGATAAAAATTTGAATTACGAATTGAAGTTTTATAAAAAAATAGAGACAAATTTCACTTTTTGTTGTATAAATTATTTTGTGAACTATAAATGAGCAAATCCCAATCCATTAAATGTAAAATAACATTTTAGTGCGATTCTCTAGCATCACCTAGTACAGGAAAACATTAAAATTCAATATTACAAATTGAGTCGTAAAGTCATTTGTAAATTATTGTAATGATTTTTGCTCATTTAAAGT
>NZ_LTBA01000171.1 GCF_001594005.1 Clostridium tepidiprofundi DSM 19306 | reverse complement strand
GTAGAATTTGTATTAATAAAAAATGCGAATTCTTTTCAAAAGATAGTGAAAATACAACAAAAATTAAGATATAATATAAGTATAGGAAAGGGTGATATAATGGAGAGATTAAAACCTTTGAATGATTTTATTTTCAAGAAACTCTTCGGAGAAAACGAAGTAAAAGATAATTTAATTGCATTTTTGAATGCAGTTTTAGATAGGAAAGATAGAGATAGACTTGTAACATTAGAAATAATAGATAACAAAGAACTAACAAGAGAACTCGTAAATGATAAAACTGCAATACTAGATGTAAGAGCGAGAACAGAAGATGGGACTCAAATAGACATAGAAGTTCAACTTACAAATCAACATAATATGGATAAGAGAACTTTGTTTTACTGGGGAAGAATTTTCAATGAAACAATAGTTAAAGGTGAAGACTACAAGAATTTGTCAAAGGTAATAACTATAAATATATTGGATTTTAATTATATAAAGCTTGATAAATTTCATACTAAGTTTCATCTGTGGGAAGATGAAGCTAA
>NZ_LTBA01000170.1 GCF_001594005.1 Clostridium tepidiprofundi DSM 19306 | reverse complement strand
CTTCTTACAAAGAATCTACCCTTGCTTGTTTGGGTGGTAGTTCACACTTATTAAGTATATGTAAAGGAAGGTGATGATATTTTATGTGTAGGTTAAATCCAAAAGTAGATTTCGTATTCAAAAAATTATTCGGCAGCGAGGAAAATAAAGATATTTTGATATCGTTTATAAATTCAGTGTTGAGTGAAGATGAGCAAATAGTGGATATAGAGTTAAAAAACCCTTATAACTTAGCAAATTACAGACAAGGTAAGATGAGCATACTTGATATAAAGGCAGTAGATGAAAAAGGAGTATGGTATGATATAGAAATGCAGATTGCAGAGCAGAGCTTTTATGATAAGAGAGCTTTGTATTATTGGGCGAAGGTATATTCAGATCAGATAGAAAGCGGATATGAATATAATTTACTGAAGAAAACTATAGGCATAAACATATTAGATTTTGAATATTTAGACGAAGAAGAATATCATAATGTCTACAAAATATACAATGTAAAGAGCAAAAAGGCATTTAGCAATCTGTTTGAG
>NZ_LTBA01000169.1 GCF_001594005.1 Clostridium tepidiprofundi DSM 19306 | reverse complement strand
AGAAGAAAAAGCAAACCATCATTTTATAATGACAATATAAAACTAAAAGTCAAACCTAAATTAGTTCTTATTGAAAAAGTAGGTTGGATAAAAACAGCAGAACAAATACCAATGAATGTAAAATACACTAATCCAAGAGTAAGCTTTGACGGAAAGTATTGGTATTTATCTGTGGGTATTGAGAGAGAGAACCTAATAGTAGGATTAACCAATGAAAGCATAGGAATAGATGTTGGCATAAAAGACCTTGCAGTATGCTCCAATGGAATGACTTTTAAAAACATCAATAAGACAAGATTAGTTAAGAAATTAGAAAAAAGATTACGAAGGTTGCAACGTAAAATATCAAGAAAATATGAATTAAATAAAGAAGGGAGGAAGTTCGTCAAAACTAGCAACATTATAAAACTTGAAAAGCAAATTAGATTACTTCATAGAAGATTATCTAATATTAGAAGCAATCACTTACACCAAGCAACTACTAAGATAGTGAAAACCAAGCCATCAAGAGTAGTTATGGAAACACTTAATATTAAA
>NZ_LTBA01000168.1 GCF_001594005.1 Clostridium tepidiprofundi DSM 19306 | reverse complement strand
CTTCAGAGATGGTTGACTTTCTTTAATAAGGATATTTCAGAAGAAAAATTAAAGGAGTTGATTGAAATGGATAAAGATATAAAGAGAGTAGAGGAAAGACTTGAATATTTAAGTAGTGATGCAAAGACAATAGAGATTTATAAAGCGAGAGAAAAGTCACTTCACGAAAGGGCAAATATGATAAGCAGCGCAAGAGAGGAAGGAATTAAAGAAGGAATAGAAAAAGGAATTAAAAAAGGAATAGAAAAAGGAATTAAAGAAGGAATATTCAAAACAGCCAAAAATCTATTGGTTATGGGTATGGATGAAGATACAGTGTCAAAAGCTACTGGATTAAGTGTAGAAGAGATCAAGAATTTAAAGCAGTAATATAAATAACACCCTAAATAACACCCCAGGGGTGCAAAAAAAGTTAAATACCAAACTTCTTACAAAGAATCTACCCTTGCCTGTTTGGGTGGTAGTTCACACTTATTAAGTATATGTAAAGGAAGGTGATGATATTTTATGTGTAGGTTAAATCCAAAAGTAGATTTCGTATTCAAAAAATT
>NZ_LTBA01000167.1 GCF_001594005.1 Clostridium tepidiprofundi DSM 19306 | reverse complement strand
ATGAAACGTATCAAAAATACACTTGATATTATGATACATTTGTATTATAATTTTGGACATAAAGAGAGGGGAAGCAATTATGAGAATTTATGGCTATGCAAGGGTAAGTACAAAGGAACAGAATTTAGACAGACAACTTATAGAATTAAAGAAATATGTTGATGATAATCTTATATTCACAGATAAAGTTAGTGGTAAAGACATGAATCGAGAAAGCTATCAATTGCTTAGAAGAATAGTGCAAAGTGGTGATGTAATATACATAACATCACTTGATAGATTGGGACGAAACAAAGAGCAGATAAAACAAGAATTAGAATATTTCAAAGAAAAATGTGTAAGAATTAAGGTTTTAGATATTCCAACAACAATGGTTGATTTAAATGCAGGGCAGGAATGGATATTAGACATGGTTAATAATCTACTCATTGAAGTATTAAGTACAATTGCAGAACATGAAAGAAAAGCTATAAAAAGAAGACAAGCTGATGGAATTAAGGCTGCTAAAGAAAAGGGAATCAAGTTCGGAAGACCTAAAGTTGAAATAGATGATAAAC
>NZ_LTBA01000166.1 GCF_001594005.1 Clostridium tepidiprofundi DSM 19306 | reverse complement strand
CTATACCACTTCTAGCTAATAACGTTACTAAACTGCCCTCAACTATTCCTTTTAACATTCTGTCTAAATCCCTATATCCTGTTAGTATTCCTAATGGTTGGGGTTTTTCAAGTTCTAATCTCTTACCCACTTCATTAACTAACCATTCCTGCAATGTAATCGTTGACGTATCCTCTGTTTGTCTATCCTCAATAATTTTACTTAATTCATTTAGTACATTGTCAGTATCTAACACTTTATCTGTTGCAATAAAATTAAACATTTTCTTTTTAAACTCGTTATTTCTGTAGCCTTCCAGTAATTTTTCAATATGCTTATTCAAGTTTTCTTTATGTGAGAAATTATTGTAAATCTCTGAAACATTAAATATATCGCCATCTTTTCTTAAACCCAATTCATCCATTTCCTGCAGCACTAAAGTTAAGTCAATATTTTTATTATTTCTTTCCATTTGCTCAATAGTTCTGAACAATCTTTGATTTAAGTCTATACTGAAACATTTTGCTTTAAGTTTATTAATTGCTTCAATTCTGCAATCTTTGTCTTTAAGCATACAACTAAGAATTTCA
>NZ_LTBA01000165.1 GCF_001594005.1 Clostridium tepidiprofundi DSM 19306 | reverse complement strand
CAGCTTATCACGTCCTTCTTCGGCTCCTGGTACCAAGGCATCCACCATGCGCCCTTTGTAACTTGACCAGTGAATTCTTTGTACTTTGTTTCTCTTCTTTGTTCATTATGCAATTTTCAAAGAACATATTGGTGGGTCTAAATGGACTCGAACCATCGACCTCACGCTTATCAGGCGTGCGCTCTAACCAGCTGAGCTATAGACCCATAATTGGTGGAGATAAAGGGATTCGAACCCTTGACCCCCTGCGTGCAAGGCAGGTGCTCTCCCAGCTGAGCTATACCCCCAAGATTAGGTGCTAGGTTTTAGCTTCCAAATACTAGACACTAGGTACTAGGTACCAGGTTCTAGACTCTAGGAAATCCTAAAAACCAACCTTTATTGAAAAACCTTATTCGGTCTCTCAAAACTAAACAGAGTAGTAAGTTCATAATTCTTCTATTCGTTTTGTCAAAAGTCTTGCTTTTGACTTTTCTCCCTAGAAAGGAGGTGATCCAGCCGCAGGTTCTCCTACGGCTACCTTGTTACGACTTCACCCCAATCACCAACCCCACCTTCGGCCGCTGGCTCC
>NZ_LTBA01000164.1 GCF_001594005.1 Clostridium tepidiprofundi DSM 19306 | reverse complement strand
AGAATCACATATCATGGATTAATAACTAGGGCAGAGGCAGTTTATTTGGTTGTAAATAAATTCTTTAAAGATGAGTTAAAGGAAGTTTCACCAACTGATAAAGCATTTAAAGATACTGAAAATGCACATGATTTAGCATTAGAGGTAGGGTTTAAATATAAAGACGATACAGGCAAAATCAAGACCAAAGACAGGTGGCAGTCCTATACCCTAGCTTACATGATTCAAAATCCCGAGGAAGGTATGCAAGAGGATTTATATAAGGCTATGGTAGTAGCTAGGAAGTTAGGTTTACTTAACTACACCTTAAACGATTTAAACTTATCTCACTACAAAAAGGCAGATTTATTCAGTCAAGATGATGATATTTCAGATTGGGATAAGCCATTAAGCAAGAAAGACGCAATTCACCTTATGATAAATACCGAAATAGCTTTAAACTTTACACAAGGCAAGTATAAAACAACAAAAGAATTTGGAAAAATGCAACCTAACGACAAGGTAAGTTTAATCGGTAACCATACAGAACCCAACACAGGTATTCACTACGGAGATAACTGGGTAGACGCTTGTGA
>NZ_LTBA01000163.1 GCF_001594005.1 Clostridium tepidiprofundi DSM 19306 | reverse complement strand
ATAAAAACTTTATGGTCTGAATTTCAACAGTTAAAGAAAGTAGAGATAAATAAGTCAGAGAAGTGTTCATGGGTTAAAGAAATTGGATACAAAGATAGAACTGTAAATATAATTGAAACTAGTATCGTAGATGATGAAAAAGAAAAAAATTTTGTTTTTATAACAGATTTGAATATTACCAAGAGAAATGCTAGTACCATAGCCCTAACGGGCAGAACCAGATGGAAAATAGAAAATCAAGGATTTAATAATCAAAAAAACATAAGATATGATATTGAACATGTTTGTTGTGAAGATTACAATGCTATGAAAAATCACTACTTGTTGATACAGATATCAGATATACTTAGGCAGTTATTTGAGAAAGGTGTAAAGTTATTTAGAACTATAAAAATTAGTATAAAGGAAATATCTTCAAAGCTATTGGAATCTTTTAGACGAGAAACAATAACTATTGAAGATATTAACTACTTAAATAAACGTACACAAATACGTTATTTATGATATATAAATTGTACTATGGAGGTGATAAAAAGTAAAGATTATTATAAAAATTTTTAACAATTATTAAAAAAA
>NZ_LTBA01000162.1 GCF_001594005.1 Clostridium tepidiprofundi DSM 19306 | reverse complement strand
CTATCTTCTTTCAAATTCTTTACCTTCAATTCATTAAATTTTGGAATTTCTATAAAATGTATCTCTACCAAATCAGTGAGCATGTAATCCTTAGCTTCATCTTCCCACAGATGAAACTTAGTATGAAATTTATCCAGCTTTATATAATTAAAATCCAATATGTTTATAGTTATTACCTTTGACAAATTCTTGTAGTCCTCACCTTTAACTATTGTTTCATTGAAAATTCTTCCCCAGTAAAACAAAGTTCTCTTATCCATATTATGTTGATTTGTAAGTTGAACTTCTATGTCTATTTGAGTCCCATCTTCTGTTCTCGCTCTTACATCTAATATGGCAGTTTTATCATTTACGAGTTCTCTTGTTAGTTCTTTATTATCTATTATTTCTAATGTCACAAGCCTATCTCTATCTTTCCTATCTAAAACTGCATTCAAAAATGCAATTAAATTATCTTTTACTTCGTTTTCTCCGAAGAGTTTCTTGAAAATAAAATCATTCAAAGGTTTTAATCTCTCCATTATATCACCCTTTCCTCTACTTATATTATATCTTAATTTTTGTTGTATTTTCACTATCTTTT
>NZ_LTBA01000161.1 GCF_001594005.1 Clostridium tepidiprofundi DSM 19306 | reverse complement strand
AAGAAGAATATCATAATGTCTACAAAATATACAATGTAAAGAGCAAAAAGTCATTTAGTAATTTGTTTGAGCTGCATTTTATAGAACTTCCAAAATTCAAGAAAGATTTTAGTGAAATAAGGACAACGCTAGATAGGTGGGCAGCATTTTTAACAAAAGCGTATGAATTTGATAAGGATAGTGTTCCTAAAGAATTAGCACAGAGTGAGGAGATAAAAAAAGCAGCTGAGAGGCTAGATATAATGAGTTTAAATAAGGAAGAAAGAGAAATATATGAAAATGATTTAAAAGCGATGATGGTAAGAAATGCCGAGATTAATGCTGCTGAGGAGAAGGGAAGAGAAGAAGGAATTAAAGAAGGAATTAAGGAAGGGATTAAGGAAGGAATCAAGGAAGGAATTAAGGAAGGAATCATTAAAACTGCAAAAAACTTATTAGACATGGGTATAGATGAGCAGATGGTATCAAAAGCTACAGGACTAAGCGTAGAAGATATTAGGGAATTGTGCAATAAGAGAAAACAATAATAGAGAAAAGAGAATAGTAACAATATTCTTTATCGATTTTATAAGACTCCCACTTTTA
>NZ_LTBA01000160.1 GCF_001594005.1 Clostridium tepidiprofundi DSM 19306 | reverse complement strand
TCTTCCTTCTTTAAATCTAAGTAAATATTTCCATCTGTTTTTATTGCATATCTCAAACACAGGTTCACAGGCATACAGGCTATCGCCTAAAATACATATAGGGAGTCTAGGATATCTTCTTTTGAGTTTAGTAGCCAATCTTTTAAAAGCTTTAATTTCACAATCCTGCTTATCATATTTTTCATCTGGGTTTTCAATAAATTCAGTATCTATACTAAATACCATATCGCCAAAAATCAACTTAGCTTCGAGAACACAATGGAAATACAGTGTTTTTTCAATATTTCCATCTTTATCTTTGTACTCTTTCTTTAAACAATGCTCACAATGTTTCTCTTTAAATTTAAATAATCCTGTTCCATCTATAGCTATAACCCAATATTTATCTAATAATCTATAATGCTCCAAGCTACGCTTTTTAAACATTTCTTTAAGCATATAATCTCTAATATACTCTAATTCATTAATATCTAATTTTTTTAGAAAGTTATTTATTGTATCATAATGAGGTATTTCTTCTAGATTTTCATATCCAAGAATATTTTTCATATTTTCTATACATTCATTTCTATTAAATTTTTCAGTCATTTTATT
>NZ_LTBA01000159.1 GCF_001594005.1 Clostridium tepidiprofundi DSM 19306 | reverse complement strand
TCTTCCTTCTTTAAATCTAAGTAAATATTTCCATTTGTTTTTATTGCATATCTCAAACACAGGTTCACAGGCATACAGGCTATCGCCTAAAATACATATAGGGAGTCTAGGATATCTTCTTTTGAGTTTAGTAGCCAATCTTTTAAAAGCTTTAATTTCACAATCCTGCTTATCATATTTTTCATCTGGGTTTTCAATAAATTCAGTATCTATACTAAATACCATATCGCCAAAAATCAACTTAGCTTCGAGAACACAATGGAAATACAGTGTTTTTTCAATATTTCCATCTTTATCTTTGTACTCTTTCTTTAAACAATGCTCACAATGTTTCTCTTTAAATTTAAATAATCCTGTTCCATCTATAGCTATAACCCAATATTTATCTAATAATCTATAATGCTCCAAGCTACGCTTTTTAAACATTTCTTTAAGCATATAATCTCTAATATACTCTAATTCATTAATATCTAACTCAACTTTCGCACTACAAAAAAGCCAGCTTTTCCTTGATAAAAGTAGGTAGTGTAGATATAAAATAGTCTAAAAATGAGTTTATTTGTTCTTTAGTTAAAGAAAGTTTTTCATATAGTGCACTTT
>NZ_LTBA01000158.1 GCF_001594005.1 Clostridium tepidiprofundi DSM 19306 | reverse complement strand
CGATACTAGTTTCAATTATATTTACAGTTCTATCTTTGTATCCAATTTCTTTAACCCATGAACACTTCTCTGACTTATTTATCTCTACTTTCTTTAACTGTTGAAATTCAGACCATAAAGTTTTTATTCTTCCTTCTTTAAATCTAAGTAAATATTTCCATCTGTTTTTATTGCATATCTCAAACACAGGTTCACAGGCATACAGGCTATCGCCTAAAATACATATAGGGAGTCTAGGATATCTTCTTTTGAGTTTAGTAGCCAATCTTTTAAAAGCTTTAATTTCACAATCCTGCTTATCATATTTTTCATCTGGGTTTTCAATAAATTCAGTATCTATACTAAATACCATATCGCCAAAAATCAACTTAGCTTCGAGAACACAATGGAAATACAGTGTTTTTTCAATATTTCCATCTTTATCTTTGTACTCTTTCTTTAAACAATGCTCACAATGTTTCTCTTTAAATTTAAATAATCCTGTTCCATCTATAGCTATAACCCAATATTTATCTAATAATCTATAATGCTCCAAGCTACGCTTTTTAAACATTTCTTTAAGCATATAATCTCTAATATACTCTAATTCATTAATATCTAA
>NZ_LTBA01000157.1 GCF_001594005.1 Clostridium tepidiprofundi DSM 19306 | reverse complement strand
AAATTTTCAAAAAGCATATGACTAATATACCAGGTGAGATGATTATTGTTTGGACATAAAGATTTATTTGTAAAATGAGTTATCAAATTTTTTTTAATAATGCCATGAATTAAGATTTTGTAATGATTAACTCAAATAATACTAAAGTGGGGGAATATATTGTGGAGCTATGGGATGTTTATGATAAGTATAGACAGAAAACTGGACGGAGGCATAAAAGAGGTAATCCAATGGAGGAGGGTGACTATCATCTTGTGATTCATGTTTGGATCATTAATGATAAAGGACAATTTTTAATTCAAAAGAGACAACCTTGGAAGGATGGATGGCCTAATATGTGGGATTGCTCTGCTGCGGGGTCTGCAATACTTAATGATACAAGTAAAGAGGCTGCTATTCGTGAAACAAAAGAAGAATTAGGTATTGACTTAGATATAAATAAAGGTGATATTTTATTTACAGTTAATTTCTCATGTGGGTTCGATGATATTTGGATTGTTAGACAAAATGTTGATATTAATGATTTAAAACTTCAATATGAGGAAGTGGCTGATGTAAAGTGGGCTAGTGAGAATGAAATAAAGGAAATGGTTCAGGAAGGG
>NZ_LTBA01000156.1 GCF_001594005.1 Clostridium tepidiprofundi DSM 19306 | reverse complement strand
AGTGCAGAACGTACTAATATTCTGTGTTGACGGCTTAAATGGCTTTAAAGAAGCTATAGGAGCAGCATTTCCATTTGCTAAAATACAAAGATGTATAATACACCAAATAAGAGCCAGTATGAAATATATACCATTCAAAGATAGAAAAGCATTCGAAAAAGATTTAAAGAGTATATATTCAGCTGTAAATGAAGAAGAAGGAATGGAAAATCTATTAGGTATGAAAGAAAAATGGGGTAACAAATATCCTAATGCAATAAAAAGTTGGGAAGATAATTGGGATAATCTAAGTACTTTCTTTGAGTTCCAAAAAAATATTAGAAAAATAATATATACTACGAATGTTATAGAAAGTCTTAATAGCCAATTCAGAAAAGTTACCAAGACAAAACTAATATTCCCAAATGATGAAAGCTTGTTGAAAATGCTATATTTAGCAACACAAAAAGTTTCAGTTAAATGAACTCGCAGATATCCAAATTGGGATTTGGTCATCAATCAATTAAATATAGTATTCAGTGAAATTTTATAAAAAGCATAAAAAAGAACTTTAATCGAAATAAAAATGCTAATGATTAAAGTTCCTTTTGAAAAAATCTTCCCACGTG
>NZ_LTBA01000155.1 GCF_001594005.1 Clostridium tepidiprofundi DSM 19306 | reverse complement strand
AGAAAACTAAGAATAATAGAGCAGTTAAAATACAAGTTCCTATATATTTACCACATAAATTATCCAAGAAAACAGGTAAAGTTAATGGTATTGATTATAGAAAACTATTTTTAAATTATTTGGAAACTGGAGAAGCATATCAAGTTGAATTGATAAAAAGAAATGGTAAGTATTATTGTCATATTACTTTTGATGTTCCTAAAACGGAAATTCTTTATACAGGACATAATGGAATAATAGGTATAGATACCAATCCAGATGGTTTTGCTTTAACCATGATTGATAATAAGGGTAACTATAAATGGCATACTTATTTGAAACAAAGCGAGTTACTATATGCTAGGAGTAATAGACGTGAAAATTTATGTGGTGAACTTGTAAAGCAAGTTGTATTAATAGCTAAAACTTATGGTTGTGGTATTGCTATAGAAGATCTAAAATTTAAGAATGACAAAGACGTAGGAAGTAAATTTGCAAGAATTAAACATGGATTCATATATAGTAAGTTACTAACTATGCTTGAATCAGCATGTATACGTGAAGGTATTGAGATAATCAAGGTTAAGCCACAATTTACAAGTAAGATAGGTTTGTATAAATACTGTCATCAATATGGAATGG
>NZ_LTBA01000154.1 GCF_001594005.1 Clostridium tepidiprofundi DSM 19306 | reverse complement strand
AGAAAACTAAGAATAATAGAGCAGTTAAAATACAAGTTCCTATATATTTACCACATAAATTATCCAAGAAAACAGGTAAAGTTAATGGTATTGATTATAGAAAACTATTTTTAAATTATTTGGAAACAGGAGAAGCATACCAAGTTGAATTGATAAAAAGAAATGGTAAGTATTATGTTCATATTACTTTTGATGTTCCTAAAGCGGAAACACTTTATACAGGACATAATGGAATAATAGGTATAGATACCAATCCAGATGGTTTTGCTTTAACAATGATTGATAATAAGGGTAACTATAAATGGCATACTTATTTGAAACAAAGCGAGTTACTATATGCTAGAAGTAATAGACGTGAAAATTTATGTGGTGAGATTGTAAAGCAAGTTGTATTAATAGCTAAAACTTACGGTTGTGGTATTGCTATAGAAGATCTAAAATTTAAAAACGACAAAGATGTAGGGCGTAAATTTGCAAGAATTAAACATGGATTTATATATAGTAAGTTACTAACTATGCTTGAATCAGCATGTATACGTGAAGGTATTGAGATAATCAAGGTTAAGCCACAATTTACAAGTAAGATAGGTTTGTATAAATACTGTCATCAATATGGAATGG
>NZ_LTBA01000153.1 GCF_001594005.1 Clostridium tepidiprofundi DSM 19306 | reverse complement strand
TTTTTTCATCAATTGTTCTTTCGGATTTAATCATAGCTATACTGCTTAAGTTTTTCCACTTATCCTTTTCATTTAACCATTCAATATTGTTTTCTATATAACATTCACGTTTTTCTATTCTTCCATGTCCTTTATCATAAGTAATATGATACTTATTTTCATTTTTTAGCTTATTTTTATCTTCTTTTAAAACAGTTTCTTGAAAATAAAGCTCTACATCATTATGTAAATTTTCATGATTCTTCTTAAGTGCTAAAACATAATCAGCTTCCTGTTTTACTATTGTTTTTGCTATATTTTTTGCGTACCCATGGCATCAATCGTAATTATACAATTTTTCAACTCAAGTAATTTAAGTAGCTCTGGAATTGCTGTTATCTCATTTGATTTTTCATCAACTTTAATTTGTCCTAGTGTTAAAGAATTTAGGTTTGACCAGGCACTAACTACATGAATTGGTTTCTTTTCATTTATTTTATCGTGTGTTCTTCTTAATGTTTTTCCATCTAATGCTACAATATCTTTGTCTATAAACTCACGTATACCATTGACCCAATCTATAAATGCCTTGTGGAACTCCTTAGGGTTTATATTTGAAAATACTCTTCCAAATGTATCATGTGAGGGTAT
>NZ_LTBA01000152.1 GCF_001594005.1 Clostridium tepidiprofundi DSM 19306 | reverse complement strand
TCACGCCGGAGGTCGAGGGTTCGATCCCCTTCCGGGTCGCCAAATATGCTGGCATGGCTCAATTGGTAGAGCAGCTGACTTGTAATCAGCAGGTTGTAGGTTCAAGTCCTATTGCCAGCTCCATAAATTTATGTTATCCCCTGAGAGGGTTAAGATAAACATGGCTCCTTGGTCAAGCGGTTAAGACATCGCCCTTTCACGGCGGTAACAGGGGTTCGATTCCCCTAGGAGTCACCATAATGTGGGCGCATAGCTCAGCTGGGAGAGCACTTGCCTTACAAGCAAGGGGTCACAGGTTCGAGCCCTGTTGTGCCCACCACTTTAAATGAGGTACCAAGTACTAGGAATAAACAAGTTTTTCTCCTAGCACTTAGCATGAATTCTAGTAGCTAGTTGCTAAATCGCGAGTTTGTTTTGGAGACTGGTGATTAGAGAGTGGTACTTAGATTTAGCACTTAAATCTTATATAATAACGCGGCCCGGTGGCTCAGATGGTTAGAGTGCCGGCCTGTCACGCCGGAGGTCGAGGGTTCGATCCCCTTCCGGGTCGCCAAATATGCTGGCATGGCTCAATTGGTAGAGCAGCTGACTTGTAATCAGCAGGTTGTAGGTTCAAGTCCTATTGCCAGCTCCATAAA
>NZ_LTBA01000151.1 GCF_001594005.1 Clostridium tepidiprofundi DSM 19306 | reverse complement strand
ATGCGTAAAATATACAAGGTATCGCAACCTAATGTATTCCCAAGTTAGCTTACGTTATGAGGGATAAGGGCAAGTGTTCTCGCCCATAGAAATAAGGCTATCTAACTTTTGTTAGAGGAAACTTAAACAGCAAACTTTCTATAAAGAAGCTTCGTACCCTTGTGGTCGAAGTAGTTCACAGTTATCAATATATCTGCTCAATCTTTTCTTTACAGCATCGTAATTTTTAAAATTTGCTGTAGTATATTCAAAATGTAAAAGATACCATAATTCAAAACATGGGTTAGATATACCTAACTTTATTTTATTTTTATCTGCAATTTTCTTAGCTTTTTGAATTTCTTCTATTTTGCTTTGAATTGCCCTATTGGTATTATAGTTTATATCAACATCAAAAACACACCAAACCCTATCTCCATCTTTTTCATTGATATCAAAATTTCTTTTTTTAACATTTTGTGTGGAAGTCTCCCATCTTCTATAAGTGGGAGATGGATAACACCATTTTTGAAAGGGTTCAGCTCTAAAGATTAAAAATTCTTCGCATTAAAATGTTATAAATATGTATATGTACTCAACGAATATTATTAGTGGAATACTAATTTATATTGTTTGAGGAGGTTTAAATAATTGAGGAAGACTAGA
>NZ_LTBA01000150.1 GCF_001594005.1 Clostridium tepidiprofundi DSM 19306 | reverse complement strand
TGAGGTTGAAATTTTTAATCAACAATAAATTGCAATTTATTACAAAATTTTTAGCCGAAACTAAACTAATCCCAGTTATTGATTTCAAGAAGAAATCTTAGAATACACAAAAATATTTACAGGCTCTAAGATTTTTATTGTCTAAAATATCAGAATAATTTAACTTGGTTTTTTTAAATATTATAGTACTAAAATATCCTCCGAGGGGTTATACCTCGGAGGATATTTATAATTTAGTCCGTAAAACCACTGTGCCTTGTGCCTGTGGATGTAAGGACTTTAAATAATAACCATTCGATATGGTTATTATTTAAGAAAACTGTTATAATATAAGTGTCACCCTAACACCTGTATGCAGGTAGCTAATTTGCCCTTTGAAAAATAAGGGATAGCCTTTGCTATTATGGATGTTGGCATACCAACGTTTGACATACATTATGCAAGATTAGGTCACTGGCACAAATACTAAATCGTTAGTATTATAGTTCTTTGATAACTGTATATATAAGGTTGCATAGAGTAATCCTTCTATGCGTAAAATATACAAGGTATCGCAACCTAATGTATTCCCAAGTTAGCTTACGTTATGAGGGATAAGGGCAAGTGTTCTCGCCCATAGAAATAAGGCTATCTAACTTTTGTTAGAGGAAACTTAAA
>NZ_LTBA01000149.1 GCF_001594005.1 Clostridium tepidiprofundi DSM 19306 | reverse complement strand
CTAATTCACTTTTTATAGTTTTTTTAGAATAACCATTTCTACTATTATCCTTTGTTTTTTCGCTTATATCATACTTACCATATCCTAATGCTTCATCCATTTCTGCTTCTAGTGCTTCTTGTAGCACGTCTTTAAACATTTCCTTTAATGCTTCTAATACCTCATTTGCACTCTTGAATTTTTGTTCTTTTACATAATTTCTCAATATTTCTTTCGACATTTCTGACATAAAACGACTCCTCCTTGAATAATTTTCCTATCTCAATTGTTGACAAGAAGAAGTCGTTTTTATTCAGTTTACACAAAATTTTTTACACTGCCATTAATATAAATAGGTATTATATTGATGCGATTGCCCTTTATCATACCATACTCCTTTTTCATCTACTGCCTTTATATCAAGTATGCTCATTTTACCCTTCCTGTAATTTGCTAAGTTATAAGGGTTTTTCAACTCTATATCTGCTATCTGCTCATCTTCACTCAACACTGAATTTATAAATGATATCAAAATATCTTTATTTTCCTCGCTGCCGAACAATTTTTTGAATACGAAATCTACTTTTGGATTTAACCTACACATAAAATATCATCACCTTCCTTTACATATACTTAATAAGTGTGAACTACCACCCAAACAGGCAAGGGTAGATTCTTTGTAAGAAG
>NZ_LTBA01000148.1 GCF_001594005.1 Clostridium tepidiprofundi DSM 19306 | reverse complement strand
AATTACAGGTGGTAAACGATTAATCAAAAATTTATATAAGGAGTATCATCATTTTGCAGATATCATCGTAGCTGATGCTCTATATTGTAAATCTACTTGGATTAAAGAAGTGCTTTCAATTGGAATGAATGCAGTAGTAAGAGTTAAAGATGAAAGACTTCACATTGTAAAAGATGCATTAGCTTTATTTAAATGCCGTGAGGCAGATAAAGAATGGATTGTTAATAAAGGGAGTAAAAATTATATAAAGATAAAAGCATGGGATGAAGATGACTTTGAAATGTCAAATTCAGATATTAAAGTTAGATTCATAAAATTTATAGAAGAAGTTCATAAGGGAGATACACTTGAGATTAAAGAAGCATGGATTATAACAACAGATAAATTTACTTCGGTAGAAACCTTATGGAAGATAATGCATAGAAGGTGGCATATTGAAAATAATGCATTTCACCAATTAAAAACAGAATGGCATCTAGATCACTGTTTCCTTCATAGCCCTACGGGCGTAGAGACTGTGTTAATGTTTATAATAATAGCATTTAATCTTATGCAATTATATTTCTTTAGATGTATTAGAGGTTTTAGAAAAAAACGAATGTTACAAATAGATATTATTGAAGATATAAGAGATGAAAGATTTACTATAGAAGAAGACTGGATTAATCCAATATTTGCTAA
>NZ_LTBA01000147.1 GCF_001594005.1 Clostridium tepidiprofundi DSM 19306 | reverse complement strand
AACTATACCTTCGTCACGGGCAAAATCTCCAATTGAATTATGTGGTTTTCATCATTCTCATACTAAAAATAAAAAAGTTTATGGTCATCAAATAGTAGGTGTTCTTCTGCAATGTGGGGATATAACTATCCCTTACGAGCTACCGCTCTATGATAAAATGCAATATGATTCTGAAGGCAATATTATATCTAAAATTATGATTGCTATAAAAGCAATTTCATCATTGCCAAAACCACCCTATCAGGGATATGTTTTAGCTGATAGCTGGTACAGTGCTGAAAAAATAATAAAAGCTTCTTTAAAAAATGGGTTTCAATATGTTGGTGCTCTAAAAACTAACCGTGTCATATATCCAAGAGAATGTAGAGTGAATCAAAAGATCAGTGGATATGCTCAAATGCTAAAAAAAGATCAATTTCACCTTGTTACAGTGAATGGTCATTCTTATTATATTTTTAGATATCAAGGCAAAATCAATGGTTTTAAGACTGTAACCATACTAATAAGTTATCCTAAGAATGCTTTTCATAATAATAAAGCACTGAAAGCATTTATAACAACAGATATCAGTTTATGTGATGAGGAAATTTTTCAAAGGTATAATTGTCGATGGACAATAGAAACTTTTTTTCGTCAAAATAAAATGGAGTTAAATCTTGATAAATATCAAATAAGAAGTTCTAG
>NZ_LTBA01000146.1 GCF_001594005.1 Clostridium tepidiprofundi DSM 19306 | reverse complement strand
TTCTGAGAAAGCTTGGTTTGGATTCTGTTCAAAAAATTTAATAGATTTATTCCCTAAGTTCTGTACAAGAACAAGATTTCATAGAATTAGAAAATCACTGTTTAAAGTTATGGAACAAATCCGTAACGAATTAACTCGTATTCTTGACTATCAGTATCGTCAATTTAGAATCATTGATAGTATGCCTATTCCTGTATGCAAATTTGGAAGAGCTCATTTTCATAAAACCTTTAAGCCGGAGGCTGCCTTTGGAAAATGTCCATCTAAAAAAGAAACATACTATGGATTTAAGTTTCATGCATTGATATCGTTAGATGGCTATATAACTGACTTTTTAGTTACTGCCGCTAATATTGATGATAGAGTACCTATTTGGGAATTAACTAATAAATCCTCTTTTGTAACAATCCTCGGTGATAAAGGTTATGTTAGCAATGGCCTTGCAGCTCAGTTAAAAGCTGATAGGGATATAACCTTAATATCTATGAAAAGAGGGAACAGTAAAATAAAGCTACCTAAGTCATTTAGAAAAATAATCTTTAAAGCCAGAAGAAGAGTAGAAACCTCTTTCTCTCAGCTTTCTGAACAACTAAATATTCAAAGAGTACTAGCAAAATCTAAATGGGGCTTTATTACTAGAATAATTAATAAAGTATTAGCTCATAATCTTTGTTTCTTTATCAATAAAACGTTAGGTATTAATGTAAATC
>NZ_LTBA01000145.1 GCF_001594005.1 Clostridium tepidiprofundi DSM 19306 | reverse complement strand
CGATACTAGTTTCAATTATATTTACAGTTCTATCTTTGTATCCAATTTCTTTAACCCATGAACACTTCTCTGACTTATTTATCTCTACTTTCTTTAACTGTTGAAATTCAGACCATAAAGTTTTTATCGATTCTACAAGACTCCCACTTCTATAAGTGGGAGATTGAAGCTTTTGCTTCAGGTGGAGTAGAGTCTCCACCTGAAGTCTCGATGTTTTGCTTTAGCAAAACGAGTTCACTCTTCCTTCTTTAAATCTAAGTAAATATTTCCATTTGTTTTTATTGCATATCTCAAACACAGGTTCACAGGCATACAGGCTATCGCCTAAAATACATATAGGGAGTCTAGGATATCTTCTTTTGAGTTTAGTAGCCAATCTTTTAAAAGCTTTAATTTCACAATCCTGCTTATCATATTTTTCATCTGGGTTTTCAATAAATTCAGTATCTATACTAAATACCATATCGCCAAAAATCAACTTAGCTTCGAGAACACAATGGAAATACAGTGTTTTTTCAATATTTCCATCTTTATCTTTGTACTCTTTCTTTAAACAATGCTCACAATGTTTCTCTTTAAATTTAAATAATCCTGTTCCATCTATAGCTATAACCCAATATTTATCTAATAATCTATAATGCTCCAAGCTACGCTTTTTAAACATTTCTTTAAGCATATAATCTCTAATATACTCTAATTCATTAATATCTAA
>NZ_LTBA01000144.1 GCF_001594005.1 Clostridium tepidiprofundi DSM 19306 | reverse complement strand
ATCTATTCCAATTGAACAAAGGGCTGATATTCGTGATTGAGTGATATTGCCAATAATTTTACAAATATCTTTATCTTTAAAATTACACAAACATTTTAACAGCAATACGTATAAAGCTTTACTTTGAGTGCTATTTCTATTATTTTTCAAAATTATTTTCCATCTAGGTACATCTGTATATTTTGAAACAAAATCCAATATTTCTTCAGGAGTAAAGTTTCTTTCTAGAATATGTCTTTCGCTTCTATACTCAGTTTTTTCATCTTTGAATTCGATGTTTTCTTCTAAAATTTTATCATTGCAGTTATATACAAGCATAAAATAGATTTCTCGAGCTTTTTTTATGTCTTTATCAAGCAATTCCAATATATAATTTTCATCTACTATACCAAATGTATCTGCTCTTAAACCAAGATAAACACCAAGGCTTGAATATTTATAGTCTTCAAGATGCTCTTTATATTTTTTCATATCCTTTGGATTTCTATGAATATATGCAGAAACTCTTAGTAAGTAAGAATGAGAATCTACTATCTTGCTTTTAAATCTATCTTGGAAGACATGACCTCTTCTATTGTGTCTTTTGTTGTAATATTGAGCATATGATTGATTTATGCTATGCATGAATTGACTTATATCTGCTCCATTTGAATCGATCAATAAATGGACATGTGTGGTCATTATACAATAACCATAGAGTTTAAAGCGATATTTAATTTTA
>NZ_LTBA01000143.1 GCF_001594005.1 Clostridium tepidiprofundi DSM 19306 | reverse complement strand
TGAAAAGCAAATTAGATTACTTCATAGAAGATTATCTAATATTAGAAGCAATCACTTACACCAAGCAACTACTAAGATAGTGAAAACCAAGCCATCAAGAGTAGTTATGGAAACACTTAATATTAAAGGTATGATGAAGAATAAACATTTATCTAAATCTATACAAGAGCAAGGATTGTATGAGTTTAAAAGACAACTTAAGTATAAATGTGAGTTTTATGGAATTGAATTTGTTGAAGCTGATAAATGGTATCCATCATCAAAAATATGCAGTAGGTGTGGACATAAAAAGACTAAATTATCACTATCAGAAAGGAATTATATCTGTGAAAAATGTGGATTAGTAATTGATAGAGATTTTAATGCTTCAATTAATTTAAGCAGATACTCAGCATAACTACTTAAACAGTTAGACTAAAGGTGTAGGATTCGTTGTATCCGAATTTAAGCCCTCGGACTATTATATCAAACCAAAGTAGCTTCGGCAAAATGGGATAGGTTGAACCAGCTCTAAAGAGCAAAATCTAGTTTGATCTATCTATCAAGCAAAAATTAAATGCCAAATTTTACACTTAATTACATATGATTTTTCAAAAAAAGACTAAGCATATTTTTTTTAATAATTGTTAAAAATTTTTATAATAATCTTTACTTTTTATCACCTCCATAGTACAATTTATATATCATAAATAACGTATTTGTGTACGTTTATTTAAGTAGTTAATATCTTCAATAGTT
>NZ_LTBA01000142.1 GCF_001594005.1 Clostridium tepidiprofundi DSM 19306 | reverse complement strand
TTCTTGGGTTCTCCTTAAATTATCTGTGATACGTTGTTTTGACGTATCCTCTCTTAGTATATGGCACTGAATTTTTCAGTTTAAAATGAAAAACTTACAAGGCTAGATGTAGGTATCTGTATTTTACAGAAGTTTAGCACTTAAAAATTTTTTAGGTTGGTAGCCCATTGATTTATAAGAATTTAAGAATAATCAGTGGAAATATGAGATTTTCCGATTTTTACTGGAAATTATAGAGAAAAAAGTTGCAAAATAAAAGCATCCTTTTTATAATAGTTTTGTTTAGAAATTCACACAAAAAGGATGCTGATAAAATGAGCAAGAGTTATTTGAAACAATTACTCACCTATACTAATAAGGTATACCATATAGGTGAAAAAATCAATACCTTAAAAGATAAAAGAGTAAAATCAGAAGTAAAAATTTCAACAATTGCTTTTATTGTTTTATTTGGATTTATGCTTCAAATAAGAAGTTTCAATAGATTAGACCATTGGCTTGAAAAAGGTAAATTTAAAAAAGTGTTACCTAAAAAAACTAGAACTCCACGCATTGACTCTGTCAGGCGGTGTTTCAGTGGTTTTGATTTAGATGGATTAAAAGGAATTCATAGTCATATAATTAAAACTACTATAAAAAATAAGGTTTTTAGAGGTGGTACTATAGATGGGTTAAAGGTTGTTGCAATAGATGGTGTAGAGCTATTTGAAAGCACAAAAAAATGTTGTGATAAATGTCTTACAAGAGTTGATAAAA
>NZ_LTBA01000141.1 GCF_001594005.1 Clostridium tepidiprofundi DSM 19306 | reverse complement strand
TGTATTTTACGAACCTGTTTGGTATTTCTAAAGTACCGTTTTGGTAGTTTTGACTAGATGTAGATATTTGTATTTTACGAACCCCTTGCAATGCACTCCACAAAATTGTGGGATGTTTTTCCCATATCTTTCATAAGTTCTCTTATTTCCTTTTGGTATATAAGTTAATTATACATACAGGTGTTGAGAATAAAATAAAAAGTTTAACTGCCGAAAATTCGGAGGTTAAGAACTTATTTATACATACAGGTGAAGATGATAGGACAAAACATCCTGTCATAGGAAAGCAGGAATACTTTGTTAATTATGTACTTGATAGCGGAAAATTCCGCAGTGAAAAATATGACAAAGCGGGAATAACTTGTTGATTGTATACCCAGGTATAAAGTAACGAACGAATTTTTCCGTTGGTTTCTTGGGGAATACCTTGTTAATTAAATACATTATAGGTGTCGCCATTTTTGGCTATACCCTCTATTTCTTTGGGAATACCTTGTTAATTATATACCTCAAAATTGAGGGCAAAAATCCTTCACTACAACAAAGCGGGAATACCTTGTAAGTTATGTACTCAAGCCAAAATTGGCTCTAGTACTTTATATTTAGCTTTTTTAAATGTATAAGTTGATCATATCTGCGTTCCCAATTTGGGTACGCAGGTTATATTCCTTCTTTTTTTAATATATAAGTTGATTATATATCTTTTGAGTTTCCCGATTTAAAATCACTAAAACACTTACTATAAGTCAATTGAATATTAA
>NZ_LTBA01000140.1 GCF_001594005.1 Clostridium tepidiprofundi DSM 19306 | reverse complement strand
AATGGATTAATTAAATCTTGTACTATATCAAAAACACCAAGTGGAAAATATTATATATCAATATTAGTCGATACTGAAAAGAAACAATTACCTAAAATAGAGAAAAAAGTTGGTATAGATGTAGGGTTGAAAGAATTTGCAATAACAAGTGATGGAGAATTTTTTAGTAATCCTAAATGGTTAAGAAAATCAGAAAAAAGACTTGCAAAATTACAAAAAGACTTATCAAGAAAGAAAAAAGGTAGTAATAATAGAAAAAAAGCTAGATTAAAAGTAGCTAAATTACATGAAAAAATAACTAATCAAAGAAAAGATTTTTTGCACAAAGTAAGCACTCAATTAATTAGCGAAAACCAAGTTATAGTTATTGAGGATTTGCGTGTAAAAAATATGATGCAAAATCATAAACTTGCGAAAGCTATATCAGAAGTTAGTTGGTATGAATTTAGAACTATGTTGGAATATAAGGCTAATTGGTATGGTAGAGAATTGATAATTGCACCATCAAATTATGCAAGTAGTCAATTATGTTCTAATTGTGGGTATAAAAATAAAGAAGTAAAGAACCTAGGACTTAGAGAATGGACTTGTCCAAAATGTGGTACACATCATGATAGAGATATAAATGCTAGTAAAAATCTACTGAAATTAGCTATATAATTTTGGTAATAATCAGAGGTTGGGACGACCTTGTTAGCTTGGGTAAACTTGCTCCATTGGGAGTATTGACCAAGAAGCCCCCACTTCAACGAAGTAAGTGGAGGGTAGTTCAC
>NZ_LTBA01000139.1 GCF_001594005.1 Clostridium tepidiprofundi DSM 19306 | reverse complement strand
AAAAACAGTTAAAAAATGATAAATTATCTCAAAAGAAAAGGAATGCTTTAAAAAGTAAGCTCGATAAAAGAAAAAGAAAACTAGTCTATTTTCAAAAACATATTGATAATAAGACTATTCCACCTATTACATTTGGTACTAAAAAAATGTTCATCAAAAGATGTAAAGGATTAATTAGTAATGAAGAATGGAAAAATTATAGAAATAATAGGCTCTATTCTAGGGGTGATAAAACTAAAAAAGGTAATCCTAATTTAAGAGTAGTTATTAACAGTGGTATGAGTTTTCTAGAAATATCTACATTAGAGAAAACTAAGAATAATAGAGCAGTTAAAATACAAGTTCCTATATATTTACCACATAAATTATCCAAGAAAACAGGTAAAGTTAATGGTATTGATTACAGAAAACTATTTTTAAATTATTTGGAAACTGGAGAAGCATATCAAGTTGAATTGATAAAAAGAAATGGTAAGTATTATGTTCATATTACTTTTGATGTTCCTAAAACGGAAATTCTTTATACAGGACATAATGGAATAATAGGTATAGATACCAATCCAGATGGTTTTGCTTTAACCATGATTGATAATAAGGGTAACTATAAATGGCATACTTATTTGAAACAAAGCGAGTTACTATATGCTAGAAGTAATAGACGTGAAAATTTATGTGGTGAACTTGCAAAACAAATTGTATTAATAGCTAAAACTTATGGTTGTGGTATTGCTATAGAAGATCTAAAATTAAAAAATGACAAAGACGTAGGAAGTAAATTTGCAAGAATTAAACATGGATT
>NZ_LTBA01000138.1 GCF_001594005.1 Clostridium tepidiprofundi DSM 19306 | reverse complement strand
ATGACCTTGAAAGACAAATTGAAAATGTTAAAACATACATGTACGCTAAAGGTTATCAGTTTGAAATTATTACTGATATTGGAAGTGGAATTAACTACAATAAAAAAGGATTAAATCAATTAATAGATATGATAACTAATTCAGAAGTTGATAAAATAGTAGTTTTATATAAGGACAGGTTAATTAGATTTGGATATGAACTTATAGAAAATTTATGTAATAAATATGGAACTACTATTGAAATCATAGATAATACAGAAAAGACAGAAGAACAGGAGTTAGTTGAGGATTTAATTCAAATTGTTACAGTGTTTAGTTGCAAACTTCAAGGTAAAAGAGCAAATAAAGCTAAAAAAATGATTAAGGAGTTATTGAAAGATGATACTGTCAAAGAAGATTAGAATTATTCCAAGTGCAAAGCAGGAACAACAACTTTGGAAATCACTTGGTACTGCAAGGTTTATATATAACTGGACGCTTGCAAAACAAGAAGAAAGTTATAAGAGTGGTGGTAAATTTATATCGGATGGTATATTGAGAAAAGAAATTACTTTGATGAAGAAAACAGAAGAATATAAATGGCTTAATGAGGTATCTAACAATGTAGCAAAACAAGCTGTAAAAGACGGTTGTAATGCCTATAAAAGATTTTTTAAAGGATTGACAGATAAGCCAAAATTTAAAAGCAGAAGAAAAAGCAAACCATCATTTTATAATGACAATATAAAACTAAAAGTCAAACCTAAATTAGTTCTTATTGAAAAAGTAGGTTGGATAAAAACAGCAGAACAAATACCAATGAATGTAAAATACA
>NZ_LTBA01000137.1 GCF_001594005.1 Clostridium tepidiprofundi DSM 19306 | reverse complement strand
ATGACCTTGAAAGACAAATTGAAAATGTTAAAACATACATGTACGCTAAAGGTTATCAGTTTGAAATTATTACTGATATTGGAAGTGGAATTAACTACAATAAAAAAGGATTAAATCAATTAATAGACATGATAACTAATTCAGAAGTTGATAAAATAGTAGTTTTGTATAAGGACAGGTTAATTAGATTTGGATATGAACTTATAGAAAATTTATGTAATAAATATGGAACTACTATTGAAATCATAGATAATACAGAAAAGGCCGAAGAACAGGAATTAGTTGAGGATTTAGTTCAGATTGTTACCGTTTTTAGTTGTAGACTTCAAGGTAAAAAAGCAAATAAAGCTAAAAAAATGATTAAGGAGTTATTGAAGGATGATACTGTCAAAGAAGATTAGAATTATTCCAAGTGCAGAACAGGAACAAAAGCTATGGCAATCAGTTGGAACTGCAAGATTTATATATAATTGGACACTTGCAAGGCAAGAATATAATTACAAAAATGGTGGGAAGTTTATTAAAGATGGTGATTTAAGAAAAGAAATTACTTTGATGAAGAAAACAGAAGAATATAAATGGCTTAATGAGGTATCTAACAATGTAGCAAAACAAGCTGTAAAAGACGGTTGTAATGCGTATAAAAGATTTTTTAAAGGATTGGTAGATAAGCCAAAATTTAAAAGTAGAAGAAAAAGCAAACCATCATTTTATAATGACAATATAAAACTAAAAGTCAAACCTAAATTAGTTCTTATTGAAAAAGTAGGTTGGATAAAAACAGCAGAACAAATACCAATGAATGTAAAATACA
>NZ_LTBA01000136.1 GCF_001594005.1 Clostridium tepidiprofundi DSM 19306 | reverse complement strand
TCAAAAGACTTCTTGAAGGTGAAATAAAAAAAGGTGAATTAGAAAAAATAGTAGCTCATAAATATAATTTAAATATACGTCAAGCTAAAGATGCCGTTGAAAGTGCAAGACAGACAATAGTTTCTCAAAGAGAATTGCTCAAAGAAAATAGAGATAATTATAAAAAGAAAGTTAAGGCTGTTGAAAAACAGTTAAAAAATGATAAATTATCTCAAAAGAAAAGGAATGCTTTAAAAAGTAAGCTCGATAAAAGAAAAAGAAGATTAGCCTATTTTCAAAAACATATTGATAATAAAACTATTCCACCTGTTACATTTGGTACTAAAAAAATGTTCATCAAAAGATGTAAAGGATTAATTACTAATCAAGAATGGAAAAATTGTAGAAATAATAGGCTCTATTCTAGGGGTGATAAAACTAAAAAAGGTAATCCTAATTTAAGAGTAGTTATTAACAGTGGTATGAGTTTTCTAGAAATATCTACACTGGAAAAAACTAAGAATAATAGAGCAGTTAAAATACAAGTTCCTATATATTTACCACATAAATTATCCAAGAAAACAGGTAAAGTTAATGGTATTAATTATAGAAAACTATTTTTAAATTATTTGGAAACTGGAGAAGCATACCAAGTTGAATTGATAAAAAGAAATGGTAAGTATTATGTTCATATTACTTTTGATGTTCCTAAGACGGAAACACTTTATACAGGACATAATGGAATAATAGGTATAGATACCAATCCAGATGGTTTTGCTTTAACCATGATTGATAATAAGGGTAACTATAAATGGCATACTTATTTGAAACAAAGCCAGTTACTATATG
>NZ_LTBA01000135.1 GCF_001594005.1 Clostridium tepidiprofundi DSM 19306 | reverse complement strand
ATTAGCTATATAATTTTGGTAATAATCAGAGGTTGGGACGACCTTGTTAGCTTGGGTAAACTTGCTCCATTGGGAGTATTGACCAAGAAGCCCCCACTTCAACGAAGTAAGTGGAGGGTAGTTCACAGAGGAACAATAGGTATATAACTTGATAAGTATAAAATCAAAAAGAATAATCAAAATCAAAAAGAACAATCAAAATATTAATTTGACTGTTCTTTTTGGCAATCTTTGCAAATGCCATAAAAATAGACTTGATTACAAATTACGTCATAATCGGTATAAGGTTTTATCTTTACATTTAACTCTTTAAAATCAATACCGTCAATATCATCAACTCTAGCACATTTTAAACATTGTATGTGAGGGTGTGGGTTGGTATTTGCATCATATCTAAAATTTCCTTCGCCTACATTCAATTCTTGAATAAGTTCAACATCAACTAAGGTTTTTAATGCTTTATATACTGTTGCTAAACTCATTGTAGGAAAGTCCCTTTGTAATGCCTTATAAATAGTTTCTGCTGAAGGATGTTGTTTAGATGAAAGTAAATATTTATATACAGCAATACGTTGAGGGGTTAATTTTAATTTTTTTTCTCTGAATATATTAGTTATATTTTCCAAGAGCTCCCTCCTCGGTTATTAATAATTAATATTATTATATAATATTAATTATTATATGTCAAAAATATATAATATATTTCAGAGATTTCGCATCAAAATTCCAGTTGAAAATTTGTTTTTACTAAAATTTATTTTTTTTACATTTACTTAAATAACTGGGAAGCCTGCAAACCGATAGGCCTTAAAAATAGTTACACCTCCCCCTA
>NZ_LTBA01000134.1 GCF_001594005.1 Clostridium tepidiprofundi DSM 19306 | reverse complement strand
AAGTCTTAATTTTTTTTAGGTATTCGTTTGGAATCTTCTTGAATTTCTTTATTAACAATGCTGTTAATATTTCATATTTACCTTCAATTTTCCCTTCTTGTAGTCCCTCTTGCAATCCTTCTTGTAGACCTTTTTGTAGGCCTTCTTGTAGGCCTTTTTGTAGACCTTCTTGCAATCCTTCTTCACGTATCATTTTTCCTATTTCAGTCATAGAGAATACCTCCTTAAATTTTTTCTTACTATCATCATCACCGAATTTTTCTAAAAGAGCATATAATAAACTTAAACAATGAAGTTTGTTATCATTTTCTTTGATTTTGCTTGCAAGTTCAATGCTTTTTATAGCTCTTGTAGATTTGTCTTCTTTACTATTCATAAGTGGAATGAATGTTAAGCTTAGTATTTCTTCATTTGTCAATTCTTTACCGGCTTCTATTTTTTCTTTTAATTGAGTATATTTTTTATCGCCATCTAAACTACTCATATAAAAAGCTTGAATCTCATATTTTAAG
The DNA here is from genome assembly GCF_001594005.1 of Clostridium tepidiprofundi DSM 19306. GTDB lineage: Bacteria > Bacillota > Clostridia > Clostridiales > Clostridiaceae > Clostridium_AC > Clostridium_AC tepidiprofundi. The sequence continues at coordinate 343 of NZ_LTBA01000134.1, read as the reverse complement.
CTTCCACCATCTAATTTTGTTTTTGTGTTTTTTATATCTGCTGAGTATATTACTATAGTATTAACCTTTTTATTGTATTTATAAAGTAGTGATGCATCATAGAATAAAAATCTATTTAGGTCTTTTCCTTTGTATGTAGTTTGAAATTCAAAATGGATATAATCACCATCCTCTGTATAGAAAGTATAATCAGTAAAATTGGTTTTTATGCTTATACAGCTCTAAAGATTAAAAATTCTTCGCATTAAAATGTTATAAATATGTATATGTACTCAACGAATATTATTAGTGGAATACTAATTTATATTGTTTGAGGAGGTTTAAATAATTGAGGAAGACTAGA
>NZ_LTBA01000133.1 GCF_001594005.1 Clostridium tepidiprofundi DSM 19306 | reverse complement strand
TTATAAAAAGTCTGAACTGTTCTTAAAATTGCTAATGCAATTTTCTTTACTATTTGTAAGTTCTTAGCTCCATTTTTGCTCATAGTTGTATTCTTATCATCTTTAAACGTAAAATCCAAATGCCAATGTAGTGAATTTTCAACTCCCCAGTGTCCTCTTACTGCTCTAGCAAATGTTTCAACTGATTTAATACTGCAAATAAAATACCTTTCTTCTTTAACTATTTTTCCATTCTTCTTTTCTATTGTTTTCTTTTCAACACCAATACTTTTTAGACCTTTCCATTCTTTTCTTCCATATATCCATTTTACATTTTCTGTTAAAAAATATTCTCTTGTTACAATAGCACTATGTTCTTTTTCTTTTGTAACCACATAGTTTTCTTTTTCTCTTTTAATTTTTTCTAACTCTTCTTCGTCAAAATATTCTTTTATATCATTATAAAGATTACCTTGATTACCCTTTAATGCTCCAACATAATCTCCTTTATTTTTAATAACTGCTTCTATAGTTGTTTTCTGTGTATTTAGTGCATCCCATGTAACTATAGTATCTTTTAAATCTATTATCTTAAATAAATCTTTTGCTGCTGGAATCTCATTACTTTTTTCATCAACAAAAACTTGACCAATACACATTCCATAATCATTAGAATATGCATTTAATGTGTGTAATGCTTTACTTCCTATTATATCTGTATCATTTCTTTTAGAACCACAACTTGTTTTTCCATCAATAGATATAATATCTGGCTCTTCTTTTGCTTCCTTGCTTTTACCTAATTTACTTAAATTATTTACTATTTCCATAAAAAATTCTATTACTATTTCATAAAAATATCTGCTATCAATATTAGATATTACTA
>NZ_LTBA01000132.1 GCF_001594005.1 Clostridium tepidiprofundi DSM 19306 | reverse complement strand
TTTTGATATCATTTATAAATTCAGTGTTGAGTGAAGATGAGCAAATAGTGGATATAGAGTTAAAAAACCCTTATAACTTAGCAAATTACAGGCAAGGTAAGATGAGCATACTTGATATAAAGGCAGTGGATGAAAAAGGAGTATGGTATGATATAGAAATGCAGATTGCAGAGCAGAGCTTTTATGACAAGAGAGCTCTGTATTATTGGGCGAAGGTATATTCAGATCAGATAGAAAGCGGATATGAATATAATTTACTGAAGAAAACTATAGGCATAAACATATTGGACTTTGAATATTTAGACGAAGAAGAATATCATAATGTGTACAAAATATACAATGTAAAGAGCAAAAAGTCATTTAGTAATTTGTTTGAACTGCATTTTATAGAACTTCCAAAATTCAAGAAAGATTTTAGTGAAATAAGGACAACGTTAGATAGGTGGGCAGCATTTTTAACAAAAGCGTATGAATTTGATAAGGATACTGTTCCTAAAGAATTAGCACAGAGTGAGGAAATAAAAAAAGCAGCTGAGAGGCTAGATATAATGAGCTTAAATAAGGAAGAAAGAGAAATATATGAGAATGATTTAAAAGCGATGATGGTAAGAAATGCCGAGATTAATGCAGCTGAGGAGAAGGGAAGAGAAGAAGGAATCAAGGAAGGAATTAAGGAAGGAATTAAGGAAGGAATCATTAAAACTGCAAAAAACTTATTAGACATGGGTATAGATGAGCATATGGTATCAAAAGCTACAGGACTAAGCGTAGAAGATATTAGGGAATTGTGCAATAAGAGAAAACAATAATAGAGAAAAGAGAATAGTAACAATATTCTTTATCGATTTTATAAGACTCCCACTTTTA
>NZ_LTBA01000131.1 GCF_001594005.1 Clostridium tepidiprofundi DSM 19306 | reverse complement strand
CAACACTGAATTTATAAACGATATCAAAATATCTTTATTTTCCTCGCTACCGAACAATTTTTTAAATACGAAATCTACTTTTGGATTTAACCTACACATAAAATATCATCACCTTCCTTTACATATATTTTACCATATATATTTTATCATATCTCTGCATTAGATATAACATAAAAATTAATAAAACCGCCATTTCTGGCGGTTGGAAAATTTTACACCCCAGGGGTAATAATTTCAAAGTCGAAAAATGGCAACTTGTGTAGAAAATATTGTAATATATAATAAAATCATGTATATTAATAGTGATAAAATTGATTAGTCATTTGAAAGAAAATAACAAATGAAAAATAGACTTAGTTATTTTTTTGAAAATAACTAAGTTAAAACTTAAAAAACATCAAGAAATTCCACTATGTGTCCATGCTAAAGGTTATAACGATATTATAGAGGTAAAAAGGTGGTGAAAATCTCAAACTTAAACTTCAATTATGATACTAATAAAATATTTATCCTTTTAAAAATATATGAAAAACTTAATATTAATAAAGATGAGTTTAGTAGAAAACAAGTAACTTATAGTATCTTTGATATCAATGACATTATATCATATATAGCATAAACACATTATCGGAAAACAGCTCTAAAGAGCAAAATCTAGTTTGATCTATCTATCAAGCAAAAATTAAATGCCAAATTTTACACTTAATTACATATGATTTTTCAAAAAAAGACTAAGCATATTTTTTTTAATAATTGTTAAAAATTTTTATAATAATCTTTACTTTTTATCACCTCCATAGTACAATTTATATATCATAAATAACGTATTTGTGTACGTTTATTTAAGTAGTTAATATCTTCAATAGTT
>NZ_LTBA01000130.1 GCF_001594005.1 Clostridium tepidiprofundi DSM 19306 | reverse complement strand
TTTTGATATCATTTATAAATTCAGTGTTGAGTGAAGATGAGCAAATAGTGGATATAGAGTTAAAAAACCCTTATAACTTAGCAAATTACAGGCAAGGTAAGATGAGCATACTTGATATAAAGGCAGTAGATGAAAAAGGAGTATGGTATGATATAGAAATGCAGATTGCAGAGCAGAGCTTTTATGACAAGAGAGCTTTGTATTACTGGGCGAAGGTATATTCAGACCAAATAGAAAGTGGATATGAATTTAATTTGCTGAAGAAGACTATAGGCATAAATATATTGGACTTTGAATATTTAGATGAAGAAGAATATCATAATGTTTACAAAATATACAATGTAAAGAGCAAGAAGTCATTTAGTAATTTGTTTGAACTGCATTTTATAGAACTTCCAAAATTCAAGAAAGATTTTAGTGAAATAAAGACAACGCTAGATAGATGGGCAGCATTTTTAACAAAAGCGTATGAATTTGATAAGGATAGTGTGCCTGAAGAATTAGCACAGAGTGAGGAAATAAAAAAAGCAGCTGAGAAGCTAGATATAATGAGCTTAAATAAGGAAGAAAGAGAAATATATGAAAATGATTTAAAAGCGATGATGGTAAGAAATGCCGAGATTAATGCAGCTGAGGAGAAGGGAAGAGAAGAAGGAATCAAAGAAGGAATCAAAGAAGGAATTAAAGAAGGGATTAAGGAAGGAATCAAGGAAGGAATTAAGGAAGGAATCATTAAAACTGCAAAAAACTTATTAGACATGGGTATAGATGAGCATATGGTATCAAAAGCTACAGGACTAAGCGTAGAAGATATTAGGGAATTGTGCAATAAGAGAAAACAATAATAGAGAAAAGAGAATAGTAACAATATTCTTTATCGATTTTATAAGACTCCCACTTTTA
>NZ_LTBA01000129.1 GCF_001594005.1 Clostridium tepidiprofundi DSM 19306 | reverse complement strand
CATGGAAGAATAGAAAAACGTGAATGTTATATAGAAAACAATATTGAATGGTTAAATGAAAAGGATAAGTGGAAAAACTTAAGCAGTATAGCTATGATTAAATCCGAAAGAACAATTGATGAAAAAATATCAATTGAATATTCTTATTTCCTAACAAGTTTAGATTGCACAGCAGAAGAATTTTTAAAGTATAGAAGAAGTCATTGGGGAATTGAAAATCAACTCCATTGGGTATTAGATGTAAGCTTTAATGAAGATCAAAGTAGAATAAGAATAGGAAATTCTCAAGAAAATCTTTCGGTTATTCGGCATATAGCTCTAAATCTTCTTAAACAAGAAAAAACGTTAAAGTTAGGTATTAAAGGTAAAATGATTAATTGTGCTTTAGATACTAAGTACTTAGAGAAGGTACTAGGAATTAAATAAGAACTTCATTTTCAAAAAATTGGATATGATTTTTCTGGCCTTTTACATCTAATTGTTTAAATATTTCGAATAGTAACACAATGCAAATATAAATAAACCTATTTATGAATTAAATGTGTTCAAATTAGAAAATTATACAATTAATTTATAAATAGGTATTATATTGATGCGATTGCCCTGAGATAGGGGGAAACATATATGCTAGAGCTTAATAAAAATTCTATCACAACAATAAACAATTTAAAAGATTTTATTACTGTTGTTTTTGTTATTATTGATGATATTTACCATGGAATAACTCCAGCACATATTAAATTTCGTAGAAATATTGATAAAGCCATTATGAGCGATAGCGAAATAATCACAATTTCCATAGTAGGTGAACTTCTGAGAAAGCTTGGTTTGGATTCTGTTCAAAAAATTTAATAGATTTATTCCCTAAGTTCTGTACAAGAACAAGATTTCATAGAATTAGAAAATCACTGTTTAAAGTTATGGAACAAATCCGTAAC
>NZ_LTBA01000128.1 GCF_001594005.1 Clostridium tepidiprofundi DSM 19306 | reverse complement strand
CCTTAAGACCTTCTTTGTATATATTCTATCATATCTATCTATTTGGTGTAACATCAAAATTAATAAAGCCGCCATTTCTGATAACTGAAAATTTTTTACCCCTGGGGTGAATTATGCTATAATAAAAGTATAACTTACACGTTAGGAGGACTCACATGGATTACAGTAAAATAGAAGATTCTATAATGAAAACAGCAATGGATATATTCAAGCAAAGTGCTGTAAATTTCTTTAATTTGAAAACCAAAATAATAGCACCTGCTAATACTGAAATTAAAGATATAAGCATAAAAACCAATTTTACTGATTATACTTTCTATACAGAGGATGGTGATTATATCCATTTTGAATTTCAAACTACATACAAAGAAAAAGACCTAAATAGATTTTTATTTTATGATGCATCACTACTTTATAAATACAATAAAAAGGTTAATACTATAGTAATATACTCAGCAGATATAAAAAACACAAAAACAAAATTAGATGGTGGAAGCTTAAAATATGAGATTCAAGCTTTTTATATGAGTAGTTTAGATGGCGATAAAAAATATGCTCAATTAAAAGAAAAAATAGAAGCCGGTAAAGAATTGACAAATGAAGAAATACTAAGCTTAACATTCATTCCACTTATGAATAGTAAAGAAGACAAATCTACAAGAGCTATAAAAAGCATTGAACTTGCAAGCAAAATCAAAGAAAACGATAACAAACTTCATTGTTTAAGTTTATTATATGCTCTTTTAGAAAAATTCGGTGATGATGATAGTAAGAAAAAATTTAAGGAGGTATTCTCTATGACTGAAATAGGAAAAATGATACGCGAAGAAGGATTGCAAGAAGGTCTACAAAAAGGCCTACAAGAAGGATTGCAAGAGGGACTACAAGAAGGGAAAATTGAAGGTAAATATGAAATATTAACAGCATTGTTAATAAAGAAATTCAAGAAGATTCCAAACGAATACCTAAAAAAAATTAAGACTT
>NZ_LTBA01000127.1 GCF_001594005.1 Clostridium tepidiprofundi DSM 19306 | reverse complement strand
CAATGGATTTATGAATGTGCTAAAAATAATATTCCTATTGAAACTGTTTTTAAAACCATGAAAGTAGCATAAGGCGTAGTGTAAATATCTACTGTAAAAATTTGTATCTAAATTTTCTCATTTATAGCTCAATAATAAAATTGAGGCACTAAAAATTGATAAATTTAATTTAGCTAAAGAACTTAAAGAAAAAAACTCTTTGAATGCATCAATGAGCAAACAAATAAATCAACTAACTGAAACAAACCAAAGTAATAAAGAACTAATTTCAACTCTTAAAAACACTATAAATGATTTAAACGCCACAATACATGAATATAAAAACTATAAATCTGAAAATGAAGAACTAAGAAAGCTCCTTTCCGATTCTAAAAACAAGAACATTAAACTACACAATGAATTAGATAGCAAATCTGAAAAAATAGAAGAACTAAACAGTGCTATCTATAACATTAGTAAATCACATAGCGAAAAAATTAATAGCTTAAAAGATCAACATAAAACAGAACTCGAAAATTTAAAAATTACATTAGAATTAGAAAAACAAAAATCAATAATTGAAATGCAGCAAAAATATCAAGATAAAATTCAAAAACTTCAGTATGATTCTAATAAAGTTAATGAATATGAAAGTAGGTACAAGGAATTGCTTATTGAATTAAAGGGAAATAAGTGAATTATTAATTAGAAGGGTGTTGAATTAAGAGCCTGTAAATATTTTTGTGTATTCTAAGATTTCTTCTTGAAATCAATAACTGGGATTAGTTTAGTTTCGGCTAAAAATTTTGTAATAAATTGCAATTTATTGTTGATTAAAAATTTCAACCTCATGTATATCATTATCCTAATATGTTAATAATATACACGTGGGAAGATTTTTTCAAAAGGAACTTTAATCATTAGCATTTTTATTTCGATTAAAGTTCTTTTTTATGCTTTTTATAAAATTTCACTGAATACTATATTTAATTGATTGATGACCAAATCCCA
>NZ_LTBA01000126.1 GCF_001594005.1 Clostridium tepidiprofundi DSM 19306 | reverse complement strand
CTAATTCACTTTTTATAGTTTTTTTAGAATAACCATTTCTACTATTATCCTTTGTTTTTTCGCTTATATCATACTTACCATATCCTAATGCTTCATCCATTTCTGCTTCTAGTGCTTCTTGTAGCACATCTTTAAACATTTCCTTTAATGCTTCTAATACCTCATTTGCACTCTTGAATTTTTGTTCTTTTACATAATTTCTCAATACTTCTTTCGACGTTTCTGACATAAAACGACTCCTCCTTGAATGATTTTCCTATCTCAATTATTGCCAAGAAGAAGTCGTTTTTATTCAGTTTACACAAATTTTTTTACACTGCCTAAATTTTCAGTTTTTTAATATGTTAATTTAACACCCCTCTTATGATTAGATTACAATCTCTTCAATTACATATTTCTTTAAATCTTGCTTCTTTTTTTCTAAAATTTCGCAAAATACATCAGTAGCTATAACCTCTTTAAATAAAGCTTCATCATTAACATCTGCAGTAAAAATACTATCAACTTCTTCATCAATTATATCTTCTAATATTTTAAAACCGTCGCTCTTTAGTAAATCATCTTTTTTATATTTTTTAAATACATTTTCAATTATTATATCTATTAGTTCACTATCTTCTGGTAACAGTTTTCTTATGTATGTATTACTAATAATCTCTAAGTTTTTCTCTGGAATTTGACTTTTTTTATCCTTTGTACTATTTAAAGAATTATTCATTAAATATTCCCCCTTTGATAATTTTCTTACATTTTCATTATACTATAAAATAACTGGCTTGTAAATAAAATTTTTACTTAAACCAGCTCTAAAGAGCAAAATCTAGTTTGATCTATCTATCAAGCAAAAATTAAATGCCAAATTTTACACTTAATTACATATGATTTTTCAAAAAAAGACTAAGCATATTTTTTTAATAATTGTTAAAAATTTTTATAATAATCTTTACTTTTTATCACCTCCATAGTACAATTTATATATCATAAATAACGTATTTGTGTACGTTTATTTAAGTAGTTAATATCTTCAATAGTT
>NZ_LTBA01000125.1 GCF_001594005.1 Clostridium tepidiprofundi DSM 19306 | reverse complement strand
AAACAATAGTTAAAGGTGAAGACTACAAGAATTTGTCAAAGGTAATAACTATAAATATATTGGATTTTAATTATATAAAGCTTGATAAATTTCATACTAAGTTTCATCTGTGGGAAGATGAAGCTAAGGATTACATGCTCACTGATTTGGTAGAGATACATTTCATAGAAATTCCAAAATTTAATGAATTGAAGGTAAAGAATTTGAAAGAAGATAGGCTTCAGAGATGGTTGACTTTCTTTAATAAGGATATTTCAGAAGAAAAATTAAAGGAGTTGATTGAAATGGATAAAGATATAAAGAGAGTAGAGGAAAGACTTGAATATTTAAGTAGTGATGCAAAGACAATAGAGATTTATAAAGCGAGAGAAAAGTCACTTCATGAAAGGGCAAATATGATAAGCAGTGCAAGAGAGGAAGGAATTAAAGAAGGAATAAAAGAAGGAATATTCAAAACAGCCAAAAATCTATTGGTTATGGGTATGGATGAAGATACAGTGTCAAAAGCTACTGGATTAAGTGTAGAAGAGATCAAGAATTTAAAGCAGTGATAGATAACACCCCAGGGGTGTAAAATCTTCCAATTGCAAAAAATGAGCTGATACATCTTATGTAAACAGGTAATCTAATTAAAATTCCTGCACATATGGGTGCTTGATTCCAATATTCAATTGGAGCCAAGCATCCTATTTTTGATATCTTCTGATATTGTACCAACAAAAACTGTATTGCAGTTTTTGTAATGAACAGGTACCTTACAAAGACTTGAAGTGAAGCAAACAATCTTTGTTGCTTTTATCGATTCTATAAGACTCCCACTTCTATAAGTGGGAGATTGAAGCTTTTTGCTTCAGGTGGAGTAGAGTCTCCACCTGAAGTTCCGATGTTTTGCTTTAGCAAAACGAGTTCACTGGACTATCTCTTCACCCTCGACCTTACTCGTTAGGGGAAGCGAACAATATTTCTTGCTTTTATCGTAGAATTTGTATTAATAAAAAATGCGAATTCTTTTCAAAAGATAGTGAAAATACAACAAAAATTAAGATATAATATAAGTATAGGAAAGGGTGATATAATGGAGAGATTAAAACCTTTGAATGATT
>NZ_LTBA01000124.1 GCF_001594005.1 Clostridium tepidiprofundi DSM 19306 | reverse complement strand
GCCAAGAAATAAAACTGGTATTATATCGAGGTCGGTGCGACCTTTTGAGCTTGGGTAAACTTGGCACGTTGGTGCTATTGACCAAGAAGCTCCCACTTCAACGAAGTAAGTGGCGAGTAGTTCACTATTAGCAGCTTTTTTAACCAAATTTTCGGGAACTGTAACTTTTGCTTTATTTTTCCCTTTAGAATTTTATCTACTATTCTTACATCAACCCTGGTATATCTAGAATTGAACCCTTCAAAGTAATCAACTTCTGTTTCTTTACCTTCACATACAATTACAATAATAGGATTAACCTTTCGTTTACCTTTTTTTCTATGGGTCTCAGCTTTCTTTTTTAGTTTCATCTCAAATCACCTCTTAAGAAAGGAATAGCACCATATTTACCTTGAAGATATCTTTTTTCAATTTTATCATTTTTTCTAACCTTACCGAAATCGTATAAAGAATACAAATCAGTACTTTTATCTTCTTTCTTTTCAGTAAACCAAATTTGATCTCTTCTTAATATATCTACATCTAAAAGATTAGTGTCATGGGTTGTAAATATAAGTTGAGCGTTATTTTTGTTTATGCTTGGATCTAGAAACAATTTTACTAATTGAATTACCAAAAGAGTGTGCAATTTCATATCAAGTTCATTAATTACCATAGTATAACCATTTTTAAGTACATCAAGGAAGGGTCCTAATATACCAAAATATTTTCGAGTACCATCTGATTCTTCACTTAATTTAAAAGGCACATCTACTATATTTCCTTTTTGATCTATTCCTCTATGCATAAATTCTATATCATCTTCTCCTAAAAATTTACTATCATCACTAATATTTTTGATAATATCATCTTTAGCATTTTCTGGAAACGTTTTAAAAAATTCAGATGATATTAAGTCATTCTTACTTTTAATATTAACATCGATATCTTCTATATCGAAGTCAGCATACTTCATATATTTTTTTACATCTTCTTTAGGGACATTAAAATAAATAACAAGTCAATTTTATAAATAAATATAGAAAAATCCTTTTCAAATATGTTTTAATGTTAATAACAACAAAAACATATAAAACAAAAGAAAAGGATATGGTTATATGATA
>NZ_LTBA01000123.1 GCF_001594005.1 Clostridium tepidiprofundi DSM 19306 | reverse complement strand
ATGAGAAAATTTAGATACAAATTTTTACAGTAGATATTTACACTACGCCTTATGCTACTTTCATGGTTTTAAAAACAGTTTCAATAGGAATATTATTTTTAGCACATTCATAAATCCATTGAATATTACCTTTTTTGACTTCATTTCTGCAAATTAATAATCCTTTACTAAAAGAATTATTAGCATTTTCAAGAGTTGAGCAGTAAATATAAGTTAAAGATATTAATACCAATAGTCTATCAATAGATTTAGTAGATCTTACTTGATAAGTATTAAGTCCAAGATTATTTTTTGTTTGTCTAAAGAATGTTTCTATTGGCCAACGCTTACTATAATATTCAAGAATTGTTTGATTATCAAGTTCGGTATCAGTGCATAAGAAAGCGTGTAATGCACCATCTTTTTTGAATGCACTCTCGTGCCAGCACAATAATACTACTGCATTATCTACACCGTTAAGGTGACCCTCATAACGATAAACCCAATATTTAGAATTGTTTACTGTAACAAGGCAAACATCATTCTTTTCAATATATTGAGTAAATTCTTTAATTTGAATTCCAATTCCCTTCGGGTAAATAATACGATTAGTTTTTAGTGCTCCAATAAGATGATACCCTTTTTTAAAATGAGCATTTATGACTTTTTTATTAGTAAACCATGAATCACAAAGACCATAGGCTGGACCTTTAGGTGAAGGAAGGCTTTCTACTATATCACAAACCATTTGTATTTTGCTTTTTTCACCTTTTTTATAACGCTCAATAGAATAGGGTAAAACTTTTTTACCACAAGAAAGCATAGTAGTAAGAAGTTGATGTCCCCATACTTGTTTACCTTTTAAATGTGATTGATGAAAGCTTGTTTCCTGAATAGGTGACCTTGCCTGTGACGAAGGTTTAGTCTTTTCAGCAATAGTATCATCATAAATTGCAAATATAGGTAAATTTGATGAAGAACATTTATAAATTGTACGTATAACAAACTTCCTGATACCTTTCCATGCAAACGCAATATTCCAAACACCTTCACTTAAAAATTTACCGAAGGTAGTTCTATGACAGTCAGCAAGACTCAATAAAACAATATCAGTTATTGTTCCTTTATAACCCTTTTGGGTGGAACCTTTTATAAATTGCTCAATATGCTTTAAAACAGGTTT
>NZ_LTBA01000122.1 GCF_001594005.1 Clostridium tepidiprofundi DSM 19306 | reverse complement strand
TATCATATAACCATATCCTTTTCTTTTGTTTTATATGTTTTTGTTGTTATTAACATTAAAACATATTTGAAAAGGATTTTTCTATATTTATTTATAAAATTGACTTGTTATTTATTTTAATGTCCCTAATCGGGTTGTAATCGGGTTGAGAAAACCTCCGTTGCTTGTCTCGGAGGATGAATTGATCCATTATTTATTTTCATGATCCTAGTACAAATGTTAAAACACGGTATATATGCAATTGTTTTAAAAGTTTCTAACTAGCTTTAAGTGCAATAAAATCATCGATAATATTTTTATATTTATCATCAGTAAGTACAAGTTCAATTCCGATTGCACAAAGGGCTGATACTCGTGATTGAGTTATATTTCCAATAATTTTACATATATCTTTATCCTTCAAATTACACAAACATTTTAACATTAGTATATATAGAGCTTTTAGGTGTGTGCTATTTCTGTTGCCTTTCAAGAAAATTTGCCATTTGGGAATATTTGTATATTCCGAAACGAAATCTAATATTTCTTCATGGTCAAAATTTCTTTTTACAATTTGTCTTTCACTTTTGTATTCTGTCTTTTCATCTTTAAATTCAGTATTTTCTTTTAAAATTTTATTATCGCAGTTATATACAAGAATTAGATAAGCTTTTCGGGCTTTTTTTACATCTTTATCAAACATTTGCATAACATAATCCTCATCTAGTATACCAAAAGAATCTTTCATTAAGCCAAGATATACTCCCAGACTTGAATATTTATAATCTTCAAGATGACCTTTATATCCTTTCATATCTTTAGGATTCCTATGAATATATGCAGAAACTCTTAGCAAATAAGAATGAGTATCCACTATTTTGCTTTTAAATCTATCTTGGAATACATGACCTCGCCTATTATGTTTTTTGTTGTAATATTGAGCATATGATTGATTTATACTGTGCATGAATTGGCTTATATCTGCCCCGTTAGAATCGATTAATAAATGGACATGGGTTGTCATTATACAATAACCATAAACCTTAAAACGATATTTAACTTGCTATAAACGTGCATTTTAGCTAACAAATTTTTACATAACATAAAAATAAAAATATAGACATTCTAATTATCCTATTGTAATATATTCTTTGGAAAAACACTTACAAAGGATGATTAAAATGTCTACA
>NZ_LTBA01000121.1 GCF_001594005.1 Clostridium tepidiprofundi DSM 19306 | reverse complement strand
AAACAATATAAATTAGTATTCCACTAATAATATTCGTTGAGTACATATACATATTTATAACATTTTAATGCGAAGAATTTTTAATCTTTAGAGCTGAACGAATTAACATAATTTATATCAAATATTTTTTTTTCATTAATTTGCTTTGGTAAAAATGTTTCGAGAAAAATATAATTATTAGAAATTTTCTCTTTAAGATACAGATTTAATGTAGCAATATCATATTTATTTCCACTTGCTGATATAAAATTTGAAGACGAATTATTTATTGAAAAATGTATTACATCAAAATTATTGTATTTATCAATTAAATTAGCAACAACTATATCTTTTGAGGTATCAATTTTCTTTAATTCACCACTTAAATCAAATAATATTTTTTTATTATTAACTTGTACAACACCGTCTAATTTTAGTATGTTACTTTCTAAACCAATATTATCAATTTTCAATTTAATGTTCTCTTTATTAACATTCTTTTTAATTTGTTGCTCAGCTATGGTATAATCTGAACTTAAATCATTTACTTGTATTAATGTGCAAACATTATCTTTCGAAATATTAGTTGTAGCATAAACATTTAAATTCATAAACCCAAAGAGTATAAATACAGTTAATAATATATTAGATATTAAACGTTTCATAATATCCCTCCTAAAAATCATTTTTAAACTAATCGGCCAATTAGCTTTCATACATATACTAAGAGTATTTAACAATACAAAATGTTTCAGTTTTTATAAAAATTTTCTGTAAAATTTTTTTCTTTTATTTTGAAACATTTTCGGGTTATATCTTCTCTTATATATGATAAATATAAATATTGATAGTGTAAATACTTTACACTATCTAAATATTAGACCAGCTAGTAATAGTCAATAGTTTTTTAAAAAAAAATTATTTTTAAATTAGGGCATAGCAAAGCTAGCTATTGTAAAAATACGAACAATAGCCCTCTAATTTATTATTTGGTTTTAAAGGCGATTAGGCTGCTGTTTTACATTGATTTTGAAGATACATTTTCTCGTGTATCTTAGGGTCTCTAATCTCGTAAGGTTTCTGGTTTTTAAGAACCGAGAATATGTACTTGATTAGTTTGTTCATCACAGCACCTAAAGCTACTTTTTTCTTTTTACCTTTAAGATTTTCTTTGTAGTATTTAAGCAAAACTTCATTGT
>NZ_LTBA01000120.1 GCF_001594005.1 Clostridium tepidiprofundi DSM 19306 | reverse complement strand
TTACTATAAATGAGCAAAATCGCCTCCATTATTTTACAATGATTATGCGCACTTATCTTCTGATAGCTTAAGAACATCACAAATAGCGTCTTTGCTTACTCCATTTTGAGATTGCGTGTATACCCACTCAATTAAATTTTTCACTGAATTTTTACGCGCTATTTTTAAACCTTCTCCAAATTTGCAGTAAGTTTTGGATACGCCAAAAGTACAATAATAATATGTTAACTGAGTCAAAATCCAAAATCTTTTTATTGCTTTTTCGCTACGCACTTGATAATTATCTAGTCCTAATTCCATTTTATTTTGGCGAAAAAAGACTTCAATTGTCCAACGTTCGGTATATTGATGAAAGAGTTCTTCTATCGTAAGACTAGTATCCGTTGATATAAAAGACTTTAAAGCCTTTTGATTATATAATGCATTTTCGGGATAACTTATTAATATAACTACTTTTTTAAATCCATTTATCCTACCTTCATATCGATAAACATAGTAAGAACTTGTATTCACTGTAACTAGGTGAAACTCTTCTTTGTTTATCATTTTAGCAAAACCATTTATTTTCTGGCTCATGCGGCAACATTTTGGATATATAACTCTATTAGTTTTTAATGCTCCGATATAATCAAAACCCCTTAACTTGGCTGCTTTTATAATCTTCGCAGCGCTATACCAACTATCTGCTAAAATAAATCCTTTATTAGGTGGCATTGGTAATGAAGAAATTACATTTATAGCAATTTCAATTTTAGTAACTTTCTTATTAAATTCATTCATTCTAGTTTTATCATAAGGCGTTAACTGATACGGTATTGTTACATCACCACACTGTAGTAAAATGCCTACAACTTGATGTCCATAAACTTGTTTACCTTCTAAGTGAGAATAGTGAAATTGGCATTTCTCTATAGGATTTTTAGCCTGTGACGAAGGCTTTGTTTTCTTACAGACGGTATCATCAATAATCACATAAATAGGCTTACCTGTATCTTTTGATAACTGCCATATTTTTTTTAGTGCAAATTTTTGTAATGCTCGTAAAACATAATCTTCATTCCATGGACTGGTGGATAAAAAATTTCCTACGGAAGTTCTATGTCTTGAACTATAACAGTTTTCAGTTATACGACTAACTTTACCATTACACCCACGGCCTACGGCCCCAAATACGAAAGCACAAATATGCTTAAATTGTGGCAATGTTAAGTAAAGGACTATTCTAATTTCTA
>NZ_LTBA01000119.1 GCF_001594005.1 Clostridium tepidiprofundi DSM 19306 | reverse complement strand
GGTGAAAAAATGAAGTTATCGTTTAAGTTCAAACCAAGTTTTACAGCAGAACAATTAAAGATTGTGGAAGAATTATCTTATCATACAACTAAACTCTACAATGTGGCTAACTATGATTTAAGAGAAAATGGGTTCAAAAGTTATGTAGATATCGAAAATACTTTTAAATCAAATTGGCATTGTGATTTCTTGCATAGCCATACAAGACAACAAGCATTTAAGGTGTTGGAGCAGAATTGGAAGTCATATTTTGCAAGTATCAAAGATTATAAAGTAAATCCATATAAATATAATGGACTACCAAAGCCACCTAAATTTAAAAATATGGAAGATAGGAAAAATGAAATTATATTTACTAATCTTGCTATTAGATTTCAAGATGATATTTTGAAACTATCCTTATCCAAAGCAATTCAAAAAATATTTGAGGTAGACAGTTTAAATTTTGAGGTTTCTAATAAACTTCAAAGCCTTATAAATTGGAATGAATTGCAACAGGTAAGAATTAAATGGGACAATTCTTTAAAACAATGGTATTTAATTGTAATCTATAGAAAGCAAGAAATAGAAACAAATGCTGATAATACAGATGTTATGGCTATTGATTTAGGATTGGATAATTTAGCAACTCTAACATTCAAAGAAAATGCAAATAGTTACTTGTTTTGTGGTAAGAAACTTAAATCAGTTAATTCTTATATAAATAAAAGAATTGCAGAATTACAAAGCATTGAAATGAAAAAATATGGTTCTGATAAATTTAAAAATACTAAGGAAATTAATAGGTTGAGAAGATATAGAAGTAATTATATCAATGATTATCTTCACAAAGTAAGTAAGAATATTATTGATAAAGCACTAGAGCATAAAGTAGGCAAAATAGTTATAGGTAAACTAAAAGGAATTAAAAAAGACATGAATTATAACAAAGGCTTTGTTCAAGTTCCTATATTAAGATTAGGTGAACTCGTAGAGTATAAGGCTAAATTAAATGGAATAGAAGTTAAATACAAAGAAGAAAGTTACACAAGTGGTTGTAGTGCCTTTGACTTAGAGCCAATAACCAAAAGGAGCTATGATAAAACTCGTAGAGTTGTTAGGGGATTATTCAAGAGTAATTATGGATTTGTAAATTCAGATGTAAATGGTAGTCTGAATATATTAAGAAAAGAAGAAAAATGTATTCCCAAGTTAGTTGAAACTATGAGGGATAAGGGCAAGTGTTCTCGCCCGTTAAGAATAAGGGTTGCCTGTTAAGGTCGAAAGTTAAATACCAAACTTCTTACAAAGAAGCCACATCCCCTTGTGGGTGTGGTAGTTCACAC
>NZ_LTBA01000118.1 GCF_001594005.1 Clostridium tepidiprofundi DSM 19306 | reverse complement strand
TTTTGATATCATTTATAAATTCAGTGTTGAGTGAAGATGAGCAAATAGTGGATATAGAGTTAAAAAACCCTTATAACTTAGCAAATTACAGGCAAGGTAAGATGAGCATACTTGATATAAAGGCAGTAGATGAAAAAGGAGTATGGTATGATATAGAAATGCAGATTGCAGAGCAGAGCTTTTATGACAAGAGAGCTTTGTATTACTGGGCGAAGGTATATTCAGACCAAATAGAAAGTGGATATGAATTTAATTTGTTGAAGAAAACTATAGGCATAAATATATTGGATTTTGAATATTTAAATGAAGAAGAATATCATAATGTCTACAAAATATACAATGTAAAGAGCAAAAAGTCATTTAGTAATTTATTTGAACTGCATTTTATAGAACTTCCAAAATTCAAGAAAGATTTTAGTGAAATAAAGACAACGCTAGATAGATGGGCAGCATTTTTAACAAAAGCGTATGAATTTGATAAGGATAGTGTGCCTAAAGAATTAGCACAGAATGAGGAAATAAAAAAAGCAGCTGAGAGGCTAGATATAATGAGCTTAAATAAGGAAGAAAGAGAAATATATGAAAATGATTTAAAAGCGATGATGGTAAGAAATGCTGAGATTAATGCTGCTGAGGAGAAGGGAAGAGAAGAAGGAATCAAGGAAGGAATTAAGGAAGGAGTCATTAAAACTGCAAAAAACTTATTAGACATGGGTATAGATGAGAATATGGTATCAAAAGCTACAGGACTAAGCGTAGAAGATATTAGGGAATTGTGCAATAAGAGAAAACAATAATAGAGAAAAGAGAATAGTAACAATATTCTTTATCGATTTTATAAGACTCCCACTTTTATAGGTGGGAGATTGAAGTTTTTGCTTTAGCAAAACGAGTTTACACTTTCTATTCACTGTATAAGGTTTACTATTTTATAAGAAAACTTGAACATTAAAGGTACTTTTCTAGATCTTTAATATCTTGCATATCGAAAATTTCTAAAGCTATTATATCAATTATGTTTGGAGGTAAAGTCTTAATTTTTTTTAGGTATTCGTTTGGAATCTTCTTGAATTTCTTTATTAACAATGCTGTTAATATTTCATATTTACCTTCAATTTTCCCTTCTTGTAGTCCCTCTTGCAATCCTTCTTGTAGGCCTTTTTGTAGACCTTCTTGTAGACCTTTTTGAAGGCCTTCTTGTAGGCCTTTTTGTAGACCTTCTTGCAATCCTTCTTCACGTATCATTTTTCCTATTTCAGTCATAGAGAATACCTCCTTAAATTTTTTCTTACTATCATCATCACCGAATTTTTCTAAAAGAGCATATAATAAACTTAAACAATGAAGTTTGTTATCATTTTCTT
>NZ_LTBA01000117.1 GCF_001594005.1 Clostridium tepidiprofundi DSM 19306 | reverse complement strand
ATAAATATAGAAAAATCCTTTTCAAATATGTTTTAATGTTAATAACAACAAAAACATATAAAACAAAAGAAAAGGATATGGTTATATGATAAACGAGTTATTTGGAAAATGCAAATATATCTTAGTAGAATCAATAAATAACCTAAAAGGTTCAGATAAAAGAAAAGCTTTAGCACAAATAGCAAAAGAAATAGGGAAAGGTGGTCAATCCATTGTAGCATCTCAATTTAAAGTAAGTAGAGATACTATACGAAAAGGTACATATGAGCTTGAAAGTGGATTCAAAATTGTTGATGCACATAATGCAAAAGGTCGTAAAAAAATAGAAGAAAAGATGCCCAAATTAATGGATGATATAAAAGACATTGTTGATTCACAAAGTCAAACTGATCCTAATTTTAAAACAACTAGACTGTTCACACGATTAACCGTAAAGGAAATTAGGAAACAGCTTATACTCCAAAAAGGATATACTGATGAAGAACTTCCTAGTAATCAGACGCTAAATAACAAAGTAAATCAACTAGGATACACCCTTAAAAAAGTGCAAAAAGTTAAGCCCATAAAAAAGATACCTGAAACAGATAAGATATTTGAAAATATAAAAAAAGTTCGTAAGAACTACGGTGGAAAAGAAAACACTGTCATAATTTCTATTGATGCTAAAGATAGAGTTAAAATCGGAGATTTTTCAAGGGGTGGAAAGAGTAGAAACAAAGTAAAAGCAGTTGACCATGATTTTTCCTCTAACTACGTAACGCCTTTTGGAATCTTGGATTTAAACAATAATAATGTAGCTATAACATTGACTCAATCAAAGGTAACAGCAGATTTTATAGTTGATACAATCGAAGATTATTGGATAAATAACTACTTAAATATGAAGAATACTCTTGTAATACATTCTGATAATGGACCAGAAAATAACAGTAGAAGAACTCAGTTTATAAAAAGAATTATGGAATTTGCAGTTAAATATGATATTACTATTGTACTAGCATATTATCCACCGTACCATAGCAAATATAATCCTATTGAAAGAGTATGGGGATCTCTAGAAAAGCATTGGAATGGATCTACACTTGATAGTTTAGATGTTATCTATAAATTCACTCAAAATATGACGTGGAAAGGCAATCAACCTTCAGTTAGAGTTGCGGAGAATTCATATGATACTGGAGTTACAGTTGGAAAAGATATAATGAATATCTACGAAACAGCGCTCTATCGAGCAAAAGAAATTGGAAAATGGTTTGTTATAATTGAACCAATAAAATGCAATGAGGTCTTAAATATGGTAATAAAAGTATAAATTTCAGTTTGGGGTAAGGGGGAAGTCTATACTTTTTGCCTCAAAATAGAAAAATACACTAAATTACACTGTTGTTTAAGATTATTTAGGTATACATTTTGAGTAGTTCATAATTGGTAATTCCT
>NZ_LTBA01000116.1 GCF_001594005.1 Clostridium tepidiprofundi DSM 19306 | reverse complement strand
TTCACACTTATTAAGTATATGTAAAGGAAGGTGATGATATTTTATGTGTAGGTTAAATCCAAAAGTAGATTTCGTATTCAAAAAATTATTCGGCAGCGAGGAAAATAAAGATATTTTGATATCGTTTATAAATTCAGTGTTGAGTGAAGATGAGCAAATAGTGGATATAGAGTTAAAAAACCCTTATAACTTAGCAAATTACAGACAAGGTAAGATGAGCATACTTGATATAAAGGCAGTAGATGAAAAAGGAGTATGGTATGATATAGAAATGCAGATTGCAGAGCAGAGCTTTTATGATAAGAGAGCTTTGTATTATTGGGCGAAGGTATATTCAGATCAGATAGAAAGCGGATATGAATATAATTTACTGAAGAAAACTATAGGCATAAACATATTAGATTTTGAATATTTAGACGAAGAAGAATATCATAATGTCTACAAAATATACAATGTAAAGAGCAAAAAGGCATTTAGCAATCTGTTTGAGTTGCATTTTATAGAACTTCCAAAATTCAAGAAAGATTTTAGTGAAATAAAGACAACGCTAGATAGGTGGGCAGCATTTTTAACAAAAGCGTATGAATTTGATAAGGATACTGTTCCTAAAGAATTAGCACAGAGTGAGGAAATAAAAAAAGCAGCTGAGAAGCTAGATATAATGAGCTTAAATAAGGAAGAAAGAGAAATATATGAAAATGATTTAAAAGCGATGATGGTAAGAAATGCAGAGATTAATGCTGCTGAGGAGAAGGGAAGAGAAGAAGGAAAAGTAGAAGGAAGAATTGAAGCAGCTATAGAAGCAATAAAATTAGGAGTGAATAATGATGTTGTAGCTAAAATTTCAAAATTATCGATAGAAAAGGTGGAGGAATTACGCAAAAAGTTAGCTATAAATAAGTAATTGTATTGTTCAGAAGAAAAATCAAATAAAACTAGTGTAGCTATTCACACTTATTAAGTATATGTAAAGGAAGGTGATGATATTTTATGTGTAGGTTAAATCCAAAAGTAGATTTCGTATTCAAAAAATTATTCGGCAGCGAGGAAAATAAAGATATTTTGATATCGTTTATAAATTCAGTGTTGAGTGAAGATGAGCAAATAGTGGATATAGAGTTAAAAAACCCTTATAACTTAGCAAATTACAGACAAGGTAAGATGAGCATACTTGATATAAAGGCAGTAGATGAAAAAGGAGTATGGTATGATATAGAAATGCAGATTGCAGAGCAGAGCTTTTATGACAAGAGAGCTCTGTATTACTGGGCGAAGGTATATTCAGATCAGATAGAAAGCGGATATGAATATAATTTACTGAAGAAAACTATAGGCATAAACATATTAGATTGTGAATATTTAGACGAAGAAGAATATCATAATGTCTACAAAATATACAATGTAAAGAGCAAAAAGGCATTTAGCAATCTGTTTGAG
>NZ_LTBA01000114.1 GCF_001594005.1 Clostridium tepidiprofundi DSM 19306 | reverse complement strand
TCAAAAAAATATATGAGACAACTGATCTTGATAGTCATAACATATATAGGGATAATCCAATATGTAAGATTGCGAAAAAACTTCAAAAGGATATAAGTGTAAGAAAAGAAGATTATGAAAAATTATTCGGAAGTGATTTTTTTGATGTAAATATGATTATAGATGGAATCGTTGTATATCATGCCAGTGATGATGATATTACATACCTTAATATTCGTGAGAAACAAATATTGAAGAACTTTAAATCTGTATATGAACATTATCCTAAAGGAAAGTATTATGGACAATGGGGATGTGCTCATATTCCATTAACACAAGGAGTTTCTAATATTAAAAACAATTTTGCATCTGTACTCAATACTTCCTATAGTGAATTAAAAGGAAAAATATTCTCAATTGGGTACGTATACTCTTCACCTAATAGTGAAAAATATAAAGAATTTATAAAGCCTTTTAGCCCTTATTTAGATAAAAATAAATCTTTCACTATTTTTAAAACATATGGAAAGGATTGTCCTTTTGATGTTCCTGCTTATGGTTTCTTTAGTAACCCTATTACTGATAATAATACTCTTTCCGATTATTTTAAAGCTATAATTATAATTCAAAATTACAAATGTGAAGAATGGTACTTTTAGAAAGTAAATTAGCTAGTAAACAACAAAAATGACAAATAGTAAATGTGAACTACCACCCAGACAAGCAACGGGGTTTTCTTGTGTCGTTTCTATAAAATCAATCCTTTCATTTTTTTCAGTCGACTGTTGTTTTACACTATATAAAGACAGAATTAACATGCAATATGTAAACCCTTATTGTTTTTTTTGAAGAAATATGATATATTATAGCGTATAAGTAGCATTTTATAAGTAAAATACAAAATTTATAGTACTTATATAGAATAGTATTGGAATATTTAATAGTATTAATAAAATCAAGGAGGTAAATATGAGATTTTTAACTAAATTTGAAGTGCATGTTGTATGGTATTATGGGGAAATTCCTAGAAGTGTTAAAACACAAATTTGGAAACAAGCAGGATATTCTTCTTCACAATCGGTTGTACAAAATGCTAAAGACATGAATGAAACACTTATTTCTCAAAGGTTGCAAAATGCAATTGAGAATGTAATTGGAAATGAAAAATGGAATCAATTTTTAAAAAGAGCTTTAATTAAAGTAGAAAAATTAACAATAACAACAGAAAATGATTATTTTAGAAAATTAAAATATGAATTTGAGAAATTTACGAAAGAAGCTGAAAATATTTTTACAGTTGATGGTTCAACTGATGATAAAATAATAGAAAGATTAAAAAATGCAAAAGATTTACTGAATAAAATAGATTTGAATAATATAACAGTAGATGATGGAAATACTTACATCAGAATACTTAAAAGTATTCTGAATTAATAGATAATTAAGTATAGCTATAGCTAGAAGGGTTTTTATTATGGGAAATAGAACCAATTTTAATTTGAATTATATTTACAATATTCTATATAAATTTAAAATTAATTTGATTTATTGCATATAAATTAAGTATATATTAAATATTTAATTTGATATAATTGCTTATGTTTAAGTACAGCTCTAAAGATTAAAAATTCTTCGCATTAAAATGTTATAAATATGTATATGTACTCAACGAATATTATTAGTGGAATACTAATTTATATTGTTTGAGGAGGTTTAAATAATTGAGGAAGACTAGA
>NZ_LTBA01000113.1 GCF_001594005.1 Clostridium tepidiprofundi DSM 19306 | reverse complement strand
TAAAAGTGGGAGTCTTATAAAATCGATAAAGAATATTGTTACTATTCTCTTTTCTCTATTATTGTTTTCTCTTATTGCACAATTCCCTAATATCTTCTACGCTTAGTCCTGTAGCTTTTGATACCATATGCTCATCTATACCCATGTCTAATAAGTTTTTTGCAGTTTTAATGATTCCTTCCTTAATTCCTTCCTTAATTCCTTCCTTGATTCCTTCTTCTCTTCCCTTCTCCTCAGCTGCATTAATCTCGGCATTTCTTACCATCATCGCTTTTAAATCATTCTCATATATTTCTCTTTCTTCCTTATTTAAGCTCATTATATCTAGCCTCTCAGCTGCTTTTTTTATTTCCTCACTCTGTGCTAATTCTTTAGGAACAGTATCCTTATCAAATTCATACGCTTTTGTTAAAAATGCTGCCCACCTATCTAACGTTGTCCTTATTTCACTAAAATCTTTCTTGAATTTTGGAAGTTCTATAAAATGCAGTTCAAACAAATTACTAAATGACTTTTTGCTCTTTACATTGTATATTTTGTACACATTATGATATTCTTCTTCGTCTAAATATTCAAAGTCCAATATGTTTATGCCTATAGTTTTCTTCAGTAAATTATATTCATATCCGCTTTCTATCTGATCTGAATATACCTTCGCCCAATAATACAGAGCTCTCTTGTCATAAAAGCTCTGCTCTGCAATCTGCATTTCTATATCATACCATACTCCTTTTTCATCCACTGCCTTTATATCAAGTATGCTCATCTTACCTTGCCTGTAATTTGCTAAGTTATAAGGGTTTTTTAACTCTATATCCACTATTTGCTCATCTTCACTCAACACTGAATTTATAAATGATATCAAAATATCCTTATTTTCCTCACTACCAAACAATTTTTTAAATACGAAATCTACTTTTGGATTCAACCTGCACATAAATATCATCCCCTTCCTTTAAATATATTTTATCATATCTATCTATTTGGTGTAACATCAAAATTAATAAAACCGCCATTTCTGATAACTGAAAATTTTTTACCCCTGGGGTGAATTATGCTATAATAAAAGTATAACTTACACGTTAGGAGGACTCACATGGATTACAGTAAAATAGAAGATTCTATAATGAAAACAGCAATGGATATATTCAAGCAAAGTGCTGTAAATTTCTTTAATTTGAAAACCAAAATAATAGCACCTGCTAATACTGA
This sequence comes from Clostridium tepidiprofundi DSM 19306, assembly GCF_001594005.1. Lineage (GTDB taxonomy): Bacteria > Bacillota > Clostridia > Clostridiales > Clostridiaceae > Clostridium_AC > Clostridium_AC tepidiprofundi. Next base: position 521 of record NZ_LTBA01000113.1, on the reverse strand, counting down.
AATTAAAGATATAAGCATAAAAACCAATTTTACTGATTATACTTTCTATACAGAGGATGGTGATTATATCCATTTTGAATTTCAAACTACATACAAAGGAAAAGACCTAAATAGATTTTTATTCTATGATGCATCACTACTTTATAAATACAATAAAAAGGTTAATACTATAGTAATATACTCAGCAGATATAAAAAACACAAAAACAAAATTAGATGGTGGAAGCTTAAAATATGAGATTCAAGCTTTTTATATGAGTAGTTTAGATGGCGATAAAAAATATGCTCAATTAAAAGAAAAAATAGAAGCCGGTAAAGAATTGACAAATGAAGAAATACTAAGCTTAACATTCATTCCACTTATGAATAGTAAAGAAGACAAATCTACAAGAGCTATAAAAAGCATTGAACTTGCAAGCAAAATCAAAGAAAATGATAACAAACTTCATTGTTTAAGTTTATTATATGCTCTTTTAGAAAAATTCGGTGATGATGATAGTAAGAAAAAATTTAAGGAGGTAT
>NZ_LTBA01000112.1 GCF_001594005.1 Clostridium tepidiprofundi DSM 19306 | reverse complement strand
TTTTATCAACTCTTGTAAGACATTTATCACAACATTTTTTTGTGCTTTCAAATAGCTCTACACCATCTATTGCAACAACCTTTAACCCATCTATAGTACCACCTCTAAAAACCTTATTTTTTATAGTAGTTTTAATTATATGATTATGAATTTCTTTTAATCCATCTAAATCAAAACCACTGAAACATCGCCTAACAGCGTCAATGCGTGGAGTTCTAGTTTTTTTAGGTAACACTTTTTTAAATTTACCTTTTTCAAGCCAATGGTCTAATCTATTGAAACTTCTTATTTGAAGCATAAATCCAAATAAAACAATAAAAGCAATTGTTGAAATTTTTACTTCTGATTTTACTCTTTTATCTTTTAAGGTATTGATTTTTTCACCTATATGGTATACCTTATTAGTATAGGTGAGTAATTGTTTCAAATAACTTTTGCTCATTTTATCAGCATCCTTTTTGTGTGAATTTCTAAACAAAACTATTATAAAAAGGATGCTTTTATTTTGCAACTTTTTTCTCTATAATTTCCAGTAAAAATCGGAAAATCTCATATTTCCACTGATTATTCTTAAATTCTTATAAATCAACGGGCTACCGACCTGAAAAATTTTTAAGTGCTAAACTTCTGGCAACAGGATACACTTTTTTAGCAATATCATAATATAATTCTATATATTTTTGTTTTGTTTGTTCAAATTTTTTTATCCTTTCTTGCATACTGTACACATTGTAAGATATTAGTATAATAGCTGATAATGCAATGAAAATCCCTATTATTTTTTTCATAAATTCCTTGCCCCCTTGAATACCACATTTATGTAGACTACTGCATATATATCAATATACAGTAGTATTATACTATAAAATAATCAAAATGTATTGAATGTCAAGTTATTCTATTATTTGTATTCAACTGTATTCAACGAAAATATCCTCTAACATAATCAAAGTCTCTTTCTAGAATTACATCATATTTTTTACCATTATTTAAAATTCCTTTGACATTAAAAGAATTATCATTAATCCACGTTATTGAATTTATTTTACTTTTATAGTTTCCTATAAGTGAATTGCAAACAGGTATTTCTTCTAAATATGTAAAATCTATAACAGACAAATGATTTTTTTCTACAAATGCATCTTTTTCATATGGATATATAGAAAAAATAATACATACAATATCATTTTTAGGTGATAATACAACTGATCTATATAAACAAGAAAAAGCTATATTGTTTGATTTGATTACTTTTTTATTTAGTAAATCATATTTTATTATACAAAAATCACATAATTTTACACCACAATCATAGTTTAATATTATATAAGCATATTCATTGTCTACATATATGACATTAGGATCTATTCTATCAATTTGAAATTTTTCAAGTTCTTCTGGTAATTCTTTAAAAGCATCTTTAATCTCAGGTACTTCATTAATATTAATAGTATATATTTTTTTATTAATTTTAACTTCTTTTATATCTATAAATGAGAAAATTTAAATACAAATTTTTACAGTAGATATTTACACTACGCCTTATGCTACTTTCATGGTTTTAAAAACAGTTTCAATAGGAATATTATTTTTAGCACATTCATAAATCCATAGAATATTACCTTTTTTGACTTCATTTCTGCAAATTAATAATCCTTTACTAAAAGAATTATTAGCATTTTCAAGAGTTGAGCAGTAAATATAAGTTAAAGATATTAATACCAATAGTCTATCAATAGA
>NZ_LTBA01000111.1 GCF_001594005.1 Clostridium tepidiprofundi DSM 19306 | reverse complement strand
TATTCCACTACCCGAAGGTAGCTTCATCGCTCGACTTGCATGTGTTAGGCACGCCGCCAGCGTTCGTCCTGAGCCAGGATCAAACTCTCAATTTAAAAGTTTATCTTGCTCAAGCCATTACTGACTTCATTCTCTAAAGAATTACGAGTTTTTCTTACTTACTCTGTTTACTTTTCAAAGACCTTTTCTTCTCTGCCGCTTCAAGCGACTTCTGTATTATAGCAAATTACTTTTGCTCTTGTCAACAGCTTTTTGAAAGTTTTTTTAACTCTCATTTGACTGTTTACTCATCGCCGCTTTGTGAACTTCTTTGTCCGCCGCAGCGACAAGTAATATCTTATCACATTAAAACAAATTATTATTTGATTCTAATATCAAAAATAGTATTCTGCTTGATAATACTGTCATTTTCTTATTCTTTCATAATTATTCTCATAATGATATTCCAGGTTAAGTATTCTTCTGCTTATCTTGATATTTTTTGTATACATTGATTATATTAATGTTTATACCATGTATATCCATCATGTGATTGCCATATTTGCTTTTTATATATTATTTTCCATTGTCCTTTCGATGAAGTATTGCTTGTTTTCTGAAAATAACAAACAAAATCATTATCGTTAGAGTTATTATTGATATCTTTTCACGTTTTACCATTGTCATGTGTAACAAAAATTTTATCTATTTGCTCACATTCCTGCTTATTGTATATTACAATTAAGTACCATTGTTTTAATGAATTATCCCATTTAGGCATTTGAAAGAAAATAACAAGTCAAAGATGCGACGTATATTTTGTGAAATACAAAGAGTTGGGTTCCGCTGATAGTAGGTCCTATCAACGGGTTCCGACGATGAAGTAGTTCGCAAAATAGACTAGCATACTGACTAGTTATTTTTTTGAAAATGCCTTAATTCTAAAGATGAAGATTTATACACTGAAATCAGAATATTGGCTATCAAACTAAAAACAAATGCTAATGACTTAATTGAAGAAGGTATGAAGTATGTCATTGAAAAATACAAAAACCAAGACAACAAGTCACAGTAAATATAACATCAATTATCATATTGTTTTTTGTCCTAAGTATCGCCATAATATTTTTAAAGATGAATTAGGATATGAATTATCAAAATGTTTTAAAGTAATATTTCATTGTTATAGCTACGCACTTATTGAACAAGAAATAATGCCTGACCATGTTCATCTTTTCATATCTGCTCCACCAACTGTTGCTCCAGTAGATATAGTTAAAAAGCTAAAAAGTGTATCTGCAAATGAGATATTCAAAGGCTTTCCCAAGTTAAAACAATCTAAATTTTGGAGTAGTGGTTTATGGAGTAGAGGATATTATATTGATACTGCTGGAACAGTATCTTCTGAAACAATTCAAAAGTATATACAAAACCAAAAGAATGTTTAATCTTTAGACATTTAACCTAAAAATTAAAGGCACAATTCATCCTCCGAGATAAACAACGGAGGTTTTCTTGTGCCCAAAAAACACAATAGGCAAACGAATAACTTCTTAATTCGTTTGCCTATTCCTATATTTTGGTGGAGATAAGGGGATTCGAACCCCTGACCCCCTGCGTGCAAGGCAGGTGCTCTCCCAGCTGAGCTATATCCCCATATTAAATTGAATTAGTGATTAGACATACAATGTATATCTAATCACTCTTTATGGTGGACCATCAGGGACTCGAACCCCGGACCTACCGGTTATGAGCCGGTTGCTCTAACCAACTGAGCTAATGGTCCAAATTACCTGGCAGTGACCTACTCTCCCAC
>NZ_LTBA01000110.1 GCF_001594005.1 Clostridium tepidiprofundi DSM 19306 | reverse complement strand
GTGCATTTTCAGTATCTTTAAATGCTTTATCAGATGGAGAAACTTCCTTTAACTCATCTTTAAAGAATTTATTTACAACCAAATAAACTGCCTCTGCCCTAGTTATTAATCCATGATATGTGATTCTGTCTAGGCTTTTATTATTTACGTTTAGAAAACCATACTCATCTACCCCTTGGGCATATTTCGTATACTCTGTTTTTCCTCCAACTGCCGCTTCAAAGTTTTTATCTATTTCTATTGGCTTAACTGGAGTTGTTGCCCTATAAACAAGGGTATAAAACTGCTCTCTTGTAAGTGATTGAGTGCCATTAAACGCAGTCGGATTTTCACTATCGGGTAAAAGGTTGAAATAAGCATTTATACTTGCCATTAGGTTATTTGTTCCATCTATATCCTTATATGCCTCTTTTGATAACTCACCTAGCTTATTCCTTACCTCTGCTTTATTCCAATACTTCTCTATAAATACCTCATTCCTAAAGGCATCTGCTAATGTTGTATTCCCATCTCTTACGTTGTCCTTCCCCACAAATAAACACCCTGACTTACCATTTACTCCATTCTCTGATACCCTCACTATTGATAAGGTACTGTCAAAGTCTGACCTAAAGATATCATAGGTGCTTAACTGGTCTAACTGCACCCAGTCTAACCTGTTTACTTGCTCTCCTACCGTCTTTACCTCATATGACGGTTTAGATAGATTTAAGGTTATTGATTTTCCACCATCTATCATTTTTAATAATTCACTCTGCTTAGTTGTAGTACAACCTGCTAGTGATGAGGATAACACGGTAAAAGCAACTACTGGTATCGCTAGCACACACAAACATATAAGCAACTTCCTCTTAAACATGATAACCACCATCCCTTCTTTATAATTTGATACAAATTATTCCTTTTAATTTTTAAGTAAACATAAAAATAATAATTCTCTTTGATAAACTTAGTCAACTCAATCCATATCCAAATATTGTTTTGTATATTTTAACCACACCTATCATTTTACCTCATTTAGTACCATATTTGTCAACAATATTTTCTGTGAAAGTTTCTGCATTTTTCTACATTTTTCTACACAATGTTTGTTTTAATCAATTCCAATTACAACCTCAATCTCCGTCCCATCTAGCAACCCAACTATTATCTTTTTTCCATCAAACACTACCATCTTCTCAACAATACTAAAGAATAAGTCCATATCAAATTTTTCTATTGGCTTTGCATTTTTTAGAATTTCTATAAACTGCTTTGACTTATACCTTACTAAAGCATTATCACTCTTAAGCCCTTCCTTACACTTTAGATTATAGCTTACGTTTTTACTTTCTTCCTGTGCAAATGAAGAGAGGACGGTGAGCATTAACTCACCGTCCCCTGATAATATATTTGGAAAAATTTACACCCCTGGGGTGATATGCAATTTTACTACCGCCTCAACGTGTGCAGTATATGCATTTCTATACTTTTATTATAGCTTATATAAACATAATAACTCATTATAACTTTTTATTTTCAAGGGTTAGAGGAAACTTAATTATTATTATAAGATATCTCAACTTTTCATAAATCATATTATAACTCTAGTCATTGGTAGCAAATTAGTAGTATACTACCAATCAACTTACTTATTTGATAATAGGTATCAGTAAAAATTCCGACACCTATGTAAACTTTAATATTCAATTGACTTATAGTAAGTGTTTTAGTGATTTTAAATCGGGAAACTCAAAAGATATATAATCAACTTATATATTAAAAAAAGAAGGAATATAACCTGCGTACCCAAATTGGGAACGCAG
>NZ_LTBA01000109.1 GCF_001594005.1 Clostridium tepidiprofundi DSM 19306 | reverse complement strand
ATAATTTCACTCCTGTTGTTAAAGTTTGTATTCAAAATAATTTATACAACAAAAAGTGAAATTTGTCTCTATTTTTTATGAAATTATTTAATTGTAAATATATGTTATGAAATTTTCTCAACTATAGATTCTAAAATTTTTTCTAAGTGTCTGACCTCTTTGTTTACACAAATAGCTTAAACAAGAATAACTTAAACGTAATTAAGTTATTCTTGTTTAAGTTTACAAATATGTGGTATAATATTAATAAGTCGAAGAATAATATATTAAATAGCTAACATGATGTATCAAATGAATGAAGGTGAAAAAATGAGATTTATTGGTAGAAAACATGAGCTTAAAGTTCTTGAAAAGTTATATCTAGAAAATACATTTCAGTTTGTAGTTATGTACGGTAGAAGAAGGGTAGGAAAAACTAGATTATTAAGTGAATTTTGCAAAAATAAGAATTCAATATTTTTTGTTGCAGAAGAATATAACGATAAAATAGCTTTAGAAAAATTTTCTAAGAAAATTTTTGAACATTATGATATGTTGGATTATATGTCTTCATTTGAATCATGGGAAAAAGCCTTCCTATTTCTTAATAAAAAAGCCCAGGATACTCCTTTGGTACTAGTAATTGATGAATTTCCTTATATAGCTATGGCAAATAAATCTATACCATCTCTTATGCAAAATTTAATTGATCATAATTTGAAAAATAGTAAATTATTTATTATAATATGCGGTTCTTCTATGAGCTTTATGGAGAAAGAGATTTTATCCTATAAGAGTCCGCTTTATGGAAGAAGAACTTCACAGATGAAAATAGAACCTTTTGATTTTTTTGATAGTAGAATTTTTCTTCAAAACTATAGTATACAAAATCAAGTAATTTCTTATGGTATCGTAGGTGGTATACCTCAATATTTACAAAAATTTAAAGACAATATTTCGGTAGAAGACAATATTAAATATAATCTTCTTGAAAAATCAAGTTATCTTCATGAAGAACCTTTAAATTTGTTAAAACAAGAACTTAGAGAGCCGGCTCTATATAATTCACTTATAGAAGCTATTGCTACAGGAAATTCTCGCCTCAATGATATATCTACAAAAGTGGGTGAAGATAGCTCGAAATGTTCAAATTATTTAAAATCACTTATAGAACTTGAAATTATACAAAAAGAGATTCCGATAGGAGAAAAAGAAACAAGTAGAAAAACCATTTATTCTATTAAAGATAATCTTTTCAGATTTTGGTATAGATTCATATTCAATAATAGCACTCTCATTGAGCAAGAAATGATAGATTATGTTTATGATAAAAAAATAAAACCTGAATTGAATGATTTTCTAGGAAATACTTTTGAAAAGATATGTATGGATTACCTCAAGCATAGAAATAAAAAAATGGAGTTACCTTTTGTTTTTGAGAAAATTGGTCGTTGGTGGGGAAATAACCCTATAAAAAAGCGACAAGAAGAAATAGATATATTAGCTGTGTCGAAAGATAGTGCTCTCATTGGTGAATGCAAATGGAGAAATGAACTTTTAAATATGAAAGTAGTTAATTCATTAATTGAGAAGTCTCAAGTCTTAAACTATGAAAATAAATATTTTATATTTTTTTCTAAAAGTGGTTTTACAGAAAGCGTAATTAATTTCAGTAAAAATAACAATATTTTATTAGTTGATTTTTCAAAAGGTATTTCTATATAGAACAAATTTTCAAAAAGCATATGACTAATATACCAGGTGAGATGATTATTGTTTGGACATAAAGATTTATTTGTAAAATGAGTTATCAAATTTTTTTTAATAATGCCATGAATTAAGATTTTGTAATGAT
>NZ_LTBA01000108.1 GCF_001594005.1 Clostridium tepidiprofundi DSM 19306 | reverse complement strand
TTTCTCTTAAATCATAGTTAGCCACATTGTAGAGTTTAGTTGTATGATAAGATAATTCTTCCACAATCTTTAATTGTTCTGCTGTAAAACTTGGTTTGAACTTAAACGATAACTTCATTTTTTCACCCCCTACCTCAATAATTTAATATTTTCTTTGAAATTCTCTTGTTTTCATAGAATTTCAATTTATATCATATAATAAGCTCAATAAATATTTGCTGTTATATTGAATATCTAGCGTTATTTTACTGGACAATAGTAGGCAACCCCATTAGATTTTTATAATCATCAATAATTTGAAGGTATTCACCTTAAAAGCTCTAATGCTGACCCTACCATGTCTCCCTGAGTACACTATTTTATGTGCCTCTATCATTCCTTCGTTCTGCATCTTAGAGCAGGTGTTAGCGTTAATCCTCGTATACTGGGTCACTTAAGCCCTTATGGGGGTATGAACGTGCTTAACCTTACTCTTTTTAAAAGAACATTTAATCGTTATATAACTTTAGATAGCTTATTAGGCTGCTTGTTGATAACTATTTAATCCATGAACTTTATCATGTGAGTACATAATCTTTTTCTTACATAAGGTATACATAACTTTTATAAGTCTAACACTTAAAGCTACTATTGCTTGTTTTCCTGTAAGTTTATTGTCTTGTCTTTTTGTGAGATGTTGATAAATTTCCTTAAATGCTTGATTTTTCGCAACCATAACCATAGATGCTTGATATAAAATATTTCTTAAATTAGCTCTACCTCTTTTACTAATTTTAGTTTTTCCTTTTTTCATACCAGAACTAGTCTCTTTTAGATTTAAACCCGCTACCTTTTGAATTTGTTTATAATCATCATACTTAGATACATTTCCTACTTCAGCTAAAAAATTTGCTGCTGTAACTATTCCGACACCTTGTATGCTTAATAAAAAATCAGCATAACCTGTTTTATCTAAGTATTCTTTCATTAAAGTTTCAACATCATCTATTTCTTTTTGTAGCCACTCTAATTTTTTCAAAATCAACTCTAATCTGTATTTTGCACCTTCTAACCCTACGGGTATCCCTATGGAGTTTTCAGCTGCCGCATATACCAATATAGCCTTCTTTAAACCCACACGATTTTTAGTAGCATCTTTTAAAATTTGTGTGAGCTTTTCAATTCCAATATCTAAAATATTATTAGGAAAAGGACAGGATTTTAAAATTGCTAATGAAGATTTACCTAATATATTTGAAAATAATTTTGTGAACTCTGGAAAATATTCATCTAATAGCGCTATTAGCCTTACTTTTTCAGCAATCAATTGTTTCTTTAATTCCAGTCTATTGTTACTACACAATCTTAAATTAATATATATTTCCTCTTCAAACATACACGTAAGATATTGTCCTTGATAGATTAGTTTTGATATTATTTTTGCATCTTTCTTATCATTTTTCGTAGGACTATTATCTTCTAATTCTTTCATTTTATTAACATGATAAGGATTAACTAAGCATATATCTATACCTTTATTTTTTAAATAGTAGGCTATGTTCTTCCAATAATGACTTGTCGGTTCCATACCTACAAGAGTATGGACTGTTTCATACTTTTCCTTTAGTTCCTCTATTATTTCTAATAGACAATCAAAAGATTCTTTGTTATTCTTTATTAAGAATGGTTTTTTTATATATTCACCATTCACTATAAATTGACCATAGTGGTTTTTTTTTGCAATATCTATTCCTAAAATCAATGTGTTTGGAACCATTATTATATTTTTCATTTAAGTTTACCTCCTGATATAAATTGTTTGTTGTCTTTTGCTAGTTGACACAATATATTTATATCAGGTTTTTTTATTTATCTCAAAGTCTAAAACTCTTTATTACAGGAATACTCATATAGTTGATGTAGTTATCATAACATCACATTGAAACTTTGTCAACTATATGTTATAGTTAGTGTGAGGTGATTCAAATGACACGTAAAAGTATTAATACAACTTTAGATACTGAGTTGTATTCTAAAATTAA
>NZ_LTBA01000107.1 GCF_001594005.1 Clostridium tepidiprofundi DSM 19306 | reverse complement strand
AATGGATTTATGAATGTGCTAAAAATAATATTCCTATTGAAACTGTTTTTAAAACCATGAAAGTAGCATAAGGCGTAGTGTAAATATCTACTGTAAAAATTTGTATCTAAATTTTCTCATTTATAGTATAGTAATAAGTTTTTCATCAACTATTCTCCTTTAAAAACTTATTATAATTATTATATTTGTTTATATAAAAGAATATTTATAAAAAAAACATTAATTGACGTTTATATAGTTAAAAGGTATAATTTTCATAGTAAGGCTTAATTATGTTAAATTTTTAATTTAAGGAGAGAGATTCTTATATGAAAAAAAGAAATATAAGTTTTTTATTATTATCGTCAATTATTGTAATGTTAATTGGTTGCAACAATGCAAAAACTATTAATCAATCAGCAAATAATTCTTTGATAAATAAAGTTAAGGAAGAACAAATAAAAAATAGTCAAGAAAAAAGCATTGAAGAAAAGAAAGAGTTTAATGAGATAAACAAGGAGTTATTTACTCAAAACAATGATGCTTTTGCCAAATCAGTTTCCTATGGAAAGGATTTTTTTATTATTAATGATTTTGTAGGAGAAGAAGTATATTTATATGAAAATTATGAATTTCTTTATAACTTAAAGGAAAGGTTTGATACCGTTTTGATTTCACCTAATGCAGATATCTTCATAGGTGCAAAAAGAGACTATAAAAGCAAAAACTTTAGTATTATAAAACAATCTATCAAGGGAGATATTAAACAATCTTTATTTTATAAATCAGATACTCCCATAAATTTAATAAAATGGACAGAAGAAGGAATTTATTTCCGCAAAGATGCTTGGGATGAAATGGAACGGGTAGAAGATGAAAATATTTACTTGTTAAAAATTAATGGAGAGATTGAAAAAGCATTAGATGCTGAAACAGTGTATAATAAAGAGATTTTAGATATATTAGGAGATTGGGTTTTGGTTAGAGATTACAAAAATAAGAAATTATATAAATTAAATTTAAAGACAAAAGAAAGTGTAGATATAAAAGGTTTAAAAGCTACAATAGACATACATGAAGTTTTCTTTTATGGTTCTACAGAAGTTTTAACATTTTGTGTGGAAGTCTCCCATCTTCTATAAGTGGGAGATGGATAACACCATTTTTGAAAGGGTTCAATGCCCTTGAAAAAATGCACTCCACTTGATATAATGAAAATATAAAAGTTCTTATAAAACTGAATGTATAAGGTTGTGGTAAGAAAAAGCTTTACCACGTAAAATATTCAAGCACACGTCCTGCACCAAAAAAGCGAAAACCAAGCCTTGACGTTGGTGCAACCCGAACGATTACAATCGTCTAAGACGGTGGTTTCTTGCCAAGAAATAAAACTGGTATTATATCGAGGTCGGTGCGACCTTTTGAGCTTGGGTAAACTTGGCACGTTGGTGCTATTGACCAAGAAGCTCCCGCTTCAACGAAGTAAGTGGCGAGTAGTTCACTAGGAGAAACTGTTGAGAACAATGGCTATGAAGTATTTTTACTTAAAGATGGAAATAAAAAGATTATAGAAAAGGGAAGATTGCTTGGACTTGTTAAGAATGGATTCATATATAAAAAATATATTCCTAATGCTGAAAATGGCGAAGGAAAGGTATATGTAAAAATATTAAAAGAGTAGTGGAATTTGAATTCCACTACTCTTAATGTTTTTGAAAAAATTTCATGTATTTACATTGGTTAATAAATTTTCAAATAGAACATTCTTAACTTCAAGTTATGTTCAATAGTTTACTATTTATGAAAGTTATATTTTTATTCTATCTTTTTGTAAATTTAATCCGTTGTGCTAATAGAATAATTTTTATTTAAATGATAATTATTCCATTAAGAATAAGTATAAGTATCCACTAAAATCAAGTTCGCTTCAGGAATAATTAACCAAATATAAGTTCTTTAATTTTAGCTAGATTTACATTAATACCTAACGTTTTATTGATAAAGAAACAAAGATTATGAGCTAATACTTTATTAATTATTCTAGTAATAAAGCCCCATTTAGATTTTGCTAGTACTCTTTGAATATTTAGTTGTTC
>NZ_LTBA01000106.1 GCF_001594005.1 Clostridium tepidiprofundi DSM 19306 | reverse complement strand
AAAAGAAATAAAGGATACCAATTTTAGTTCTAAACCATTCGGCATAGATTTAGCTGAAGTAAAGTTTTATAATTCACCTAATATCCTAATATATGAATTACGTCAAGAAGGTTCAGGCAAAATATTTCTATTTAAAAATAAAAAAAGTAAATTAGTTACAAAAAATTACTTTGTGGGGATAACAAAAGATGGAGTTGTTTATGCAAAATATATTGATGATGATAACCGAGATATCTATTTTAAATTATTAAATTAAAAGAAAGAACTATTGCATTAGCAATCTTTTTATGCTAATACAATAGTCTTTCTTTTTAGTAAGGTTTAAAATCAGGCCATAATTTATAACAAACTTCATCTCTTATTGAAGAAAGTTCACGATAAATATTTTTACCAGGACAAACAGTAGCATATGTGCCTGTATTAACATCTCTATGGCCTTTGATTTTTGAGGGATGGATGTTATATTCATAACACAAATATGCTAACAAATTTATTAAAGCTGTTTTTTGACTTGATTTAAAATCTCTTATTTCATAGTTACCTAAGACTACTACGCCAAGAGTGTTACCATTGCTTATTCCATCTTGTGTTTTTATATGTCCTCCTCTATATGTAGGGTTTCTTCCTTCAAGAATGTTTGCTCCAATACCAATCCCAAAATTATAGGCAATATCTCCATAACCTGCTTCCATTTGAATTTCTTGTTCTCTTTTAAAAAAACCTTTGTCATCAGTTCCATATTTTTTAGCAAGCTCATCATTTGTATCTCCTGTATGATGGACAATTATATATTCAGGGGTATTTCCTTTATCAAGATTTCCTTTATTTTCCTCTTTTGTATCCCAATCCGTTCTTGAGAGCATTGTTGGTTTTCCTGGATACTTCATTCTCATAATATCAATCTCCTTTTCATTTAAATTTTTGCAAGACATTTTTCAGTCGACTGTTGTTTTTGTCTTACACTATATAAAGTCTAAATTAGGTGCAAAAATGGAAACCTATATTTGAAAAAAAATTTAATTTTTTTTATTAAAAACGTAATTTTTAATATCTTCAACGTCTTTCTTTACATCTTCAACAATATCCAGTTTATCTGTAAGTTTTGCTATGATTATTTCAAGGTATGTTTAGGTCTATTTTTAATTTTAAACGTCATACATGAGACTATATGTGAAAATAGAGGTATTCTATTTTGAAGGTCATGTTGAATTTACACTTTATTCTTATACAATATAAATTTGATGAATATGTTATCATTTTAGTTATTTTATGGTATAATATCACCGTGTATTGAAGAAAGCGAAAGGAATGGATATATATGAAAAAAAAATTATCATTAATGTGTATAGGAGTTTTGATTGTTGGTATGTTGAGTGGTTGCTCTAATGGAGCTGTTAATTCAACAAATAAAGATAATGATTTATCTGTTAAAATTAGTGCATTAGAACAGGAAAACAAATCATTAAAAAATGATTTAGATACTGCAAACAAAAAGCATATCAAGGAACTTGAGATAAGACATTTATTAAATAAAAAGAGTTTTGAAATTATACATGCTATGGAAAACAAAGATATTGAAACTTTGAAAAAGCATTTATCTAAAGAAACTACTTGTTTGAATGACAAAATAATCTTTGAAAACTATGAGTATTCATTTTCTTCGGTTATTAAGGAGAATAGATTGAACACATATTGGCATTGGGAAGAAGAAAATAATTTATTTCATATTGGATATTCTATAATGGGAATAGAAAATGGAATAGCTTCTCCACTTTCAGGAGAAGAATTTGAGTATTGTCTTGAGAATGGAGAATGGAAATTAGTTAAAATAGCAGAACAATAAAAAAAGAGCTTTTTCAAGCTCTTTTTTTATTGTTTCTCAAAATGTATACTTTTTGAAACAGTTTGTCGTTTACCGTATTTCAATGCTTTGTAGCGTATCGAATACTTATAAAAAATATTATGAAACGTATCAAAAATACACTTGATATTATGATACATTTGTATTATAATTTTGGACATAAAGAGAGGGGAAGCAATTATGAGAATTTATGGCTATGCAAGGGTAAGTACAAAGGAACAGAATTTA
>NZ_LTBA01000105.1 GCF_001594005.1 Clostridium tepidiprofundi DSM 19306 | reverse complement strand
AATCATTCAAAGGTTTTAATCTCTCCATTATATCACCCTTTCCTATACTTATATTATATCTTAATTTTTGTTGTATTTTCACTATCTTTTGAAAAGAATTCGCATTTTTTATTAATACAAATTCTACACCAGAAGCAACAAAGATTGTTTGCTTCACTTCAAATCTTTGTAAGGTACCTGTTCATTACAAAAACTGCAATACAGTTTTTGTTGGTACAACATCAGAAGATATCAAAAATAGGATGCTCGGTTCCAATGGAATATTGGAATCAAGCACCCATATGTGCAGGAATTTTGATTAAATTACCTGTCCACTTGACATGTACCGGTTCATTTTGACGTTTGGAAAATTTATCACATCTAGGATACTACATATATATCATAGCAAATTCAACCTTGTAATTTTTCCTAAGGTCGAGTAGATAGAGGAATCGCTTCCCCGTACCCCTCACAGAACCGTACGTGCGGTTTTCCCGCATACGGCTCTTCATATTATTATTTACAAAATATAGCTAATTTCTTGCCTTAACTCAAATATATTTACATATATTTTATAGTTCTGAATTTTATAAACTTTACTTAACTTATAAAACTCTTCCCAGTTAAAACTTTTGCGTTGACTCCGTCTGTTTAATGTTTTATATAACCTTCTTTTGACGCAGTCTCTAAATTTATTTAAGCTAGCTGAATTATCGGTAATTCCATAATACCTGTAATATCCTTGAAGTTTTCTATTTAACTTCTTTACCAGTTCATCTAGTGGCATATGCATATTTACTTTTAACCAAGCTTTTACTTTGTTTAAGCTTGCTCTAAATTTCTTACTGGTTTAGGTTTATATTTTAATCCTTTCATTCTTTCTATTAAATTTTCGATATTACTTTCTAGATTTACCTCATATTCATTCTTCGTTACTTCATCTATTCCTGTCGCCTTATTCGGCTTAAGTTCATTGTGGCATTTAATTAACATTTCTTTGTTAATCAAATGTATTAATGAAGTAAATTTCTCATTTGGTCTTTCTTTAGCTATTTTCGCTATCCTTTGAAGTTTTGTATACACCATTTTTCCTCCTCTGTGTGTAAGGTGATGTTTCCCTTTTCAAGGGCAATAATATGTTACATCCTTTCCTCCACAGGCATTACCATGTTTCATCAGTACTATGATGTAATCCGACTACTCAACTATCTTTTGGTTTTCTCTTTTATACTTGTCTACCATACTCATCTCTGTGTATGAGAATAGTTGAGTTCTCCCAAGTTGACGTGATGTAACAATATCTGACGTGCCGTGTCCTACGACTCCGGGTAAGCTAAATCATTCTTACCATAACAAATGTTTAGTACTGTCTTCTATGCAGACCAACATATTGACATTATCCAACTAGGTATTTCGGAGCTATCAACTTCAACCTCATTCGGCTTACGGCCCACCAGTTTGCTGTCTACGCTTAGCCCTTTGGGTCACCCCAAACAACTCAAGACTCGCTAATGACTGTTGGTTAAACTTTGTCATGCAGGATTCTCACTTGCTATACATCACGCCCTTTGCTTGGCGAACGGTCTGACTCCTTTGCCTTTTAATCTATTACTGCTTTAAATTCTTGATCTCTTCTACACTTAATCCAGTAGCTTTTGACACTGTATCTTCATCCATACCCATAACCAATAGATTTTTGGCTATTTTGAATATTCCTTCTTTAATTCCTTTTTCTATTCCTTTTTCCATTCCTTTTTTAATTCCTTTTTCCATTCCTTCTTTAATTCCTTCCTCTCTTGCGCTGCTTATCATATTTGCCCTTTCGTGAAGTGACTTTTCTCTCGCTTTATAAATCTCTATTGTCTTTGCATCACTACTTAAATATTCAAGTCTTTCCTCTACTCTCTTTATATCTTTATCCATTTCAATCAACTCCTTTAATTTTTCTTCTGAAATATCCTTATTAAAGAAAGTCAACCATCTCTGAAGTCTATCTTCTTTCAAATTCTTTACCTTCAATTCATTAAATTTTGGAATTTCTATAAAATGTATCTCTACCAAATCAGTGAGCATGTAATCCTTAGCTTCATCTTCCCACAGATGAAACTTAGTATGAA
>NZ_LTBA01000104.1 GCF_001594005.1 Clostridium tepidiprofundi DSM 19306 | reverse complement strand
ACCCTACATCTATACCAACTTTTTTCTCTATTTTAGGTAATTGTTTCTTTTCAGTATCGACTAATATTGATATATAATATTTTCCACTTGGTGTTTTTGATATAGTACAAGATTTAATTAATCCATTAAAGGAAACTCAGATTCATTCTTCATCTGAGTAAGCGATTCACACCAAATCAAAGATTTGGGTTCTCTACTTAAAGAAAGTCAACCATCTCAGAAGTCTATCTTCTTTCAAATTCTTTACTTATAATTCATTGAATTTTGGAATTTCTATAAAATGTATCTCTACCAAATCAGTGAGCATGTAATCCTTAGCTTCATCTTCCCACAGATGAAACTTAGTATGAAACTTACTATATCTATCTTTCCTCTACTCATATTATATCTTAATTTTTATTGTATTTTCACTATCTTTTAAAAAGAATTTATATTTTTTATTAATACAAATTCTACGATAAAAGCAACAAAGATTGTTCGCTTCACTTCAGATCTTTGTAAGGTACCTGACCCTTTATAGCTCCTTATAAAAACTAGAATACAATTTTTGTTGCTACAACATCATAAGATATCAAAAAATTAGGATGCTTGACCCCGATAGAATATTGGAATCAAGCATCCATATGTGCAGGAATTTAAATTAAACTATTTGTCTATTTTACATATGTAGGTTCATTCTGACGTTTGGAAAATTTTTTATCCATAGAATACTATATACATATCCTAGCAAACTTAACCTTGTAATTTTCCCCAAGGGTCTGACCCCTAGCGAGGGAGCTTGCTACTTTACGGCTTTCAATTTTGCAATATCTCTCCAATTACTTGCAGTTATCACTTCAACATTATTTAAATTATCTTTAATTTCCTCAAATTGATTAATCGCTTCATTTCTAAAATCTTTTACCTCTGTTCTAAACTCCGTTAAATATGCTGTTTGTTCTATTACTGAATCCAATTTATTTTCAATTCTATCAAGTCGCACATTTATTTCGTTTTGCCCATCTACCAACTTATTTAATAAATCTAAAATTTTTCCCTCCATTTTTTCACCACCAGTAAACTTTATATTTTCATTTTAGCATTAAAGTATTTTCATTTCAAGCTGATTATCTCAGTTGTATAAACACATTTTTTGTCATATATTTATTATATCCTTTAAATGAGCAAAAACACTTACATTATTTCACAGCAACTAAGCAGACTTATTGAGAGAAACTTTAAAAACATCAAAATAGCATTTAAACGGACCCTATTTTGAGCTTGAAAATAAACTCAAGTACTTACTTCTTGTTGAGATTATTTACGAACTGTTTTTTTAAATTTTCCAACCACCATTTCTAAAATTTTGCACTCTTAGAATGTTATTTATAATTCTTGATCTCTTCTACACTTAATAAGGAAACTCAGATTCATTCTTCATCTGAGTAAGCGATTCACGCCAAATCAAAGATTTGGGTTCTCTACTTAAAGAAAGTCAACCATCTCTGAAGCCTATTTTCTTTCAAATTCTTTAAAATCTAGGAATACAACATTTGAAGTACAATTAGAAATTGTTAAATAGGTTATTGATAATGGCCCAATGAAAAGCTCTTTCGGAATACAAAAATCCTAAATATTCTATGGAATGAAATTCACTTCACTAGAAAATCTGAAAGAAAAGATTATGAAATTTATCGAATTCTACTACAATAGAATATATCAAAAAAAATTAGGATGCTTGACTCCAATTAAATATCAGAATCAACCACCTATATCTGCAGGAACTTTAATTAGATTACCTGTCTACTTGACATATACCGATTCATTCTGATGGTTGAAAAATTATTTATTTATAGAACAGAGATTTCGCATCAAAATTCCAGTTAAAAATTTGTTTTTACTAAAATTTATTTTTTTAACATTTACTTAAATAACTGGGAAGCCTGCAAACCGATAGGTCTTAAAAATAGTTACACCTCCCCCTACCCCAAGAAATTTTAATAATTAATTTCCAGTTTTGTTTTTAAATTATGTCTTAGCAAATATTGGATTAATCCAGTCTTCTTCTATAGTAAATCTTTCATCTCTTATATCTTCAATAATATCTATTTGTAACATTCGTTTTTTTCT
>NZ_LTBA01000103.1 GCF_001594005.1 Clostridium tepidiprofundi DSM 19306 | reverse complement strand
AAGATAAGATTTCCCATGACGAAAGTCAGTAAGACCCCTTGAAGAACACAAGGTTGATAGGTCGGAGGTGTAAGTGCAGTAATGTATTAAGCTGACCGATACTAATAGGTCGAGGACTTGACCAAAAAGAATCGCTAGTCACCAATCACTAATCGCTATTATTTCATAATTGATGGTTAGAGACTGGAGATTGGTATTCAGTTCATTATGCAATTTTGAGAGAACAATGTTTTCTCAATGTATACCACAAACGTCAATGAGAGATTAAGTATCTGGTGGTTATAGCGTAAAGGGTTAAATGTCTAAATGACATTTAACGAGTAATTTAGCAAATCTGTGATTTGCGTTAAGAATTACTCCGGTTGCCATCAAGTTAGCTCTATGTTTAATAGAGAGAATTTAATATCAAAAATAGAATCTGGTAGTTATAGCGTAAAGGCAACACCCGTTTCCATTCCGAACACGAAGGTTAAGCTTTACAGCGCCGATGGTACTGCATGGGAGACCGTGTGGGAGAGTAGGTCACTGCCAGGTAAAAAACGTTCCACGGTAGCTCAATGGTGGAGCACTCGGCTGTTAACCGATAGGTTGGAGGTTCGAGTCCTCTCCGTGGAGCCATATGGCTCGATAGCTCAGTCGGTAGAGCAGAGGACTGAAAATCCTCGTGTCACTGGTTCGATTCCAGTTCGAGCCACCAAATAAGGCGCTATGGCCAAGTGGTAAGGCAGAGGCCTGCAAAGCCTTTATCCCCGGTTCAAATCCGGGTGGCGCCTCCAAAAAAAGCTCGTATATCATGTGATATACGAGCTTTTTTTAAAACATTTTCTTTTTTATTAAATACAGTGTTGCTAAAACAGATAGTATTAACGATACTCCAACAGCATACCAAAAACCAAAATGAGTTTGTGCAAAAGGAATATCAGGAACATTCATACCCCAGTATCCAGATATAATTGTTGGAATAGACATAACTATGGTGACAGCTGTCATAAGTTTCATTACAATGTTTAAATTATTAGATATTACAGAAGCAGATGCTTCCATAGTACCAGTCAAAATATCACTATAAATTGTTGTCATTTCTATTGCCTGTTTATTTTCCAAAATAACATCTTCTAAAATATCTTTATCCTCTTCATATTTTTGAATCAGGTTTAGTTTTAACATTTTTTCAAGAGTTATTTCATTTGATTTTAGTGAAGTTGAAAAATAAATAAGTGAGTTTCTTAGTGATAATATATACATCAATTCTCTGTTTCCCATAGATTTTTGTAACTTTTTTTGTATCATTAAACTTTTCTTGTCAATCTGTCTAAGACATTCAAGATAGTAATTTGATACTCTAAACAAAATTTGGAGTATAAATCTAGAACGTTTATATGTATAAAAATTTCTAACTTTATTGTTTACAAAATCATTTAAAATTTTACTGCTTTTAAGGCAAATTGTTATCAATTCATTTGGTGTATTGATAATAGCAAGAGGATAAGTATCATATGTTAATGAATTGTCTTCGATTTCTGTAAAAGGTATATCTATTACTATTAAAGTTATATTATTTTCAATATCAATACGAGAAGGTTCTTCATCATCTAAAGCTGAATTAAGGAAATCTAAAGGTACAGACGTTTTTTTTGAAATAAACAATAAATCTTGCTTTGTAGGTGATATAACATTAATCCAGCAACCTTGTTCTATTGAATTAATTTTTTCAAGTCTTGGATTTTCACTATCTATAGTCTTATATATAGAAATCATAACGATTTTCCCTCCTTTACTTTTTTTAAATTAACACATAATTTAGTTAGAGCATAATTATTATATTATGATTGATGTGAGCAAATACATTGTAATTATTACATATTGACAGAATAATTACAAGGTTATCATATTTTGATCAGCTCTAAAGAGCAAAATCTAGTTTGATCTATCTATCAAGCAAAAATTAAATGCCAAATTTTACACTTAATTACATATGATTTTTCAAAAAAAGACTAAGCATATTTTTTTAATAATTGTTAAAAATTTTTATAATAATCTTTACTTTTTATCACCTCCATAGTACAATTTATATATCATAAATAACGTATTTGTGTACGTTTATTTAAGTAGTTAATATCTTCAATAGTT
>NZ_LTBA01000102.1 GCF_001594005.1 Clostridium tepidiprofundi DSM 19306 | reverse complement strand
AAGATAAGATTTCCCATGACGAAAGTCAGTAAGACCCCTTGAAGAACACAAGGTTGATAGGTCGGAGGTGTAAGTGCAGTAATGTATTAAGCTGACCGATACTAATAGGTCGAGGACTTGACCAAAAAGAATCGTTAGTCACCAATCGCTAATCGCTATTATTTCATAATTGATGATTTAATTGATAATTGGAGAATGGAGATTGGTATTCAGTTCATTATGCAATTTTGAGAGGACAATGTTTTCTCGATGTATACCACAAACGTCAATAAGAAAGTATCTGGTAGTTATAGCGTAAAGGCAACACCCGTTCCCATTCCGAACACGAAGGTTAAGCTTTATAGCGCCGATGGTACTGCATGGGAGACCGTGTGGGAGAGTAGGTCGCTGCCAGGTAAATATGATCTACTAGCTCAGTCGGTAGAGCACATGACTTTTAATCATGGTGTCCGGGGTTCGATTCCCCGGTAGATCACCATAGAACACCTCATAGTAATGGGGTGTTCTTATTTTTTTGAAGCTTTTATTTTTGAAAATGCCTTAAATCCAGATTAAATGATTGACTAAATAGTAATTGATTAATTATTATGGAATATATTGCGAATACATGTTAGAATTAAAATAATGATAATATATAAGGGTGATATCATGAAAAAATAATTATTACTATAGTGATAATTATTTTTATTTTTATAACATTGCTATATGCTTTTGGTACATTAACGCCTATGTTGGAAGAAAGGATACCGACTTTTTTTGTGATACTTGCATTAGTACTATTCATAGCAGTTCTATTATCATTAATTTACACAATGATAAAAAGAATAAGAGAAATAAAGGGAGGGGAAGAAGATGATATTAGTAAATACTGATTATATTGATGGCAAAGAATTAAATGTACTATCAGTAGTGAAAGGATCGATAGTTTGGTCAAAACATATTGGTAAAGACATTTTAAGTGGATTTAAAACATTAGTTGGTGGCGAAATTGAAGGGTATACAGAAATGATGAACGAAGCTAGAGCGATAGCAACAAAAAGAATGGTGAACGAAGCAGAAGAGTTAGGTGCGGATGCAGTTGTTAATATAAGATATGCAACTAGTAACATTATGCAAGGGGCGGCAGAAGTGATTGTTTATGGCACTGCAGTAAAATATGTTAATAAATAGTTAGAACACTTATACACAACATCTTTTAGTTATGCACAGGATTGGTATTTGTTTTTGCCAAATCTGTGCATTTTTGTTATATATATTATAATGAATGGCTTTTATTGATAATAAATTATTTTTAGTGTAATATATCATATATTGATATGATATTTGCAATATTATATATGGATACGCTTCGATTAAGCAAGGAAATGATGTACGGGTATAAGTGGAAACTGTTTGTATTGCAACTAAGTTTTATTGGTTGGGGATTATTATGTGTATTAACACTAGGAATAGGATTGTTATGGCTGGTTCCATATATAGAAATGACAAAGGCTAATTTTTACGAAGATGTAAAAAGAGAATGGGAAAATAATAGAAATAATATACAATATGACAATAACAATATTTAATTTTTCATAATATAGTATATTTGAGAACTAGTTTCTCAAATTTTTTTGAGTTAAGCTACGATATTTCTAAAGATATTCTATATTTCTTATCATTAAGTTATGAAAATAGCTGTAAACACTACCGTGTATATCACTATGAGATTTTAAGAGAAAATATTAAAAAAACAGAGGAAAAAAGATATAATTTGATTAAATTCGATTTATTTTGCATGAAAACAAAAAAATAAATGATATCATATTACTTGTCGCTGCGGCGGACAAAGAAGTTCACAAAACGGCGATGAGTAAACAGTCAAATGAGAGTTAAAAAAACTTTCAAAAAGCTGTTGACAAGAGCAAAAGTAATTTGCTATAATACAGAAGTCGCTTGAAGCGGCAGGGAAGAAAAGGTCTTTGAAAAGTAAACAGAGGAAGTAAGAAAAACTCGTAATTCTTTAGAGAATGAAGTCAGTAATGGCTTGAGCAAGATAAACTTTTAAATTGAGAGTTTGATCCTGGCTCAGGACGAACGCTGGCGGCGTGCCTAACACATGCAAGTCGAGCGATGAAGCTACCTTCGGGTAGTGGAATA
>NZ_LTBA01000101.1 GCF_001594005.1 Clostridium tepidiprofundi DSM 19306 | reverse complement strand
GCATTTTTATCCATCCTTTATTTATATTTCTTAGCAGTAATATAATACCTTAGGATGGCGAAAATGTCTATTTTTGTTCTTGTTTTTCTTAATTCCAAAATATGTTATGAAATTTGCTCATTTATAGATCCTTACAATCTGTATCTTTAAGAAAATTCTCAAATTTATTAATTAACTCTTTATGTCCTTCATTATGAATAAGTATCCATTTGGAATTTAAATCGTTCTCCTGTTTTACTTCTTCACTTTCTTCTCTATGCATAACATCAAGTCTTCTACATTGTTCAATTATAAATTTCTTATTCATTATACCGCAATCCATTCTATTAGTTTTTCTATCATAATTTTAAAGCAAAAGCTCCTGAGTGTAAATAAATCCCTCAAGAGCTCTAATAACTATATTAAATTCTTTTTTCCTGTTTCCTCCCCCCGTATCACAAAACATATCCCCTTTTTACCATTTTCTAACTCCAGCTATACCAATCCCTCTACCTGTGTTCCCTTTTAAGCCTAACTACTGTCTCCACATGTGTTTTGATAGAATAATGATAGTATTTCGCAAAATTAAAGGTTTACCCCCTTTTACCCCCTGAGCACTCACGGAAACTCCTCAGTTCCTATGATTACTCTGTTTTATTATTTAATTTTTTTATTAATTCCCCCAGTTTTTTTGCATAAAACACTTGACAAATTCGTAAAATTTTGCAGTAATCCTCTTAAAAACACATTTTCAAGGAGGATTATTTTATGCTTAAAAATTGGAGGTCACACACTGAATATCAAAATTTTCTTATTTCAAATCTTACTGATTTATACAAAAGTATTCCTGAAAAAATCAACAAAATTGAATCTATAATATCTAAACTTTATTGTCTTAACTTAGATGTTCTTTATGAAAAACTTAAATCTCGTTACTCTAATACTGGTAGACCAGCACTTTATCAGCCAGAAATTTTTCGTTCTTTTTGTTTAATGCTTTTTAAAAAAGAAACAAGCTTAACTAACTGGGTTAAAGAACTTCGCAGCAATGAGTTACTTGCAACTTGCATTGGTTGTACTAAAGATAAAACTCCTTCTCTTGGTGCTCATTATGATTTTATATCTAGATTATGGTTATCTGACTTAAATTCTGACAGACTTAAGCTTAAAAAAACTTATTCATATAAAAAGAAACCATCTAAAACAAAAGCACCAGGGAAAAATAATAAGTTACCTAATAAAAAACCAGGTGTTGTTAAACGTATTGCTGATTTCTTTTATTCTGGTCGCTCATTTTCTCAAAGATTCGAAAAGTTACTTCAAGAAATCTTTACTTTAGTTGCTGTAGAACCATCTTTTAATCTTGGTTTAATACAAAAAGACAATCTTACTCTTGCTGGTGATGGAACTTGTGTCCATTGCAAATCTTCATATTATGGTTCTAAAGTTTGTGACTGCCGTGAAAATGGAATCTTTAATTGTAAGTGCCCTCGTAAACTTTCAGATACAGATGCTACTTGGGGTTGGGATAGCGATGAAAACCGTTGGTTCTATGGCTATACCCTATATGCATTATCCACATACAACAAACAATATAAAATAGATTTACCTGTTTATCTACGTTTTGTAGAAGCACGTAGACACGACAGCGTCACTGGAATTGTTGCATTAGCTGAATTTAGAGAACTGTTGCCGCAGTCCCATATATCAAATTATGTTCTTGACTCAGCTAATGACAACTATCCTACATATGAATTATGTTCCAAATGGAACATTAATCCCTTTATTGATTTGAACTCCAAAAACAAAGGGAATTCAAAATATCCTTCTTCTTTAACTATTACTGAAAAAGGTGTCCCTATCTGCATTGGTGGTCACAAAATGGTCTACGATGGTTATGAAAAAGCTCGCTCACGCCATAAATGGCGTTGTCCTTTAGTTTTAAAGAAAGTTGATAGTTGTAACTGTACTGAACAATGCTCACCATCGCCTTACGGTCGTGTAATACACACTAAGCCATCATGGGATATTCGATTATTTACTCCTATTCCTCGCGGCTCTAAACAATGGAAAAAAATTTATAAAACCAGAACATCTTCTGAACGTATAAATAATCGTATTCTTAATGATTATAAAATTCATTCTTTAAGAGTTCGTGGTAAAAAGCGTTATTCTTTTTTTACTATGATTTCTGGCATAAATATTCATTTAGATGCTAGAATCAAAGTTTTTGGATTTAGTATTTTAAATCTACTTTAGGCACATTAAAAAAATAAATAAGTCAGTTTACAATAATAGGAATTACCAATTATGAACTACTCAAAATGTATACCTAAATAATCTTAAACAACAGTGTAATTTAGTGTATTTTTCTATTTTGAGGC
>NZ_LTBA01000100.1 GCF_001594005.1 Clostridium tepidiprofundi DSM 19306 | reverse complement strand
TTGAGCATATGATTGATTTATGCTATGCATGAATTGACTTATATCTGCTCCATTTGAATCGATCAATAAATGGACATGTGTGGTCATTATACAATAACCATAGAGTTTAAAGCGATATTTAATTTTAGATTTTTTCACAATATTTAAGAAAACATTTTTATCTTCATTTTTCCTAAATAGGGGAAAATCGCTTATGCTTCTGAGCATAACATGATAAATTCCATTTTCAATTTTAAATCTAGCTTTTCTAGGCATAATAACATCTCCTCCAATAATAATTAATATTTAACTTTGAATTATTTATATGAATATTGAGGTTTTATCAATATCTATTTTAGATTATTGACAAGAGTAGTAACATTTAATCAATTGTTTAATCAATTGTTTAATCAATTGAAATTTGTATAATTTAAGATGAGAAAAGTGGTGCAAGGTTTTAACTTTTCTTATTTACATCTATTGGAATGAAAGCTAGTTAATTTTGTAAATCCTTCATTGCTTGTTTCGGTGGTAGTTTACTAAAACGGTTGATGGAGGAAATAAATAGAATAATATAGAATTAAATATGATATAAAATTAAATATAAAACAAGGAATAAAAAATTAAAATAATGAACCGTCCCCACAGAAAGGAGCTTTTGTATGAAAATTGATTTACATGTACATGCCAAGGAACGTTCAGCTTGTAGTATTGCTTCGGAAAAACAGCATATAGAGTCTGCAATAAAGTTTGGTTTAGATGCTATTATTTTTACAGATCACAATAGATTAGTTCCACTCGAACATATTAAGGAACTTAATAAAAGATATTATCCCTTTAGAATATATGGTGGAATAGAGATACGTATTAGTGATTGTGGTGAGGATGTCCTTGTCCTAGGTTTGCATGACAAGATATTGGAAGAAAAGTCGTGGCTATATCCTGATTTGTATGATTACGTAAGAAAAAATAATGGTTTTATAGCATTAGCTCATCCATTTAGATATAAAAATAGCATAGGTATCGATATAGAAAAATACATTCCGGATGCAGTTGAAATACATTCTACCAATATTGGGAGAGATGATTACAAGTTAATTCGAAAACTTGCAGAGAAATTAAATCTAAATTTAATAACTAATTCAGATGGACATAATGCTGAGCATGTTGGTATTTATTATAATGATATAGAATATATGCCTAATAGCGAACAAGAACTTGTTAAATATCTAAAAGAAGGAAGATATAAATGTTGCTGTAATCATTTTAGAGTTTCTAAGTTCAATGAAAGTGTTTTAAAGAGAGAAAAACTAATAAAAGAATTGATAAAAGAAAATAAAGATAGAACTTACTATAATAAACTTACAGGCAACTGGGAGGGAGAATTTGATAGAGTATTGATGGGAAAATCATATGTTATATAAGATAATACAAAGAAGTTAAGCAACTTAACCGTCCCTTAATAAAACTGTCGGCAAAGCCGACAGTTTTATTATTCTTCTTTAGAAGTTTTTAGTACGTCTCCGTAAGTATAATCAAATTCTGCATTAGATATATTATTTGAAACTATTGGATCAGTTACGTGATTAGGTAATGTGGCAAAATCATTTTTAGAATATGATTTTATTGGTGATGTTTTTTCTTCAAAAAAATTTCTTTCTTTTGGACCATATACATTATTGTGAGTTTGTGGGTAAGAAGTCAATGTTTTGTCTTTTAATGATTTGTTTTTTATTGAAGAATTTTGTGATGTCATAATAAATTACTTCCTTTCGTTTTGGTTTGTTTGCGATACAATAAATCTTTGTGATACAATAAATGATATTCCTTATTAGTATTCCACTTTGTTTAATAAATGATTACTTATTTATTGTGTTAATTTTTTCATAGAAATTGTGGCAATGAAAACACCGTTGTTTATTTTGATGATAGTTTCGGATGTATCGTCCCCAACATTGTTGCATGCAAGGAAAGTACCATTATTTATCTTGATGGTAGTTGGCTAAAATTAGTTCAACGTTTTTTCAAAAACAGATATATTAAGTTATAAAATATAAGGCAACTTTAAAAATAATAAGTCAGTATACTAATCTATTTTGCAAACTACGTCATCGTTGGAACTTGCTTATAAAACCTACTATCAGCGAAACCCAACTCTTTGTATTGCACAAAATGTACGTTGTATCTTTGACTCATTATTTACTTTCATATGCCTAAATATAAAATAATTTACTCAGAGATTTCGCATCAAAATTCCAGTTAAAAATTTGTTTTTACTAAAATTTATTTTTTTTACATTTACTTAAATAACTGGGAAGCCTGCAAACCGATAGGCCTTAAAAATAGTTACACCTCCCCCTACCCCAAGAAATTTTAATGATTAATTTCC
>NZ_LTBA01000099.1 GCF_001594005.1 Clostridium tepidiprofundi DSM 19306 | reverse complement strand
AAGTCTTAATTTTTTTTAGGTATTCGTTTGGAATCTTCTTGAATTTCTTTATTAACAATGCTGTTAATATTTCATATTTACCTTCAATTTTCCCTTCTTGTAGTCCCTCTTGCAATCCTTCTTGTAGACCTTTTTGTAGGTCTTCTTGTAGGCCTTTTTGTAGACCTTCTTGCAATCCTTCTTCACGTATCATTTTTCCTATTTCAGTCATAGAGAATACCTCCTTAAATTTTTTCTTACTATCATCATCACCGAATTTTTCTAAAAGAGCATATAATAAACTTAAACAATGAAGTTTGTTATCATTTTCTTTGATTTTGCTTGCAAGTTCAATGCTTTTCATTATAGCATAATTCACCCCAGGGGTAAAAAATTTTCAGTTATCAGAAATGGCGGTTTTATTAATTTTGATGTTACACCAAATAGATAGATATGATAAAATATATTTAAAGGAAGGGGATGATATTTATGTGCAGGTTGAATCCAAAAGTAGATTTCGTATTTAAAAAATTGTTCGGTAGTGAGGAAAATAAGGATATTTTGATATCATTTATAAATTCAGTGTTGAGTGAAGATGAGCAAATAGTGGATATAGAGTTAAAAAACCCTTATAACTTAGCAAATTACAGGCAAGGTAAGATGAGCATACTTGATATAAAGGCAGTAGATGAAAAAGGAGTATGGTATGATATAGAAATGCAGATTGCAGAGCAGAGCTTTTATGACAAGAGAGCTCTGTATTACTGGGCGAAGGTATATTCAGATCAGATAGAAAGTGGATATGAATTTAATTTGCTGAAGAAAACTATAGGTATAAATATATTGGATTTTGAATATCTGAATGAAGAAGAATATCATAATGTTTACAAAATATACAATGTAAAGAGCAAAAAGTCATTTAGTAATTTGTTTGAGCTTCATTTTATAGAACTTCCAAAATTCAAGAAAGATTTTAGTGAAATAAGGACAACGCTAGATAGGTGGGCAGCATTTTTAACAAAAGCGTATGAATTTGATAAGGATAGTGTGCCTGAAGAATTAGCACAGAGTGAGGAAATAAAAAAAGCAGCTGAGAAGCTAGATATAATGAGCTTAAATAAGGAAGAAAGAGAAATATATGAAAATGATTTAAAAGCGATGATGGTAAGAAATGCCGAGATTAATGCAGCTGAGGAGAAAGGAAGAGAAGAAGGAATCAAGGAAGGAATTATTAAAACTGCCAAAAAGTTATTAGATATGGGTATAGATGAGAATATGGTATCAAAAGCTACAGGACTAAGCGTAGAAGATATTAGGGAATTGTGCAATAAGAGAAAACAATAATAGAGAAAAGTAAAGGATGGTTTAATTATCACCCCAAGGGTAAAAAATTTCAGTTATCAGAGGTGGCGGTTGTATCAATTTTGATGTTACACCAAATAGATAGATATGATAGAATATATGTAAAGGAAGGGGAGGATATTTATGTGTAGGTTGAATCCAAAAGTAGATTTCGTATTCAAAAAATTGTTTGGTAGTGAGGAAAATAAGGATATTTTGATATCATTTATAAATTCAGTGTTGAGTGAAGATGAGCAAATAGTGGATATAGAGTTGAAAAACCCTTATAACTTAGCAAATTACAGGCAAGGTAAGATGAGCATACTTGATATAAAGGCAGTAGATGAAAAAGGAGTATGGTATGATATAGAAATGCAGATTGCAGAGCAGAGCTTTTATGACAAGAGAGCTCTGTATTACTGGGCGAAGGTATATTCAGATCAGATAGAAAGCGGATATGAATATAATTTACTGAAGAAAACTATAGGCATAAACATATTAGATTTTGAATATTTAGACGAAGAAGAATATCATAATGTCTACAAAATATACAATGTAAAGAGCAAAAAGTCATTTAGTAATTTGTTTGAGCTGCATTTTATAGAACTTCCAAAATTCAAGAAAGATTTTAGTGAAATAAGGACAACGCTAGATAGGTGGGCAGCATTTTTAACAAAAGCGTATGAATTTGATAAGGATAGTGTTCCTAAAGAATTAGCACAGAGTGAGGAGATAAAAAAAGCAGCTGAGAGGCTAGATATAATGAGCTTAAATAAGGAAGAAAGAGAAATATATGAAAATGATTTAAAAGCAATGATGGTGAGAAATGCCGAGATTAATGCTGCTGAGGAGAAGGGAAGAGAAGAAGGAATTAAAGAAGGAATTAAGGAAGGGATTAAGGAAGGAATAAGGAAGGAATTAGGGAAGGAATCATTAAAACTGCAAAAAACTTATTAGACATGGGTATAGATGAGCAGATGGTATCAAAAGCTACAGGACTAAGCGTAGAAGATATTAGGGAATTGTGCAATAAGAGAAAACAATAATAGAGAAAAGAGAATAGTAACAATATTCTTTATTGATTTTATAAGACTCCCACTTTTACAGGTGGGAGATTGAAGTTTTTGCTTTAGGTGGAGTAGAGTCTCCACCTAAAGTCCAGATGTTTTGCTTTAGCAAAACGAGTTCACACTTTCTATTCACTGTATAAGGTTTACTATTTTATAAGAAAACTTGAACATTAAATGTACTTTTCTAGATCTTTAATATCTTGCATATCGAAAATTTCTAAAGCTATTATATCAATTATGTTTGGAGGTAA
>NZ_LTBA01000098.1 GCF_001594005.1 Clostridium tepidiprofundi DSM 19306 | reverse complement strand
GTAGACATTTTAATCATCCTTTGTAAGTGTTTTTCCAAAGAATATATTACAATAGGATAATTAGAATGTCTATATTTTTATTTTTATGTTATGTAAAAATTTGTTAGCTAAAATGCACGTTTATAGTTTTTAAGAATAAAAAAGGTAAAAAAAGGAACTAAAAGAAGTAAAACAAGGTAAAACAAGAGGACGGTTCATTTTTTATATCATTTTCCGTTTTCCGTTAATTATTAAAGTTAGTAATGAACCGTCCCCTTAAATTAAACTTCTAACGTCCCTTAAACTTCCAATAGAAATAAGCAAAAAGCAAGAAGTTAATAAAAGAAGTTAATAAATGTCAGCATATCAATATATGTCAATATGACAAGTTATTAACCTCTTACTTTTAAAGAACCGAAACAAATGAACCGTCCCCTAAAATTTTTTAATTTTCCAGTTTAAATAACTAAAATAAATGAACCGTCCCTAAACTTTCAAACTTTAGTATTTGTAAAAATAACTTCCTCCTATAAATTCTCTTAATATTGAATTATCAGGTACTAAACTTTCATCTATTTCTTTAAAGAAATACAAGAAATTTTTTAATCTACATGCTTCATAATATACGGGGCTGTCCTCATGTATTTTATTTAACTCCCTTAATGCATGTTTCTTTAAAACAGATATTTCATATACTAGATTAGAGTTAAACATTACATTTGCCTCTTCTTGAAATGGGAATATATTTCTTTCTTCTCCTCGTCTTATTGATGGCCACATTTTTAATGTAGTCTCTGCTCCATATCCTCTTGACAGGCTATCACGCACTATTCTCCTAATTATTCTCACATCTGTAGTTGGTATCCTATTGTGGCAATCTATATTTAATTGTGTTAAACAGCTAATATAAATTTTAAATTTATTTTCCTTTGATATCGATGATGTTAACATCTCATTAAGTCCATGTATGCCTTCTATTAATATGATACCTCGTTCTGGTAATTTAACTTTGTCTCCAGTCCAAACTCTTTTACCTGTCTTAAAATCATATTTCGGTATTTCAGTTTCCTCACCATTGAGTAAACTCGTCAAATTTTTATTAAATAATTCCAAATCTAAAGCAAATATAGACTCAAAATCATATTCACCAAATTCATCTTTAGGAGTACGATCTCTATCTACAAAATAATCATCAAGTGAAATCTGAACTGGAATAAATCCATTTGTTCTCAATTGAATTCCCAATCTTTTTGTGAACGTTGTCTTACCAGAAGAAGATGGTCCTGCGATCAATACTAGCTTTACATGCTCTTTTTCCTTTATCATATCGGAAATGTATGCAATCTTTTTCTCTTGAAGAGCCTCATTCACTCTTATGAGTTCTGAAATATTTCCATTGAGTACAATATCGTTCAAAGAACCAACATCACCAACATTCAATATTTTCCCCCACTGTTCAGTTTCATAAAATATCTTTTCGAGTTTTTTGTGTTCCAATATAGGTGGAAGTTCATATGGATTATATTGTGTTGGAAATCTTAATTTAAATCCCGGCTTGTGGTATACTAAATCATAAATCTTTATAACTCCAGTAGAATATGCCATGGGTCCATAAAAATAATCATACAATCCATCTAATTCATATAATTTCAGTGTTTCAGCATTTACATTTTTGAATAGTTTTAATTTATCTTCTAAACGATATTTTTTAAAGATCTCCATAGCCTTATTTTTAGTTACAGAAATCTTTTTAATAATTATATCTTTCTTAATAATTTCGTCCATTCTAGCTTTGATTTTTTTTATATCACTTTCATTCAATGGTTGTTCTTTATCAATTTCCCCAAAAAGTCCTTTACCCAATGAATGCTCTATTGTAATTCTTGAATTTGGAAAAATATCATTGACAGCTTTTATCAAAATAAATTGTAGAGTTCGTATATATGTCTTTCTTCCTATTTTTGAACTAATATCAATAATCTCTAACTTTCCACCCTCATCTACAGTATGACTTAACTCATATATCTTACCATTTAGTTTTCCTAAAACAACAGGAATATCCTTTTCCAAATTATACTCTTTAATAATATCATTTAATTTTTTTCCTTTTGTAACGATTATATTTTGTCCACTTTCTAACTTTATTTCTATATTATTCATATTATTTCCTCCTTCTTCTAAATATTAATTTTCTTATCGCTACTATACATCAAAATAACAACCTATTTTGCGATTAACAACCATTTATTACTCTCTAGTCTTTAATCTCCATCAAGGTAACAATCTAACTTAGCGATTGGCGACTTGTGATTAGCAACTTCTGTTTAATCTCCAGTCTCCAGTCTCTAATCTCCATCAAGATAACAATCTGCTTTAGTGATTGGCGACTGGTGATTGGCAACTCTGTTTTAGTCTCCAGTCTCCAGTACAAATTTGCCATCTGTATACCAGTATCTGTTTTAGGTACTAGAAATGAAGCAAGTTTGCCAAGCTACTAGAGGACTAGAGGACTAGTGCAGATTTGTAACTTGATTACTATATACTTATCACTTATCTAGTAGCTATATACTAGAAGCTGGTCAACTGGCACTCTTTATTAAGGAAATCGTGTAACGATTTCAACATTAACTAGCCACTAGCCGACTTGTAACTGGCACTCTTATATTAGTTTTCATCAAAGTAACAATCTGCTTTGGTGACTG
>NZ_LTBA01000097.1 GCF_001594005.1 Clostridium tepidiprofundi DSM 19306 | reverse complement strand
CCATTCCATATTGATGACAGTATTTATACAAACCTATCTTACTTGTAAATTGTGGCTTAACCTTGATTATCTCAATACCTTCACGTATACATGCTGATTCAAGCATAGTTAGTAACTTACTATATATGAATCCATGTTTAATTCTTGCAAATTTACTTCCTACGTCTTTGTCGTTTTTAAATTTTAAATCTTCAATAGCAATACCACAACCATAAGTTTTAGCTATTAATACAATTTGTTTTGCAAGTTCACCACATAGGTTTTCACGTCTATTACCCCTAGCATATAGTAACTCGCTTTGTTTCAAATAAGTATGCCATTTATAGTTACCCTTATTATCAATCATGGTTAAAGCTTAGTTTTTTCCAGTATAGATATTTCTAGAAAACTCATACCACTGTTAATAACTACTCTTAAATTAGGGTTACCTTTTTTAGTTTTATCACCCCTAGAATAGAGCCTATTATTTCTACAATTTTTCCATTCTTCATTACTAATTAATCCTTTACATCTTTTAATGAACATTTTTTTAGTACCAAATGTAATAGGTAGAATAGTCTTATTATCAATATGTTTTTGAAAATAGGCTAATCTTCTTTTTCTTTTATCGAGCTTACTTTTTAAAGCATTCCTTTTATTTTGAGATAATTTATCATTTTTTAACTGTTTTTCAATAACATTAACTTTCTTTTTATAATTATCTCTATTCTCTTTGAGTAATTCTCTCTGAGAAACTATTGTCTGTCTTGCACTCTCAACGGCATCTTTAGCTTGACGTATATTTAAATTATATTTATGAGCTACTATTTTTTCTAATTCACCTTTTTTTATTTCACCTTCAAGAAGTCTTTTGAAAGAAAACCTTATTGCAGTACAAAATACTAACATCATATTATCAATTATTGATTTCTGTTTGTCGTTTAGATTTATCAATATTGCTCTCATTGTTGTTTTCATTAATACTTTGCTCCCATAAATTAATTTATTTTATATTTAAATATTTTTGATTACTGTGGACTTGTAACTTTAAATGTTTGTCCTCAGTAATAGCTAAAACATTTACATCGACTATAAATGTATCATGTTCTTCAAAATATCCTATTAATACTTCTTCTATTTTCAACTTATGCTTATCGTAATAATAAAGAGTTAATTGCCCTTCATTAAATTGAGTATTTTTAATATTAATTTTATACTTATCATTAGCCCTAATATTTGGTATTTTAATATCTTTTGAACCATTATATGATAAATACATATTTTCAATATTAACCTTAGTTTTATTATTTATAGTTATATTAAGTCCATTTGGTATTCTTAAATTTCTATAAATTACAATAATACTTAATAGAATTAATAGTGATATAGTTATGATCAAATATTTTTTCTTCACGATAATTTCACTCCTTTAACATTTTGTGTGAAAGTCTCCCATCTTCTATAAGTGTGAGATGGATAACACCATTTTTGAAAGGGTTCAATGCCCTTTAAAAAATACACTCCACTTGATATAATGAAAATATAAAAATTCTTATAAAACTGAATATATAAGGTAAGGTTGTGGTAAGAAAAAGCTTTACCACGTAAAATATTCAAGCACACGCCCTGCACCAAAAGAGCGAAAACCAAGCCTTGACGTTGATGCAGTCCGAACGATTACAATCGTCTAAGACGGTGGTTTCTTGCCAAGAAATAAAACTGGTATTATATCGAGGTCAGTGCGACCTTTTGAGCTTGGGTAAACTTGGCACGTTGGTGCTATTGACCAAGAAGCTCCCACTTCAACGAAGTAAGTGGCGAGTAGTTCACATAGCTAGTACTAATGTAAACATAAATGATTGTCTACAGTTATCATTCTACCCCTTCATTACAAATTCGTAAATAATTTCTTTGGTAGAATTTTACGACACAAAATAAAAAAATTTCTTATATAATTACTGCTAGAATTATTACTTGAAGTCTTACTGTTACTCCTGCCTTTCTTCGTATCTTCCTTACTATCCGTTAGTATATAAATTACATCTAGTAAACTATCTAACTCCTCTTTACGATTTCAGTACTCCTATAAACTATTATATTTCAATAATTTTGATACAACAAAAAGTAATATCATTACTAAAATATATATAAGATACAATCTTTTAATTCCTATTACGGGAATATTAATGAATCCTTCTGGATGATTTAATGCATATACAAAAAAAAAGAACTGCAATCACAAACATTGAACCACTAATTACCAATAATACTTTTGATAACTTCATCCTTTTCACCCTTATTTCAAATTTAATAAAATGAATCATATTTATAAATAGTACCTACTGAACAAATGCTTTATTTATTATTACCCCAACACCTAAATATCTAATAAATTCAAAGTCATATATTTTTCTGAAAATGCTCTTTCTAACACTCGCATTACCCTTTGCTCTCTTCATAATTATACATAATTAATATAACTATAGCTCAACCTGATTTCTAAAATTTAGACAATATTACCTGTCTAAATTTTTCACCTTACTGGACTAATAAGATGGTGGTATCACAGGATTCAACCACTAGGATAGCATTGCTAAATCTCGTCTTGCCACTATTGTTCAATTATCCCAATAGAGTCCTACAAGATTATGGGAGTTACCCATTCCTCAAAATATTTTAATCACCTAAGCCTTTCCTACTAGGTGTACTTAGGCAAT
>NZ_LTBA01000096.1 GCF_001594005.1 Clostridium tepidiprofundi DSM 19306 | reverse complement strand
TGTTCTTTGAAAATTGCATAATGAACAAAGAAGAGAAACAAAGTACAAAGAATTCACTGGTCAAGTTACAAAGGGCGCATGGTGGATGCCTTGGTACCAGGAGCCGAAGAAGGACGTGATAAGCTGCGATAAGCTGTGGGTAGCCGCACATAGGCCGAGAACCACAGATTTCCGAATGGGGGAACCCACATGACAGAAAGTCATGTATCCTGTACTGAATACATAGGTGCAGGAGGGAAGACCCGGGGAACTGAAACATCTAAGTACCCGGAGGAAGAGAAAGAAAAATCGATTCTCTGAGTAGCGGCGAGCGAAAAGGGAAGAGCCCAAACCAGAAGCTTGCTTCTGGGGTTGAGGATAGATCAAAAACGCTGTAAGAGCTTAGTTGAATACAGCTGGAAAGCTGATCCGTAGAAGGTAAAAGACCTGTAAGCGAAAAGTTCAAGCAGAAAGATCTAATCCAGAGTACCACGAGACACGAGAAACCTTGTGGGAAGCAGGGAGGACCACCTCCCAAGGCTAAATACTACCTGGTGACCGATAGAGAAGAAGTACCGTGAGGGAAAGGTGAAAAGAACCCCGGGAGGGGAGTGAAAGAGAACCTGAAACCGTGTGCCTACAATCGGTCGGAGCACTATAAAAGTGTGACGGCGTGCTTTTTGTAGAACGAGCCAACGAGTTACGATGTGCAGCGAGGTTAAGCACCTAAGGTGTGGAGCCGCAGGGAAACCGAGTCTGAAGAGGGCGATAAGTTGTATGTCGTAGACCCGAAACCGGGTGACCTATCCATGGTCAGGATGAAGCGAAAGTAAAATTTCGTGGAGGTCCGAACCACGTTGCTGTTGAAAAAGCATGGGATGAACTGTGGATAGCGGAGAAATTCCAATCGAACTCGGAGATAGCTGGTTCTCCTCGAAATAGCTTTAGGGCTAGCGTCAAGAGTGAGTCACGGAGGTAGAGCACTGAATGGGCTAGGGGGCGTCACAGCTTACCGAACTCTATCAAACTCCGAATGCCGTAGACTTGAATCTTGGCAGTCAGACTGCGAATGATAAGATCCGTAGTCAAAAGGGAAAGAGCCCAGACCATCAGCTAAGGTCCCAAAGTGTAAGTTAAGTGGAAAAGGATGTGAGATTTCTAAGACAACTAGGATGTTGGCTTAGAAGCAGCCATACATTTAAAGAGTGCGTAATAGCTCACTAGTCAAGAGATCTCGCGCCGAAAATGTCCGGGGCTAAAACTTACCACCGAAGCTATGGATTCATACGGAAGTATGAGTGGTAGAGGAGCATCCTGCACAGGCAGAAGCCGTACCGAAAGGAGCGGTGGACAGTGCAGGAGAGAGAATGTTGGCATGAGTAGCGAGAAGTGGGTGAGAATCCCACTGGCCGAAAACCTAAGGTTTCCTGAGGAAGGCTCGTCCGCTCAGGGTAAGTCGGGACCTAAGCCGAGGCCGAAAGGCGTAGGTGATGGACAATCGGTTGAAATTCCGATACCACCGAGCACCGCTTGAGAGAAGGGGTGACGCAGAAGGATAAGATGAGCACACGGCTGGAAGAGTGTGTTCAAGCATTTAGGGTGACTAGATAGGCAAATCCGTTTAGTCAAGAGCCTGAGATGTGATGAGGAGCTCAAAAGAGCGAAGCATCTGATTCCAAGCTGCCGAGAAAAGCCTCTATCGAGGTGTGAGGTGCCCGTACCGCAAACCGACACAGGTAGGTGAGGAGAGAATCCTAAGGCCGGCGGAAGAATTGCTGTTAAGGAACTAGGCAAATTGACCCCGTAACTTAGGGAGAAGGGGTGCCTGCGAGAGCAGGTCGCAGAGAATAGGCCCAGGCAACTGTTTACCAAAAACACAGGTCTCTGCTAAAGCGCAAGCTGAAGTATAGGGGCTGACGCCTGCCCGGTGCTGGAAGGTTAAGGGGACTGCTAAGCGCAAGCGAAGGCAAGAACTTAAGCCCCAGTAAACGGCGGCCGTAACTATAACGGTCCTAAGGTAGCGAAATTCCTTGTCGGGTAAGTTCCGACCCGCACGAATGGCGTAATGATCTGGGCACTGTCTCAACAGCAAATCCGGTGAAATTGTAGTGCAAGTGAAGATGCTTGCTACCCGCGGTTGGACGGAAAGACCCCGTAGAGCTTTACTGTAGCTTAGCATTGAATCTCGGTATTGTCTGTACAGGATAGGTGGGAGACAGAGAAGCATGCGCGTCAGCGTGTGTGGAGTCGACGTTGGGATACCACCCTGGCAGTACTGGGGTTCTAACGGAGTACCATGAAGCTGGTACCCGGACATTGTTAGGTGGGCAGTTTGACTGGGGCGGTCGCCTCCAAAAAAGTAACGGAGGCGCCCAAAGGTTCCCTCAGCGCGGTTGGAAATCGCGCGAAGAGTGCAAAGGCAGAAGGGAGCCTGACTGCGACACAAACAAGTGGAGCAGGGACGAAAGTCGGGCTTAGTGATCCGGTGGTACCTCGTGGGAGGGCCATCGCTCAACGGATAAAAGCTACCTCGGGGATAACAGGCTGATCTCCCCCAAGAGTCCACATCGACGGGGAGGTTTGGCACCTCGATGTCGGCTCGTCGCATCCTGGGGCTGAAGTAGGTCCCAAGGGTTGGGCTGTTCGCCCATTAAAGCGGCACGCGAGCTGGGTTCAGAACGTCGTGAGACAGTTCGGTCCCTATCCGCCGCGGGCGTAGGAAATTTGAGAGGAGCTGTCCTTAGTACGAGAGGACCGGGATGGACTGACCTCTAGTGCACCAGTTGTTCCGCCAGGAGCACAGCTGGGTAGCTAAGTCGGGAAGGGATAAACGCTGAAAGCATCTAAGCGTGAAGCCTCCCTCAAGATAAGATTTCCCATGACGAAAGT
>NZ_LTBA01000095.1 GCF_001594005.1 Clostridium tepidiprofundi DSM 19306 | reverse complement strand
TCTATTGATAGACTATTGGTATTAATATCTTTAACTTATATTTACTGCTCAACTCTTGAAAATGCTAATAATTCTTTTAGTAAAGGATTATTAATTTGCAGAAATGAAGTCAAAAAAGGTAATATTCTATGGATTTATGAATGTGCTAAAAATAATATTCCTATTGAAACTGTTTTTAAAACCATGAAAGTAGCATAAGGCGTAGTGTAAATATCTATTGTAAAAATTTGTATCTAAATTTTCTCATTTATAGTAACTAATATAGATAATACAACGCATGATAAATTTTTAAATGATATTTACACTTTATTTAATTTAGATTATTCTTTAGATAATAAATGCATAACTAATAAGTTAATAAATATATGTAAGGAAATCAAAACTTGATGTGGCATATGAATTGTTCAAATCATTTTATAAAGAAAATAAATTATTTGCAATTGTTTAAAAAGATTTTTATTTACATAGGGAGTGAGCTATATGTTACCTAAATTATATTTAGAAATTAATAATAAAGAGAGTATTAAGAATATGCTTGAGGACTATTGCGATTTTATATTGTGTAGTCCTTCAAACAATACAGAAGAATATGGGTTTTATGCTAAAGAGAAATTAACGATTCTGGCAACTGATGGTTCAGGTGGAGTTTATTCTGTGATAAAAGATATGAATGAAGAAAAATCACCAATAGTATATGTTAGTTCTGAAGGTCAAGCAGGAAAAATTGCTAATTCTTTTAATGAGTTACTTTCTTTGATTATTTATTATCCATTTTGGTTGGACATACTAAAGTTTTCAGGTAATGGAGACATAAATAGAATGATGGAAGTAATTCCTTCTCTAGAAAAGGAGAGGATAGAATATATACCTAACTATATTAAAATACAAAAAGAAATTGGGGACAGCTTAGGAATAATTAAATCTGAAAAATCAATAGAAGATTTGAGAGAATTTGTGTTAGAGAAACCGAGTTTTACAGTATATTCAACAGAGGACAATAATCCGTCTGAAACTTTAGTTGGTTTATAAAATAAAATTTTTTTAACTAAGAAGCCACTATTTTAGCATTAGCAACTGAGCAGAGTTTACATGAATGGAGTTGGAAGGTATGCATTGTGAAGTAATGGAATTTGATGCATTAAAAAAAGAATTTGACGAATTAGTTAGTATAAAAAATTTATGGTGCTTGCGACAAGTAAAAATAATAGAGTTACAGCAAGAAGTGTAAGTTGTATTTTAGTAAATTCAAAAATATATTTTCAAACAGATAAAACTTTTTTAAAGTATGATCAAATCAAGCATAATCCTAATGTTGCATTGTGTGTTGACAATTTTCAAGTTGAAGGATATGCAAAAATAAAAGGTCACCCTTTTGAAGAAAAGAATAAAAATTTTATTGAAGTTTTTAGAAAAGAGCATGAGGGATCTTTCAATGCATATTCTCATATGAGAAATGAAGTGGTTATAGAGGTTGAGCCAAAGTTTATTACGGCATGGAAATATGAAAATGGGAAGCCTTTCAGAGAGTTTTTAGATTTTGAAAATGGACGTGCGTATAGAAAGTATTATGATAATAGTAAGTAGTAGATATCGTTTGTAAGCAGAAAATAAGGTTTGGTTTAGGAATTTCAAGAACTAATTAATGTCTATTGGTAGAAAGGTTTTTAATTCGATTTCGGTCTAATAATTATATATAAAACACATATATTTGAGGAGTGAGCTAATATTGATAAAGCGTTGCAAATGGGTGAGCGAAGATCCTATATATATTGAGTATCATGATAAGGAATGGGGTGTTCCAGTACATGACGATAGAAAGTTGTTTGAGTTTTTAATATTAGAAGGTGCACAAGCTGGACTAAGTTGGATAACAATTCTTAAAAAAAGAGAAAATTATAGAGAAGCCTTTGATAACTTTGATGTACAGAAAGTTTCTAAATATGATGAAGAAAAGATAAATGAGCTATTGTTGAATAAGGGAATAGTGAGAAATAGGCGAAAGATAGAAGCTGCCATTAATAATGCTAAGCAATTTATAAAGATTCAAGAGGAATTTGGAAGTTTTGATAAATATATTTGGCAATTTGTAGGATATAATACTATAAAAAATAAATGGGTTAATTTAGAAGATGTACCTGTTACTACGGATGAAGCGTGTAATATGAGTAAGGACTTAAAAAGAAGAGGGTTTAAATTTGTTGGACCTACTATTTGCTATTCATTTATGCAAGCAGTAGGAATGGTAAACGATCATACTATAGATTGCTTTATGCATGGGGATTAAGAAAAATAGGAAGAATAGGGACGGGTTTAGTGGTTCGGTTCATTAAGACTTTAGGCATTTGAAAGAAAATAACAAGTCAAAGATGTGACGTATATTTTGTGAAATACAAAGAGTTGGGTTCAGCTGATAGTAGGTCCTATCAACGGGTTCCGACGATGAAGTAGTTCGCAAAATAGACTAGCATACTGACTAGTTATTTTTTTGAAAATGCCTTATGTTTCAAATTTACCATTTTCGATAAAAATACTTACTAATTTTGCAATTTCGTATTTATGGTGAATTTCTTTATGGCTATAAGGAACAACAATAAAGTCTTTTAGTTCTTTATATTTTACAGAATTAACATGGACTCTACCATCATTTTCAGTTTTCAATAATTTTCCTAGAAGCAAATTATTTTTATTGCCAGCAATTGCTCCTATTTCAATAGATTCTATATGTTTTAAGTTTAAATTTTCTATGTTTTCAGGTTTTAGCGATTCTAACGTTTTAAAAATATTAACAAAAATCGAAGAAAATTTTGAAGCTATATTTGCTAATTGACTTCCATTGTTTGGAGTGGATAGTGAACTACCCTCCACTTACTTCGTTGAAGTGGGGGCTTCTTGGTCAATACTCCCAATGGAGCAAGTTTACCCAAGCTAACAAGGTCGTCCCAACCTCTGATTATTACCAAAATTATATAGCTAATT
>NZ_LTBA01000094.1 GCF_001594005.1 Clostridium tepidiprofundi DSM 19306 | reverse complement strand
TTCACACTTATTAAGTATATGTAAAGGAAGGTGATGATATTTTATGTGTAGGTTAAATCCAAAAGTAGATTTCGTATTCAAAAAATTATTCGGCAGCGAGGAAAATAAAGATATTTTGATATCGTTTATAAATTCAGTGTTGAGTGAAGATGAGCAAATAGTGGATATAGAGTTAAAAAACCCTTATAACTTAGCAAATTACAGACAAGGTAAGATGAGCATACTTGATATAAAGGCAGTAGATGAAAAAGGAGTATGGTATGATATAGAAATGCAGATTGCAGAGCAGAGCTTTTATGACAAGAGAGCTCTGTATTACTGGGCGAAGGTATATTCAGATCAGATAGAAAGCGGATATGAATATAATTTACTGAAGAAAACTATAGGCATAAACATATTAGATTTTGAATATTTAGACGAAGAAGAATATCATAATGTCTACAAAATATACAATGTAAAGAGCAAAAAGGCATTTAGCAATCTGTTTGAGCTTCATTTCATAGAACTTCCAAAATTCAAGAAAGATTTTAGTGAAATAAGGACAACGTTAGATAGGTGGGCAGCATTTTTAACAAAAGCGTATGAATTTGATAAGGATACTGTTCCTAAAGAATTAGCACAGAGTGAGGAAATAAAAAAAGCAGCTGAGAAGCTAGATATAATGAGCTTAAATAAGGAAGAAAGAGAAATATATGAAAATGATTTAAAAGCGATGATGGTAAGAAATGCAGAGATTAATGCTGCTGAGGAGAAGGGAAGAGAAGAAGGAAGGGAAGAAGGAAGAGAAGAAGGAAAAGTA
Organism: Clostridium tepidiprofundi DSM 19306; assembly: GCF_001594005.1. Lineage (GTDB taxonomy): Bacteria > Bacillota > Clostridia > Clostridiales > Clostridiaceae > Clostridium_AC > Clostridium_AC tepidiprofundi. Next base: position 2,778 of record NZ_LTBA01000094.1, on the reverse strand, counting down.
GAAGGAAGAATTGAAGCAGCTATAGAAGCAATAAAATTAGGAGTGAATAATGATGTTGTAGCTAAAATTTCAAAATTATCGATAGAAAAGGTGGAGGAATTACGCAAAAAGTTAGCTATAAATAAGTAATTGTATTGTTCAGAAGAAAAATCAAAGAGCAAGCTCGTTTGCAAGCTCCCTCGCTAGGGGTCAGACCCTTGGGAAAAATTACAAGGTTAAGTTTGCCATGATATATATGTAGTATCCTAGATGTGATAAATTTTCCAAATGTCAAAATGAATCGGTACATGTTAAGTAGACAGATAATTTAATTAAAATTCATGCACATATGGGTGCTTGATTCCAATATTCTATCGGAGTCAAGCATCCTAATTTTTTTATGTCTTCTGTTGTTGTAGCAACAAAAATTGCATTCTAGTTTTTATAAGGGGCTATAAAGTGTTAGGCACATTACAAAGATTGGAAGTGGAGCGGACAATCTTTGTTGCTTTTATCGATTCTATAAGACTCCCACTTCTATAAGTGGGAGATTGAAGCTTTTTGCTTCAGGTGGAGTAGAGTCTCCACCTGAAGTTCCGATGTTTTGCTTTAGCAAAACGAGTTCACTGGGCTATCTCTTCACCCTCGACCTTACTCGTTAGGGGAAGTAAACAATCTTCTGTTGCTTCTGGTGTAGAATTTGTATTAATAAAAAATGCGAATTCTTTTCAAAAGATAGTGAAAATACAACAAAAATTAAGATATAATATAAGTAGAGGAAAGGGTGATATAATGGAAAGATTAAAACCTTTGAATGATTTTATTTTCAAGAAGCTCTTCGGAGAAAATGAAGTCAAGGATAATTTAATTGCATTTTTGAATGCAGTTTTAGATAGGAAAGATAGAGATAGGCTTGTGACATTAGAAATAATAGATAACAAAGAACTAACAAGAGAACTCGTAAATGATAAAACTGCCATATTAGATGTAAGAGCAAGAACAGAAGATGGGACTCAAATAGACATAGAAGTTCAACTTACAAATCAACATAATATGGATAAGAGAACTCTATTTTACTGGGGAAGAATTTTCAATGAAACAATAGTTAAAGGGGAAGACTACAAGAATTTATCAAAGGTAATAACTATAAACATATTGGATTTTAATTATATAGAGCTTGATAAGTTTCATACTAAGTTTCATTTGTGGGAAGATGAAGCTAAGGATTACATGCTCACTGATTTAGTAGAGATACATTTCATAGAAATTCCAAAATTTAATGAATTGAAGGTAAAGAATTTGAAAGAAGATAGACTTCAGAGATGGTTGACTTTCTTTAATAAGGATATTTCAGAAGAAAAATTAAAGGAGTTGATTGAAATGGATAAAGATATAAAGAGAGTAGAGGAAAGACTTGAATATTTAAGTAGTGATGCAAAGACAATAGAGATTTATAAAGCGAGAGAAAAGTCACTTCACGAAAGGGCAAATATGATAAGCAGCGCAAGAGAGGAAGGAATAAAAGAAGGAATATTCAAAACAGCCAAAAATCTATTGGTTATGGGTATGGATGAAGATACAGTGTCAAAAGCTACTGGATTAAGTGTAGAAGAGATCAAGAATTTAAAGCAGTAATATAAATAAATAACACCCCAGGGGTGCAAAAAAAGTTAAATACCAAACTTCTTACAAAGAATCTACCCTTGCTTGTTTGGGTGGTAGTTCACACTTATTAAGTATATGTAAAGGAAGGTGATAATATTTTATGTGTAGGTTAAATCCAAAAGTAGATTTCGTATTCAAAAAATTATTCGGCAGCGAGGAAAATAAAGATATTTTGATATCGTTTATAAATTCAGTGTTGAGTGAAGATGAGCAGATAGTAGACATAGAGTTAAAAAACCCTTATAACTTAGCAAATTACAGGCAAGGTAAGATGAGCATACTTGATATAAAGGCAGTAGATGAAAAAGGAGTATGGTATGATATAGAAATGCAGATTGCAGAGCAGAGTTTTTATGACAAGAGAGCTTTGTATTACTGGGCGAAGGTATATTCAGATCAGATAGAAAGCGGATATGAATTTAATTTGCTGAAGAAGACTATAGGCATAAATATATTGGACTTTGAATATCTGAATGAAGAAGAATATCATAATGTCTACAAAATATACAATGTAAAGAGCAAAAAGGCATTTAGCAATCTGTTTGAGCTGCATTTTATAGAACTTCCAAAATTCAAGAAAGATTTTAGTGAAATAAAGACAACGCTAGATAGGTGGGCAGCATTTTTAACAAAAGCGTATGAATTTGATAAGGATACTGTTCCTAAAGAATTAGCACAGAGTGAGGAAATAAAAAAAGCAGCTGAGAAGCTAGATATAATGAGCTTAAATAAGGAAGAAAGAGAAATATATGAAAATGATTTAAAAGCAATGATGGTGAGAAATGCAGAGATTAATGCTGCTGAGGAGAAGGGAAGAGAAGAAGGAAGAATTGAAGCAGCTATAGAAGCAATAAAATTAGGAGTGAATAATGATGTTGTAGCTAAAATTTCAAAATTATCGATAGAAAAGGTGGAGGAATTACGCAAAAAGTTAGCTATAAATAAGTAATTGTATTGTTCAGAAGAAAAATCAAATAAAACTAGTGTAGCTATTCACACTTATTAAGTATATGTAAAGGAAGGTGATGATATTTTATGTGTAGGTTAAATCCAAAAGTAGATTTCGTATTTAAAAAATTGTTCGGTAGCGAGGAAAATAAAGATATTTTGATATCGTTTATAAATTCAGTGTTG
>NZ_LTBA01000093.1 GCF_001594005.1 Clostridium tepidiprofundi DSM 19306 | reverse complement strand
AAATGATAAGATTTAAACTCTCATTGGATTTTGAAAATGAAATTAGTACAATTTTTAAATTGCTGAATGTTGAAGATCTAAAAAAAGCATTGAATAAGTAAAAAAATTACAATAAAAACTTCCTAGCCGTAGGATAAAGTTTTACTAGGTTATCGTGAAAAATAATATATTTTACTTGATTAAGTTTTTTTAGTGTAGTAAAATATAATTCGAGTAAGCTCCTGTGGCGTAGCTGGTAGCGCAACTGATTCGTAATCAGTAGGTCAGGGGTTCAAATCCCCTCGGGAGCACCAAAGTAAAATCAAGGCTTTATACAAATGTATAAGGCTTTTTATTTTATCAAAACCACCAAGAAAACCACCGTAAATAATTTAAAAATAAATTACATTAAGTTTTCAGAAGTGAAATAACAAAATAGAGGTTATTAATATCAATTAGTAACCTCTAAAAGATTATTAAATTTGTTCATAGCTTCATTTTGCATTGAAGGCAATAGATGAGAATAAGTATCTAATGTCATGGCTACAGTACTATGTCCTAATATTTCACTAACTACTTTAGGATTAACATTAGCTTTTAGCATTAAAGTAGCAAAGGTATGTCTGAGGTCATGAAAGCTTAATTTAGGCATATTGTAATAATCAATTATACTTTTATTATCTTTATAATTACATTCAGATATGACCCTTCGAAAGTTTCTAGATACATATTCGACTGAATAGGGTTTCCCATTGTTTTGAGTTATAACGAGGTTTAAATCATTATTGTAAACTTCTTGCAACATTGATTTATTTTCGAATTGTTTTTGTTTTATATCTTTCAAGGCATGATATAATAATTTATTTAATACAATCTTTCTTTGGCTAGATCTAGTCTTAAGTTTAGTTAATTTAAATGTTCCATTAATGTATTGTAGTTGATGTGTTACATATAGGCAATTATTTTTAAAGTCAATCTTGTTCCACGTAAGTCCCAATACTTCGCCTAATCTCATACCGGTATTAGCAGATATAAATGCACAATCATAAACTGAATAATTCTTTAACGCTTCAAGTAATGACTTGAGTTGAACTTCATCAAGTACTCTAATTTCTTTTTTATTTATTTTAGGAGCAGTTATTGTTTCCATTATATTTTTTATGACATAACCATTTTCAAGTGCTGCTTTTAACATTCTATTTAAAAAACCATAGTAATGTCTAAGAGTTGTAGATGATAGTTTTTTACCAGTATTTAATGCTATATCATCATTAAGAAATTTGTTAACATCAAGTTTATTTAATTGCTGAAGCTTTTTATCGCCTAATGCTGGAATAACTCTTGTATATGCTATATATTGATACTGTTTATATGTTTTGTAAGATATACTATTTTTTATTGACGGTAGCCATTCCTCAATAAATGTTTTAACTGTCTTTTTAGTTGGTTCTACATATTCACCAACAGAGGATTTTTTAATCATATCATTTCTAAAAGCATTAGCTTCCTTAGCAGTTTTGAATCCACTTTTAAATTTCCTTTTTTTAATACCATCTATAACAATATAATAACTACATTCGTAACATGTATAGCCATTATCTTTTATAATTTTACATACTCCACGATATGAAGTTTTTTCTTTACTCATGTTTATTCACCTTCTATACGTTTAAATTTAACCATTTTTTCTAAAGAATTAAATAAACTTTCTTTAAGCTTAGGGTTATCTACTTCAAAATATTGTTTTAATGTGATAACTATTGATAATGAGTGTACTAAGTATTCTAGATCTTCTAAAGGAAGTACTTTTTTATAATTATCCATCCCAATTTTCACAATTTTATCTTCTATTTCGTCAAGACAAACAAAACCATCAATTTTACATTGACCAAGCATTATATATAAATTTTCAAGCATATTAATATATCTTTTATTTTCAGAAAGAATTTTATTTTCTATTTTGTTATTAACATCACCAGTTAATAAACTTAATGGAACACCAAGAGCTTTAGAAATTTTTTCAAGATTTTGTATACCTGGCGTTCTTTTGTTGTTTTCATAGTTCCATATCGCATTTTTTGAAAGCTTGCATTCAACTGCTAGCTCTTCCTGTGTCATGCCTTTTTTTATTCTTAATTCTTTAATTTTTTCTCCAATATTCATAATACACCTCCTACTATTATTATAAACATAATCACACAATTGTAAAACTTTTTTTATAAAAATATTAAAAAGGTATTGAAATCACACAAATATATGATTATAATAATAATATAATCACACATAAATGTGATTGGAGGTGTAGATATGAATGTAAAAATAGCAAGAATAAAAAAAGGATTAACGCAAACAGAACTATGTAAGATATTAAAAATTTCCAAAACTATTCTTGTTAAGATTGAAAAAGATGATTATGATATAAGACTTAGTTTAATGAAAAAAATCAGCGAAGTTTTAGAGGTACCAGTACAAGAGTTATTTTTAAATTAGTAATTAGTTATGTATAGGACAAGCACTAGTATAAAATCAACTCCGCTGGTGGCTAAGGAGAACTTTTTTAAAATGAATTGAACTAACAAATAAGAGGTGAAAAAAATGCAAAAAGTTTATACTGCTAAAGAAGCAGCAGAAGTTTTGAAAATACATTACAATTCAGTTTATCAGTTAGTACAAGAAGGTAGGATAAAATGCGTTAAAGTAGGTCGTAAAATATTAATTCCAGAACGATGCTTAAATGATTTTATAGAGAAGAGTATCAGTTAATACCAATATTGTATAAATCGTGAATTATTACAAGAATGGGTAAATAAGCAATGCTTGATGAAATAAAGCTTATAATAAGTAGGTGATTATGTGCCAGGATTTACATTTATAGACAATGACGGTGTATTAGATAACGAAGATTTGAACATACAGGAACAGAGTGTATTAATAGCATTAATTAGTTATTACAATAAAGAAAAAGGCTATGCTTATCCAAGTTATAAGCAACTAAAAAAGAGAAGCAAAATATCAGATGATAGAACACTTATAAAAGCGATAGCAAATTTATGCAGTAAGGATTTTATAAAAAAAGAAACTTTAAAAGGTATTGGAAATAAATATTATATACTTACTGTAAAATTACAGGAACAGGAGAAATGCAGTAACAGTAATTCTACAGGAACACCTACTGTAAAATTACAGGGACACCCACTGGAGAATTACAGTACAACAAATACTAATACAAATACTAATACAAATATTAATATAGATTTTGAAGAGTTGTGGAAATTATATCCTAATAAAAAAGGTAAAGCAAAAGCAAGACAAATAGTAACTAAACTATTAAAGAAATATACAAAAGAAGAATTACAAAGATGTATTGAGAGATATTCAAAGGAGGTGCAAGGTAAGGACAAGCAATATATACTACATGGTTCTACGTTCTTTAATGGCAGATATGAAGACTATTTGGATAATAACTACACAGAACAAAACGAATCATTTGAAGAACAAAAAACAAAAGAAGCATATGCACAACTAGAATATTTGAAAGGAGAAATTACATTTGATTAATTTAATAGACACTACTGCAAATGAAATTGAAATTCTTAGTTGTATGCTTAAAGACAAAGATTGCAGA
>NZ_LTBA01000092.1 GCF_001594005.1 Clostridium tepidiprofundi DSM 19306 | reverse complement strand
GGATTTATTAATGTGCTAAAAATAATATTCCTATTGAAACTGTTTTTAAAACCATGAAAGTAGCATAAGGCGTAGTGTAAATATCTACTGTAAAAATTTGTATCTAAATTTTCTCATTTATAGTTAAGTATAGAAAATTGAAATTGTGTTTTAATATTAAAAATTTTGTTTTAATAATGTAATATTTTTACATGTGAAAATAGATTTTATAATTCACATGGAGAACATTTGTAAATTCATTGTGACTCCAATATTATTTTTTTCAAGAGGTATTTGGAAGTTTTCTTGATATGTAAAATTAATTTAAAGAATAAAATTTAAATAAAAAAAGAGCATTGTATTTAAAAGCTCTTTTTCTTACAAACAAAAGAAATGAATTTTTTGAAATTTTACTTTAAATATCGTTATCTGAAATAAAGACAATTCTCAAAGCTATAATTTCATTGTTTTCATTTTTAGCTACAAAGCAGCTATATGAACCATCTCCATAACCAGAAGAACTTACCAATCCTGATTCAAAAACTCCTGCTTGTTCTTCAGATAAAGTAAGATCGCAACAAGTGGAATACCAAGGTTCGTCCGGCATAAAAGATGTGCTACCTTCAGGAATTATTTTATCCTTTCTATATGTTTTAAAATCAAAAAATCCTGCTTGACCACTATCAACACCTACATTAATATCTGTAAGATCCCATTCAATGTTTTCTATATCTCTTACTTCTTCATGGAATACAAGTATTTCTTTACATCTTATACCCCAATTACCTTCATCAGATTTGATTAAAAAAGCATTATATTTTCCTTTTTTAACATCTAAAACTCCTTGACACCAAGTACCTAATTCATAAATTGGATCTGAAATAACCATTTTTCCACTTTTGTTTTCAAATGTTCCTAAATTAATCATAAAAACAACTCCTTCCTTTTTTATATTATTATTAGAGTAACACAAAACGTTCATTTACTCTATTTGTTTTTAGTATTATCAGAGATTTTACATCAAAATTCCAGTAAAAAATTGTTTTAACATAAAGTTCTTTATTTAACATAGACTTAAATAATTGGAAGACAAACAGAGTGAAACACCATAAAAATAGCCACTCCTCTCCTTATCCCAGGAAATCATGATAATCAATTTCCAATTTTATATGTAAACTATTTTTGGTAATAAATTTTTACATAACATAAAAATATAGACATTCAAAGGGGAAGTAATTCATATAGTTGAGAGTTGTTTTAATACAACTCATAGGACTTCAATAGGTCGTTTTCTATCAGAGAGTCCATGGAATGATGAGTATGTTCTAAGAGCAATGCAAAAATTTGCTATAAAATATGTTGGTGCTCTAAAAATTAACCATGTCATATATCCAAGGGAATGTAGAGTGAACTAAAACATCAGTGGATATGCTCAAATGCTAAAAAAAGATCAATTTAACCTTGTTACAGTGAACGGTCATTTTTATTATATTTTTAGATATCAAGGCAAAATCAATGCTTTTAAGACTGTACCCATACTAATAAGTTATTCTTAGAATGCTTTTCATAACAATAAAGCACTGAAAGCATTTATAACAACAGATATCAGTTTATGTTATCAGGAAATTATTTTTCATCATAACTTTAGTATAACGTATAATCTGATGTAAATGATAAAATAAAAATGGTTCTTTCTAAAGTTAGTTGAAAATTATCAAATATTTATGCGCATTTAAATACTAGCTTAATTTTATACAATAAAACAGAATAAATTCAACTAAGTATGGAAAGAACCAAAATTATATTGACATTTACATCTGATTAAGAATGTTTATAGATAAATACAATGATAGCATTAGTTATGATTATTTGGGTGAAGTAAGATAAATGACTTATTTGGTTAGGCAGGTGTTAGAGTGGATCAATAACTAACAAGATAGTAAGTAGATGGTCAAGCTTTTTTACTATTTTTCAGGAAAAATATAAATAAATAACAAAATAGTAGATAGCTTCATCAAAATTGTCGAGAAATTTATGTTAACATGTATTATAATAAACATATCCTCCGGAGGTGATTTTATAGAACATTCGATTCCTGTTAAAGCGATGCTTGAGTATATTGAAAATAGAGTAAAAGGTGAGCTTGTGCCTGAAGAGGTGGCAAAAGCTACAGTATTTTCTCATTTCCACTTTAGGGCCGTTTTTAAAAGTTTAATCGGAATGAGTCTTGCAAAATACATAAGTCTTAGAAAATGATCATTTTTTGATCATTTAATGTTATTATCATTAAAATACAGCTGCTGCACTTTTCTAACAATCATATCCATATGATTTGATATTTGAGAGATAGAAAATCCAATAAATAATGGAGAAGTAACAAATCTAGGAATAACCTTGCATACTATACGATTTCTCCATTCATAAAAGAAAAGATTAAAACTATCGCATTTTGTATAAAAATTATTTAATATATAGTGAACAATTTTTTGAAGATTATCAGCCATTACAGGTAGAGTATTGATAGAATCTATTATAATATTAAATTCAGTAAAGCCAACTCTAGGCTTAGTTGAAAGATTAAGAATACAACCTTCCGATTTGTTAATTGTTATTCCTTCAAAGAATTCATCTCTTAGAAATTCTTCATAATCTATATCTTTCAATCCTACAATTTGCATGTGTGAATGATTGATAGTACCACCTGAGTGAGGTCCATGATTTTTATAAAAAATTACAGATTTGAATTCACCAGTTTCTTTAAAACTCAGCCAGTGATTTACGCCAAATTGCAGCAATTTCTTCATATATTCTTTATCATATGTTGACATGTTATCATTGCAGTTGTTTGTTTCTATCAATACAGTTTGCAATGTATTTTCTAGTGTAGGATATTTATTTTTTACTAATATAAATGGTCCATCTTCGTCTAAAATATCTGTTAAACATTCTCTATGGCAAAATGGGCACAGAATACTTTTATTATTGATACTGTTATGTTTCTCCTTACCTATATCAAATAAAAATCTTAATTGATTATTAATACTCATTTTTTTCACCTGTTTTGATTTAATGTTTAGTTAAAAATAACCTAGTAAAATAATATAAATATTTGGAATTATTGTATAGATTTATTATATCATAAATCAAACTTAAATTAAATTAATAAACAAAGTAGTTGAAAATCAAAAGAATCAAAGAGAATCAAAGAGAATCAAAGAGAATCAAAGAGAATCAAAAAGGGACGGTTAATTTCAAATTAAAGAAAGGATAAGCTTTCTTACAAGAATTTAGGGAAGCTAATATTAAGAAAACTAAGGGGAAATTTGGATTCAAATAGAGAGAAATAGAGGAACAGAGGAACAGAGGAACAAAGGGGACGGTTAATTTCAAACAGAAGAAAGGACAAGCTTTTTTATGAGAAGTTAGAGAAACTAATATTAATAAAAACTAAGTGAATTTTTAGATTCAAATAGGACAAAAAAGAGAATTTTATACGTGTAAAAAAATGAAAAAGTGAAGGTATGTCAATATGCTTAAGTAAAACAAAAAAGGATTTTGTACTAGTACAAAATTGATTTTTAACGTACCTAGCAGAAGTCTCCCATCTTCTATAAGTGGGAGATGAATGTGTAAAAACAACTTGCTCCTATTATTTTATTTTTTTTGTACTAAAATAAAGTCAGCAGTAAATAATATAAATGAGTGATAGTAATGAAATTAGATACAAATAATCATTAAGTATTCTTATAATAAAGA
>NZ_LTBA01000091.1 GCF_001594005.1 Clostridium tepidiprofundi DSM 19306 | reverse complement strand
AACTATTGAAGATATTAACTACTTAAATAAACGTACACAAATACGTTATTTATGATATATAAATTGTACTATGGAGGTGATAAAAAGTAAAGATTATTATAAAAATTTTTAACAATTATTAAAAAAAATATGCTTAGTCTTTTTTTGAAAAATCATATGTAATTAAGTGTAAAATTTGGCATTTAATTTTTGCTTGATAGATAGATCAAACTAGATTTTGCTCTTTAGAGCTGTAATTCGTTGAGTTTATTTGATGCTAGCGATTTATTTTGGTATACTAAAGTAATTAAACCTGTGGCTATTAATAAAGGAAATGAAGTAATTGAACCTAAAGGACTTAATATGGATGAAAAAAAAGTTCAGAAATGTATTACTTCTGATTATATTTGGCAAGGTCAAAACATAACTGAATATATATGGGTTGATAATATTGTAAGATATCCTACTGATTCAAATGGAACTGATGTTAATATGCGTATAGAAAAATATTATGGTTATGTTTACGAACGTAATTCACAGAATGTTTTGTCATATAAAACTACTTTAAAAATTAAAAATTGTAAAATGACCTTTGGATATTCAGATGAGTTAGAGAATTTAAATGTTGGTGGAATTACAAATGAAGGAGCTAATACTATAAAAGTTAGTTTTGATATTGGTTCTTTATTAAAATTACCAGATGGATGGTCCATAGATTTTATAAAAAGGGAAAAAACAACTGAGTATCCTATTAATTTATATCCTCAACATGCAGGATCTTGTCAAATAGCTGATGGTAAATATTTATTAGATGATGGTGATCACATGTATGCTGTAGTAAAATACAATGGTTCTGGAAATTTTGAAGTGCAATTTTCATTTGAGGTATATTCTCCATTCGAACAAGTCAACTATCCCGTACAAGCCACTATACAGAATATACCATTACCTTAATTGTAAAAATTTTGTTAAGTTAGTTATCTTCAGCTTTTAATGAAGATAACTAACTATATAAGTTCAATTAAAGTTTTTCCCTCTTGTCCAATAATCAGTTTATTATTATAATAATCTTAGATTATATAACAAAGGATGAGAGTGATGAATAAAAATAATGATAGAGAAAAAGCACTAAATTTAATGAAATCAACTACAGATAAAAGAATGTTTGAAAGATATCAATCAATATATTTACTTCTTTCAAATATGAAAATAGTTGAGGTAGCAAACATAGTTGGACGTAGTCCGCGTACAATAAAAAATTATAAAAGAGCATATCGTACTTTGGGTTTAGAAGGACTAGCAATGGGAAAATCTACAGGGCGTCCTAATCGTTTAACAGAAGAACAAATGCAACAATTAAAAGAATTAATATTAACTAAACTGCCAGTGGATGTTGATTTTCCAACTGAATTTAACTGGACAGCAGGTATAATCGCTAAATGGATAAAAAAAGAATATGGTATAGATTATACTATTGGAGGTACTGTAAATCTTTTAAAAGCATTAGGCTTAAGTTATACAAGACCAACATATACGTTAGCGAAAGCTGACCCTGAAAAACAAGAAAAATTTAAAAAAACATTTGAAGGTTTTAAAAAAACTATTAAACAATGAAATAGATCATATTTTATTTCAAGATGAATCAATAATTAGAGATTATCAAGCATTGAAAAGTACATGGTTTGAAAAAGGTCATCAAAGAATTATTCCTACTTATGGTAAGCATCAAGGCGTAAAGCTTATCGGAACATTGAACTACGAAACAGGTGAAATTTTTTGCATTGAAAGAAAGTGTTATGATGCAAAAGTATTTCTAGAATTTCTAAATATGGTGGTAAATAAATACCCTACGGGTAAAATTGCTATAGTACTTGATAATGCTAGGATTCATCATGCAAAATTATTAGAGGATTTTTTAAATGAAAACGCTAATCGCGTAGAACTTATTTTTTTACCGCCTTATAGTCCAAATTTAAATTTAATTGAGGGACTATGGAAATGGTTAAAGGAAAAAGTTGTTTATAATGTTTTCTATTCTTCTGTTAAAGAAATAAGACAAAATGTACATCTTTTTCTTAATGAAATAAATAAGTATCCTGAAAAAATTATTGATCGTTTGTGCTGCAAATTATAGTGCAAATCATTAATTGAACTTATATATTTCAGTTTGGTGTAAAATAGCAATAAAAAAGTACTTTTTAAGAGCATATTATATCTTAATCAAATAAAAAGTTATTAATATAAATGATAAAATGCTTATAGCATTTTGATTTTTTGTAAAATTTAAACATGAAAGGGTTTATTTGATGTGTTATATACATATAATGTATTGCAATAAGTTTTATGGTTTTCATTAAAGGTTAAATAATAATTAAAATTATTGAGGAGGATAAAAAAGTATATAATGAAATTTAAAAAGTTGATAAGTGTAATTATTATTAGTATAGTATGTATAACCATTGGTTATCAATATAAAACAAGCAATGATATTAAAAATGAGTTAAGTGGATTATATAGTTGGAATATTTATAACTTAGATACTATGTTTAAAGGAGATAATAAGAGGTTGATAAATACCAAAACTTTAAAATATAGTGAAGTTATTAAATATATTCAAAAGTACAGTGATAGGGCTTATCTTACAGCAGTTCTTCCATCTTCATGGAATATTCCTTTAATCAGATGTCTAAATTCTATTGAGAATGATTTTAATTTGATTTTAGTGTATATGGATAGAAATGAACCCATTGAAGAAATAAATAAAGTCAAAAATCAAGCTATAGAGAAAATTACTTTTTTAGAAAATTTGTTTGATTATATATATAAAAGTGCAAATGAAAATTATAAAGATAAATACTATGAACTTGAAAATGAAAATAATGATATAAATAAGAAAGTACTTAAAGAATTAAATGATTTCATTGAAAGTCATTCAATTTCTTAAGAAAATAATGGCTGAAACTCAGCTATGGACACTTATAAGAACATTTTAGGTAGAAAGGTGCACTCAAGGGTGCGCCAAGAAACCCCAGATAGCAAGTTCAGTCATTCTTCCTTCGCAAAAACCCTCTGGGTCAATGTCATAAAGCTATGATTCAATATTTTCACAGAATACACTTATTCTAGAATGTTATAGAAATTTAGATTTTCTTCGTAGAGTTATGTATACCGAAATAATGCAAATTATTTTGAACTTTCATTAGTATTAATTTTATATTCATATGTTAGATTTTTATCTTTATATTTTTCTTCAATTGCTTCATTAGCATCTTTTTTCGCTAGTGCAACCATATTTGCAAGATACATAGTAGCATAAAAATCTTGTTCTATTGCTATCTGTGTTTCACCCGTAAAATTCTCAATTTGATCTTGATTAGGAGCATTAATAACCTCTTTTAAAAATCTATTGCTGACTCTCATCAAATATTTTAATTGTTTTACTTCAAGAAAATTTATAAAATTTCTAGAGGGATACCCTCTATCAAATAATAATAAATCATTATATGTACCTTCTGCACACATTTTAATTATTAATTCTTCTGCTAGTTCTCTCTCTCCAGTTTTATAATCTATAATCATATCATTTTCTACATCATATAAAATAGAAGCTTTAGCACGTGCAATCTTGGAATTTTGGTTTTTAATATATCCAAATTTTTTTCTTAACTTTTCACTATTATGTAATTGTAACACTGTACCATCAATTGCTAACAACCTATATCATCTATATGTATTAAAAGGAGTGTTCTTATAAAACCATTTATTTACTTGATCTAGAAGATATACAAATGCTTTAGGTGAAACCTTTCGTCGAGCTTGAGAAAAAACTTGTTTAGTTATACTTACATCA
>NZ_LTBA01000090.1 GCF_001594005.1 Clostridium tepidiprofundi DSM 19306 | reverse complement strand
AATATCTATATCCTGTCGGAGCAACATGATGTGGTTTTAATATATCTTTTTTATCCCATTCTCTTAAAGTTTGAGGGTTTTTATCTATAAGTTTTGCAAATTCTCCTATTGAATAATATTTCATTTACATCACCTCTGAATTTATTATAACATAATTATTATATAAATTCAATAAAGTTATATAAACTTTTATAATGTTTTGTTAACTGTTATCTCCCTCATAACTAAGATTTTTATAATACTATACAAATATTATACGTTACTTAAACATTTTCAAAAAAATAACTAGTCAGTATGCTGGTTTGTTTTGTGCCATACTGCTTCATCAAGATTCATTGATATTTACTGCCTAATGTTCTTTTGCTTTTTAAATTTGGTATACTAAAGTTGTCAGGACTCATTGATATTTACTGGCTGTTTAACATCATAACTAAAGTTTTTACCTTGATACAAATCTTCGTTTTTTAATTTATCATCAATGGCATTCAAAATTTCCCATTTCTTCAAACTCCACATAGGACCTATCAAAAGCTTTCTTGGAGCATCTCCTGTCATTCTGTGAATAACCATATTCTGTGGAAGTCTTGTGATAGCTTCACATATCAAATCAATATATTCTTCTTTCTCTAAAAATCGTAATCTACCCCGTTCATATAACTTCACCAAAGGAGTACCTTTTAATAAATGAAGTAAATGAATTTTTATACCCTGTATGTTCTTATGTGCTACATAATCAATAGTGTTAAGCATATCTTCTTTTGTTTCTCCTGGTAGTCCAAAAATAACATGAGCAACAACGTCAATGCCTCTATTTCTTAAATTGTCTACTGCTTCATCAAAAACTTTCAAATCATGCCCTCTGTTTATCAGTTTTGAAGTTTTAGGATTGATTGTCTGAAGTCCCAATTCAACCCATGTATATATTTTTTTATTATACCCTTCTATTAAATCTAGAACCCCTTCATCCAAACAATCTGGTCTTGTTGCTATTGAAAGCGCAATAACACCTTCCTGAGCTACTGCTTCATCATATTTCCTCCTAAGTTCATCTAAAGGTGCATAAGTATTAGTATACGCTTGAAAATACGCTATATATTTGCCAGAATTCCATTTATTTCTCATGATATCCTTAATGTCTTCAAATTGCTTTGTAATAGAAAAATCTCTATTGCCAGCGAAATCTCCTGACCCTCTCTCACTGCAGTATATACATCCACCTTTGCCTATTGTTCCATCTCTATTAGGACATGAAAAACCTGCATCCAATGAAATTTTATATACTTTTTCTCCAAATTTATTTCTTAAAAAATAATTCAAACTATGGTATCTCTTATCATTCCAAGTTTTTCTCATAATCAACTTCCTTTCAAACTCCCGCAAAATATACCTCTATGCAACCATAGAGGTATAATATATTTTATTTATAACTTCTTTATCTTAAACTGTTTTAAATCCAACTGCCATTTACCCACTATATTTTTTAAATTCTCTTCTATTCCTTTTCTTTTTACCACTTTAAAATTCAGTATATCATTATCAAATGAACTAAACAATACATCAACATACTTAACAGGATATTCATTTTCAAAAACAACAGGTATAATATTGCCGTTTTCAGTATTGTACACCCTAATGCATTTTCCACTGCCAGCTTTATTATACTGAACCATAACAAATTTCTCATCTAGAGAAAATGAAATAAAATCAATAACAGAGTCTTTCAATAAATCAAGAGAAATTATTTTTTTGCCAATAGGCTTTTCTCGTACAACCATTTGAGTACCTTTATTCTTATTTCCACCACTTTCATTACTACTTCCTCCTGAAACTCCTCCCTGAACAACTAGTGATTCATCAATAGTAACAACACCAATAAAAGAATCCTTCTCATAAGTTGTAATACCCAACTTTTCACCCGTATATGAAAAATTAATTCTTCCAAAACTCTTTTTAGGTACTTTAATCCTATTAATTTTAGCAGAATCGTCTTGTGCAAATGCATACTCTGGAATACTTGATTTATCAATAATCAACTTAGTTTCAACATTGTTCTTATTCTTAAGTCGTATACCATATTCTTCAACAAATGCTTCTTTTTCAGATGTACAATTAATATCGGATATTTTATAATCAGATATGTCTTTAATTACTTTTATGGTATATTCATCTAACACAGAAAAAGGTCTTTCTATGTCCGTTCTAGTTACTCTAATCTTAAAAACTCCACTCTTTCCTACTTCATTTACATCTATAATATTATATCCTTTAATTTTTAAATCTTTAGAAATTATCATTTTTGTCTTATCTCTTAATTCAGCAACATACGTCTTAACTGCATCATCATAGTTCTCATTCATCAAATAATTCATATAATTCTTAACCAAATTTTCAGCAACCTTTATCTCAAATGTGCTTTTACTTTGATTTTTCTCAGATTCTTTCTTGGAACCTTCCTCTTTTGAACCACAACTTAATAATAGCATAAAACTCATGATTACAATAATTAAAATCAAATTTTTTTTATTCATATAGTTCCCTTCCTAAATTTCATTAGTTTATATTTATTTTCCCCATAATTAAATTTTTAATTATTAATTTTTTAATTGTAATTATTTGTATTATTTCGTAATATCTATAAGTATGCACTTATAAGTAAGAAAACTAAAGGGAGGAAGAAATTTTGAAATATAAAAATACAATGCTCTTTCAAGTTGCTGTAGTTTTTATTGGAACAATCGTTGGAGCTGGATTAGCTTCCGGACAAGAAATAACTCAATTTTTCACCACATATGGATATAAAAGTTTTATAGCTATACTAATATGCGGCTTTTTATATATCATATTTTGTTCAGTTATGGTATCTATAAGTATCAATCATAATTTATCTTCTTACAACCAATTAATAAATTTAGTTAGCCCAGGATATTTCGGAAAAGCAACCGATATATTTACAGGTTTCTTCTTAATAAGTAGCGCTGCCATAATTCTGGCAGGAAGCGGAGCACTTCTCAATCAATATTTCGGTGTTTCAAAATGGATAGGAATTATATTAATGATATGTATATCACTATTTACACTGCTTCGTGATACAAAAGGATTAATAACTATTAATTCATTTATAGTACCTTCTCTTACAACCGTAATAGTATCAATATTTATACTCTATATATTATTTTCCAATGATATGATTAAAATAAATAGCTTAAAAAATATTCAAAGTTCAAAACAGCTAATATTGCCCGCTCAATGGTTTATATCTGGACTTTTATATGCTGGTTTCAACACTCTATGCTGTAGCGGTGTTTTAGTTCCTTTAAGCAAAGAAATTAATAAAAAAAATGTTCTAATTCCTGGAATCATAATAGGCGCATTAGGTCTCACAATGCTCTCAATTATGATTAACATTATGTTGAGCTGTAATATACCTTATATATTCAAATACGAAATACCTCTCTTATATATAGCGAAAAGATTTGGAACCATAGTTCAAATCATTTTGCTTTGCATAATTTGGTGCGAAATGTTTTCAACTGAGGTTTCTGATATATACAGCATAGGCAAAACACTCGAACAAAAATTCAATATCTCTTATAAAAAAGCTGTCATACTTGTAATGATAATTGCAATACCAATATCACAAATCGGATTTAAAAACTTAATAAAAGTATTATATCCTGGATTTGGTCTTATTAGTTTAATATTCATGATACAATGC
This sequence comes from Clostridium tepidiprofundi DSM 19306, assembly GCF_001594005.1. Taxonomy (GTDB): domain Bacteria; phylum Bacillota; class Clostridia; order Clostridiales; family Clostridiaceae; genus Clostridium_AC; species Clostridium_AC tepidiprofundi. The sequence continues at coordinate 358 of NZ_LTBA01000090.1, read as the reverse complement.
ATATGCTTTTATGTTAAAAGAAAAGCGTGAATAGTGAATAGAGAATGAGAATTTTCCATCCATAATAAACTTCATTTTATGCTATAATATAAGTGTAACTTATTTTATAGGAGGACTCGCATGGATTACAGTAAAATAGAAGATTCTATAATGAAAACCGCAATGGATATATTCAAGCAAAGTGCTGTAAATTTCTTTAATTTGAGAACCAAAATAATAGCACCTGCTAATACTGAAATTAAAGATATAAGCATAAAAACCAACTTTACTGATTATACTTTCTATACAGAGGACGGTAATTATATCCACTTTGAATTTCAAACTACATATAAAGAAAAAGACATAAATAGATTTTTAT
>NZ_LTBA01000089.1 GCF_001594005.1 Clostridium tepidiprofundi DSM 19306 | reverse complement strand
TTTTATCAACTCTTGTAAGACATTTATCACAACATTTTTTTGTGCTTTCAAATAGCTCTACACCATCTATTGCAACAACCTTTAACCCATCTATAGTACCACCTCTAAAAACCTTATTTTTTATAGTAGTTTTAATTATATGACTATGAATTCCTTTTAATCCATCTAAATCAAAACCACTGAAACACCGCCTGACAGAGTCAATGCGTGGAGTTCTAGTTTTTTTAGGTAACACTTTTTTAAATTTACCTTTTTCAAGCCAATGGTCTAATCTATTGAAACTTCTTATTTGAAGCATAAATCCAAATAAAACAATAAAAGCAATTGTTGAAATTTTTACTTCTGATTTTACTCTTTTATCTTTTAAGGTATTGATTTTTTCACCTATATGGTATACCTTATTAGTATAGGTGAGTAATTGTTTCAAATAACTCTTGCTCATTTTATCAGCATCCTTTTTGTGTGAATTTCTAAACAAAACTATTATAAAAAGGATGCTTTTATTTTGCAACTTTTTTCTCTATAATTTCCAGTAAAAATCGGAAAATCTCATATTTCCACTGATTATTCTTAAATTCTTATAAATCAATGGGCTACCAACCTAAAAAATTTTTAAGTGCTAAACTTCTGTTAATATTTATGTATTTGCATCTAATTTCCAGTGAAAAATTTGATTTAACACAAATTTTAATAATAGAGTTTTAATTTTATCATTTTTACAAGATTCAAATTTCTATAAGTAGTAGATTGAAGTTTTTGCTTCATGTGGAGTAGAGGTTTCATATGAAATTGAAATGTTTTGCTTTAGCAAAAGGAGTTCAATTATATACAGTTGATAATAAAAATGAAAACAAGAGAATATAATATTGTATAGTATATTTAAATAATAAAAAGGTGGCCTTTTATGATAGATAAAAATATATATGGAGATGATTTTGAGTTAGAATTCAATAAGTGGAAATATATTGGTAAAGGGCATCACGGAATTGTATATTTAATGGATGATGGAAAAGTGATAAAAATATGTAACACTATAAAAAGTTGTAGAAAGGAAGAAATGGTTATATTAAAAGCAGATGGTAACAAATATTTTCCTAAAACATATGAATGTGGGGGTAATTATATTATTAGAGAATATGTTGAAGGAATTAGCTTAAGTGACTATATTAAGTTATATGGATTAAATGAAAAAATTGCCAAAGAAGTAATTGAAATGCTTAAGGAATTTATAAGATTAAAATTTTCAAAGATCGACATTAGGTGTAAAGATATTTTTGTAACAAAGCATGAAACATTGAAGATAATCGACCCAAAGGGGTGCTATTCTAAAAAAGTAAATTATCCACGTCATTTATGTAAAGGACTTAAAAAATTAGGAGCACTAGATGAATTCCTTGATGTGTTAAAAAGAGAGGAACCCAAATTATACAAGAAATGGTATAAAAAAATACAAAAATATTTTGATAAAGCTTGACATATTAAGTCGAAAGATGTAAAATAAATCTCATAAAATTAAAAGTGAATATAATGGACGATTGGTAGAGGCGCAGTGTTTAAGAGTACTGTTATTGAGGTAAGCACGATGATATAACAGGAAAGGAAGTACTGCCGAAGGGTACAGTTGATGCTTTAAGATTGTATTCCTGGGCTTGCACATAACATGTGTAAGACTGTCACAAATATTCTATTTGTGGAGAGCTATCATTCATCTTATTGATATACTTATTTTAAATTGTGTAGTATATTTAAGTATTTGATAAGTCATGGGTGTACGCTTGCCCATGGCTTTTTATTTTTCTGCCATTCTTCCATTTGTTCATTTCAATAATATGACATAGGAGGACTGGAAATGAAGAAGAATTTTTCTATTGTAATGTTATTTTTAACTTTTTTTATTTGTGGTACAAGCGTTTTTGCTGAAGGAGTAACAGTAGCACAAACTAATGCACATCATTTTGGTTTTTTAACTTTACTTCCACCGTTGCTTGCAATAATATTTGCATTTAAGACTAAAAATGTAGTTTTATCGCTTTTTACTGGAGTTTTTTCAGGGGCTTTTTTATTACAGTTAAATGGTAATAATATTATTATGACTATTATTAAAGCTTTTAATATGGTTGTAAAAGAATTGCTTGGTTCATTAGCAGATCCATGGAATGCAGGAGTAATACTCCAATGTTTAACAATAGGTGGATTGGTTGCTTTGATATCTAAAATGGGAGGAGCAAAAGCAATAGCTCAAACACTTGCAAAGAAGGCTAAGTCACCAAAATCAGCACAAATTTTAACATGGCTTTTAGGGATATTTATTTTCTTTGATGATTATGCGAATTCGCTTATTGTAGGTCCTATTATGAGACCTGTATCAGATAAAATGAAGATATCAAGAGAAAAATTATCATTTATTGTAGATGCTACAGCAGCACCTATTGCTGGAATAGCTGTAATTTCTACTTGGATTGGATATGAACTTAGTTTGATAAAATCAGGATATGAATCAATTGGGCAAAATGTGGCAACATACAATATATTTTTATCGACTATACCATATAGGTTTTATAATATATTAATTCTTATATTTATTGTTATGACTGCAATATTTTTAAGAGAATTTGGACCTATGTTTAAAGCAGAAAGAAGGGCTAGAACAACAGGAAAGGTATTAAGCGAAAATGCTAAGCCTATGAGTTCAAGTGATAATGAAACATTAGAACCAGAAAAAGGTATCAAGCTTAGTATGTGGAATGCTATAATTCCTATTTTAGTGCTTATAGTAACAGCATTTATAGGGTTTTATTTCAATGGGTATAGTGCAGTAATTAATGGAGATAATACGACATATATTAATGTGTTGAAAAGTTCGCCACTATCTTTTGATGCTTTAAGAATAACTTTTGGGGAATCAGATGCAAGTATAGTATTATTTACTGCTGCATTGTTTGCAAGTATTGTTGCTATGATAATGGGAAGGGTTCAGAAGATATTTACGCTAGGAGAAGCAATAGATATATGGGTAAACGGTATTAAATCATTAGTAATTACAGGTGTAATTTTATTATTGGCATGGTCATTGAGTAGTTTAATAAAACAACTAGGAACAGCAAATTATTTGGTTGCTTTGGTATTATCTACTGCTATTCCTAAATTTATTTTACCATCTATAATATTTATATCGTCAGCAATTGTATCGTTTGCTACGGGAACTTCTTTTGGAACAATGGGTATATTGATGCCATTGACTATTCCATTGGCCTTTGCTATATCTCCAGTAAATTCATTTGTTGTGGTTTGCATAAGTGCAGTTTTAACAGGAGCTATTTTTGGAGACCATTGTTCACCAATATCGGATACAACAATATTGTCTTCAATGGGAACATCATGTGATCATATGGAGCATGTAAAAACTCAATTGTACTATGCATTAGTTGTTGCAGGAGTAAGTATATTATTTGGATATATACCTGCTGGTTTTGGAATGCCTATATATATAATATTACCTTTTGACATTTTGATGATAATATTAATAGTTAGATTTATAGGGAAACCAGTAGAGCAAGGCGAAATCTAAAAAATCAGAAGTTTAGCACTTAAAAATTTTTTAGGTTGGTAGCCCATTGATTTATAAGAATTTAAGAATAATCAGTGGAAATATGAGATTTTCCGATTTTTACTGGAAATTATAGAGAAAAAAGTTGCAAAATAAAAGCATCCTTTTTATAATAGTTTTGTTTAGAAATTCACACAAAAAGGATGCTGATAAAATGAGCAAGAGTTATTTGAAACAATTACTCACCTATACTAATAAGGTATACCATATAGGTGAAAAAATCAATACCTTAAAAGATAAAAGAGTAAAATCAGAAGTAAAAATTTCAACAATTGCTTTTATTGTTTTATTTGGATTTATGCTTCAAATAAGAAGTTTCAATAGATTAGACCATTGGCTTGAAAAAGGTAAATTTAAAAAAGTGTTACCTAAAAAAACTAGAACTCCACGCATTGACTCTGTCAGGCGGTGTTTCAGTGGTTTTGATTTAGATGGATTAAAAGGAATTCATAGTCATATAATTAAAACTACTATAAAAAATAAGGTTTTTAGAGGTGGTACTATAGATGGGTTAAAGGTTGTTGCAATAGATGGTGTAGAGCTATTTGAAAGCACAAAAAAATGTTGTGATAAATGTCTTACAAGAGTTGATAAAA
>NZ_LTBA01000088.1 GCF_001594005.1 Clostridium tepidiprofundi DSM 19306 | reverse complement strand
ATCTTTTGATGAACATTTTTTTAGTACCAAATGTAACAGGGGGAATAGTTTTATTATCAATATGTTTTTGAAAATAGGCTAATCTTCTTTTTCTTTTATCGAGCTTACTTTTTAAAGCATTCCTTTTCTTTTGAGATAATTTATCATTTTTTAACTGTTTTTCAACAGCCTTAACTTTCTTTTTATAATTATCTCTATTTTCTTTGAGCAATTCTCTTTGAGAAACTATTGTCTGTCTTGCACTCTCAACGGCATCTTTAGCTTGACGTATATTTAAATTATATTTATGAGCTACTATTTTTTCTAATTCACCTTTTTTTATTTCACCTTCAAGAAGTCTTTTGAAAGAAAATCTTATTGCAGTGCAAAATCATAACATCATATTATCAATTATTGATTTCTGTTTGTCGTTTAGATTTATCAATATTGCTCTCATTGTNGTTTTCATTAATACTTTGCTCCTGCCTTTCTTTTTCTAATTCATTGATAGTTTTCTTTGATTTTCTTCCACCTCTTGCTCCATACAATCTAGCACTAAAACAACTAACTATACTTATTAAATCATTAACCATTTCTTCATTTAGTTCTAACTTTTTGTTTTGTTCAACTGCTTCAATACTTACATTTAATGATTTTGCAAACTCTTTAAGATAATTATATCCAAATCTAGCTAACCTATCAGGATATTCAACTATTATAGTATCTACTTCATTTAATCTTCTAAACATTTTAATTAATTGTCTACGCTTATCATTTAAATCACTTGCAAAAAGTTTATATACATATCAAATAATTTTAGTTAATTTTGTCTAAGTTTGAGCATTTTTTAAACAACAGTTGTAACCTCCCGTAAATAATAAAATAAATAGTAAATAAATCTACAATCCTTTTACTATTCTTAACACATAAATATAAATATATACATTTTACAAGCAACATTTTGCATCTAAAAAAAGCATCTGCATTTTGCAGACGCTTTTACCTTATCAGTTCAATTTTTTTATTTATGTTTTCTCTTTCAATGGTAGACATTCTTTTTATGTACTCAGAATTGCTCATTTTTAGAATACACTCATATGTCCTTATAATCCTCTTAAAATATGAAAGTATGTAATCTAATCTGAATATTGGAATTGTAACTTTACTGTTAAACCTGACGCTTAATCTTTTTCTTTTCTTTTCAGCCGATTTTTTTATATTATCATAATACCTTGCTCCAGATGCAACCAACTTCACCTTTTCAAAGTTTACAAGCATTGCATCTACATATTTGCTCCTTAGTTCCTTGCAAATTTTATCATCGAAATAATTGTTTTCATCAATAAACTCACTTGCAATATATATTACCTCTCTAAGTTTTTCATCATTTTTCATTCTTAGATCAGGCATATTTTCTAATATATGTATTATTTTTTCACCTTCGTCTAAACCATCTTTAATTAGTCCTTCTAATGCTTCTAATGCTTCTTTGTAGGTATTTCTATCTTTTTGCATATCTTCATCACTCAATAAAGCACTTTTCAAACTATTAGGATTTGAATCATCCAAAAACATTTCTGCAAAATAACTTATTTTTGCTATTTCTTTTTTAATATTTTCATCATCAACAATATTATTGTTTTCATCAATATATAAATATCCAACTGCCTCATTGCTCAACTTGTTAAAAAACTTCTTGTTAATAATAATCTCTCTATACAACTTGTTTCCAAGCTTAATACTCTTTGAAACTCTTATCCTTTCTCCAAATTTAATATAACTCTTTACGATTTTAAGCACATTGTTATCAGCTTCTTCATAAAACACCACATAAATTCCTCCCAACATTAATACCCTCATAACATATTATACAGGAATATCAATTAAAAGTGAAATCGTTTTGCTAAAACAAACATAGAAACTACTTTGTAATTAAAACAAGGCCGTCCCTTTAGGGATAGCCTTATACTACATATATTTTATTTAACACATTCCATTCCTTTTCTTAAAGCCTTTTTGTTTAACTCAATAGCCTTTTCAGGAACTAATTTTTCAACTGTTTCTTCCCAATCTAAATTATCTAATCCTAAAGCTTTAATTAAAGCACCTAATAAAACAACATTCTGTGCCTTAATATTTCCAAGCTCAGTCGCCATATTAGAAGCATCAATTATAATTGCATTGTCTACAGCTTTTTCTAATTTTTCATTAACATTTTCAGGATATTTTTCTTCTCCAATCAAAACTGGTACAGGATGAATTTCATAGTCATTAACCACTAAATAACCATCTTTTTTCAAATATCCAAGCCATCTAGCTGCTTCTGATTTTTCAAAAGACACTATGGCATCAGCTTTACCCATTTCTATTAAAGGAGAAAAAACTTTTTCACCAAATCTTACTTGAGTAGTAACACTACCACCTCTCTGAGCCATACCATGTACCTCAGACATCTTCACATCATAACCATTTTTCATAAGTCCTTCACTTAATATCTTTGAAGCAAGTATAGTACCTTGTCCTCCTACACCAACAAATAAAATACTTTTAACTTCTTTCATCATTATTCACCCACCTTTGTTATAGCATTAAATGGACATACCTGCATACAAATTCCACAGCCATTACACATATTTTCATCAATGCTTACAACACCATTTTGGAACTTAAGTGCTGGACAGCCTGTCTTTAAGCAAAGTTTACATTTCTTACATTTTTCAGTATCTACGACACACTTGATTCCAGCTCTTGCTTTTATTACATCTTTCTTAAGAGCACATGGTTGTTTAGTTATAATTACAAATGGCTCTGTACTTTCATGAGCATCTTTAACTGCAGCTTCTGTAGTTTCTAAATCGTATGGATCTACCACTCTTATATTCTCTGGTTTAATACCAATAGAAATTACCAATTTCTCTATATCTATTATTGGAGCAGGTTTATTTTGAAGAGTTTTACCTGTTCCTGGATTTTCCTGATGACCTGTCATTGCTGTAATTCTATTATCCAATATACAAGTTACAATTGGAGCATTATTATAAACCGAATTTATAAGTCCAGTTATTCCTGAATGGAAGAAAGTTGAATCCCCAATAAAAGCAAAAACCTTATTATCTTTTCTATTTGCCATTCTTGCAGCTTCTTCAAAACCAATTCCTGCAGAAACAGAAGCACCCATACAAATAACTGTATCAGTTACATTTAATGGAGCTACCATACCAAGAGTATAACATCCTATATCACCAGTAGCTATTATATCTTTATACTTTGAAACTGCATAGAAAATTCCTCTATGAGGACAACCAGGACATAATACTGGTGGTCTAGATGGTGCTTTAACATCAGTAGTATACACAGCTTCATTTTCTTTTCCTAATATACCTTTTCTAATAATGTCTGGATTCAATTCTCCACAAATTGGAATTACTTCTTTACCAATACATTCAATTCCCATTGCTTTTACTTGTGTTTCAATGTATGGATCATTTTCTTCGATTATATAAAGTTTTTCTACCTTACTAGCAAAATCTCTTATCATTTCATCTGGTAATGGGTAACTAAAACCTATCTTTAAGTATGAAGCATCATCTCCAAACACTTCTCTTGCATATTGATATGAAATACCACTAGTAATGATTCCTATTTTAGTATTTCCCATCTCAATTCTATTTAAATGAGTATTATTTGAATACTGTCTAAGCTTTTCTAATCTTTCTTCAACTTCATAATGCTTAACTCTTGAATGACCTGGAGTCATTATATATTTCTTAATATCTTTTTCATATGGCTTAACACCTACATCTTTTCTTTCATTCAATTCAACAACTGACTTTGAATGCGAAATCCTTGTAGTACTTCTAAACAAAACAACAGTATCATATTTTTCACTTATTTCATAAGCTTCCTTCATATAATCTATGCATTCTTGTGAATCTGATGGTTCAATTAATGCTACTTTTGCATGAGGAGCATAATATCTATTATCTTGCTCATTCTGTGATGAATGCATTCCTGGGTCATCTGCAGTAACTACTACCAAACCTCCATTTACACCTTCATAAGCCATTGTAAACAATGGGTCTGCAGCAACATTTAATCCTACATGTTTCATTGTTGTAAGTGTTCTAGCTCCTGCTATTGCAGCTCCTGCTGCAACTTCAAGTCCTACTTTTTCATTTGGAGCCCATTCGGCATAAACCCCTTCATATTTTGCAAAGTTTTCCAATATTTCAGTACTTGGTGTTCCTGGATAAGCTGAAGCTACTGTAACACCTGCTTCATAAGCACCTCTAGCAATAGCTTCATTACCACTCATAATTACCTTCATATGTTCAACCTGATTTCTAAAATTTAGACAATCTTACCTGTCTAAATTTTTCACCTTATAGGACTAATAAGATGGTGGTATAACAGGATTCAACCACTAGGATAGCATTGCTAAATCTCGTCTTGCCACTATTGTTCAATTATCCCAATAGAGTCCTACAAGATTATGGGAGTTACCCATTCCTCAAAATATTTTAATCACCTAAGCCTTTCCTACTAGGTGTACTTAGGCAAT
>NZ_LTBA01000087.1 GCF_001594005.1 Clostridium tepidiprofundi DSM 19306 | reverse complement strand
ATAAAAATCTATTTATGTCTTTTTCTTTATATGTAGTTTGAAATTCAAAGTGAAGATAATTACCGTCCTCTGTATAGAAAGTATAATCAGTAAAGTTGGTTTTTATGCTTATATCTTTAATTTCAGTGTTGGCAGGTGCTATTATTTTGGTTTTCAAATTAAAAAAATTCACAGCACTTTGCTTGAATATATCCATTGCGGTTTTCATTATAGAATCTTCTATTTTATTGTAATCCATGCGAGTCCTCCTACAAAATAAGTTATACTTATATTATAGCAAAAAATAGGTTTGATGAAAAATTGATATTTATTTGAATTCTGGTGAATTTTATACAAAAACACCTATGATCTTCTCTAAATTCAAGAAATATCATAGGTATTATGAAGTACATTATTTTATTAATATTTGTGTTTGAAGTACTGAATTTACTGATTCTTTCACTATTCCCACTCAATTGTAGCAGGTGGTTTCGAAGTTACGTCGTAGACTATCCTGTTTACTCCTTTTACTTCATTTACAATCCTTCTTGATACTTTATCCAATACTTCATAAGGTATTCTTGCCCAATCTGATGTCATAGCATCCGAAGATGTTACTGCTCTTAGGGCTATTGTGTGACAGTAAGTTCTTTCATCTCCCATAACTCCAACGGACTGTATGTTAGGAAGGCATGCAAAATATTGCCATATTTTTTCATCTAGTCCCGCATTAGCTATTTCCTCTCTGAATATAGCATCTGCTTCCCTTGTTATGAATAATTTTTCCTCTGTTATTTCTCCTAAAACTCTAATAGCGAGTCCAGGTCCCGGGAAAGGCTGTCTCCAAACCAGTTTATGTGGTATACCTAGTTCTTCACCAACTGCTCTAACTTCATCTTTAAATAACTCTCTAAGTGGTTCTATTAATTCGAATTCCATATCTTCTGGAAGTCCACCCACATTATGATGGCTTTTTATTGTAGCAGAAGTTTTCGTTCCGCTTTCGACAACATCTGGATATATAGTACCTTGAACCAAATAATCTATTTTGCCTAATTTTTTCGCTTCTTCTTCAAATACTCTTATAAATTCTTCACCAATTATTTTTCTTTTCTTTTCAGGATCAGCAACACCTTTTAACTTTCCTAGGAATCTCTCTTGTGCATTTACCCTTATTAAATTCATATCAAATTGATTTTTAAATATTCTTTCAACCTGGTCCCCTTCATCTTTTCTAAGCAAACCGTGGTCTACAAAAACACATGTAAGTTGTTTTCCAATTGCCTTATGAACAAGTACCGCTGCAACAGAAGAATCAACCCCGCCTGATAATGCACAAAGTACCTTTTTATCTCCAACAATATCTTTTATCTCTTTTATCTTCTGCTGTGCAAATGATGACATAGACCAATCGCCTTTTAATTTGCATATATTAAATAAGAAGTTTTTAAGCATTTTCTTACCAAATAACGTATGTTCCACTTCTGGATGGAATTGAACACCATACAATTTCCTTTCTTTATCTGCCATAGCAGCTACTGGACATTCTGATGTCTTGGCTATTATTTTAAAGCCTTTAGGTGCTTTTTCTATATAATCTGTATGGCTCATCCAACATTGATTTTCTTCAATTCCTTTAAACAGAGGTGACTTAGTATCAAGCTCAATTTCAGTCTTACCATACTCTCTAATCTCTGCTGTACTTACTTTTCCTCCTAAGGTATATGCCATTAATTGATCTCCATAGCAAATTCCTAAAATAGGAATATTAAGTTTAAATATGTTTTCATCTATTCTAGGAGCTTCCTCCCCATAAACGCTATTTGGTCCTCCTGTAAATATCAAACCACTTGGATTTTTTTCTTTTATTTGTTCTGCTGTATATGTATATGGTATTATTTCACAATAAACATTGTTTTCTCTAACTCTTCTTGCAATAAGCTGATTGTATTGACCTCCAAAGTCAACAACTAATATTAATTCTCTATTAAACAAATTTTTTTCCTCCTCCTAAATTTAACAATCTTCAAGTGCTAATCGCTACTCTCCAACATAAATTTGTAACTTGATTACTATATACTTATAACTGGTAACTAGCCCAATGGTAACTGGCAGTCTCATTTAAATTTATTTAAATTTTAAAAAATTACGTAGCAATTTCAACATTTACTATTCTCTATTCTCTGATTTACTGTCTTACGCTGTAGTTTGGTGCCTCTTTTGTAATATTAATATCATGAGGATGACTTTCTCTGAATCCAGCTGAAGTTTGAACAACAAATTTTGCATTTTCATATAGCTCCTGAAGATTTGCTGCTCCACAATATCCCATTCCTGATCTTATTCCACCCAATAATTGGAATATAGTATCTGTAACGTGTCCTTTATATGGTAATCTTCCTTCAACACCTTCTGGTACTAATTTCTTATTTCCCTCTTGAAAATATCTGTCCTTGCTTCCACATGCCATTGCTCCTAGTGAACCCATTCCTCTATATACTTTATAGCTTCTTCCTTGATATATTTCGACTTCTCCTGGTGCCTCTTCACATCCCGCAAATAAAGAACCCATCATAGCTATTTTAGCACCAGCTGCCAATGCTTTAACTATATCTCCTGAATATTTTATTCCTCCATCAGCTATTACTGGAATTCCATATTTATTAGCTTCTTCAACACAATCCATTACTGCTGTTAATTGAGGTACTCCAACCCCTGCAACAACTCTTGTTGTACATATAGAACCAGGCCCTATTCCAACTTTGACACAATCAGCTCCTGCCTCAATTAAATCTCTTACAGCATCAGCAGTAGCAATATTTCCTGCTATAACTTGAAGTTCTGGGTATACTGATTTGATTTTTTTAACTCCCTCAATTACTCCTTTTGAATGTCCATGTGCTGTATCAAGAACCACAACATCAACGCCTACATCAACTAAAGCTTTTACTCTATCCATCATATCCGCCGTTATACCTATTGCTGCTCCACATAAAAGTCTACCCTGAGTATCCTTAGCTGCATTTGGAAATTTAATTGCTTTCTGAATATCTTTGACAGTGATTAAACCCACAAGATTATTATTATCATCAACCAATGGTAGCTTCTCAATCTTATGTTTCCTCAATATCTGCTTTGCTTCTTCTATTGATGTTCCTGCAGGAGCAGTAATTAAGTTTTCACTTGTCATAATCTCTTTTATTGGTCTTTTATAATCTGTTTCATATACTATGTCTCTGTTTGTTAGTATACCAACCAATTTTCCTTCAGTGGTTATAGGAACACCAGAAATTCTGTATTTACTCATAAGTTCCAATGCTTCATAAACAGTATTATCTGGTCCTAAATAGAATGGATTTGTTATTACACCATTCTCCTGCCTTTTTACAGTATCAACTTCGGATGCCTGTTTTTCAATACTCATATTCTTGTGAATAATGCCTATTCCGCCTTCTCTCGCCATAGCAATAGCCATTTTTGATTCTGTAACTGTATCCATTCCAGCACTCATAAGTGGAATATTAAGTTCAATACTCTTAGTCAAATTTGTCTTTAAAGACACTTCCCTTGGTAAAACTTCTGATTTATTTGGAACCAATAATACATCATCAAATGTATAAGCTTGTTTAATAATCTTTGCCATTATAATCATCCTCTCACTTTTAAAATTTTACTTATATTTTTACTTATATTGCAAAAAATACCTATCCTACTAACCATATTGCATATTGCATATTGCAAAAAATACCCATCCTGCTAACCATGAGCAAAATAGGTATAAGAATCCTATCTTAATCTCTCATAGTCAGAAATTTACGGTTTCCTGTAGAAACTCCTTGCCATATTCAAGGAATATATGATAATTAAGTACATCAAAATCATATTTATTTAATTTTATATTTATTTAATTTTAAGTATTTATACATATTCTATATTCTATTTAATTATTATGGCTTTGTCAATGATTTTATACAAATTTTAATAATAGGGACGGTTAATTAAAAAATCAAGAAAACGATAAGAAGAAACAGAGAAATAAATAGATAGATAAATAACGGATAGATAACTAACGGTAAGAGTAAGAAATAACGGGGACGGTTAATTAGAAAAGAAAGAAGAAAATAAGTAAGAAATAACGGGGGACGGTTAATTAAAAAATTAAGAAAATAAAATGAAAAAATAATAATAATTTTATTAACAAAATAATAAAAAGTCTTAGATTATTTGATATTTGATAATTAGACAGTAAATTTGTTTTGCTAAATTAAAATATAGAAACTTAATGTGTAAATTTTACTCTACGTCAAGTAAAAAACTTCAATTTCCTATTTATAGAAGTTGCATAAGGTTCAATATTGTAAAATTGATAAATAAAGCAAATTAGAATAGAGTTAAGATATCGGTACAAAAAATGTAAGATGAAAAAATATAATATAAATTAGTAATATATAACATATATATATATATATATATATATATCATATGTCATATCATATGTCATATGTCATGTTTTGATGATGTGTATAAAGATAAGTTATTTTTTATGTATAAAGATAAGTTATTTTTTATGGTTAAATTATTACTTAGTTTAGTGTGATTTTGTTAATTCTTAAGACATGGTATGTTAAGAGATGGATGGCTTGTCCTTTGTTTGTGAATAAAAATATAAAAGTATGAACATCAAATTTTTGAAAAAGTTTATATATTTACTTTAAATAAGCAAATACACTTATAATATTTTATATAATATACATAATATATATGCATATATGCAGTTATTGAGTTATTCTGAGATAGTTCAAGAATATCAAAAATATCATTTAAGCTAATCCTGTTTTGAGCTTGATGTAATATATTTAACTAGCCTTAAGCACAATAAAGTCATCTACAATATTGGTATACCTATTATCATGAAGGACAGTATCTATTCCAATTGAACAAAGGGCTGATATTCGTGATTGAGTGATATTGCCAATAATTTTACAAATATCTTTATCTTTAAAATTACACAAACATTTTAACAGCAATACGTATAAAGCTTTACTTTGA
>NZ_LTBA01000086.1 GCF_001594005.1 Clostridium tepidiprofundi DSM 19306 | reverse complement strand
AGAATTACGAGTTTTTCTTACTTACTCTGTTTACTTTTCAAAGACCTTTTCTTCTCCGCCGCTTCAAGCGACTTCTGTATTATAGCAAATTACTTTTGCTCTTGTCAACAGCTTTTTGAAAGTTTTTCTTACTCTCATTTGACTGTTTACTCATCGCCGCTTTGTGAACTTTCTTGTCCGCCGCAGCGACAAGTAATATCTTATCATAATAATCATAACAGATAATGTAGTGAAGAGCTACATTTATAGATTATCTCCATTTTTCTCTAAAATATTCTCTTTTATTTCAAATTTCTCATATTGATATTCCTGGGAAAGTATGTGACCACTTTTCTAGTCTCCAGTCTCCATTCTCTAATCTCAAGTACAGATTTGCCATTTGTATACCAGTATCTGTTTTAGGTGCTAAGTACTAAAATAAGTTTGCTAGACTGCTAGAGGGCTAGTGCAGATTTGTAACTTGAAAACTAGCATCTATTTAAGAACAAAGTTCTAGGTATTAGTTTTCATCAAAGTAACAATCTGCTTTGGTGATTGGTGATTGGCGATTGGCAACTATTTATTAGTCTCCAGTCTCTAATCTCCAGTCTCAAGTACAAATTTGCCATCTGTATACCAGTATCTATTTTAGGTGCTAAGTACTAAAATAAGTTTGCTAGACTGCTAGAGGGCTAGTGCAGATTTGTAACTTGATTACTATATGCTTATAATAACCAAATGTTTTTATATTACATTTAAGAAATCGCGTAACGATTTCATCATTAACTAGCCACTAGCAAACTAGTCAACTGGCAATCTTTATTAAGGAAATCGTATAACGATTTCATCATTAACTGGTAACTAGCCACCTGGAAAACTGGCACTCTTATATTAGTTTTCATCAAAGTAACAATCTGCTTTGGTGATTGGTAATTGGCGATTGGCAACTATTTATTAGTCTCCAGTCTCTAATCTCTAGTCTCAAGTACAGATTTGCCATCTGTATACCAGTATCTATTTTAGGTGCTAAGTACTAAAATAAGTTTGCTAGACTGCTAGAGGGCTAGTGCAGATTTGTAACTTGAAAACTAGCATCTATTTAAGAACAAAGTTCTAGGTATTAGTTTTCATCAAAGTAACAATCTGCTTTGGTGATTGGCGATTGGAAACTCTGTTTTAGTTTCCAATCTCTAGTCTCCAGTACAAATTTGTGACTTGAGAACCAGTATCTGTTTAGGTTCTGGGTGCTAGGAGAAAAAAGGTACTAGAAAAGAAGGGAACAGCTTTCAGAAAAAAAGTAAGTGTGCTAGTTTGCTAGAGGGCTAGACTACTAGTGCAGATTTATAACCTGATTATTAATACTTAAAATAAAAAGGAACAAATTCCATCAATTCTCAAATTTGTTCCTTGGAGCGGAAAACGGGACTCAAAACCACGGCATCTACCTTGGGAAGGTAGCGCTCTATCAACTGAGCTATTTCCGCAAAATATATTATAGTAATATTGTACCATTATTTTTATTATTTTCAATAGTATAACAATATGTTTTATTCCTTTAACCAATAAAACTTGCAGTCTCTTGTTCTCTCTAAAAATCCATATTCTATTAGATATCTTCTTAGCAATACATAATCTTCATATATCTGCTTTAGTATTTTATTCACTTCTTTCTCTGTATATTTTTTCCTAGCTCCGAAATTTTTCGCAATATGTTGAAGTACTATGATTTTCCTTTTTTCTTTTGATGGTAAATCACTCAAAACCATATTGTCCTTACCTTTAAAATAGTTATTTATTATCTTTTCTCTTTCTTTTTCTGTTATCGCATATCTTTCATCCACCATGGTCGCTCCTTTGTGAATTTCAATCAACTCATTGTTTTTATCATTATTTTCTTTTTTATTCTCACTAATCAGTTGCATCAAACATAAAAATATTTTCGCTTGCTTTACTTTTTCTCTTAACTTAAATCTATGATTTCTAACAGTTGATGCACTTACACCTAGCATTTGTGATATTTCTTTATCACTCTTATTTGCATATAAGCATTTTATTATTTCTTGTTGAACTTCAGTTAATCCAGTGTATTTTTTATTCATATTAATAAGATAGTCAAATACTGAAACATGTCGCTTATTTATATGAATTTCCACTGCTTTTTGAGCATCATAATATAAATTTTCAATGGGATAAATAATTCCCTTTTCAAATTGTTCTCCACATATTAAACAGGTGTATTTACCACTATTTTCATCATAAACATACCCTTTTTTTAAATCATCAATTTCGCACTTCCAAAACAATTCAGATATATCCATCCACTCACCTCTATATTACTATCACCTCTATATTACTATTTGTAAACATTGTATAATATCGTTTGTTGTTTTGTCAACATTTTAATTAATTGTTTAGTATTTTTGTGTATGCATAAAATGGCGAACTAAAAGCACCATTGATAACAATCAACGGTGCTTTATTCAAATTCTTCTTTATCTACAATATTACCTATTTATAACAAATTCATTGTGTAATGTAAGCAACAAAAATTATCCAATATGTCACCACTTTTCGAAAGTTCATAGTTACCTTATAGTGATTCTTTGTAAATAGCCTTAACTAATTCTTTGTCAGCTTTAACAGGTGCACAATCTAATAACAAATTCAAACTAGGAGTTGTGAATGCAAGATCAACTAAATTATCAATATCACTATCACTAAATCCTTGAGTTGTTAATGTATCAGTTACACCAATATTATGAAGCCAATTTCTAACACCTTCACAAGCTATTTCAGCTTCATCCTTTTTTCCTTTTAAATTAGGTACCATTGGTGATAATACATCAGCTAATATTTCTGGTCTAGCCTCATAAGTATATTTTACTACTGATGGAACTAACATTGCTAATCCTAAGCCATGTGGTAAATCAGGCTTAACAGCACTAAGAGGATGTTCTAATGCATGAGTTAAATGAAGCATTGTATTATCAAAAGCTATCCCTGCAATTAATGATGCATATGTTAAATAATATCTAGCTTCTAAATCTTCTCCATTTTCTAAAGCTATTGGTAAATATCTATGAATTAATCTTATTGTTTCTTTTGCTAGAAGTATAGTATATGGATTTGCTATTACTGTTGTACATGCTTCAATAACATGATTTACAGCATCCACAGATGTATATATAGTTTGATTCTTAGGAAGACCTACCATTAATTTAGGATCATCTATCGAATATAAAGGATATCCGAACTCATAAGCTGTACAAGGCTTATATTGTTTTTCAAGTATACTTACTACAGCAAATCTATCACCTTCTGTACCAGTACCATGAGTAGTATTTACAGCAATAACAGGCAATGCTTCCGTTGGAGTAAATTTGTATTCAAACAAATCCGTAGCAGTTTTATTAGGATATTTAACCATTACAGCCACACTCTTAGCTGCATCTATTACACTTCCACCACCGATTGCAACCACTGCTTGAGCTCCTAATTCTAATGCAACTTTAGTAGCTTCATCAACATGCTCAGTTGTTGGATTAGCCGTAATTTTATTATATAAAGCATATTCAATATTATTGTCTTTGAAAGCTTTTTCAACCCGATCCCAAGCTCCAGTCTTCTTATAAGAAGCTCTTCCTGTAATTACTATTATTTTGTTAATTCCACTATCTTTTAATTCTTTAATAATATCAAAGATCTTTTCAATAGCCCCAATACCAAAAAACACATCTGATTTACATCTAATGTGATTTACTTGATTTAAATTCATAGTTTTTTCCCACATATAACCTATACCTCCACCTATTATTAATTAAATAGCAAATTCGTATAACACAGTATTGTTAAATATATAACAATTTGCTATAGTTATATTCTAACACCAATAAAATTTTTTTCAATATATTTTTGTGAATTTTCTATAAATTTATAATATATTTCTTATACTTTTAATATAAAAAAAGCAAGTAATTTTATTTTTCTTTTCATATTTTTCCTCATATTTGTTATATATGCTTAATTTCATATTTCTCATAGATATTATTACATAAATGTTCCTGGCAGTTCATTTTTATAATATATCTTTCGTTATCTTTTATAATCCATTCATGGAATCCTGTATCTCCTGTAGGAAATTTGATTTCAGTATCAACTGGTAGTCTAAAAATTGCTTTGTTCAGCATTGATATAGTGCCTCCATGTGCAATTATACATATACACTTTTTTTCATCACTTTTATAATTTTTATCTAAAAACTTATTCCAAAATTTTTCTACTCTCATTCTAAACTCAATTATAGATTCTCCTCCTGGAATAGGATCGTATATTTTTCTTCCACCTACAGGTAACGGGTATTTTACCTCAGCTTCTTTAAACGTTAAACCAGCTAAAAGACCATTATTCATTTCCATCAAATCATCATTTACTATTAAATCCAAATTAAACTCTTCTCCAATTTTTCGTGCAGTACAATATGCTCTTTTTAGTGGACTGCATATAATCTTATCAATCTTATATTTTTCTTTTAAATATTTTGCAAGCAAGCTTGCCTGTAATTCACCTTTTTCAGTTAATGGAAAATCTGCCCTTCCCTCATGACACTTTTCTATATCTGCTAGTGATTCTCCATGTCTTACAAGTAATATTTTAAGCATAAAATATCCCCCTTAACATATAGCATTACATATACAAAATTTGATTACATTCTCCCATTTACAGAAGCAGTAATATTGCAAAATCGATAAAAACTAGTATATTAGTGATTTTTATATTTAAATATATACCTTTGTATATAAATAATTACAAATAATAGTATTATAAGATAATTTACAATCATTTATTAATTATATTATTTATTTCATATAATTTCAAATTATTTGTAGTTGCATATACTATCATATGTTATAATAATATTAAATTTTATGACAATGGAGGTAAATATAAGCTATGATTAGTAAATATTTCTTAAGATTTCAGATTTTATTAGTTTGTATTGTTTTTATAATTACAGGCTGTACAAGCTCCCCTAGTTGCTCTAAGAAAACTGAAAGCAATTATACATCATTTGAATTAAGTGATACACACAAGCATATAAAAATACTGGATGATGCTATCCCAAAATATGAAATATTTCTTACTGGTGAATCTCATCATATAGATGTGAATTTTCCACTTGAAACATTTTTTCTTAAATATCTAGTTGTTAATGGAAATATAAAGTATTTTATACCTGAGCTACCACATAGTATTGCTTGCAGATATGAAGAATATCTTAAAAC
>NZ_LTBA01000085.1 GCF_001594005.1 Clostridium tepidiprofundi DSM 19306 | reverse complement strand
TTTTATCAACTCTTGTAAGACATTTATCACAACATTTTTTTGTGCTTTCAAATAGCTCTACACCATCTATTGCAACAACCTTTAACCCATCTATAGTACCACCTCTAAAAACCTTATTTTTTATAGTAGTTTTAATTATATGACTATGAATTCCTTTTAATCCATCTAAATCAAAACCACTGAAACACCGCCTGACAGAGTCAATGCGAGGAGTTCTAGTTTTTTTAGGTAACACTTTTTTAAATTTACCTTTTTCAAGCCAATGGTCTAATCTATTGAAACTTCTTATTTGAAGCATAAATCCAAATAAAACAATAAAAGCAATTGTTGAAATTTTTACTTCTGATTTTACTCTTTTATCTTTTAAGGTATTGATTTTTTCACCTATATGGTATACCTTATTAGTATAGGTGAGTAATTGTTTCAAATAACTCTTGCTCATTTTATCAGCATCCTTTTTGTGTGAATTTCTAAACAAAACTATTATAAAAAGGATGCTTTTATTTTGCAACTTTTTTCTCTATAATTTCCAGTAAAAATCGGAAAATCTCATATTTCCACTGATTATTCTTAAATTCTTATAAATCAATGGGCTACCAACCTAAAAAATTTTTAAGTGCTAAACTTCTGAAAAGAAATTTATAAAGATAAATTTGGATATATTTATGAGTTAAGTGGAAAAAGTTTTTTTAAAAAAGAGAATATGTGGGATGGTGAAGTTGTATCAACAGAACCTGTCAAAGTTCTGCGATGTGAGATTATAGAAAATATTTTAGAGAAATTATATGAATATAGAAGCAACAATTTACTTGATATTTATGGGTATCCTATGAGGCCAAGTTGTTATCCCCATAATGATAGTGACCTTCTTGAGAAATATAAACTTAATGTATCTACTTTTGGAAAGAATCAATTACAAGAGTTTATTAAGTACCATCCTAATCTTGAAAAAGAAGCTAATGACATTATCAGATCACTTTAATTTACTTTTAAAGCTAATATCTTTTTTAAAATATCTAAATGGGTTGTTTAAATTCAACCCAATCCTATAGTGCTTTTTTTAAGTTTTTCACCTTTTCTTAAATTAGCTCTTAACTTACTTATAATTGAATCTATCTTCTCTAATTCAGTCAAAATCTCTCTTTCTTCATCATCAGTTTCAATAATTTTGTGAATACCACCATTTTTAATTATAATTCTTTTATTTGCCATCAATGCCAAATTTGGATCATGTGTTGCCATTAAAACTATTTTATCCTCATTAACAAGAAGATTCAAAGCTCTTTTTCTATCTATACCAGCATTTTCAATTTCATCTATCAAAACAATTGGAGATGTACTTAATATAGCTGTATCCGCAATCATTAAAGCTCTTGACTGCCCCCCACTAAGCCTAGTAATGGGCGTGTCTAAATCAAATTTTTCACCTGATAGATAGTTAGCAGCTTCAATAATTCTTTTGATAATTTCTTGTTCATTTTCAACCATTCTACTTTGGGCATGCAATTCTATGAATTCTCTTACAGTTAAATCCATAACAAAATTCATGTTTTGGGATAATTGTGCGACCAATTTATTAGAAGATGAAAAACGCCATTTTTTATCAGGTATTTTGCCATTAATCAATATAGTCCTCCCTGTTGGCGTATCTTTATTAGCTGTCCATTCAATATCTGCAAGCAACCTGCTTTTGCCTGAACCTGTTGGGCCAACTATTGAAACAATTTCACTTCTATTAATTGTAATAGTTTGGAAATTCTCTTTGCTACCATTTTTATCATAACCAGCTACAATTGTTATAGATTCTACCTTATCATCTTCTATACCAAGAAACTGTAACATTTCATTGATATAAGTAACTATATCTTCTTGTAGCTTTTTAATATCAATTGCCCATTCTTCCATTTCTTCCTCAGTAAAATGTTCTAAATACTGTATAAATGTACTTTCTTCATATCCTTCTACATTTAAATTATTGTTTTGAAAAAATGAAACCACAAAAGGATATTTTTGCTCCAATTCTTTTATTTTTATTAATTTTATGTCATTTGAATTAATCATAACAATCACCTCTCAATTTAATCATCATGATCACCTAATTTTATTTTTCTAACATTTCCCATCTGATAATCTTCACCAATTCTTCTTTCTCCTAAACAGTATGAACAAAGAGCAGAAGGCATTGAAAACCTCAATTCTTTACCTCTAACCGTTTCTATATTTTCATTTTCATCATATAACAATGTGCTTAATTCAAATGCTCCCTGTCCTGTTAATCCATTGATGTGCATTGTTATCGCTTTTGGATTTACTGATCGAACCTTTGATGCAAAAACTTCTCTCTCTGCTTGTGATACAATATCACCTTTTGTTATAACCACAATATCCGCTGATTTTAACATTGGTCCAATTTTTTTTGGGGTATTTATACCACTTAAATTATCGATAACGCATATTGCTTTAATATCTTTGATATATGGAGAACATCTATTACATAGTCCTGCACTTTCTGTAATCAATACATCTAATTTTTGCTTGACTCCCCACTCTACAACTTCTTCAATATTGCTTATGAAATAATGGTCTGGACATAAAGAACCTGACAATCCTTTTTTAACTGGAACACCTGCCTTTTTATATAGAATATCATCATCTGTATATAAGCAATCAAACTTCACAACACCTACAGACAATCCCCTTTGATGTAGTGCCTGAATTGACTTTAATATTATTGATGTCTTTCCAGATGAAGGTGGCCCTGATATTGTTACTAAGTTCATATTTCTTTCCTCCTTGTATACATACACTTTTACTTTCTTTAAACATATCACTTCTTATTTAATATTTCACGTTAATTCAATTGGACTTAATGAATAGTGTTTTAAAGTTTATTATCATATGGAAGTTCAGAAACATATGGAAGTTCAGAAACACTCTTAATAAGCCTACGTCTATATATTTAAACATCATCTATAGTTCCATTCTTGACTTCTTTATTTTTAATTGCCTCATTAAACATTTTCTCACATTTATTTATTAAACTACCGATATCGTTATTATTAATGTAATCCCAACCTAACCACATATACTTATGTTCATCTGAAATCATATTATCCACATCAGGGTGAACACTTGGAAATCTACCATTATGTGCTAATATTTCACCAACCTTCTTTGATGAAAAGAATTTAGCTATTGGTTTCAATTGTTCTTTTCTATCCTTTTTAGTCAACATAAATATTGGACTTACTATTGCACCATCCTTTGGCCACACAGCTTTCATCGGTCCACCTTTTTTTGCCATTTTGGTGAAAAAGTAAGGCATTATTGTAACAACAGGTTTTACAGCCTTTTTAATATGTGATTTAACCATTTCTGATGGATGCATACTTTTTAATAAGTTTTTACCTAATCTTTTTATTCCATATTCACCATATTTATTGTATATATTTAATAATATAGCATTAAATAAATCAAAATCTCCTATTGGCAAACTCACCTTATTTTCAAATTCTTCACCTAAAATATCTTCCCAACTTGTTGGCATTTTAATTCCTTTTAGTTCTTGTGTGTTAACTAAAAACACTGCTGGGACAACTCCTATCATTGAATATTGATTATCTGGATCCTTCAAACTCAAATATTCATTCTCAAAATCTTTATTATAATGATCTATTTCTGTAATATCTTCAAATACATTTTGAGATTTATATTTACCTATTAAATTCTTATCGAAAAACAAATCAAATCCAGCAGATATAAATATATCTGCAAGTACATCTGCTGATTCAGAATTTTCTAAAGATGTCTTTAGCCACTCTACCCCAACAGATGCCGATTTCAAATCATAATTTATTTTTAAATTTAGTTCATCATTATTTTTATATAACCATTCTTGAAAAGATTCCATTAATGGAACTCTTACAGGACATGGTAGCACACCTTCAATCCTAATTTTTGTTTTTGGGGACGGTTCATTTGTTACTACTGTCTTATTTTTGGGGGACGGTTCATTTATTATTAGTATCCCATCAACATTATTTCTTTTTTCTTCAATAATATTTTCTAATTGTTTTGAAAATGTATTTATATTTATTCCTTTCATTTTCAAGGCAGTCTCTAATGTTATTGACTTTCCTATTGTTTTCCTTTGCATTTCATTTCTTATATTATCAAATCCTATTGAAACTAATAAGTCAATAGCTTCTTCATACTTTTCTGTAATATCAAATAATGTATCTTTTATGTTGAAATATTTATTATACATATCTTTCATATCTTTCACCTCTTCTTTTTTTATATCTTTTAGCTCTTTTATTTAGCTTCATTATTATTAGAGCTTTAAAGAGCTTTAGGGACGGTTCATTTCTATTCTTTTATTATTTTTATAAATTTCAAATCAACCATACCCCTTGGTAATTTTGATAATATTAATCATTTTTTCTTTGACTAACTACTATTCTTATTTATATTTTCCTGTATTCCTTCATGTATTGCTTCATCTTTTCTTACCTTTTTATTATCTTGCCTAATTATATCATTTGCATTTGCAATTATATCATTTGCATATCCATATTTCTGTATCCTATGTTACGTGAAATTTTTAAGCTTTTTAGGGACGGTTCATTTTTATATTATATTTTCTCATAAAAAGGAATTTAAATAATTCAATAATGTTATATATTTTTTAAATCAAAATTGATTAAATTTCATCACTCTTGTCAATAATCTAAAATGTCAATAATCTAAAATTAATACTAACAATAATGAATGATTGAAATCTGCTTGTTTACGCTTGTTTATAGCAAAATTAAATATAAATTACTATCGAAGGAGTTGTTATTATGCCTAGAAAAGCTAGATTTAAAATAGAAAATGGAATTTATCATGTTATGCTCAGAAGCATTAGCGATTTCCCCCTATTTAAGAAAAATGAAGATAAAAATGCTTTCCTAAATATTGTAAAAAAATATCAAGTTACTATAAATGTGCAAAAATGCTAGCAAATTTTTACAGTATATAATTATACTTTTCTATGCAACTTTTAATAGGCTACATATTTCTTGTTTAGTAAAACCTTCTTGTGATTTATCACAGATCCAAGAAATCAAGGCTTCTTTAGAATTATTTCTAGCAATTTTTAATCCTTCACTAAAGGAGGTATAATTATCACAGACACCAAAAATACAATATAAATATGCTAACTGAGTTATGATTAAATATCTTTTTATTGCTCTAGAACTTCTTATTTGATATTTATCAAGATTTAACTCCATTTTATTTTGACGAAAAAAAGTTTCTATTGTCCATCGACAATTATACCTTTGAAAAATTTCCTCATCACATAAACTGATATCTGTTG
>NZ_LTBA01000084.1 GCF_001594005.1 Clostridium tepidiprofundi DSM 19306 | reverse complement strand
GGGGCTTTATTACTAGAATAATTAATAAAGTATTAGCTCATAATCTTTGTTTCTTTATCAATAAAACGTTAGGTATTAATGTAAATCCAGCTAAAATTAAACAACTTATATTTGGTTAATTATTCCTCAAGCGAACTTGATTTTAGTGGATACTTATACTTATTCTTAATGGAATAATTATCGTTTAAATAAAAATTATTCTATTAGCACAACGGGTTATTGCTATTAATTTTTAGTGCATTATACTTTCGTAGTATAATTAACTGCCATGAATTAATTAAAAGTATTACGAGATTTAAATAATTATTAACTCAATTTTTAAACTTGTAAATTACAAGTCTAAAATGGTTCTTCCGAACCCCAAACAGAATAATCGGTAGAATGTAATGTTCTATTTGTTCCCGTTTTCTAATAAATATAGGTCTACAAAAGTCTCAATCATCCAGCCACGCTTGCAATGCTTTCAAAGCCATGTTGCCTTTTACACAACTCCGGCTTTTGTTTCGCCTTTTCCGACCATTAGTAAAAGGCTTCTTTTGTTATTTTTCCGTACTTAATCAATGAAAACTGTTTCTTGTAGGATTTACTGTATATTTTCAAAGCAGGATTTTCTGCTTTTTTCTCCCATAGGCGAAGCTACCCCATCTCCTCACAGGTATGTCCAGTGCTGCGAAAGGGGCCTGACACAGTATTCAGTATTGATATGTCCGGTCAGAGCAAAGTATATTTACCGCAGCTTTTGTAGACACGGAAGTGTTGTTCCCGCTCCACGCATTACTGTACAAAAAAGTCGATGAGATCATAAACATCCTTGGGATACAGGACCAGGTTAATAAAAAACACTGATGTTCATTTTATTAAGCCTAAACAGTCGATATGTTTCCTTAAACGTCTATTTTCAAAAAAACAGCTAAAAACTACTAAATATGTTCCCGCGAACGTAAGGTTCAAAAATCAGCCTAAGACATCAACCCCATTTCCTCGTTCCATGTTGAGTGCGTCGTGAAGATAGATAAGAAATAGACACTGAAAGCTTAGTGAAGATGAGTTATCGAAGTTTGAACTTAGCAAGAAATCCCGTATTACGGAGAGTAGCGAAGTAATGTGTCCCTTATAAAAATAAGATTTTGAAGGTTTTTAACTAAAAGATTTATTTTTAAAGGATTTATTTTTTAGTATTGTTGAGAAGATGATGGTATTTGGAGGGGAAAAGATTATTGTAAGTTTGCTTGATGGTACTGAGATTGAGGTTGTAATTGAATAGATAAATAAATGAGAGCCAGTTTGAGTGATGTAGTACGTTACTTTAACTGGCTTTTTGTAATATGTTAGAACATTAAATAAATTCTTGTTACTTTATGTCGGGAAATATTTACAATGAAATTATTGACAAATTTGTAATGAGGGGTAGAATTATATTCGTAGACAATCTTGTTTATGTAGTTGATAGAACTATCACAAAAAGTATTTTTAAAAGAGGGTATTGCAAAGAGATAAATTGATTCTTTTATTAGTTCAATCTATTCAAAATAATTATGGAGGATATTAATGTTATGAAAAAAATATTAAGTTTTATGTTATGAAAAAAATATTAAGTTTTATGTTAGTTTTTATGTTAGTGTTATCATTAGGGAAGGTTTCATTTGCTAAAAACGTTACAAATGGGTTAAAGGATGGTAAACTAAAAATAGTTAACATAGAAGAACCATTAGGTACTCCAGATGCTAAATATATATTTATTGATGATAATATGAAAAATTCTACTTCTATGGGGTTTTCAATAATGGGAGTTATACAAGAAATGTATAACCATTCATATTATGTAGTTGGTAGTAAGACACTTAAAGGTTATAATGTCGGGCCAACAAACGATAGAAAGTTTTTAATAAGTGCAGCAAGAGGTCAGACTGTATACCTTGAAGAAGAGAAAAGTGTTTCTAGTACTGTTACATATAGTGGCACAGTAGAAGCTAAAATTAAAAAAGTTATAAATGTCAATTCTATTTCCATAACATCTGGAACGTATGAAAGAATTTGAAAAAAAGGCGTATCTTTTAATGGACCAGACTCTAGTTCTAAATATAATTCTAGAGATTTTTATGGAGCAATAGACTATGATTTGTACAATGTTAAAGTAGACAAGTATGATGTATACAAAATTTATAATGGAGGCATAGATACAGGGGAAACAGTAGTATATTACAGTAGTTCTGAATACGTAAATAATGTAAAAAAACCTAAAGGCATTCAATATTCATTAGATTATAATATAAATTAGGAAGGTGGTATTAAAATGGATAAAAAATTCACTTCATTACTTGCACTAATAGTTATTTTAGGTGTTATTGTACTAGGACTTTTTATGAAAATTAATCAATTACAGAAATTTCTTGATAGAACAAATTACATTGGTAGGTATGAATTTTATAAAGCAAACGATATTAATATGGTTATCTTAGACACTGCAACTGGTAGAATGTGGATGAAATACATTTCTCATACAGGTGGTAATCGTGAATGGACTGAAGAAACAAAGTTATTACATCTTATTGAAATGGAAAGACAATAAACAGTTAAACATCAGTGAGACAAAAAGCGAAGGGTTTATACTGTAATGTATCCTATAGGGTATATTATAGTATGATTTTGAAAATATTACTACTTGCAGGAAGAGTTATTTGTGGACACTGTGGAAGTGTTTTCGGAAGAAAGGTTTGGAATTCTAATGATGAGAGATTTAGAAGGATTGTATGGAGATGCAATAACAAATATACGGTCAAGGGAAAAAAGAGCTGTGAGAATAAGCATATAGATGATAAGGTTTTATATCAGGCTTTTGTAAATACATTTAATGCAATACTTGAAAATAAGGATTACTTCATGGAGAAATGGAAGGAAGGGCTTAAGAGTGATAATGCTTTAGTAAGGTATAAGTCAAAGCAGTTTATAGAAATATTAAAAAAATAGAGAGCCGATAGACTAGCAACAAAAACTGCAGTCCAGTTTTTGTAAGGTACCTGACCCCTTACAAAGATTGGAAGTGGAACGAACAATTTTTGTAGCTTTTGATACTCCACTTTCTGTAACCTATAGTTCATCTGGAGGTTACCTTAAAGCAAAAGTATCTGGTGATTTATATGTAAGAACAATCTTCATTCAAGATAAGCTTGATAGAATTTCTGGTTATGCATATTATGATTGGGGTAGCACTGAACAGTTCAAAGCTCACTTGAAGGTTGATGCGAAATGGCCAACAAGCGTAAGACCTGGTGGCACATATAATTACGAATACGGTACGTACACATATGGTGCTCAATATAGTAACACTCCAGGATTCTATGGCAATTCAACACTATACAGCAGTATTATTAGTCTCTATGAAAATACTATGGGATATTTTACTCACAATGAAACTATTGATGTTTACAGCATAGTGACGAGCTTGTTAGACTAAAGCTATGTAGCATTGGCTCTACCATCTGTGGTGTTTTAAGGGGAGGGGATTATGCAAGTAAATAGAAAGAATATAATTATTAAATGGACATTTATGGCATTTCTAATCTTGATGTTCTTAGCTTTTGTCATCCCGATACCAATTAATAGGGTATATGATGCTATAGAGATAAAGATTGATGATCCCTCTTATATTGTTCAATGCCAGGTTAAGATTCAAGGAAGGTATCATTGGAATCTTTTTTTCGATGATATGTTTGACGGGCAGATTGTCATTTCTGATTATAAGCTTACTAATGAGAAATTGAGTAAAGTTTATCTCTCTGATGATGGTTGGCCTCTTGAATACACATACCTCTCAGAAGAAGATGTTAATGGTCGCCCAAATCGCTATACATTTTTTCTAGGACGCTTATATTCAAGATCTTGGTTTCGTAAAATGGCGATAATCGTTTTTAGTAAAAATTCCTTAAATAAGGATGGAGACGGAAAAATTTCAGGCAACTGGGGTGACTGGAATGAAGATGATGGATATTGCATTGTTCCATTAGCCACTAGCAGAGAAGAAGCTATTGATATATTATTGAAAATTGGAATTATTAGCGGTAACCCATAGATCTAAGCATAAAAAATTAGGATCTTTGTAATAGGAGAATACAGCTGTTGTTTAAAAAATGCTCAAACTTAGACAAAATTAACTAAGCTTACCTGACATGTATATAAGCTTTTGATATTATTATATCAGAGGTGAGAATTAATGAAAGATATGATAGATATATCAAAAGCAAGTCAAATGCTTGGTGTAGATACTAAAACATTAAGAAGATGGGA
Source organism: Clostridium tepidiprofundi DSM 19306 (assembly GCF_001594005.1). Taxonomy (GTDB): domain Bacteria; phylum Bacillota; class Clostridia; order Clostridiales; family Clostridiaceae; genus Clostridium_AC; species Clostridium_AC tepidiprofundi. The sequence continues at coordinate 1,145 of NZ_LTBA01000084.1, read as the reverse complement.
TAATGAAGGTAAACTTAAAGCGTATAGAACCTTAGGTGGACATAGAAGATATAAACTATTAGATATAGAAAAATTATTAGGAATTGAAAATCAAAATACAGAAAGAAACGTATTCATATATTGCAGAGTTTCAACTAAAAAACAGCAACAAAGTGGTAATTTGGAAAGACAAAAACAAAGATTAATAAATTATTGCAATAAAAGACAATATAATGTAGTTTATATATTTGAAGAAGTTGCAAGTAGTTTAAATGATAGACGTAGACAATTAATTAAAATGTTTAGAAGATTAAATGAAGTATATACTATAATAGTTGAATATCCTGATAGGTTAGCTAGATTTGGATATAATTATCTTAAAGAGTTTGCAAAATCATTAAATGTAAGTATTGAAGCAGTTGAACAAAACAAAAAGTTAGAACCAAATGAATAAATGGTTAATGATTTAATAAGTATAGTTAGTTGTTTCAGTGCTAGATTGTATGGAGCAAGAGGTGAAAGAAAAATAAAGAAAACTATCAATGAATTAGAAAAAGAAAGGCAGGAGCAAAATATTAATGAAAACAACAATGAGAGCAATATTGATAAATCTAAACGACAAACAGAAATCAATAATTGATAATATGATGTTAGTATTTTGCACTGCAATTAAGGAAAAGCATATCAAGTTGAATTGATAAAAAGAAATGGTAAGTATTATGTTCATATTACTTTTGATGTTCCTAAGACGGAAACACTTTATACAGGACATAATGGAATAATAGGTATAGATACCAATCCAGATGGTTTTGCTTTAACCATGATTGATAATAAGGGTAACTATAAATGGCATACTTATTTGAAACAAAGCGAGTTACTATATGCTAGGGGTAATAGACGTGAAAACCTATGTGGTGAACTTGCAAAACAAATTGTATTAATAGCTAAAACTTATGGTTGTGGAATCGCTATTGAAGATTTAAAATTTAAAAATGACAAAGATGTAGGGAGTAAATTTGCAAGAATTAAACATGGATTTATATATAGTAAGTTACTAACTATGCTCGAATCAGCATGTATACGTGAAGGTATTGAGATAATCAAGGTTAAGCCACAATTTACAAGTAAGATAGGTTTGTATAAATACTGTCATCAATATGGAATGG
>NZ_LTBA01000083.1 GCF_001594005.1 Clostridium tepidiprofundi DSM 19306 | reverse complement strand
AAAAAGGAATTAAAGAAGGAATATTCAAAACAGCCAAAAATCTATTGGTTATGGGTATGGATGAAGATACAGTGTCAAAAGCTACTGGATTAAGTGTAGAAGAGATCAAGAATTTAAAGCAGTAATAGATAACACCCCAGGGGTGCAAAATTTTCCAATTCAATAATATAAGAGGTCAGACTCTTAGAAAAAATTGCAAAGTTAAATTTACAATGATGTGTATTTGATGTTTCGAAAAGATTCTAATCAAATAAATTTCGAAAAAAGTATTATACCACCAGAAATGGTGGTTTTGCTTTTGATGAAAAAATTGAATAAAGAATAATAAGTATATATAGAAACAATTGCATTCCAGGAAATGGGGATGATGTTTCTATAATATGAATATTTTTTATATATTGTGAAAATAATCTATAATGAGAGGAGTGAACGTATGAGAATTCCAAAACATATAGGTATTATTCCTGATGGGAATAGACGATGGGCGAAGAAAAACGGATTGAATAAAGAAGATGGATACAAGAATGGCTTAGATCCAGGGTTAGAATTTTTTAAGTTATGTGAAAAAGTGGGTGTTAGTGAAATTACATATTATGGCTTTACTATGGATAATACTAAGAGGCCCTCAGTTCAGACAAAAGAATTTACAAAAGCTTGTATTGAAGCAGTAAATATGCTTTCAAATGAGAATGCATCATTATTAGTTATTGGTAATTCAGAGTCGAAAATGTTTCCTAAAGAATTGCTTCCTTTCACAACAAGAAAGAAATTTGGCAAAGGTGGTATAAAAGTAAATTTTCTTGTTAACTATAGATGGGATTGGGATTTGACTGGTTTTCCTGAAATAAAATCCTCTGATATATCTAGAATAGATTTAATAATACGTTGGGGAGGGAGAAGAAGATTAAGTGGATTTTTACCTGTTCAATCAGTATATGCTGATTTTTATGTGGTAGATGATTATTGGCCTGATTTTAAAAAAGAGCAATTTTATGATGCTTTAAAATGGTACGACATGCAGGACATCACATTGGGAGGCTAATGCCTACACCACAGGGGCAATGTCATAAAGCTATGATTCAATATATTTACAATCAGAAACCCAAATTCCATAATTAGAGTTTCTGATTATTCATTTATAAATTATTTAGTTATCAAAATTTTGTTTTTACGTAAATAATTGTATCACAAATAAACTCAAGGTCGTTTTTATTCAGTTTACACAAAATTTTTTACACTGCTTTTGTTTACTTTCTTTTAATAATTTCTATAATCTAGATTTATTTGTTTTTAGTCTGCAAAGTTCCTTGATGAAAAATCATTTTCCAGTTATCATCTAAAAGTTTCCATATTGAACTACGTAAAGAATACTGTTTTTCTTTGTTAGATTTGCTATATTTAATTAACTTATATGTTACAAATACGCAATGATTAGATAGTTGTTCCAATTTGAATTCTGTTATTTTACATTGATATTCAATTTTATTAAATACATCACCTTTAGTATAATGATACTCCTTTCCTGAACTACAAAACTCTACAAAATCATCCTTCACAGGTGATTCTCTTGTTTCAGTTCTTAATAACTTTTCTTCCATTTCTAAAATATATTTTTCAAGTATTTCCATTGTGATATTCCTCTCTGTAGTTTGTTTTATTAAATATCAACAAAAACTGTATTCTAGCTTTTGTAGGGTGTCAAGTGCCTTACAAAAATTAAATCATTATCAGATTTAGTTATACTATTTTCAATGACTTCGTCCAAGCTTACATTTTCTATTATATGTGAAACCTTATTGTTAGTAAATGTAAAAGCATTTACAATAACAAATACTATAATTACAGGTATAACTAAACTAGTACCTAGCACCTCATACCTAATAAACTATTTATAAGGCATTTTCAAAAAAATAACTAGTCAGTATGCTAATATATTTGACTTGTTATTTTCTTTCAAATGCCTAATTTTGAAATAGTTTATCTATAAAAATTACTTATTTATATGCTTAAGCACTTCCTGCACTGCTTCATCATATCTATAATTTTCCAGTTCAATCCTTACTGGACTTACAGATATATCAGGTTCAGTTTGTGTCTCCTCATTAGCTGAACCATCACTATTTAATCCCATCTCTCCAGTAAATCTTATGACAAAACCACTGTTGGGAAGTGAACATAGAATAGGATCTATACCTATACCATCTCCACCCGTCCTTTTTCCAATAAGGGTAGCCCATTTGCTTGTTTTACAAAATGCTGCAAATGATTCAGCGGATGAATATACGCGTCTGTCAACTAATAGATATATTTTTCCTTCAAAGCCTACAGACTTTTTAGGTTTTATTGTTCTTACCCTTCTGATATAATATTTAAAATTATGTTTTGCTTCAGGCGGAAATGTATTTATAACAGATTGTTCAAGTGTATTGATGTCTTTCAAATGCATATCTAGCATCATAAAATTTCTTGTTATACTCTCCTCCCCTAAACAGCATATAATTTATTGTTGTAATTTTTTCATTTAACAATGGAGAAACAATGTTTTGCATCCAATAATTTTCTGAGCCTCCACCATTGCCTCTTATATCTATAATTAAATTGGGATAATCCTTAATTTCTTTTAGAAATTTATAAATTCCATCTCTATCAGAATTAACACTTAAAGCATTAAAGCTGTTAACATAAAGATATGCAACCTTATCTGGGACTATTATTTGTGTCTTAAAACAAACTGGAGGTTTACTGTATTCACCTGTACTATTTGAACTGTTATGATTTAGAATATCATCAGGACTACAATTATACCTCTTCATAACCTCTGGTCTTTGTAAAACTTCTTATTTTTTGATGTTTTCTGTTGTCGTACCAACAAAAACTGTATTGCAGTTTTTGTAATAAGCAGGTAGATTACAAAGATTTGAAGTGAAGCAAACAATCTTTGTTGCTTTTTCAAAATTCGCTATAAAAAGAATTTGGGACTTATCACGAACTACTGGGCAACCTATTTATGTTATTATTGATGATACTATTTCAGAGAGAACTATACCTTCGTCAAGAGCAAAATCTTCAATTGAATTATGTGGTTTTCATCATTTTCATACTAAAAATAAAAAAGTTTATGGTCATCAAATAGTAGGTGTTCTTCTGCAATGTGGGGATATAACTATCCCTTACGAGCTACCGCTCTATGATAAAATGCAATATGATTCTGAAGGCAACATTATATCTAAAATTATGATTGTTATAAAAGCAATTTCATAAGTGCCAAAAACACCCCATCAGGGGTATATTCTACTGGTAGTTGGTGCAGTGTTGAAAAAATAATAAAAGCTTCTTTAAAAAATGGATTTCAATATGTTGGTACTTTAAAAGCTAACCGTGTTATATATCCAAGATTTCTCAAAAGAATAAAAATAGAAAAAATTAAAACTGAATTTTTTGATTTTATTTTTATCCCTTCTTTCTTAAAAATATGTGAACTACAACTTAGACAAGCAACGGATGTTTTCTAAATCCGATTCTATGAAAATATTTAACATTTTGTGTGGAAGTCTCCCATCTTCTATAAGTGGGAGATGGATAACATCATTTTTGAAAGGGTTCAATGCCCTTGAAAAAATGCACTCCACTTGATATAATGAAAATATAAAAGTTCTTATAAAACTGAATATATAAGGTTGTGGTAAGAAAAAGCTTTACCACGTAAAATATTCAAGCACACGTCCTGCACCAAAAGAGCGAAAACCAAGCCTTGACGTTGGTGCAGTCCGAACGATTACAATCGTCTAAGACGGTAGTTTCTTGCCAAGAAATAAAACTGGTATTATATCGAGGTCGGTGCGACCTTTTGAGCTTGGGTAAACTTGGCACGTTGGTGCTATTGACCAAGAAGCTCCCACTTCAACGAAGTAAGTGGCGAGTAGTTCACGAACTTGAACATTCACATCATATAGATATAATTTATTGATTTAGTATACCCGTGAAAAACGATATTCATAAGAAAATATGGCTTTTTCGCAGTCATGACCATTCATAAGACAAGTGGTCATATTCTAGTTATTATATTATTTGTCTTATGTATTTTAGTGTAAAAACTACTATTATCCGTATCAGATATATCTCTTTGTTTAATGATTGTACTATAGTAGGTAAATCTATTTTTATTTTACTTAGGAGGGTCTTTTCGAATTCTGTAAGTTGAATAAAGCAAACTAATAAATAGTACTAACATAGGGTGTTTTCTTAGTTCTGTTCCTAAAATAATGATTATTAATATTGATGCAGGTATTATATTGTCAATATCTATTATTACCTTTAACTTATCCTTTAAAGATTTAAAGTTCATGACAAAATCTCTCTTTCCTCTATATATTGTTATTTTCTTTGTCTTACTTATTCTTAAAAATTATTTTAAAAACTACAGTAGCAACTACAAATTTTTATTACTAACTACACAATAATTATACCATGAAATAACTAAAATGATAACATATTCATCAAATTTACATTGTATAAATCTAAGGAGATGAAGACAATGTCAAAAACATTTTTTAGTAATAATTTATTGTCTAAAATAATTAAAATAATTGAAGAATTTAAAAGTGAGAATAGAGAAACTTTTCTTACAAGCGAAGTAATAGAAAAGCAACTGTGAAGATATGTTGCAGATAATTGCCTGCCAGATGATTCTTTTAATGCAAATACTGGAATATGTCTTAAGAACAGTGAACAAAAACCTGAAAGACTTGGAATAGAAGGAATTTTGTTGTTGTAGAATTTGTATTAATAAAAAATGCGAATTCTTTTCAAAAGATAGTGAAAATACAACAAAAATTAAGATATAATATAAGTATAGGAAAGGGTGATATAATGGAGAGGTTAAAACCTTTGAATGATTTTATTTTAGAGAACTCTGTTTTACTGGGGAAGAATTTTCAATGAAACAATAGTTAAAGGAGAAGACTATAAGAATTTATCAAAGGTAATAACTATAAACATATTGGATTTTAATTATATAAAGCTTGATAAGTTTCATACTAAGTTTCATCTGTGGGAAGATGAATCTAAGGATTACATGCTCACTGATTTGGTAGAGATACATTTTATAGAAATTCCAAAATTTAATGAATTGAAGGTAAAGAATTTGAAAGAAGATAGACTTCAGAGATGGTTGACTTTCTTTAATAAGGATATTTCAGAAGAAAAATTAAAGGAGTTGATTGAAATGGATAAAGATATAAAGAGAGTAGAGGAAAGACTTGAATATTTAAGTAGTGATGCAAAGACAATAGAGATTTATAAAGCGAGAGAAAAGTCACTTCATGAAAGGGCAAATATGATAAGCAGTGCAAGAGAGGAAGGAATTAAAGAAGGAATGGAAAAAGGAATTAAGGAAGGAATGGAATTAAAGAAGGAATATTCAAAACAGCCAAAAATCTATTGGTTATGGGTATGGATGAAGATACAGTGTCAAAAGCTACTGGATTAAGTGTAGAAGAGATCAAGAATTTAAAGCAGTAATA
>NZ_LTBA01000082.1 GCF_001594005.1 Clostridium tepidiprofundi DSM 19306 | reverse complement strand
ATGCGTAAAATATACAAGGTATCGCAACCTAATGTATTCCCAAGTTAGCTTACGTTATGAGGGATAAGGGCAAGTGTTCTCGCCCATAGAAATAAGGCTATCTAACTTTTGTTAGAGGAAACTTAAACAGCAAACTTTCTATAAAGAAGCTTCGTACCCTTGTGGTCGAAGTAGTTCACTGTTGGATGTAATAATAATGGAATGAAAATTCAAAGTGTAAGTGCAGCTAAAGATAATAAAAATGTTTCAACATCAATAAAAAGTATAGAAGGAAAAAACAGTACAAATAAAATGCAAGATAAAAAAGAAATTTCAAATTCAGAAAGTAAAATTTTCATTAATGAGAAGTCTGTAAAGGACAAAAAGTCAACTTTTCCTTTTGGTATGTCGAAGGATGAGTTGATGATTAAATTAAAGAAATTAAAATTAAAAGTAAAAGGCGAAATTGAAATAACCTCCTCGAAAGAAGATCCAGAGTTAGGGAATCCAATAATAATGACGGATGATATTAGTTTTTCATTTGATAGAAACAATCAATTATTATATGCTATTGGAATCAAACAAAATATCCCCACATCCTTAGGTTTAAAAAATGGTGATTCTTTAGAAAAAATAGTAAAACTATATGGTACAAATTACAAAAAATATAATCCGGGAAATGGATTTGTGTATGAATATTGCTTTAATAATCACTATTTTAGAGTGTTTATTGAGCAGGATAAGGTAACTGGATGGGCTGTTTCAAAATATAAATTCTTAAAATAAAAGAATCGAGTAGGAAGAAAATAATTATTTTATTTTCTGTCTTCTCACACCACCGTATGTATTACTCAGTATACGGCAGTTCAATAGAGTTAGTGTACTTTTGAATATATTTCTGTTATAGATACTAAACCTATTTCTTTTAAATTATTGCTCATGCTGGGTGCACCACTATGAAAAAAGCCAGCAAAGATTTGCTGGCTTTTCGATATAAACAACAATTATAATGAGAACTAACCTCTTTAATGGACTATTTGTTTAATTAACGCCGTATCCATTAATATAGTGTTAGATAAATTATAACTGGCATTTCTAACTGTATTGGATTTATTTCCTTCTATGGTATATACCGTGCTAGAAGAATAGGATTTAACTATTCCAGTATGATTAATTCCGCCATTAACATTAAAGAAAATAACATCACCAGATTTTGGAGTGTATCCAGATTCTCTAGTTTTATATTTTCCTAGATTTTTATACCAATTTGCACCAGCAGAACAAAGAGAATACTTAGGAACAATGCTATTAAGAATGCCTGCTTGATTTGCACACCAGGATACAAACATTGCACACCAAGGATTTCCATCCAAACCATACCACTTACCATACTTGGTTATATTTCCTGCTCCTTCTGTATATCCAACTTCTCCACTAGCAATAGAAACAAATTTGTTCAGTTCTGTACTACCACTTGGATTTTCATTAAACAAAGCATTCCATGTGTTTATTCCAACAATACCATCAACCACTAACTCTTTGGCTCTTTGAAAATTCCTTACGGCTACATCTGTTAAAGAACCAAACCATCCATCTACAGTACCACAATTATAACCTAATTGATTTAATTTTGTCTGTACTTCTATTACATCTGTTCCATTCATCATTGGGCTAGTATAATATAGATTTCTTTTAAATAACATATAATATCTCTCCTCAGATCTAAAGAGCAAAATCTAGTTTGATCTATCTATCAAACAAAAATTAAATGCCAAATTTTACACTTAATTACATATGATTTTTCATAGCATTGTAATCTTCACAACAAACATGTTCAATATCATATCTTATGTTTTTTTGATTATTAAATCCTTGATTTTCTATTTTCCATCTGGTTTTATTGCATATTTCAAACACAGGTTCACAGGCATACAGGCTATCGCCTAAAATACATATAGGGAGTCTAGGATATCTTCTTTTGGTATTTTTAGGATGTTAAGAATAGGGATTGTATGGTATAATGTTATTATTAATACTCTATTGGTAATGTTTTGTGTGGATGTAGAATTAAATGGGGAATATGTTCTCGAAAGAGATAAAATAGTTGTGAGTAAAAGATTAATAGAATTGGGGTGATATATCGATGGAACGATTTATAGCATTTACACTCTTCATACCCGTATATATTGTGCTTTTATATATGTTTACTAATCCAAAAGAAAGTTTTTTATTTGGAAGAAAATGGATGTTTGAAGATAAGAAGCTTGAACCAAGTCCAGAAGTGATTAGACATTATAAGATAATGTCTGTTGTATTGATTTTTGTAATTACTCTTCTTTTAATTTTTTTGTAATAAAGTATATAGTTATTTACTCAACTTTCGCACTACAAAAAAGCCAGCTTTTCCTTGATAAAAGTAGGTAGTGTAGATATAAAATAGTCTAAAAATGAGTTTATTTGTTCTTTAGTTAAAGAAAGTTTTTCATATAGTGCACTTTTAAGTAAATCTAAAATTAATTGTATAGCATCAAAAAATTGTATATCTTGAAGTTCATCGCAACAATAATAAAATAGAGCACCTACAGTACGGATATCAGTATTGTTTCTACTTTCTATAGACAACATAATATATCTTGTAAATACAATAGTAGTATGTGCAACCATTGAATCATAAGAACGTCCTTGAAATTCTTTAGCAAGATTTAAAAATGACTTATTCATTTTAAAGAAAACTTCTATATCCCAACGTTTTCCATATATTCTTATGATTTCTTCATCACTTAATGTAACATCAGTTGAAATTAATGCTAACCAATTTTTAGAGCTATTTTTATCTTTAACAAACACAATTTTAGCTTTTATAGGAGTAGCATGTGAATCTTGACCAATTTCAACAATTACAGAAGCTTTAATTTTAGCTTTACCACGTTTTTTCTTGATAGTAGAATACAAAGATCTTAGATTATATTTCTTACCTTCATAAGTATAAAAAACTTTTGGCATAGCTTTAACCATAGCTATTGTATGAAGATTAAGTTCTAAAATTTTTATCAAAGTTTTAGGATAAGTAAACCAACTATCAAACAAAACATAAGTTGCTGGTAAAGCGTAAGCTGCCGCTTGTTTTAGTAAATCAATCATTACTTCAGGTGCTTTTTTTACAGCTTCTGTTCTAATTTTATAGCCATTTGTTCTTTTATCTATGGTTGAATTAATTGGACATATACGATTTTTTTCTTTTTCTGAACTTAATAATGTAAATGCTAAAGGAAGAAAAGTATTTCCATCAGACCAACCTAAAGTAAGCATTCTGAAGCCCTTTTTATATTTTCTATCAACGTGATCAAACACGTTTGCTAATAATTCTACACTTTTGCTTCTTGTTCTACTATAGAATGAATCATCAACAATTAAAACATTTACTCTATCTTTTGCTGATAATGGTTCAACTTCATTTTTGATTATTGATGATGATAACAAAAATAAGAATTTACGCCAATTATAGTTAGTTGAATTTAAAAATCTATATACAACATCTTTAGCAAAGTTAGTTATGTCATTTTTAGAATCTAGCGTTCGAAATAAATTTTTACCTGTAAATACAAGCATAAAAATGAATTTAAAAATCAAAATGCATGAAAAACCTTTTTCTTTACAAAAATTTGATTGTTTTAAGATAGAACCAATTTTATTTTTCTTAAAAAATCTATCTATAGTTGATTTAAACTTTTTTTCAGTATCATTATTTGGTATAATTGTATTCATGGAGAACATTCCTTTCTTGGTTTTTGTTTGTTGTGATTCAATTATACCAAATAAGGGGATGTTCTTCTATTTTTTTATACCATAGATGTTGAATTTATTGGCTAATGCCTAAAAAATCATGTGCGAAAGTTGAGTTATTTAAAATATAGCAATATAAAACAGTTAACTACCGTTTTATATTGCTAGTTAGTATTGGTTTTTAAGTAAAATTACTTTTCGTTATTACACAGTTATTTTCTCACCTTTAATAGTCACTTTCTCACCTTTCGTGGCTGAAATCCATTGATATAACTTATTTCAAAGCACCCCTACTATGCTATTACTATACTACTACTGTCCTAACGGACAGATTTTTAGTAGTAGTTAATAACAAATATTTAAAAAATCTTTTTAAGAAAAACAATCAAAAATGAGAAACTTTTTGCTATTTTATAATCGAAATTTATGTAATTACAAAAACAATAAATACCTTGTAATTACAGGTATTTATAGGTAAAATAATAGTATATTAATTGGTAAAAATTGTAATTACAAGGTGATTTTATGGAAAATAAGAAAAGTGAAGTTATTCAAATTCGTGTTTCGAAGCTAGAAAAACAAGTAATAAAAGACAAAGCTAGTTTGTTAGGAATAAGCGTAACGGACTATATAATTAACTGTTGTGTGTTTAGTAGTGTTTCGGGTGAACTCGTTTTGCTAAAGCAAAACATCGAGACTTCAGGTGGAGACTCTACTCCACCTGAAGCAAAAGCTTCAATCTCCCACTTATAGAAGTGGGAGTCTTGTAGAATCGATAAATTCATGACAAGTTTATTCTCCATGAATAAACTAAAGTGAAGTAGAACTTAGACTGTTTTACAATAAGTCTGCTTAATTACTGTAAAACAGTTTAAGTGTTTTTGCTCATTTAAAGTTTTTTATATTTCTTATCCAAATTTTAGATTTTTGCATAGGCTTAACTAATTGATCTTTAATTGCATCTGGATGTAATCTTACTTCAAATCTCTTTTTACTATTCATAATTATTTACCTGTAGAACGAATATTTCTCCAGGGAACTGCACTTGATGGATTATTTTCAAGATACTCTATTCTACTGGATAATATTTTTACCTCTTCTTTTTCTTCTAGTTCCATAAGTCTTATATACATTTTTTCGAAGTAGTCATATCCAATTAAAACTGAATCTATATTTCCATTATCAGTTATATATAAAGGTTCCTTTTTAGCTTTTTTTCTAATACTTCCAAATCTCTTTGCTGCTTCAGAAGACTTTACCATTTGATCTTTAGTAATAATTGGCTTAACCATGGCAACACCCACTTTCACATTCTTCCTATCTATTATTACATTCAATTATGTTTTATAAATACCTATAGTTGAGAAAATATCATAACATATATTTACAGTTAAATAATTTCATAAAAAATAGAGACAAATTTCACTTTTTGTTGTATAAATTATTTTGAATACAAACTTTAACAACAGGAGTGAAATTATGTCTCATAAAAATAGTTTACCAGAAAAATCACCAATAAGCCAGTTTTTATTTAGCCTTGGATTCTTTTTATATTTTTCTAAACCTGTTTTAAAGCATATTGAGCAATTTATAAAAGGTTCCACCCAAAAGGGTTATAAAGGAACAATAACTGATATTGTTTTATTGAGTCTTGCTGACTGTCATAGAACTACCTTCGGTAAATTTTTAAGTGAAGGTGTTTGGAATATTGCGTTTGCATGGAAAGGTATCAGGAAGTTTGTTATACGTACAATTTATAAATGTTCTTCATCAAATTATTGAAAAGAATGATGTTTGCCTTGTTACAGTAAACAATTCTAAATATTGGGTTTATCGTTATGAGGGTCACCTTAACGGTGTAGATAATGCAGTAGTATTATTGTGCTGGCACGAGAGTGCATTC
>NZ_LTBA01000081.1 GCF_001594005.1 Clostridium tepidiprofundi DSM 19306 | reverse complement strand
TAAATTCTGTTCCTTTGTACTTACCCTTGCATAGCCATAAATTCTCATAGTTGCTTCCCCTCTCTTTATGTCCAAAATTATAATACAAATGTATCATAATATCAAGTGTATTTTTGATACGTTTCATAATATTTTTTATAAGTATTCGATACGCTACAAAGCATTGAAATACGGTAAACAACAAACCGTTTCAAAAAGTATAGTATCTGAACTTATCCACTTGTAATGTGATATTTTATTCCATTTATAAAATTTTTTCTTGAAATAGATTCCTTTATTTGTAATATATGAATATTTTACGTCTCTAATTAAATGTTTAAGGTTGAGATCTATATTAAAAAACGAGCCAAATATTCCAATAATTAGTCCTTCTTTATCATTAACACTATAAATCCCCCAAAGTAATATAATTAAAAATACAATTATTCCAACAATATCTAAAATTAAACTTACATAAGAAATTTTTTCATTAGTTAATCTTGCAATCTTTTTACCTGTAAGACTCGGTTTATTGAGTATAATTAAAAAGTTATTTATAATAATAATTAAGATATGAGTAATTATTATTAGTGTTAACATTTTTAGTATTACTAATAATGTTATGATAAAATATGATAAAAACATAGTAATTTCCTTTCACTTTCTTCAATACACGGTGATATTATACCATAAAATAACTAAAATGATAACATATTCATCAAATTTGTATTGTATAAGAATAAAGTGTAAATCCAACATGACCTTTAAAATAGAATACCTCTATTTTCTTATATAACCTAATGTATGACGTTTAAAATTAAAAATAGCCAAAACATACCTTGAAATGTCTTGAGCCATTCTAAAGTGTTTTTGAGTGGCTATTTTTGAAATTACAAATTATACTATTTTCCCCTGATAAACGGTGCATTAAATAAAGGGGATTTTTATTTTTTACCGAAGTTTTATAATAATACAAATAGTACTTGTAATTACGAAAGGGTGTAAATGATGAAGAGAAGCGAATTTGATAAGTTAAATCAACTAGAGCAAATTGATTTTGTAAATAAACAACTTAAGCAAGGTACTTCATTGACTCAAATATGCAAAGATATTGATATTGCTAGAAGCACATTAAGAAAAAGATTTGAAAAGACAGGATATACATTCAATAAAGAGCATAATAAATATGAATTAGCAGTAGCTACAAAGATTGTTCGTTTCACTTCCAATCTTTGTAAGGGGTCAGGTACCTTACAAAAACTGGACTGCAGTTTTTGTTGCTATAGACCCTTACATTCGGAATTTCGTCAGTCCCTTCTTTATTAGGACATTCTCACCATAGATATTTTATAGACTCCCGACCTATCTTACACTCGACCACCTCTGGTTCGCTTTTCCTCATCATTACACGTTAGGGTGTAATCTCAGCCGACTTCACCGAGCTTATGACGTTATCCTTCTTAATAAAAATTTCGCCATTCGGAGTATTAGAGAAAACCCTTCAAGGCGTTACCCTCTCATTTGACTTTTCAAACTATTAGTTCTTAGATAACTTATTTATCTAGGCAATACTTTTCATATTGCAACGTGTCGCACTACTATATTCTCTGTGAAGACTATGTAACCCATAGCTATCTGCAATATTTGATATTACTTTTCTCAAAATACCACACCCAATCAATATTATCATTAAGCTATTAATTTTGTCTGATACTCTGTTTTGTTCTTAATTTTATATTTTAATTCTACATATACAATTACTATTAATACTATATTGAACTATATTGAAGTATATTATGCAATTGGGTGAATAATAATAGCATAAAGTATTCTTTTCCCTTATCGTGCTGATATATTTAATGTAACAGTTGATTACTTAATCACTGATGTTGATAATATAAATGCTATTATATCTAAAAAATGTCTTTATATTTTGTACGAAAATGAATGTAATCTTAAAGGTATAACTGAACAACTATTAGTTTAGCATTAGCACACACTATACCATATCTGTTTATTTCACAAAAAAGAACACCTATTATCTAAGTGTTCTTTTCTTAATCATTATACTATTTTTATTACTTCCTACTCTCAGCCTAAACATATTCTCTATAAATATACTCAGAAGTCATAGCAAAAAGGCTCCCTCTATAATTCAAGTTAAATTCTATAGTATCACAAACCTTATACTGAACATCACTCTCGGTTATATCTAACAATAAATGATCACTACTACTTCCCAATATTTCACACTTATGGTCTATAGGTCTTATATCTATATGATTGACATCTTGTCCACCTATTGCACATATTGCTCTTAGCCTTTTCCCCTTATCTTCAAAATATGAATCTTCCCCAAAGGCAGTAACTCCTATTTTTCCTATGGATTTAGATGGTTTCATCTGCACCTCTACTATTTCAGCCTCAAGTGTAAACGCATCGTATATAAGCCCTTCTATGGGCTCATCATTTAATCCTAATCCTAAAAAAAGAGATACTCCTAACCTTAGCTGATTTATTTCTTTAGGAATTTCATCTTTATCAAAAAGATTTGTACTACCAGATGCACCTCCTGATATAATTTCTATATCTACATTAAACCTTCTATAGATCTGTCTTTTTATATACACTAATCTATTTAAATTTTCTCTAGTAGGCTCTACACCGCCATAACACGATAGGTTCGCACCAATACCATATAAGGTTATCCCTTTCAATTTAATAATATTTTCTGCAATTTCGTATATTTTTTCATCATAATATAAACCTTCTCTTAAATCTCCTAAGTCAACCATTAATATTACCTTATATTTCTTATTTTGTTTTAATGCTTCACTAGATATACTTTTTGCTAGCTCATATTCCGATAACAGACAAATATCCGAATATTTAACTATTTCTTTTACATTACTTTTCATAGGAATACGTATAAGCATTTTAGGTACATTAAATTTTTCCAATCTTTTTAAATTCAAAACTCTTGAATCCGCTAATAAATTTACTCCGCTGTCTACTAGTACCTTTGCAATTACTGGGTCTCCACTACACATCTTTGTTACCCCAGCTACATAAATATTTCTTTCTCGACACCTATTAACCATAGTTGTAGTATTATGTTTTATTTTAGATAAATTTATTTTAATTCTAGGATAACTCAATTAACCCTCCTCCATAATTTTTCTCATATTCTAGATTATTGCCTTTAAAATTTCATTTAAAAAATGCTAATAAATTTCTATTTTTTAAAGGTAATCACATCCCCAAGCAATGTAATCGTGTTATTATCTAAAATTATTCCTCCAGTATCTTTAATGGCATAAACTATATCTGTTTTTTCTTTTAATGCTCTTTTGATACAGTTATTTTCTAGATCAGTTTCTGAATAATGAACTTCAATATAAAAGTTCTCCTTTATTAATCCTAATCCTTTTGAATACATAAATTCTGGATAGTCTTTATCTGGTGATATATGATAATTACTCAATTGCATTAAAGCCCCTGCACTTACACCTATAATTATCTTGCTCTCATTTATACTATTGAGTAAGCCTTTCTCTAAAACATGTTGAACTGCCATGTCTGGAAGTCCACCTGTTAAAAATACAATATCACTACTTTCTATTATTCTTTTCATTTTATCTTCAGTATCTTCAAAAAAATTAAGAAAGGTAATATTTTTCTCACTAATACCTAGCTCTAAAAATGGTTCAACTATTTCTCTATAATACTTACCATAATTTTCATTGTATGCATCTTGCCATTCCATAATATTACCTATCAATTTTTCACTAAAAGCAAATGGAATTACTGTAATTTTATCATTAGAATGTATATATTTTTGTATTATATCTCTAGCCCATTTATCTTGAAAATTATACTGACTTAATAATATGTTTATCATCCTTGTTCCTCCTAATTATTTATTAGCGTTACATGAAACAAAATCATCATACCATTGTTTTACATAAATTACAACATATTAAATGACTTGTCCGTATATTTTTTGTATATGTGCAAATACTAAGTATTATTGTAACTAATTTGTTTAAAACAAAATTAATAAATACTTTAAATCAAAAAAATATATTAAGCGAGTTGATTATCATATTTTATGGATAATCAACTCGCTTAATATAATGTTTAAATAATTATTTTTAAAATCTATTTTAGTTTCTTTGAAAAAACAGTAGAAACTCCAACACTTTTATTGTTTTCACATTGCAAGGTACCTGACCCCTTTCAAAAATTGGAAGTAAAATAAACAATTTTTGTTGCTAATAAACTATTAACTAATTGTCTTTATCTAAAATGGATAATGAACAGAATGTTTTTTCAAAGCATTACATTCTTCGACTAAAATAAGGTCCACAATACCCTGTTTCATGTGTTTTTACATAGGTCCAATTAAATTCTTTATCCACAACGTAAACATCTGACTCATCCAATAAATCATTTGAATTAAACTTGGCTGCATCCTCAAGAATCAAAACATCATCTGTATGTTGAAAAAAAACATAACAAGCACTTTTCTTCATATTATCAAAGGCTTGTTCAGCTTTTTCTCCTTTTAAACATTCTCTTTTCTCATAGCTAAATATGTGCCAAAGAAAGCCACAGAAACCATCATCGTCAAATAGATGAATAGCTTTCTTTTCTTCAAGTCTCAAATGATTTGCAAAGTTATCTTCCCACTGCTTTCGTAAAAAAGTTCCCCATTTTGGTATTTCAATTACCTTGACCTTTTTGCTTTTAAGTATATCAATTAGCTGCATCTAATTTCTTACCTAATTTCTAAAATTTAGACAATATTACCTGTCTAAATTTTTCACCTTATCGAACTAATAAGATGGTGGTATCACAGGATTCAACCACTAGGATAGCATTGCTAAATCTCGTCTTGCCACTATTGTTCAATTATCCCAATAGAGTCCTACAAGATTATGAGAGTTACCCATTCCTCAAAATGTTTTAATCACCTAAGCCTTTCCTACTAGGTGTACTTAGGCAATACATCTATTTTTAAGTTACTTCTAACTTGCTATTCCTAATAATTTCTTCCTATTAATTAACCACAAATCAGGCTTTACACCTACCTTTCCTTTTATATTTTTATTTATTACAGTCCATTTTTTCCATTCATTATATTTATTAAATTTTTCTCTATCATCAATAAACTTATCAACTAATATCTTTGGTACTCTTTCTTTAAATCCATAACTCCTTCTTGCTATGACCATTCCTCCATCTGTTATACATTAATATGCCTTTACAATCTTCCTTATATTGATATTCTATCATGAAGTAAATAATTTTTTAATAGTATCAATGATATTCTTTAAGAAATTTACATTCATAACAAATACTACTTTTTACGATATGGTGATTTGAGTGAGTAAAATAAGTCCATCACTTCATCTAGTTTAATAGATATTTGCGTTCCTGCAGCAACTCCAATTTCTCTGCCACCTACTCCATTAAGCATCATAGATTAGCACTAAAATTACCAATCTATGTAAGGTACCTGACCCCTTTCAAAAATTGGAAATGAAATGAACAATTTTTGTTGCTACATTCCAATTGAAAGCACTTCTTTAATCCAAGTAGATTTACAATATAGAGCATCAGCTACGATGATATCTGCAAAATGATGATACTCCTTATATAAATTTTTGATTAATCGTTTACCACCTGTAATT
>NZ_LTBA01000080.1 GCF_001594005.1 Clostridium tepidiprofundi DSM 19306 | reverse complement strand
AGTTATATCCCCACATTGCAGAAGAACACCTACTATTTGATGACCATAAACTTTTTTATTTTTAGTATGAGAATGATGAAAACCACATAATTCAATTGGAGATTTTGCCCGTGACGAAGGTATAGTTTTCTCTGAAATAGTAGCAACAAAAACTGCAGTCCAGTTTTTGTAAGGTGCCTGACCCCTTACAAAGATTGGA
Organism: Clostridium tepidiprofundi DSM 19306; assembly: GCF_001594005.1. Classification (GTDB taxonomy): domain Bacteria; phylum Bacillota; class Clostridia; order Clostridiales; family Clostridiaceae; genus Clostridium_AC; species Clostridium_AC tepidiprofundi. The sequence continues at coordinate 5,508 of NZ_LTBA01000080.1, read as the reverse complement.
AGTGAAACGAACAATCTTTGTAGCTACTTATTACCTTTACTTGCATGATCATTTACATTAGCAAGTAATTCAACTCTTTTACTTCTAAGTCTGCCATAAAATGAGTCATCAACTACTATTGCATTAATACATTCTTCTGAAGTTAATTCTAATAGATGAGTATTTATAATGCTTTCGCTAACTGTATCAAAAAAGTTTGCCAATTTATATACATAGAATTTAAAAATCTGTATACTACATCTTTGCCAAACTTTGGATTATTAGATTCTGTTTGATAACCCATGTGCATGCTTTTTCCAGTATAAACAAGTTGTAATATATAACAAAAAATATCATGAACACATATACCTTTTTCTTTATAGCAATTTGCTTTTTTAAAAGCACTTATCACCTTAAATTGTTTAACAAAATTTAGTATAGATTTAATAAATATGTTTTCATTTTCATTATTTTGTGGTATATTGTTCATATGAGTTATTCCTCCCAAAACTGATATTTTTTGTATTTGTAGTTACTTACATTATATCATTTTTAAGAGGAATTTACCATATTAAAATGCTCAAAATCCTTGTATTTTCAATGGGTTAAGTCGTTTTTTTAATGTGCGAAGTTTGAGTTAAAGGTGATATGAGTATTATAGGTCCAAGACCTATACTTTGGAATCAATTTGATTTAATAGAAGAAAGAGGTAAATATGGAGTTAATGATATATATCAAGGTCTTACTGGATGGACTCAAATAAATAAGAAAGATGAGATTTATGCTAAAGCTAAATTTGATAGTGAATATGTAAATAAAATGGGTATAGCTTTTGATACATTTATTTTTATAAAAAGTATTCAAGTTGTGATTAGCAATAAAGGAATTAGAGAAGGTTATAACAATATGAATATTTAATAGGCGCTAGTATATTTTTGTGGTCACATTAAGTTATCTATTATCAAATAGAATTAGAAAAGGATGTGTACACATGACTAAGAATACTGGAGTAAGATACCCGGATGATTTTAAAACAATGATAGTTGATCGTAATAAATTAGGTGAAACAAGAAATGAGTTTAGCAGCGAATATGGCTTAATACGTGCTACAATAAGAAGTTGGATAAAGTACTACAAGCTTATCCAATCAAAAAATTAGAAATCATATAAGTTAACGATGTACGTTAATTGAGGAAATATTTAGCTAGGATCACGGGAAAAATGAGATGCTAAAAAGGTTATTGTTATATTAGTAAAGAACAAAATTAATAATAAAGTTCATCACTGATAATAAGAATACCTACAGCATAAAAACTACATGTATAGTTCTCGTAATACAAAGAAGTACATGCTATAGGTATCAATTTCAAATTAAATTTTGATTATAAAGTTGGTAAAAGCAGAAGTTTTCCTAAAGCTTTCATTGTATGCAAATGGACCACTTAAGTTTATGAATGACTTTTATATACCATTTGATAATAATTTAGTGGAATGTAATATCTGCATGATAAAGCTTAAGTAGGGACATCATTACATATTTAAGAGTTTGAGAGTAGGATACTATTTTACACGAACACATGGTTATATAGTTACTTCCTCAGTATTATTTATGAATCCTACATTGACTTAATTTTTAATAAAGGATACTCTTAAAATAATATATCTTTTGTGCATGCCTGAAATAAACAAGTAAGCCTACAAGCCACAAAAACACTATAAATTATTATATAAGATTGGAGAGGTATTAAATATGAAACAATTTCTTATAGGACAATTTGGAGAATTTGATGAAATTAAGCAGCATAGAGATTTTAGGAAGGAATTTTATGGAGTAAAGGCATGTTTTATGAAAAATGAAACTGAATTAGATAAGTTAATAACTTGCTCAAAGAAAGACAATTTTAAAATATGTGTTCACTTTCCTTTAAGATCAGGTAAATGGCGATTAAGAGACCCACAATATTTATCTAAAGATGATTAGACAAAGAAACAATCATATAATTATATAGAGGAAGAACTTAGTTATATTAAGAAAATAAATCCACATTATATATTATTTCATTATCCAAAGCCTGTTTTACTTTCAAATGAGGTAAACTGGAGTAACTGGAGATTTACGGACTATACTGAATACTGTTATGAAGAAGAGTATTCCTATGAGGACTTCTTAAGAGCAAGTGAGAAATTTTTTGAGTGGATAAGTACTAAGGGAACAGAATGTAATTTTATACCTGTATTAGAGTTTGATGTTATAAATAAATATATATGTGAAGGAGATGGGATAATAAAGCTTCTACATAAGTATGAGAATATAAGGGTTTGTTTAGATATTGGAAGACTACATTTACAACACATTATAGATAAAAACTTTAACTCATATAATGTAGTAAGAAAGTATATAAGGTATGTTGAAGTTATACGTTTATCTAATGCTAAACTTGAAGAAAATGTACATAAGAGCCACTATCCAGCATTAAGAAGTTTAAAGTGGGAAGAAGGATGGGCAAAGATTGAAGACTATTTTGCAATTATGCAAGTATGGTAAAAATTTTGATTGATGTCTGCATATTTTGGATCCGTAAGAAAAAAGGTACTATTTATTTAGATGGATACTGTTTTATCACATTAGCCATCAATATTTCATTGTTCTTTGCTAATAAAGTAAGGTTTTAAATCATTTCGTTAGGGTACAGGCATATGATAAAGAGAAAACAAAATTTCAATTTGTCTCAAATCTTATAGATATTTTAATGCATTTACTCCAACAATATTAGGTAATTATTTTCTGTGATAGTTGGTATTCAAAATGTGAAGTTCTTGACATGGTGAAAAAGTATTCAAATTTGGAACGTATAGTTGCCATTTGTAGTTATATTGAAATTTATGAACTACAACTTCCACTTACAAGTAAACAATAAAAAACTAAAAATATGGGGATAGAGTCAATCTTAAAGAGTTATGTTTTCAAAAAGTAGCTGAGTACTTTGTATCAACTAAATAAGTACTATAAACTTGTTTGGTACTGAATTAGTTTAAATTATTGTAACTGCTGAAGACATTGAGAACTTCGATTCAGTAAGAATTTTCATAACTACTGTAACTTCAAAGGATATAAGGATGTTTTAAAAACATGAATTAGTTAATGTTTAATATGAGGACGATACTTTTAAATATCTTCTATATTTCATTTTTATTTGTTCAAATAACTCCTTTTATTAATGATAAGTTTTCTTTCTTTGGATGTTAAAGTCTATTTTGTTATTGATTTAGTAGCTTAATTTTTTGCAAAGTGGTGATTGATTAAGAAAATATTGGAAAGTGTTACAGGACAAAATTAGTCTATAAAAATAGTAAATCAAGAGGGGAATGACATATCAAACTAAAGGATTAAAGAAATATGCACAGGAGAAAACAAAAATTATCTTAGAAAAGGTTGATAAAGCTATTAGAAAACTTTCTCTTAACGATGAAAAGATTAATTTTAATAGTATTTCACAAGAAAGTGGAGTGGCGAAGACATTCTTATATAAAAATCAAGAAGTTAGATCAAGAATAGAAGATTTAAGACAAAAGCAAGTAAGTAAGGAAATGAACAAAAGAACTAAATATGATAAAACAAGTAAATCGAAAGATATTATTATAATGGCTAAAGATAAAAAGATTAAAGAACTTGAAGAAGAGAATAAGAAATTGAAGGAACAGTTAGAAATGCTAAGGGGTAAACTGTATGAAAAATTATAGACTACATTGATTATATGTAGTCTGTGTGTAAATGTAATAAAATCAGTCAGTGTAGGGTGAACTACACTAGATATAAGAAGGAGTTGTGATATTATGAATTTTCCAGTACATATTGTTTCTGTATGTGCTTTAATAGAAAACGACCAAGGAAAAATACTTATGGTAAAAAATCCAGTAAGAGGATGGGAAATTCCTGGTGGACAAGTTGAAGTAGGAGAAACTCTAATAGAGGCATTGAAAAGAGAGGTAAAAGAAGAATCAGGAATAGATGTAGAGATTGGCAATTTAATGGCAGTTCACTCTAATATAGGAATGGGGGTTCAATATGACGGAATAAGTTCAATTCCAACAATTGTAAGCTTTGGATTTGCTGCTAAAGCACTTTCAGGTGAATTGACTACAAGTGAAGAAAGTATTGAAGTTTGTTGGTTTGAAAGAAATGAAGTTTTAGACATAATTGGAGAACAGTTCATAAGAGATAGGGTAAAGTGCATGCTCAAATATGATGGAAGAACTATATATGGTGTATTTTCCCGAAATCCTTATATTCTACATGGAATACAATATATTTAACAATATGTGAAACTCTTTAAATTATGACATAATGTATATTACATATTGTAATGACATAATATAGAAGGAATCAAAGGTAATGCCTAAATGAGTATGTGGTATAGATTAGAAAATTAATTTTAAGTTAAGCGAGGTATTTGATATGACGTATTTAATTGTTGTTGCACATCCAGATGATGAGGTTTTAGGTGCAGGCGCTACAATGTACAAACTTGTTCAGAAAGGCCATTTAGTAAATGTTTGTATATTATCAGGTGAAGTTAATGCTAGAAGTAGCAACAAAAACTGCAGTTCAGTTTTTGTAAGGTGCCTGACCCCTTACAAAGATTGGAAGTGAAACGAACAATCTTTGTAGCTAATTTAGATCTACTTCGTGGGGCAAACATTCCTTTATTTAATGACATTGAGAATATTCATAATAGTGACGAGTTTAAGGAATATATGAATTATAGACATATGATTTTCACTCGATAAGGCCAGGAGTTACTGATTTTACAGAAGAAATTCACATTATAAATATGCAGAACCTTTTGTATATAAACACTAATTATTTAGCTAATCTTGTCGAGAAATTCTTTGATGAATTATTAATTGGATAATGAGATTTCATATATGATAATTGACGAATTAATTTATTTTGAGGGAATAAGTGAAGACAAACACAAAATAAAAGTCATTAGCCAACATACTACATATATTCACATTGTTTTCCTTTAATTATTAGAACATTAACTATTGATGATATTATAAATATCACGCATCCGCGGTTTAGTGCTATCCATATTAAAAGTTTTTATTAGGTTAATGAGCTCTAGTTTTGGGTAAAGAAATTAATGATTTTTGGCAATAAGAAATAAAAGAATAAATATCATACAGAGTAATAGATTTTATGAATTTTAAGTCTGTTTGAGCAAAGTTTTCACCAGCAATAGGAATATTATGTAAGTTCATAATATAGTTGAAAAACGTACGTAAGTCTGTATGATATTTTTTTGTACTATCAGCACGGTCTTTAATGACAACAAGGTAACTTAGATATTGTTGAACTATTGGACAAGTTTTATTTGATTGCATAATTAACATCTCAGCAGGATAACCTTATAAAAAATAATATTTGCCATAAATTAAAATTATAGTACAAAGCTTGTTTAGCAAGTAGAAAATCGTGTAATATAAAAATAAAAAAGGAGATTTATTTTTATGGCACGAAAATCA
>NZ_LTBA01000079.1 GCF_001594005.1 Clostridium tepidiprofundi DSM 19306 | reverse complement strand
GTGGGTATACACGCAATCTCAAAATGGAGTAAGCAAAGACGCTATTTGTGATGTTCTTAAGCTATCAGAAGATAAGTGCGCATAATCATTGTAAAATAATGGAGGCGATTTTGCTCATTTATAGTAAGGATAAAAAAGTTGCTAAAAGATGGTTAAAGAAGAATATAAAAAAATCTAATGATATTATTAAAAGATTAGATGAAAAATACAATAGATTTGTTAATGATGAAATTATGAATGAAGAGGATGAGAAAATTTATAATTTTAATGATGGTATTTGTTGTATTGCGTATACATTGCTTAATATTATTGATAAGAGAAGATATATAAGCAAATTAAACTAATATAAAAAAATATTTTGAGTATTACATTATAAATATATTATTTTTAAGGTTTTGAGTTAAGAAGCTAAATTAGAGAACTTTTTAGTGATAAATTATACAGTTATTTAGGAATGTTTAAGAAAAGTATATTGAAAAATATTACAATGAAAGATATAATTTAAATATGAGAATTTTCAAATAAGGTTTATGGGGGAGATGTGATGAGGATAATTTCTGTCTTCAATAATAAAGGTGGTGTTGGCAAAACAACATTGTCATATCATATGGCGTATGCACTTACGGAAATTGGATATAAAGTTTTAATGATAGACCTTGATCCACAATGTAATTTAACTATACATGGAATTGATGTAGAGGAATTACATAATATATGGAAAAAGGAAGATGAATTTATAGAGACAGGATTTGATGCAGCTAAGAAAGAACTTTCAGCAAATGAATTCTTAGAAATGAATAAAGAGCCTAGAACTATTCATTATCTATTGAAACCAACAGAAGAAGGAACAGGTGATTTAGAAACTTTGCCACCTCCATTTGCAATTACAAATAAATTAAATATAATTCCTGGTAGATTAACATTACATATGTATGAGAATAAAATATCATCTAGATGGACAGAAGCATATGTGGGGGATCCATTAGCAATAAGAACTATAACTAAGATTAGAAGTTTGGCTTGTGATTATGCGAGAATATATGGATTTGATTTTGTAGTAATAGATACATCACCAAGTTTAGGAGTATTAAATAAAGTGATTATATCTACAGTTGATGGTTTCTTAATTCCTGCCTTACCAGATATGTTTTCTATGTATGGAATAAAGAATATAGGCAGTTCTTTAGCAAATTGGAAAAGAGATTTTGATGCAATATACAATCTAATTTCAGATAAAAAAAGAAAACAATTTCCTAAAGAGTTTGTAAAATTTCTTGGATTTACTATATATAATGCAAAAAAATATAATGGTAGTAATAATAATCCTTGGGATTTAGCACAATCGCATTATAATTATGCGAAACAAATACCTATAACTATAAAACAATATATAAATAGTGAAATAAGAGAGCATTTAACAGATGATATGATAAACACTCCAATAGGTTTAAAAAATGTAATGCATTCTCATAATACATTACCAGGTATGGCACAAAAATATAAAAATCCAATATGGAAGATTCCAAGTTTAGATAATTTAGAACGAGAAGATACAGCAACTATTAGAGGAAATAGAAAGGTTTATGAAAAAACAAAAGAAGCATATATTGATTTTACCAAAGATTTATTAAAGAGAGTAAATACTTTATAGAAACATAATATTTAATTATCATAAATGGCATTTAATCTTAAAGATTGAGTGCTCTTTATTATGATTAAATAAAATATTTTTATTAAAAATATACATGACTATGATATAATTTTTTATAGAGATGTATAAAAGACGACTGGTAATATGTCAAGATAAAAATTTTATTAAATTGGAAATTTTCTAGTTTGTCTTAGATAAAAAAGGGTAACCTTAATAATCCTTAAGCAATTACCAAAATTTTACTAGGAATTGCAAGGCTGTTGGACAAATATTAAGTTGTAACTTTTTCAACTACCTCGTTAGAGGTATAAAGTTGATTATTTCGTAGCAAAGAAAAAATCAATCTTACAAGTTTTCGTCCAGTTAGTGCAAGGGCTCTTTTATGTTTGTGTACTAAGGCTTCAGCGTATTTGCGATTATAATAATCTTTATATTCAGTGTTATATCTAGTAACGCTAGCAGTAGCTTCAAGTAAGTAATATCGTAGATATTTATTTCCGGTTTTAGTTAGAAAAGTATTATCTGCTGTAAAGTTACCTGATTGTTTTTTTCTCCAAGTTAAACCGGCATATTTGGCTAAACAACTTTGATTAGTAAATTTGGTGATATTACCAAGTTCTGAAACTATGCCTGCTGCAAATATAGGTCCTATACCAGGAATAGATATCAAACATTGAAACTGATGATTATCAAGCCTTTTCACAGCTTTTTCAATTGCTTTATCTAAGCCTTTAACCTCTTTCTCTAAAGATTTAATGCAATTTAGAGATGCTGCAATTGTAGCATTTAGAGGATCATATAGTGACTTATCTAAACGATAAGAATCTCTAGCAGCTTTTTGTAGTAATTTAGCAGTTGCTTCTGGGGCGGAAAATCGATTTTTGCTTTTATCCACTAAGAAAGCAACTAAGTCTTCAAGACTTGCGGTAGCAAGTTCTTCGATAGACATAAATTCTGTAAGTACTGCTAATGATGAAGCTCCAAATGTATTTGAAAAAGGGCTTTCGTTCTTATCAAGAACAGCTAATTCGCTAAACTTTAAAAATATATTTGAAAGAATATAAGACTTTTCACGACTTATATTTTCCATTAAATGTAGTCTGCAACGAGTAAGTCTTTGTAAAGCAATATATTTACTTCCATCCCATGGAGCTGTAGTTATTTTGCCTACTCTTGCAAAGTCAGCAATAACGAACGCATCCTTTGGATCGGTTTTATCCATATCAATAAATGACTTTTTATAAGCACAAATTACTCTAGGGTTTAAGCAGTAAATTTTAGGCTTAAACCATATTAAGGCATCGTGGGTAGCTAATACATTAGCTAAATGCCAGCTATAGAATGAAGTTGATTCCATAGCAATTGTTAGGTGGGTTAGACTATTTTCTTTAAGACATGATATTATATTGGCTACTATTTCTTCAGAGCCTGGAAGGTTGTTGCTTGTTTGAAAAGAGAATAATTTTTCGCCAAAAAAGTCTAAAGCAAACACATAATTGGATTTTGAACTAACATCTATACCAATAAATAAAGTAGTTGTTAAAGCGTTATTCATTGTATCACCACCTTTCAATATAAAATTAAAAAGAACGGACATAGGATTACCCCTAGTTTATAATGCATCAACAGCCTCGCACTAATAAGAACTAAACTATTAATCACTTTAGGTTAGTTGCTACTCTAACCGATTAATAATTCGAACAACGACTGGGTTAGAAGTTAACATTATAAATAAGGAAACACTCTTTTACAGAAGTACCACGATAGTGGTCAACAAGGAGAATCAGAATTACACCTATGTCAATCCATATTGTAAATATTGACGTCTAAGAGTAATTCTAAACCGTTCTTAATAATTTCCAGTAATCTTTAGTTTTTTATGGTTAGTTTAGGTACTGGAAATATTAACAATAATAAAATTTTTTGTTAAACCTATGAGTATAGATGAATGTTTAAATAATTTTGATATTAGTAAAAATGATGTTTTAAATATTATTGATGAATTAAGTGAACTTGGAGTACTTTGTAATAATACGAATTCGAAAGTTGAGAGTTATTTTGCAAATACAAATTCGAATTCTTCATTTTTTGATGCACCAAGAAATCGAAATAAAAATCAAATATGTTTACTTGGTATTCCATATGATGGAGCAGTAACTGGAGCATCTGGATGTAAATTATCACCTGATAAAATTAGGAACTTAACTTCTGGATATGCAAATCAATATATAAGAATTGATGGCAATTTAGAAAATTATAGACCTAATATAAATGTGTATATGAATCAAGCTGTATTTGATTTAGGAAATTTATTATATATAGCTGGCGAATCATCAAGTGATTTACACGATCGTTTGGAAAAATTGTATGCCTTACAAATAAAACAATTTCCTAATAAAATTGTTTGTATTGGAGGCGATCATTCAATTACATATCCTATACTAAAATGTTTTAAAAGAAAAATAAAATTTGTAAAGATTGATGCTCATTATGATTCTGATACTATAATAAATGGTATTGTGAACCATGCAAATTTCGTTACTGCAATACAAAATATGGATAATGTAGATGAAATAATACATGTAGGAGTTAGAGAAGCTTGGAAACCCATTTTTTCAAATGAAAAAATTAAGGTAATAACATCAGATGACATAAAGAGAAAAGATTTAAGTGATTTATTCTTAGACTTTTCACAGGGAGATTATGATTTTTATATTTCTATTGATATTGATGTATTGGATCCTACAATAGCTCCTGGAACAGGATTTACGATACCTTTTGGCTTAGATATTATTGATATATTTAGAATAATTAAACATATTAATAATATAGGGAATATAGTTGGAATGGATATTGTGGAGTTTAATCCATTGCTAGACAAAAATAATATGACTGGTTATGCTGTAATTGAAATATTAAGGTTTATTATTGAGATATTGTCATAATTTGATTGGAGGGATATAATATGAATGCACTATTAGTTATTGATGCACAATATGGTTTAATAAAACAAAAAAATTTTAAGAATGAAATAAAAAAAATAAAAGAACTAATTTTAACATTTAAAGCCAATAAAGAAATTATCATATTTACTCAACATTTAGATAATGATGAAAATAATATACTATTTAAAGATAGTCCTAATGTAGAAATCGTGAAGGAACTTAAAGTTTATGCTGATTATATTGTAAAAAAATCTACTGCAGATGCATTCTTTAATACTAATTTACAAGATATTTTAATTAAACATTCTATAGACAATATTGTTATATGTGGTTTTAATACTGAGTATTGTTGTATGTTTACTGCAATAGCTGGATTTGATAGAGGTTATAAAGTTACATTTATTGAAGATGCAACTGGAACTGTTGGAGATGAAAATTTATATGAGATGCCAGGTTTAGATATAAAGGATTTTGTAGGCTCTGTATTGAATTGGTCAAATATAATTAAAGTATTATATTTCGATGAGTTTATGGAGAAAAGGTAATATGGATAATATAAATAAAAATAAATAAAAATAAATAAAAATAAATATAAATAAATATAAAGCTTTACATATATTACATTCTAATGCAGATGTATCTGTTGAATTTTTCGATGATTTTATTACAATTGATGAAGGTGATTCTGAAGAGGTGTATATTGGTCGTACTAGTATAGATGAATATGTTTTAATTCCTAAAATAGGACTTGAAATAATTCAGTTATTAAGAAATGGAAATTATATTAGTGAAACTATAAATGTGCAAAAATGCTAGCAAATTTTTACAGTATATAATTATACTTTTCCTATGCAACTTTTAATAGGCTACATATTTCTTGTTTAGTAAAACCTTCTTGTGATTTATCACAGATCCAAGAAATCAAGGCTTCTTTAGAATTATTTCTAGCAATTTTTATTCCTTCACTAAAGGTGATGTAATTATCACAGACACCAAAAATACAATATAAATATGCTAACTGAGTTATGATTAAATATCTTTTTATTGCTCTAGAACTTCTTATTTGATATTTATCAAGATTTAACTCCATTTTATTTTGACGAAAAAAAGTTTCTATTGTCCATCGACAATTATACCTTTGAAAAATTTCCTCATCACATAAACTGATATCTGTTG
>NZ_LTBA01000078.1 GCF_001594005.1 Clostridium tepidiprofundi DSM 19306 | reverse complement strand
ATCATTACAAAATCTTAATCCATGGCATTATTAAAAAAAATTTGATAACTCATTTTACAAATAAATCTTTATGTCCAAACAATAATCATCTCACCTGGTATATTAGTCATATGCTTTTTGAAAATTTCTTCAGCTATGTCAATTAATGTTTTTAGTCTTTTTTTCTCTTTACTAACTATGTTCTTACCCGTTTCTGTAATGATATATTCTTTCCTTCTTCCATTTCCAACATCTATATGTATAATCCAATTACGTTTCTGCAAAGTATTAATAGCACCACCTTTTGCGTTACCTCTCAAAAATTCTATCTCCTTTCACGTTACGGCTACTGCAATAACCGTAATAACTGTCAATAACAAAATATTTTAGTTTAACAGTTTATGTATCAACTTTAAAAGAAATAATCCCTGCATTCAGCAGGGTTAATTTAATAGCTTTATGCATGCATCAGACTTTCTGATTAATACCATATAATCAAAATAATCTAAGCAACTTCTATTCAGACTTTTTCCATTCATAAAAGAATGCATTATCACATATTTTATAGGTGATCCACTTCCCTTTAAGTCAAATAATAAAGTATTCCATTTTTTAACAAATAACCAAGTACCATCACCATAATGTTACGATTATTCCATCTACATTATTTCCTGATATTTGACAACGTGTATTTTCTTTAAGCAAAAGTTTAAAATTATGCTCATCATATATAGGAACAAAAAATATTTCATATTCTACATTATTTGATTTGTAATATAAATGTTCTCCCTTCTCTTTAAATTTCTTTAGGTATTCAATATATTCCTCTAATGTATAGTCCATATCCTCAATGATTTGAGCATGAGGATAACCCACATAACGGAAGTGCCATGGCTCCTTTGCTACATTTGTTATGAATTCCTTTCCTTCTTTGTATCTTTCTATAAAACCATATTTTGCTGCATTTTCACGAAATTCTTTACAAATTCCTGTATAAGAAAACTCTGGACATATAAAATCAATATCTGGCTTATTTTCTGCTAAATCAATTGCAAGTCCAGTGTGATGTTCACTGTGTCCCGGCATAGCCACAAAATTAGTAGTATACCCTACCCCTTCTTCGCGAAGACAATCTTCATAAATCTCTATCTGTTCCTGCACACTGCGTAATCCACTTACTGGTACAATTTCTTTTGCACAATTTAGCTTGTGTATTAATTCTTTAAGCTTTTTACTAGCCCGTTTATGTAATAGTATTTTAGGAAAGTCCTTTCTTACAGGAACCATCCAGTGCTCCTGATTTTCTATTCTGTATGGGTAAGCAGAATTAACTAATATTAATTCACCACAATAAATCTGCTGCTGCTGTATTGTTAATGATCTCATATTTTTTCAACCTCTTTTCTTATTTACTTAATGCAAGCTCTATAACTTTATCTATAACTTCTGAAATACTAATTCCGGCTGCCTCCATCATACGTGGATATCTACTATATGAAGTAAAACCAGGCATTGTATTCACTTCATTAAACACAATTTCATTTTGTGGTGTCAAAAACATGTCTACCCTTGCAAGACCTGTGCATCCTAAGGCATTATAGATAGTCTTTGCACTTTCTTTAATTTGTGCTGTTATATTAGCCTCCAAATGAGCAGGTACATGAATTGTTGAATTTTCAGATCTTATCTCTGGCTTTTCCTCTTGATGAATTCTGAAAAATCCATGAGACAGCTCTATCTGGTCAACTTCACCAACCATCAAGTTCTCTCCTATTCCAAGTACTGCACAGCCAACCTCACAACCATCCACACTTTCTTCAATAATTATTTTGCAGCCATATTTCCTTGCCTCCTTAATAGCAGACATAAGTTCATTTTGTGCATTTACTTTTGTGACACCAAAAGAAGAACCTGAACTGGCTGGTTTAACAAATAAAGGATATTTTAAAGCATTGATTTCTTCTAACCTGCTCTCTATAATCTCATAATCATAAATAGTTATGGACGAAGTTACTTTTTCTCCTGCACTTTTTACATTTTGATGTGCAACATCTTTATCCATGCACAAAACAGAGCTACACATTTTACATCCAACATATGGAATATTAGCCAACTCAAATAAGCCTTGAATACTTCCATCCTCTCCACATTTTCCGTGTAATACAGGAAATACCACATCTATTTTGGTACTAGATACCTTTTCATTCCTTATCTCAACAAAACCGTGAATATCACGATTTGGTGCCATAATTATTTGGGTACAAAACCTTGTGTCAAGCCATGCATCATCTAAAATCATATCTACAGGACCATCATATTTATACCATTTTCCATCCTTTGTTATTCCAATTATAATCACTTCATACTTTGATGTATCTATATGCGTCATAATATTGTGTACTGATTTTAATGAAATTTTATATTCATCGGAGCATCCCCCAAATAAAACTGCCACTTTAATTTTTTTCATGGTTCTTCCTCCATATACTATTTATTTTACTGAGCCATATTGACCCATACTTTTCGTGAGTTCTTTTCAAATTGAATACAGCTTCGTATAGAATTGTTCACCATTTCTCTCACTGCTTGTTCAGTGTAAAATGCCATATGCGGTGTAATAATTACATTAGAAAATGAATTTAACAACGCAATCTCTTTATTTGCCAATGGTTTACCTCTATAATTCTCATAGAACAATCCCGTTTCATTTTCTATTACATCTAATGCAGCTCCTCCAAGCTTTTTTTCTTCAATTGCTTCTATCAATGCTGTGGTATTTACTAAAGAACCACGACCTGTGTTTATAATCACTGCGTTTCGTTTCATTTTTCCTATGTTTTCTTTGTCAATTATGTGGTAGTTATCCTTTGTAGCAGGCATATGCAACGTAATCACATCACTTTTCTGTAATAATACATCTAAATCTACATACTCTCCATATTTACAGACCTCCTCATTTGGATATAAGTCATATGCAAGGATTTTGCATCCAAAGCCTTTAAGGTGAGAAATTACTGTGCTTCCAATAACTCCCGTCCCTATTACTCCCACAGTAAGCTCCTGAATTTCCCGTCCTGCTTTTTCAGGAAGACTATAATTCTGCACATCTGTACGTTTTAATAGCAGTTTTGCCTGACGTATCACCATAAGAATAAGCATGATTGTATAATCAGCCACGCTATTTGGCGAATATCTGACATTTCCTACATACATACCTATCTTATTGGCATGTTCAATATCAATATGATCATACCCAACTGTTCGTGTTGAAATATAGCGTACACCATTCTTATATAAAGTATCTAATAAGGGAACAGTTACTTTTGTAGAATGATTAATGCTGATACATCTGCACCCTAATGATAAACCTGCTGTTTCTTCTGAGATATTCTGACTTGTAATAATTAACTTAATACCATGTTCCTTTGCATACTGTTTAAATAATTCTTCTTCCTCTAAAGAACAGGAATAAGCCACCATTTTTGAAGTGTTTTTAGGTTTTATTTTGTTTTTAGTTCTTATTTGCAGCATAATAATCCTCCTACCTCAATAATTTAATATTTTATATCCCTAAAGGAATAAACAGTGCAATATTGCCAAAGATATTTTTTTAAACAACATCTATATTTACCCTATCCCAGAAATATTCTGTAATAAATTCAAAGGGCTTAAGATTTAATTGTCAAAGACCCAATTAATATAACATTCGAAATGAATCTTTGTTTGTTCAATTCCTTTTCCATAATAAGCCTCTTATTTTAATATTCTGCACAAAGAAAGCCACTCTCTGTTTCAATACCTATATGGTATCAAAATAAAAAGTGGCTTTCTTTCGTTATCTAGTACAAAAACTTTATTTTTTTGTGATAAAAATCATACAATTTTCTTACGAAAGTGTTGGAATGAAAATTTTAAAATCAATTCTCTCATTTTCACTATATGCATTTATAGTTCCTTTATGAAGTTCAATAATTTTTTTTGCTATTGCAAGACCTAAACCTGAACCTCCTGTTTTTGTATCACGAGAGCTATCTAAACGATAAAATTGCTCAAAAATACGATTTAACTTTTCTTCAGGAATAGTATTACCTTCATTACTAAAACATATATATACTCCATTGCTTTTTTTCTCTGCTGTAATTTTAATTGTACTGTTTTCAAAACTATAATGTATGGCATTACGAATTAAATTGTCAAAAACACGTTCCATTTTATTTACATCACATTTAATTTGAATATCTGGATCAACCTTTAAATTACAATTAAGGTTTTTAGTTTCAAACATAGGCTTGAATTCATAAGAAATCTGTTCAAGCATTCGTGTTAAATTAATACTGCTTGGTTCAAAGGTTAACTGAGTTAAATTAAATCGGGTAATCTCAAAAAATTCATTTATCAATTCTTCCAGACGTTCCGCTTTATTTAAAGATATAGATAAGTATTTTTCTCGTAGTTCATTTGATATTTGCTGTTCATCATGCAATAAGGTTAAATAGCCAATAACAGAGGTTAGTGGTGTTTTCAGATCATGAGCAAGATAAACTATTAAATCATTTTTTCGCTGTTCTGCTTCTTTTGCTATTCGTGCATTTTTAACAGCATTCATCTTAACTTGATTCATTTGTTCTTCCACTTCTTTTAGTTCAACTGGAAGATGTATTAACTTATCATCATCTGCTATAAGTTGTTTACTTGCATACATCATAACCTCTGTGTATCCCCATGATTTTTTCCAATAAAATAATATAACATAGATTATATCTATTAACCAAATAATTACAAATAAGCAAGGCAAGTAGTTTTTAACAACTTGTGCTAACATGTAGACTATATCCTCTTCATAAAAAGTAAACTGATGGTAAATAAGCTCTAACAATGCTAATAACACTACAAATCCTATAGTAGATATTAATATTGTAGTAAAAATCTTAGCCAATACTACCATTTTTAAATCTTTAGTTAAAAATTTTTTTTCTCTATTCAATTGTATATCCAACCCCCCATACTGTTTTAATAAATTTAGGTTTTCTTGATGGTTCTTTCATTTTTTCTCGAAGTCTTGCTATATGAGCCATTACAGTATTATTGTTATCAAAATATTTTTCTTTCCAAACAGCTTCAAAAAGTTCTTCTGAAGAAACTACTTTTCCTTTGTTTTCGCATAAATACCACAAGATTGAAAATTCAATAGGCGTTAGTGAAACTGTTTGTCCATATAAAGTACATTTGTGATTATCCTTATTTATTATTAACCCACGAAAATCATATTCATTTGCTACATTTTCAAATACATAATCTTTTTTTATCTCATTATACCTTTTATATCGTCTTAGCTGACTTTTTACCCTTGCTGATAATTCTAATGGATTGAATGGCTTGGTTAAATAATCATCTGCTCCCAAAGTCAGACCTTTTATCTTGTCCATATCTTCGATTTTTGCAGTTAACATAATTATAGGGAAAAAATATTTCTCCCTAATCTTCTGACATATAGTAAATCCATCAATGTCAGGAAGCATCACATCCAAAATTGCAAGATCAAATGTCACTTTTCCCAAGCATTCTAATGCTTCTTTTCCTGTATAAAACTTATATACATTATAGTTGTCATTTTTCAAATAAACTTCTACTAAATCTGCAATTGGCTGTTCATCATCTACTACCAAAATATTTGTATCCATAACATTCCTTCCTTTTCAACATTAACTAAATATTTTTTCTTCCACATCATAAAGATAAACTATGTGAACTACCCTCCACTTACTTCGTTGAAGTGGGGGCTTCTTGGTCAATACTCCCAATGGAGCAAGTTTACCCAAGCTAACAAGGTCGTCCCAACCTCTGATTATTACCAAAATTATATAGCTAAT
>NZ_LTBA01000077.1 GCF_001594005.1 Clostridium tepidiprofundi DSM 19306 | reverse complement strand
GTGGGTATACACGCAATCTCAAAATGGAGTAAGCAAAGACGCTATTTGTGATGTTCTTAAGCTATCAGAAGATAAGTGCGCATAATCATTGTAAAATAATGGAGGCGATTTTGCTCATTTATAGTAACTTAAATAGACTTCAATGATTTTTGAAGTAAACTTCATCTGCTCTTTCATAAAAATAAAATTGATTCTTAAAATTTTATTCTACAATATATTTTTAAACATATTTTTTCTCTTTCTGCTGGTTTTTTCAAGCATCATCATTATAAGCTTATCCTTTAAACTTCCAATAAGAATATTTAAATTAGTTTTATATTCATGTTTTAAATCTTTATCTTTATTTTTTCTTTAACAATTTTATTACTTTCTTGTTTAGCTAATTCAATCATATTTGATAGATACATAGATGCATAAAACTCTTGTTCTATTGCTATTTTTGTTCTTTCTGTAAAATTTTCAATCTCTAATCTATTTTTTAGTTCATCATATTTTACTTCAACACCCCATTTTTTAAAATATAACTCTTTTAAATCCTCAACTGTATATTTTTCATCAAGTAAACTTATTATTAAAACTTCTTCGATACCAGATGGAAGCAAAAATCTTACAACTCGTACTGTTAAAAATTCTTTACCATTTTTTATATCAATAATCTGGTCTGGTTTCTTTGCCTTCTTTATATCTTTTGAAAAGTTAACTTTTGCTCTCATCAGAAAATCAACATTATTTCCCTTTAAAAATGAGAAAAATTTTGCTCCTGGGTAACCTCTATCAAAAAGAATTAGTTCTGCATCTGTTCTATCTTTAATCATTTCTAGTATTAATTTTTTTGCTATAGTTCTTTCTGCTGTTTCATATTTGTCTATTTTACTTTAAATATACAAGAAGCTCTTGCTCTTGCAACTTTATTCTTTTATATGCTAGTTGCTCCTCAGAAGTAAGGAAATTTCTTGATCCAACCTTGGCTCTAGTATAGCAGTTGTGGAGGGGTGTGTCCAAATTACGAATTGAAGTTAAAATTTTATTGTTTTTGTTTTTTAAATTATTTACATATTAAGTTGATGACATTGCCCGATAGGGCGTTCATTCCACATCTAAACTAAGTTTTCTATTAAAGTCAAATTGGAACCTATACAGTTAAATATTTTGGTATAATATATCTTGAATAGAGGATAGATGTATCCCTCCTGGGAAGTGACTCTATCGAGTCATTTATACCCGCGAATTAGCGTATCATTCCATCAGTGAGAACTCTATGTTTAGCTGGTTGGGTTTCCAATTTGGAACTACCCGTGTCACAAACAAGGTTATAGAATTACTGATAGAAATGGAATATCTATTCTATCTCAAAAATAAAGGAGATAATACCCATGAATAAATTTTTTTATAGACCAACAGTAGGAATTGATGTATCAGCAGATTTTTCAGTAGTAGCTATTCTGGCACCTGACGGTGAAGTTTACAGAAAGCCTTTTAAGATTAAACATAATAGAGATGGTTTCGATTACCTAGTAGATCAAATAAAAAAAGCGGAAGAAGAGTTTAGCATGAAAACTGGCATCTTCATGGAATCTACTGGTGTTTATCACCTTACTCTTTTCCACTTTCTTAAAGATAAGTTTGAAACATTTATCTTTAATCCACTCATTACTAATAGTAACAAAAATAGTGGAATAAGAAAAGTGAAAAATGATAAACGTGATGCAATATCCATCGCTACAATAGGCAAATTTCAATCTGTTAAATGCTCTTCTGCATTTGATGTTGAAATTTACACCTTAAAATCTCTCTGTAGAGACTACTATAAATTAACAGATACCAAATCTACTTATAAGAAAAAATTATCTACTGACTTAAGGGTTATTTTCCCTGGATACAATTCCGTATTTTCAAATATTACCTGTAAAACTTCTTTGGCTATACTTAAGCAATATAATAGTCCTCAAGGCATTCTTGATGCAGATAGAAAGACTTTGATAGAAATCATTTCTAGTAACTCAAGAAAAGGACTACTCTATAGTGAAAAACTTTATGAAAAACTGATTTCTATTGCCCAAGAAGCACTATATATCGGCATAAAATCATCTAGCTTATTTGTAAAAATCACTAATACAATTTTATTGATAGAAACCTTAGAAACTCAACTTGAAAGTTTACTGAAGGAAATACACTTACTTATAAAAAGCCGTAGGCTCCCTGAAACATTTATAAAAAATATCCAGTTGATATACTCAATACCTGGCATTGGTGAATTAACTGCAATAACCATAATGAGTGAAATCGGTAATATCAACGGTTTTCTTAAGCCTAAACATTTAATTGCGTATTTCGGCATTGATCCTTCTGTTAATGAATCAGGCAAGTTTAAGAGTAATCAAAATAAAATGTCTAAGCGTGGTACTAGAATAGGACGCCGTGCCTTATATGCTGTTGCATTAGCATCCGTAAGAACTAATAACAATGAAGTTTTGCTTAAATACTACAAAGAAAATCTTAAAGGTAAAAAGAAAAAAGTAGCTTTAGGTGCTGTGATGAACAAACTAATCAAGTACATATTCTCGGTTCTTAAAAACCAGAAACCTTACGAGATTAGAGACCCTAAGATACACGAGAAAATGTATCTTCAAAATCAATGTAAAACAGCAGCCTAATCGCCTTTAAAACCAAATAATAAATTAGAGGGCTATTGTTCGTATTTTTACAATAGCTAGCTTTGCTATGCCCTAATTTAAAAATAAATTTTTAAAAAAAACTATTGACTATTACTAGCTGGTCTAAAACATACTTCCAAGTGTCTTAACAATTTCAACTGCCATTACTCCAAGATACATTAAGACAAAACACATGAGCATTGCAAAGGAATACTTACGGATTTTTGAAGGTTGTTTTGCTGCTATTCCTTTAAGTCTTTGAAGCTCTAACTGTTTTAAGTCATAGGAGAGCATTTGAAAATACACTACTCCATTATCTCCACGAAGTATACTAATTAGTCCCCTGACAACCTCTGATAAAGTTGAACTTCCAAGCCTTGTTGCAAACCTTGTAAGAGCAGCTTCATAGCTTCCTGATTTCATATCTGCAACAGTTATTTCTAATTCTCTTTTCATACTCTCTCCTGCATTTTGCTTATAGGTTTCTAATATTGAAAGCACATCTCTAATGGCCTTTAACTCTTGAGTAAGTGTAGATACAAACCTCGAAAGCTCATATTCAATTTCCTCACGCTGCTTTTTCACTGCTTCATCAGCACTTTTTACTTCTTTAAAATAAACAGCAATGGTTAGAAATAAAATTACTGGACTTATCATCGGTAAAATAATTAAAGCAGGGATAATACTTAAAAGTACCATTCCTGCTTTAACATAAACTCTTCCTATATAAGTTTCCGGTGATAAATTAATTTCTGCAGATTTTAAACTAGCTATCAACTTTCCTTTTTTGTAATCATTGATTTTGATATACTTAGAAATCTTAGTTGAAAGTTCTAAAATAAATACATCAAGATTTTTCACTTTTCTCTTTTGTCCTTTATTGATACTTAAAACTGCTTTGGATGCCTTATAACTTGGTAGTTTGAGGTAATCTAACAAGATCATATAGGTTCCAAAGGAGAATAGGCATATAAAAGCAAATAATATTAGTAACATAGTGCACTCCTTTTTTTATAAAAATAAAAGCACTTTAGAATATGATTTGTATTCTTAAAGTGCTTTTTAACTATTTTAAAATTTGATTTTGTTCTAAAATATAGTTTAGCCATTTACTTTTCATATTGCAAATTACTCTATTGTTGTGGCTTAACTGCCTTAATAATTATTAGTTTTTTATATCGAGATATTCTTCTGATAATATGAATAATTAAAAGTTCAGCTGCAAAGAAAGACTCGCCCTCTGCAGACAAGTCTTTCTGCTTTCATTTTATTTGAGTATCTTTATATATTAAATTTAAATATTCAAATCTTCTTCTTCAAAAGTAGCCTCGTTTTCTTCTATTTTTAGTCTTAAGTAATCTTCAATTTCAGCATGAACATCTGGTATATCTCTAATTATGGAATTTTTTAATCCTAAATTCTCTTTATAAAAATCCATATACGATTTCTTTTGACATGCTTTTTTTGTCTTTTTGCTAGGTTTATCATTCTCTTGCTCTTTTGCATTTATAGGTATTAAATACATATCAATGCTATTTTCTAAGTCTGCTAACAAATCAGGTGAATACAAAATCAAATGGTAATTTTGGAACCAATACTTCTCATCATCATTTGCTTTTAGTTTATCAATATCTACACTTCCAAATAACCCATCTTTTAAATAATATGAAATTAATATTTGATTATTAGACTTAAGCACAGCATCTTTCTGTTCTATTAGTAAATCTGTGAAATTTAATATTTTTATTGCATAATAGAAATATAATTGTTCATCATTAAACGGTTCTTGAAGTATCTCTTTATATCTTACCTTGAAAAATTTATGTAATCTGTTCTTATCAAAATCATTCATTATACTAAACCTGTCAATAGCATATAACATAGCTTCTGGAGAAAACTTAAAGATAAAGCATAACTGGTGGTAATCATAATTCTTAACCTGATATTTATCAAGATTTAATTCTCTAAAATATTTTGTTTTAAAAAAGTTATTAATGAAAGTTTTCTTTAATTTATTATCCTGTAAGTTTGATATTCTATAAACTATTTGGTTAATGAAATACAACTTATTATTATTTCTTTCTCCATCAAACCTTACATTACAATGAGCAATTACTTTTTTCCAATATCTTGCTACTAAATTGTAGTTGTTAAAAGTTTCATAAGTCCATATTTCTTTTTTTGTATCATTTCTTTCAAGTTCATATTTTTCTAATACTTTATCAAAAATTTTAACTATCTTCTCATTATCATTTTCATTGCAAAAGAAGTAAAAATCATCAGAAAAATAAGAGAACTCACATTGTATCCCTGAGTCTTCAATTTCTTTTTCTATGTCATTACTGATACTCGTTAAATTAACTTCTGCAAAATATAATGACAAATAATTTCCCATTATCAAACCATTAGTTGCCCCTAAATTCATGTTAGATAAAAATCGATCGTTATGTTCTGGAGGAATAATTTTATGTGTATATATCCTTCCGTAATATTCCTTTATATCCATTTTAATTAAATTATCATATATACATAATCTTTCAAAATCTTCTTCCAACTGTCTATCATATTCTCCTGATGCAAAATCTCCTGTTTCAATATTTGCCGATAAACGTTTATGTGAATAATCCATACTTTGAATACTGCTGAAATGTGGCATGTTCTTAAATTCTTCATATGCACGTGCAAAATTCAAAATATTAGGCATTTTTAGGGTGCGATACTTATCCTCTTGCTTTCTTACTCTAAAATTAAAAGGTTTAACCCAACACAGTTTTTCAAGGTCGAAAGAAGATATATTATCTGGTAATTTAATTTCGTCTATATCAAGGAAGTTCTTAACTGGATTTTTAAAATTATACAAGTTATTAAGTTTCATCGTCTACGCCTCTTTCCGTTCTATTCTATTTTTATCCAAGAATTCATTTTATTGTTTCTTTTAGATTATCCTATAAATTGCAAATTGTTAATTGTGAGATTGTTAAAATAAACACATTTTATAAACTTTTTATTTTTTCAGCTAATTATATATTTCCTGTTATTAGCCTAATAACTAACTTTTAATATAGCAGATGTTTATATTTTTTCAATTACGTCAATAATTCTTACTGAGATGTCACGATAACCTAGTAAAACTTTATCCTACAGCTAGGAAGTTTTTATTGTAATTTTTTTACTTATTCAATGCTTTTTTTAGATCTTCAACATTCAGCAATTTAAAAATTGTACTAATTTCATTTTCAA
>NZ_LTBA01000076.1 GCF_001594005.1 Clostridium tepidiprofundi DSM 19306 | reverse complement strand
GTGCATTTTCAGTATCTTTAAATGCTTTATCAGTTGGTGAAACTTCCTTTAACTCATCTTTAAAGAATTTATTTACAACCAAATAAACTGCCTCTGCCCTAGTTATTAATCCATGATATGTGATTCTATCTAGACTTTTATTATTTACGTTTAGAAAACCATACTCATCTACCCCTTGGGCATATTTCGTATACTCTGTTTTTCCTCCAACTGCTGATTCAAAGTTTTTATCTATTTCTATTGGCTTAACTGGAGTTGTTGCCCTATAAACAAGGGTATAAAACTGCTCTCTTGTAAGTGATTGAGTACCATTAAACGCAGTCGGATTTTCACTATCGGGTAGAAGGTTGAAATAAGCATTTATACTTGCCATTAAGTTATTTGTTCCGTCTATGTCCTTATATGCCTCTTTCGATAACTCACCTAGCTTATTCCTTACCTCTGCTTTATTCCAATACTTCTCTATAAATGCCTCATTCCTAAAGGCATCTGCTAATGTTGTATTCCCATCTCTTACGTTGTCCTTCCCCACAAATAAACACCCTGACTTACCATTTACTCCATTCTCTGATACCCTCACTATTGATAAGGTACTGTCAAAGTCTGACCTAAAGATATCATAGGTGCTTAACTGGTCTAACTGCACCCAGTCTAACCTGTTTACTTGCTCCCCTACCGTCTTTACCTCATATGACGGTTTAGATAGATTTAAGGTTATTGATTTTCCCCCATCTATCATTTTCAATAATTCACTCTGCTTAGCAGTAGTGCAACCTGCTAGTGAGGAGGATAACACTGTAAAAGCAACTACTGGTATCGCTAGCACACACAAACATATAAGCAACTTCCTCTTAAACATGATAACCACCATCCCTTTTCTTACTTAAAACGAACTAATATCTACAAAGGTATATTACAACTAGCACGTAATAAAAACAAGTGCCAAAAGAATACCTTCTATGATGCTATCGCCCAAACAAGAATAGAAACTTCTAGATGTATATCACAGTAAACACCCTTTTCTCCTAAAGAACTTCCACCACTATAAGGCTTTACGGGGTATATAGACTATTAAGAAGATATAAACACCCCGTAAAGCCCATTATATAATAGTACTATATAATGTATTAGTATTTTACCACTGTCAAATTTTAAAATGGCTCAACCATGCGGGTTTAAGGGCATTTTTTTGTTGCAATTCATGTATTAGTATTTTACCACCTTTAGTATAAAATTTGATATAAAAAAAGAGGTAAAACACCTCTCTTGCAACCAATCTTTTTTTACATTATTTACTAATAATTTAATCTATAAATATAAAAATCAAATCCATTAAATTTACTTGGTTGCCTATACCATATGCTTAATAATTTTTCATTTAATAGATTATTAATCATTACTGATATTCTTCCTTGTGTAACTCCTAAATCTTTTGCAAGGTCTGTTTGCTTAAATTGAAATAAATTACCTTTTAATGCTTTCGGATTTTCCCTTTGTTGCTTATTATGTAAATATCTCATATAGTTATATAATTTTAATTCATCTACAGTTATTGCACCCTTTATACATTCATAAGTTGCCCCATAACTTATATTATAAGTTAATTCAATCTTACTTCTTATATCTTTTAATCTATAAAATTTTTTTCTATTAATTGTATCAACTTTAATAAATCCATTTTCTTCTAAACTCTTTAATGTTTCTCTTAATGTTTTTTCACTTAAGCGACATTTATCCTTATATGTTAATTCCTTTATTATTTCGTTTTTATAAAGTCCATCACTATGATTTTTAAGTATGCAATAGATTAATAAATCATTTGCTTTCATAACTTTTGCACCCTTCCTATTATTGGCTTTTAGCTTGCTTATATGTACTTCGCTCATAGTCAATAATACCTCTCCATGACTATAATCAAAGTCACTTTCTATTCTGTTAAAACACTCTTTACTATACTTACATCCTTTACAATCCATGCTCACATGCTTTAGGTTATTGTAAATATTCTCTATTCTATTATCTAAGTTATCATTATAATTGCTTTTAATGTTCCATTCTTTGCATACTTGTTTTACCTCTGCTAATGTTTTATTTCTATTTCTTAATGCTACAACTATCTTTTGTAAATCTAAATATCTCTTTCCTTCTGGACTTCCATTAATTAGTATCTCATTTATACAATGCGGTATATTTGTATTATTAATTATAAAATTTGTCGCTCTGTCCTCTGCATCTATTTTATTTTTATCACTTGTACAAAATCTATTATATAACTTATTTATGTCATACCTTTTAATTGTATCTTTGTTAAACATCTTTATTATTTTAACCATTTTAGGCTCATGCTTAATGTTATATGTATAAGGTACTCTTAGTATTTGTGTACTCTTTATTGCATTCAAATCTGCTCCTAACTTAGTTGCTAATGCCTTTTGAACTTCTGCTACCTTTTGCAAATCTGTTGTTGGCTCTATACAAACATAGACATGATATCCATGACCACTATCCACCAAAACATGATACCATAAATTTATCGCTTTAAATCGTTCTATGATGTCTTTATAGCTAAAATTTTTATCGAAATCTTTTTTATCGAAATCAAATGCTAGTACTGACCTATTAAGTAAGTCCTCTTCCTTGCCACCTGCTCTAGTTGTTGTACTTAATGTAAAATATGTATTTTTACCATACAATGTTTGACTTGTGAAGTTAACTAAATCATCTACATTACTAAAAAATTTAACTATGTTTAGTTGCTTTTTATCATCTGTATCTACACCTAAATTATTTTGGTATATCCTAATATAATTATTCTTTTGGAGATTTCCACCTTCTCCAATTAAATTCCTAAATACAGTTTTAAAAAACTGCTTTTGTTTTATTTGTATGTCTAATTTTCCCATATTATATCCGCACCTTTCTACAAGAAATGTAAGAAAGGCAAACTATTCCATAAGATTTTTGGCTCTATATACTTGAATTTTGCTAACTATGATGTATAATAGTTAGCAAGATGATGTATAATAATTAATAAAGAGATATTAGAAAATTCATTAGTTTACCCTAAACTTTTGAATTTACCTTAAGCTTATGGAACGGTTTGCCTTAAGCTCTGAATGTTTAGATATTGGCCTATCTAAACATTTTTTCTTTTTTGCATCTTTTTTCTAGTATACTACATATTTCAAAACAAATAAACACCATCTTAAAATAAACACCTTTTATTTTGCCTGTATAAGCCCGTGTAAGGCGTTTAAAATAAAAATAGGTACAAACATACCCTAGAACATTTAAAAGCGTTCTAGGGGCTTTTTAGGGGGATATAAAGAGATTCCATTATATGCATTATTGTATGATTTACTATAATTCTTTTTAATGTCATCAAACGCTATTGCATATATGGGTTCTCCTACATTTAGTTCATCTTCTAGTACAAAATCAGATTATCTATTACTAGGTATACTTCCCTAGCATTAAACATTAAATATTATTTTCAGTATCTTAATTGTATCACAAATTAAACTAATTTTTGTTATTAACTACTACCGAAAATCTGTCCGTTAGGACAGTAGTTGTTTTATATTGTTTAACTTGTTTATATTGTTTAATATGTTTAGAGCCTCCGCGAACCCAGTAAAATCAGCGGGTCGAAATCTTAAATACAACTTTTTCGGAGTTAAATACAACTTTTTCGGAGTTAAATACAACTTTTTCGGAGTTAAATACAACTTTTTCGGAGTCTAAATACAACTTTTTCGGAGTCTAAATACAACTTTTTCGGAGTCTAAATACAACTTTTTAATATATACGTTGTATTTAGACTTACATATATGTTAAAATTTATTATGAGGTGGTGTAATTGGAAAAAAAGTTATCATTAAAAAATAATAAAGTCTCAAAATCAAATGATTTAAATTTAAGAGCCTATAAACTTTCGAGAATAGAGCAATTATTTATATTAGCAGCTATTTCACTAATTGAACCAGATGATGAAGAATTTAAAATTTACAAAATAAGAATAAAAGATTTCATTGACCTTTTGGATTTGAATGGACAATCTAAATATTATGATTTACCTAAAATAACAAAAGAATTAATGAAAAAAGTTATTGAAATTAAAAGGCCTCATAGTTTATTACAAGTAAATTGGTTTTCATCAGTAGAACATAAGCCTGGCAAAGGAATTATTGAAGTAGAATTTAGTCGCAAACTTAAACCATACTTGCTCAATTTAAAAAAGGATTTTGTTACATATGCTTTAATGCAAGTGTCTAAGCTTTCAAGCAAATATGCCATACGGTTATACGAATTACTAAAACAATATTCTTATAGAAAAATAATAACTTTTAGTATAAATGATTTTAGGCTTTTAGTAGGAATTGAAGACAATAAATATCCTCGTTATAACAATTTAAAAGAAAGAGTTATTAAAATAGCAATGAAAGAAATTAACAACAAAACAGATATAAAATTTGAGTTTGAAGAAATCAAAACAGGTAGAAAGGTAACAGGCATAAGGTTTTACATAGAGAAAAACCAAACATTCAAAAAAGAACAAAATATAGTAGACCAAACCAAACAAGAAATTGCAGTTACAAGCGGATTGCAGAGTGATGATGTAGCCTATAATACATACAATAATAGCGAATATAACGAAGCTCCTGGAGAAGAAATATCAGAGTATGATACTTTTGAATTCGCTAAAAATATATTCAAAGATAAAGAAATAACTGGATTAAACGCTAAAAAAATATATGATGCAGCAGTTAAAACTATACAAAGGAAAAATCTAAATATTAGTGTGGGTGAATTCCTAATCAAGAAAAAAATTATAGTAAATGATTACTCAAAGATACATACACTTAAAAGAGGATACATGGCGACATTGATGGCAGCTATTAAAGAAGACTGGGACAAACCCGAAAGACAAGTTGCAAAGCCGAAGGATAGTTTTACTAATTATCATCAAAGAACATACGATTTTGAAGAGCTAGAAAGAAAATTATTAGGCTGGGATAAAGTTGAAACTAAAGAAGAAGACGAGGAGGAAACTGCTGAAAATTTTACTAAAACAACAAATGAAGAAGAACAACATTTTGTAGATAAGCAGTTAAAAAAGCTTTCTGAATTACGAGATTTAGGTATTTTAACAAATGATGAATATGAATCTAAAAAAGAAATGCTATTAGAAGGCTTGTATAAGTCCATATAAGCCTTCTAAATTTGAAATAGGTATAAAACTACCCTAGAATATTTCAAAGCGTTCTAGGGTGTTTTTAGGGGCTTATATTTTAAATTGCAATGTATCCGTTCGTATATTAATTAATTTAAATACTTTTAACTTGGTTCTACTTTACTGCTTTTAACCTTGCAATTTCATTCCAGTTCTTTGATGTTACTATTTCAACTGTATTTAAATCTCTTCTTACTTCTTTAATTTCATTAAGTAATTCAAGATGCCTGTTTGCATTGGATGGTTCTAACTCACTAATTATAGTTTTTATTTCATTTTGTCCTCTTTTAATTTCTTTTATATCATTTTTTAATATCTGTATGTCTTTTTTAATTGGTTCTAATTCTTCTTTTAACACTTCTCGTATAATGCCTATCATTTCTTTATCCATATCAACAACCTCCACATCGATGATTATACTATAAAACAAATATTACCTCAAAATATTTCAAAATATCTTGATTTTAATTTTTACTTGTATTTTTCCGTGTATTCTAACAATGCTTAACTTTTTTTCTCATATTCTTTGACTCTTCTGTAGAAAGTAGGCTTAGATAAATTCAATTCTTTCATAGCTTCAACAGCTTTAATCTTTCCATTTTTCCATTTAGTGTACACTTTTTTAAATTGTTTATCATCTATTTCAACTTTAGGTCTTCCGAACTTGATTCCCTTTTCTTTAGCAGCCTTAATTCCATCAGCTTGTCTTCTTTTTATAGCTTTTCTTTCATGTTCTGCAATTGTACTTAATACTTC
>NZ_LTBA01000075.1 GCF_001594005.1 Clostridium tepidiprofundi DSM 19306 | reverse complement strand
AACTATTGAAGATATTAACTACTTAAATAAACGTACACAAATACGTTATTTATGATATATAAATTGTACTATGGAGGTGATAAAAAGTAAAGATTATTATAAAAATTTTTAACAATTATTAAAAAAAATATGCTTAGTCTTTTTTTGAAAAATCATATGTAATTAAGTGTAAAATTTGGCATTTAATTTTTGCTTGATAGATAGATCAAACTAGATTTTGCTCTTTAGAGCTGAATACTCCTTGCAATACTATGAAATATATGCTAAAATTTAATTAATCCAATATGGATGAAACATAATGATTTTAGTGTTTAAACTATATTTTCCCAATATGGGAACGACATCAATAAGTTCAGCGAAGATTTTTCTTCGCTGTTATATTTTCAAAAAAATTGAACATAATAAAGGTAAATTAACATATAATAATACTATCCTAAATATTAGGATAACACATTTTCTCCAATATGGAGACAACATGACACATTAAGGGTATCTGTTATCTGTAGAGATACCCTTTTATAATTCCTGTATTTGTACTCTTTAATCCTACGAAAAGTATTTCTTTTCAAATTTAATTCTTTCATAAATTGAACAGCAGTTATTTTCTTTCCACTCTTTATAAAGCTTTTCAAATTCATTAAATCTACAATCTCAAGTAGGTCTTTTTAATTTCTTCACAACCTTAATATACTTTCAAAGAGAAAAACAGGAGTTTATTCCCATTTTTTTCTTATATTTTTTCTCGTTTTCTGAATAACTTTGTTTTTGTCTGTAGGAGTTTTGTAAGAAACAATTTCTGAGCACATAAAATAAACTCGTACTACTCCCAAATCCCCCTCAACCCCTTAATCCAGCTAGCTTCAATCTTATTTTCCGTATTTTATCAATATAATAAAGTCGTGATACAAAAGGGATCTGGGCTATGGAGGATAAGGGTCAAAATTTGGTCTATTTTCGACTGTTCCATTTAATTAATCTATTTAAAATTCAATTTGTTCAATATGCCTATTTTCCTTTAAAACCAAGGCTTGCATAAGGTTTTATCTATTTATTTTTCAATTATTATTCTTTATTTTTCTTTTCTATTTTTTTGTTTTCCCCTATATCATGAACCATTCCCCTGTAAAAAAAGCCATGTAATTCAAGGCATTTTCAGCCTAAAATCACATGACTTTTATTACAACTTTATTTTCCTTAATGTGACTCTATTATTTTTAGTACGAGTTTATTTTGTTAGCTCATAGATAGGTTTATGGTATGCAAGGATATATAGGATATAGTCTGCTTAAAATCATCTTTATATTAGGAAACACTTAGTTAAAATTTTTTTCTTCTGTTAGTAGTTCTTTTCTATTTCCTATATATGTATCAAATAAAAATAATAATGTTAAAGCATATAAAATTTTTAAATCATAAATATTATTTATATAGCTAAACATTGTAATAATGCCCATACTCATATAGTTACTATTTTTATGTATTTTACAACTACGCTCTAGCGTTATATTTTTGAATCTATATTTATCAAATCTAATAAATACTCTACTAAGTACATATTTATTTATAATTAGTTGATATATTCCAATACATATGACATCATGCAAAATCACATTTACTTCCATAAAATTAAGCCTATTTATATAGTATATATATAACAACAAAACGAAAAAACCAATAAGCTCACCAAACATATACATTGAATAATTACTCAATCTATCTATTAACTTAAACATTTGGTCAAAAGAATTGCGGATAGTTTCTTTAAGTTTTTGATATCCAAAATACTATAATAAAGGTGGTGCATATAAAATAGAAAAAGTCATACCAAAACCTATTATCAATCCTAATCACTCTTGAATTTCATTAAGAATAAATATGATAAATTTATGAAAAACATTTATTATTAAACTTATCGTGATAATAAAATATAGTACTCCTGTAAGTATGTATATTATTAATCTTTTTATAACTTTAACTACATTATCAGCAATTATACTACTTTTTCTTCTCCGACACCATTATTTATTAAAAATTTTCATATATTCTTCTTTACATTTTTTAAGGATGCTAAAAGATTAGTTGCATCTATATTATTCATTAACTCAAAACTATTATTCCCCATAACGAAAATAGTATTTAATGGTTTTACTAAAAAAAATAGGCTGCAAAAAGGTATTAATATAATAAATATAAAAATAAACACATTTCCACCTCTGATTTAATACTTGGTATTCATTATACTATCACAGTTTGTTTTTAAAAGTTTAAGTAACTACATCTATTCATGTAACTATCAATTTATGTAATTTATTTTGCCTACTTACTATTAGACTCTAACTTTTTATTTTCTTTCTCATTATTAATAGTAGTAGTATTTTCTTTTACCTTTAATTCTTCTAAGTTCTTTAAAACTTCTTTAAAATCAGTTTTTAGATTTTCTAACTCATTATTAAGTTGTTCTATCTCCAAATATAAATTATCTTTGTTATCCAAACTTTTTATATTATCCGTAATCTTTTCCAACAATAAATTATTCTTATCCAATGTTTCTTCAATTTTGTTCAAATTTATTGAGTTATCAATTTTTATTTCCTTTGGCCCATTATCACTAAAATATCCATTTATACCCACTAAAAATCCCATAATACAAACAGTTATTGCAATAGTCAATGTATACCTTGCTGCTTTTAAAATATCCGCTGTATTATCTGCAACATTTTGATTAAAAATAGCCGAATTTAACATTTTTTTTGCTATAACTCTTTTGTCAAAATTATCGCTTGCATTATTATTACTAAAGTCATAAACTGAAGGCAAAAATAAAGATTGCCTCCCCTTCACATTAACACATCTAAAAGATATTATTATTGATAATATCAAAAAAATAATTGATACTAATAATAAAATTTTAGTTCCAATTGAATTAGTATTTATAAATGCAAATGATATAAACGCAAATAATGCTGTAATATATGATAGTAGTTTTAAGGCCTTGTCTTCTAAATTACCTATTCTATTATTTGCATCATCATAAAATTGCTTACACGTCATAAAAATCATTTCTGTATCCTGCGATTCAAAGTCCGGTAATTCATTAGGTGGATACTGTGGCCCCTTATGAAATGATATTGCATGTATAAAAATTTCTTTAAAATCAAAAAACATTCTTTTTAACTTACTAAATTTAAATTTTTCTCTTTCTATCGATGGACTTAAATATTTATCTTGCCAACTCATTTCTTCTTCATTCATTTTAGTACTCCTTTACTTCATAAGTTCATCAATAATTGCTTCACTTATTGGTATATTAAGTTCTCTTTCTAACCACACCCATTCTCCAGCAGGATTGGTTTCTAGAAAATAATATTCCCCAGCAGTAGTTAAAATAAAATCAAAAGCTGAATAAATAAGATTTAATTCTTTATGAAGTTTAAAGATAAGCTCTTTAATTTTTTTAGGCAATTGATGTATTTTATATATCTTATTTAAATTTGGTTTTCTCCAATCAATTTTATTATTTTCATCCGTATCAATTTCAACAGCAAAAATCCTATCACCAATAACTGTGGCTCTTATATCTCTATAATTATCAATCTTTTCTTGTATCAATACTGGTGATTCAAATATTTCTTTATCATCAATGGATTCATAATTAATAACTTTAGATGTATAAATTGAATATATACCATCCTTAGTAACTTGTAATCCATGAGATATTGGTTTTATTATGCATTCATTATTTTCTTTAATGAATGCCAGTACTTTAGTTGGGCTATTTGACCCCAATGTTCTAGGAACATTAAATCCTATTTTTTTAGCAACTGTTAATTGATATATCTTTCTTTCTGCTTTATAAGTTGCAAATATAGGATTAATCCATTTAGCTTCCATTGATAAATACAACCCTTCTAAGAAATCTCTCCTTTCTCTATTTATAAAAGTCGTATCATTAGAGTCTACTGCTTTTGGGAAAATGCTAGGCGCTCTCCTAAAATATACTGATTTAATTTCTTTCAAGTTATAAATATAATTATTATATTTTAACTCAATATTGTTATCTAACCCATACGATAATCTAAAATTTGTAATATCTTCAGAATTTATTCGTAAATACTGTATATCTCTTTTCGCTAATTTTAGTATTAAATAATCTATAGCAAAATCATCTTTATTTGTAATTAACAATATTTTAGGAGATATATTAATCATGATTGTTCACTCCTATCAATTGATTCCCTTGTAAATGTAATCAATGATTGATGTAAAGATATAGTTTCGTCATTAGTATTTCCCATAGAACCTTCTGACCTGTATATTCCTTCTCTAGTTTTAGTTAATAATGTCTCTCCCACATTATTAAAATTCATAATTTCATTGCTTAAATTTTCACTTACTGATTGCTCTGACCTATCTATTCCTTCTCTTGTAGCTGTAATCGTTGTTTTATCTATTTCTAAACTTTGCATGTCATAACAAGAACCTTCCGACCTGTCTATACTTTCCCTTGTTTCTGTTATAAGCGTCTGGCACTTCTCTTCAATTCCTTTATTTTCAATATACTTCTTTATTAGTGGTTGTCCATTTATATTCCACAATCCAGATATAAAATCATAATCAACCTCTTGAAAATTTGTGCTATCACCCTTTTCACATTCCATTCTATAATATAATAATGGTGACTTCTGCATTTTAAAATCTCCCTTCTAAATATAACCGTAATAATATTATTTTAATGTATTCATCATTCTCATTCCAACTGCTCCTAATGAGCTATCGTTATAATGCTCTGCACCTGCATTTAAGCACGGCCATGGACCTATTCCAAATGGTTTGCATTCTTGTTTAACATAGAATAATTCTTCTAAAGACATTCCTAAAAAATCAATCATGAGTAAATGTCGTATAGGATGAAAAGTTTTTCTGTGTTTTCTTACTATTATTCTTAACCAATTGGATTCTTCATTGATATTTACAGTAGATTGAACTAAGGCAATTTCAAATAAATAACAAGTCAATTTTAAATTGCTATCATTTATTTTAAATTATACCATTTTACTTATAATTTATCAATTGATATTTAACATAATTACACATAAATATAACTTTGAAATTAATTTTAACTGAATTTAAGTATAATTCCTCCTTTACCCAAAAATAATTTCCTATGGTTTATTTTCCAATAAAACTGCCTTTTTACATTTGCTTGGCGTCAATGTAACAAACCACTTTCCAATGAGTTCAGCCCGTTCGATCATAGTTTCATATATTTTCATAACTTTTTTTGATACTTTTTTATCAATCATATATTTCTTTTTAATAAAATTAACGTAAGGCTCTGCTGCCTTCCATTTCATGGTTTTAGCATATGCTAGCACCGTGCTTGTTTCATCCAATATGGCTCCATTCCAATGTTGTTCTAAAATTCCCCATACACGTTCTATAGGGTTGTATTTACTGTGATATGGTGGATAATATGCTAATATAATTTTTAAATCATATTTTGCAGAAGGATATATTATTCTTTTAATAAATTGTGTTCTGCGACTATTATTTTCTGGACCATTGTCAGCATTTATTGTGATTGTATCCTTTGTTACATGATAATTATTTCTAATTAAGTATGCCTTTATAGCATCAACCATAAAATCAGCTGTAACCTTCGATTTTGTAAATGATAAATCTACTTTATCATTCGTTACATCAAGTATCCCGAAGGGAGTTAGATATTCATCTCCAAAGTCATGATCAGCTGCCGTTACGAGCACTCTGCTTTTTCCACCTCTTGAAAATTGACCAATCTTAACTCTATCTTTTGTATCAATAGATATTCTTAAAATGTTATCATGATTTTTTTCATTATGAACTTCTTTGAGATTATCAAAAATTGCATCTGTTTCTGGTATTTTCTTTAAAGGTCTATAGATGAGAAAATTTAGATACAAATTTTTACAGTAGATATTTACACTACGCCTTATGCTACTTTCATGGTTTTAAAAACAGTTTCAATAGGAATATTATTTTTAGCACATTCATAAATCCATTGAATATT
>NZ_LTBA01000074.1 GCF_001594005.1 Clostridium tepidiprofundi DSM 19306 | reverse complement strand
ATTAGCTATATAATTTTGGTAATAATCAGAGGTTGGGACGACCTTGTTAGCTTGGGTAAACTTGCTCCATTGGGAGTATTGACCAAGAAGCCCCCACTTCAACGAAGTAAGTGGAGGGTAGTTCACAAAACAAGTTATCACTTCGTTCAAAACTTCAAAGACCAATAATGAACTATCTTATGAACCATAATGTAAAAGGAAGTGACTACTGGTTTGCAGGAAATGATGCTTCATCAACTGGTTCAGCAGTATTTAGCAATGATAACAAATACATCGGAAACCAATCCTTAAAAATTGATAAAACAAATAATATTGGGAAACACTATTTTATTCAACAAGTAGCATTGAGAAAAGGCAATACATATACATTTTCAGCGTATGTAAAAGCAAATAGCATTTCAAGGACAAATAGCAAAGGTGCAAAACTTTTTGTAGAATATCAAGATAAAACAGGAGTATGGAAAACCGTAGATTCAAAATATATAAAC
The DNA here is from genome assembly GCF_001594005.1 of Clostridium tepidiprofundi DSM 19306. GTDB lineage: Bacteria > Bacillota > Clostridia > Clostridiales > Clostridiaceae > Clostridium_AC > Clostridium_AC tepidiprofundi. The sequence continues at coordinate 5,630 of NZ_LTBA01000074.1, read as the reverse complement.
GGTACAACAGATTGGGAAAGATATGAAACTAAATTCACCTTACCAATAAATGCTATATCTTCTACTATAAAGGTAGGAGTTGGAATAGATAGTGAAACAGGAACTGCTTATTTTGACACACTTCAACTTGAAGACGGTTCCATAGCAAATAGATACAATATACTTGAAAATCCTAATCTATACTATAATTCAAATGCAGATACTCCTTATTACTGGAATAAAAACAATAATTGTACTGATAATGATAAATCTGAGACATTGACAACAAGTGATACAAGCTACCCAACAAAGCTTGATAGCAATAGAAAAGTATTTAAATTTACAGGTGAAGCAGACAAAGATAAAAGTTTATATCAACAAATAAATATATCTGCTAAAAAAGGAGACGTATTTGTTGTTTCAGGATGGGCAAAAGCGGATTCAGTACCTATGACATCAGATAGAACACTTGGACTTGATATAGCACTAGTAAAATCAAATGGAGAAAAACATTGGGAATATATACCTTTTAATGAAAACTCAAGCGAATGGCAATATGTATCAAAAAAAATAGTATTAAAAGAAGATTGCAAAAGTATAACGTTTTACTGTCTATACTACCAAAATGCAAATACAGCATATTTTGACGGACTACAACTTTACAAAGAAGAATTTGGCCAGAGTTATACTTATGATGAAAATGGAAATGTAATTTCTACTGTTGATTTAGCAAAGCAGGAATCAACTTTTGAATATGACGGAAACAATAATCTAATAAAATATGTTGACCCAAAAGGAAATGAATTTAACTACACATATGATACTAATTATAACATAAAAACAGCTACTACAGCTGAAAATGTCAAATACTCATTTGAATATGACAGCTATGGAAATGTCAAAACAGCAAATATTGGTAACTCAGAATTGTTCATAAAATCAACAGCAGAATACACAACAAATGGAAACTATATTAAATCTATAGAAGATTCTTCTGGCAATAAAATTAACTACAACTTTGACAAAACTAAAGGAACACTCAAAAGCGTTATAGATGAAGCTGGAAAAACAACAAGCTATGTTTATGATACAAATCTTGACAGGCTTCAGAGTGTATCCAAGGATGTTGATGGACAAACAATAACAAATAGCTATACCTATGAAAATGACAGAATTAAAACCATAACACATAACGGATTTAACTACAGCTTTGAATATGACTCACTAGGAAACAATAAAGTTGTAAATGTAGGTACTCAGAACCTTATAACAAATACCTATGAAGACAGAAGTAGTAAACTAAAAGAATCATTCTATGGAAACGGTGACAAAGTAGAATATATTTATGATGATGAAGATAGAATAATAGCTGAAAAATATAATGGTGCTCAAAAATATAGTTATGAATATGATTCAAATGGAAATATTGGTCGCCATTATGATGTGTACAATAATGTTAACTACCGCTATATGTATGATGCAGCAGACAGACTAGCTAAAATAACTGATTCAAATGGAAACACATTAAGCTATGATTATGATATAACAAATAATCTCAGCGATTTTAATGAAAAAGTAAATAATACAGGACACATAACAAATTATGAATATGATAAAGACAACAGAATCAAAGATATTTACTACAATAACCCTATTAAAAATGATGAATATGTAGAATACTTTCCACTTAACGGAAGTGCAAAAGGTTCAAAAGGAACTAAACCATACAGCTATAATGCATCATTTGGAAAAGATGAAAATGATAAAACGGTATTAAGAATAAACAGTACAGATAAAACGACAGTTCTTTACGATACAGGTATAAACAAAAATTCGGGTACAATTGGACTTTGGTTTAAAACAAACACAGCAGATGTAGGAAGATATTTAATAAACTGCAAGGGAGCAAATAATGAATTTATAGATATGTATATAAGTTCTGATAATAAATTAAAGCTTGCAGTAAGAAATACATCTGGTTTATGGATTGAATTAACAAGTAGTACAGTTACAGTGGACACAAACACATGGTATTATGCAGCATTTACATGGAATTTAAATGGAAGCACATTGGAATATGCACTATATTTAAATAATAACGCATATACAGGTACAACAAATGATTTCAAAGATTTTACTGGTGCAAAAACGAATATAGGAAGGCTTCAAAATGATTCATATCCATATTATTTAGATGGACAAGTTGAACAATTTACATTCTATAATACAGCACTAAATCACACAAATATCAATTCAATATATGATAGTAGCAGAGGAAATAGAGTACACTATGATTACGATGTTTTAGGAAGATTACAAAGTAAAAAATAAGTACAGGTAAATGCGAATTTAATACAAGCTTTGAATATGAAGCAGGTGCATCTGCAAACTCAACAACAACTAGAGTGAAGAAAATAAATAACAATGGTGAAAATATTACCTATACTTACGATAAAAAAGGAAATATTAAAACAATAACAGAACCAAGAGGACAAATACTATATTACTACAATGAATTAAATGAATTAATACAAGAAGACAATCAAATACTAAATAAAACAATAATTTACTACTATGATAAGGGTGGAAACCTAACAAGAAAACAAGAAATAGCTTATGGAAGTGGAACAAAAACAAATTATTATTATGAATATAATAATTCTAATTGGAAAGATAAGCTAACAAGTTATGATGGAAAAGCAATAACCTATGATGCAATTGGGAACCCCTTAACCTATGACGGATGGACATTTGATTGGGAAAAAGGAAGACAACTAAAATCCTTAAATGGAAATGGTTACAACATTGACTACAAATACAATTCATCAGGTATAAGAACAGAAAAAACAGTAAATGGCATTACAACAAAATATCATATTGTTGGTAATAAAGTAACATATGAGACAAATGGAACTGATAATATCTACTATACCTACAGCAGTAGTAGTAATTTAGTAAGTATGAATCTAAATGGTGATGAATACTACTACATCAGAAACGTTCAAGGAGATATTATTGGACTATTTGATAAAGATGGAACAGAAGTAGTAAAATATACTTATGATTCATGGGGAAAACTAATATCTATAGAGGGAACACTAGCATCAACTGTAGGAGTTAAAAATCCTTATCGTTACAGAGGTTATAGATACGATACAGAGACTGGATTGTACTATCTTCAGTCCAGATATTATAGTCCTAAATGGGGAAGGTTTATTAATGCAGATGGAATAGCAGGAAGTACTGGAGATTTGTTGTCTCATAATATGTTTGCATATTGCATGAATAATCCTGTGAATATGAAAGACCCATCTGGATTTAGACCAATATTTACTTTAGGTGAAGAAACTAAAGCAATGGTAGAAGCTTCATTTGATATTATGAACGGAGCAACACTTACTGAAATAAGCAATAACTATGAATCAAAAGGAAACATAAAAACCAGTACGATTTATGCTACAGCTGCATCAATAGCAGATAATGCTACAGCAACAATTGCAAAAAAATTCATCAAAGATACAACCAGAAAGACTATATATGGTCTTTTTGGTGCAGTATGGAGAAATACAAGTGTAACCTTTCATGGCGTAGCTCCACTTGTAAGAAGTGCTATTGGAATTATAGGAACGGCTGGTTTCTTTATTTATAATTCAATAAGCGTTTTAAATAAGTACGGTTGGTCTTGGCAAGGTGGAGGGAAAAGAGTGTTTGTTGATTTTATTACAACAGGGGTCGCTGTTGGTTTAGGAATGTTACTTATTCCAGCATCAGCAGGTGTATTTGCAACAATAGGCATTGGAACTGCTATAGGTTTAGGAGTTGAAATGGTAAGTAGAACCTACAAATGGTATAAATTTAAGGATAGTTTTTGGGGCTAACTTTAGTAGGAGGAAATATAAATGAAATCGAAAAATAATTTACTTGGTGGAATAATCGCTGGAGCAGTAGTTTTGTTGATTAATTTTTTGCCAATTGAATTCGGAAATATGCTTCCTGTATTATTTAGCATTGTCGGATTATCAACAACTATATATTTAATAATAAAACAAAAACCGTTGAATGAAATTATATTATTTTTCGTGTTAACTATAGTCATGACTTTATATTCAGCTGCCTATATAGAGCATAAAATATATAATACAGAAAATATGTTAAAGGTAGCTGGGATAGTAACATTTGTTATACTAGTTATTGTTTTATTAGTAGCAACTTATAAAAACTTTAAAAATGGAAATGTAATAGTAGCGGCTATGTGGTTTATATTGTTTTTAGCTTCTATCAGTTTGTTATTTATAAAGTAGTAAAAATTTTTGAAAGGTACCTGGTACCTTTCAAAAACTGGAATACAGTTTTTACAGTTATTTATGACACAGTTATATACAAAAATTCGGATACAATAAAATGATTCATATCCATATTATTTAGACAGACAAAAGGCAAATTAAAGGGGCTATAGCACTAAATAATTAGTGCCATAGCCCCTTTCTTATATCCCTATATGTCTACAATATAGCATCCTCTTTCTCTTCATTATCATCTTCTTCATCGAACTCTGAATTGTTGGTTGTTATTGAAACTATTACAGTATTTTCTGGTTCTATGAATGTAAAATCTTCTCCTAATTCAACATCGCCTATTCTTACCATTCCCCCTATACCTAAATTAGACACATCAATATCAATACTTCTAGGAATATTATCTGCTTTGCACTGTATTTTTACAGATGTTTTTTCTTTTTGAATAATTCCACCTTTACTCTTTACAGCACCTTCACCTTTAAGTACAATAGGAATTTCTGTTTGTATATATTCATTTCCATCTACTTTTTCTAAATCAATATGTATTACCTTATGGCTTAATGGTTCTCTTTGGACTTCTTTAATCAATGCTTTAATTATACTTCCATCAACCTCCACATTCAACAGTCCATGTTCTCCATCTCTTTTAATCTGATTATTTAGTTCTATTTCACCAACTTCAAACATAAAACTATTAATACCACTTCCATATAAGACACCTGGAATTTTACCATTTTTTCTTTCCTTTTTAGCAAAATGATTGCATTTTTTAACTCTTTTCTGTATATTTAATGCTTCCAAAATTATCTCCTGATTTCTAAAATTTAGACAATCTTACCTGTCTAAATTTTTCACCTTATCGGACTAATAAGATGGTGGTATAACAGGATTCAACCACTAGGATAGCATTGCTAAATCTCGTCTTGCCACTATTGTTCAATTATCCCAATAGAGTCCTACAAGATTATGGGAGTTACCCATTCCTCAAAATATTTTAATCACCTAAGCCTTTCCTACTAGGTGTACTTAGGCAATACATATATTTTTAAGTTACTTCTAACTTGCTATTCCTAATAATTTCTTCCTATTGATTAACCACAAATCAGGCTTTACACCTACCTTTCCTTTTATATTTTTATTTATTACAGTCCATTTTTTCCATTCATTATATGTATTAAATTCTTCTATATCATCAATAAACTTATCAACCAATATTTTTGGTACTTTTTCTTTAAATCCATAACTCCTTCTTGCTATGACCATTCCTGCACCATTATGAACTACCATTCCATATTGATGGCAGTATTTATACAAACCTATCTTACTTGTAAATTGTGGCTTAACCTTGATTAT
>NZ_LTBA01000073.1 GCF_001594005.1 Clostridium tepidiprofundi DSM 19306 | reverse complement strand
CAACAGATATCAGTTTATGTGATGAGGAAATTTTTCAAAGGTATAATTGTCGATGGACAATAGAAACTTTTTTTCGTCAAAATAAAATGGAGTTAAATCTTGATAAATATCAAATAAGAAGTTCTAGAGCAATAAAAAGATATTTAATCATAACTCAGTTAGCATATTTATATTGTATTTTTGGTGTCTGTGATAATTATACCTCCTTTAGTGAAGGATTAAAAATTGCTAGAAATAATTCTAAAGAAGCCTTGATTTCTTGGATCTGTGATAAATCACAAGAAGGTTTTACTAAACAAGAAATATGTAGCCTATTAAAAGTTGCATAGAAAAGTATAATTATATACTGTAAAAATTTGCTAGCATTTTTGCACATTTATAGATAATAGCATTATGTTCTATATTTTACAATAATAATCATTATTTCACAGAAGTTTCGCATCTAATTTCCAGTAAAAATTTTATTTTTGCTGGAAATATATTTTTCCTATATATTGAAGTACTGGAATCACTTAAGCCGTTAGGCTGTTTTTTAAAGTATAAGTCCCCCTTTCCCCCATAATATATACCGAAGTTATTTCCAGTGCCTTTCGGCAATATTTAATTTTAACAATTTATCAAGTTGTGTCTAAAAAATATCCATTTTTACTTTTATAAATAAGCATTTCATCCCACAAATCTTCGATTATATCTATTTGCAGTAATCCCTTTTCTTGAAAATTTCTTAAACATCTAAAAAAGAATAATTGTAATAAATTAAATACTGTAAACATGAATATAACTATTGCTTCTGTACCCATAGGGTCATAAAAAAAACAATGATTTAAATGCCACTCTGTTTTCAAATACTATATCTAGTTCATCAAATTCTCATGGACAGATATTAATTTCAGAAACTATATTAAATGAAAGAAACATTCAAAATATTATTAGTTGTTTAAATAACACACTAGATTATCTTATGGGTAAATTAAGTATTATTGATGCTCAAAGTCACGCAACCACTTGGTATAACCTAATTTATGGAACTTCTCTTGGTTGTGTAAGTCAATTTTTAAATTATCTTACTATGGAAACTATTCATAATAAAGTATTAATATATAGTACCTTAAGTGATTTTGAGGATATAGAAGACTACCTAAAAAAACATTCTCAATATAATCTAGTTAAAGTTGAAGTACAATCTGAGAAAAAATTCAGAAATACCATTCCTTATCAAGCTAAAATTATTGGACTTAGAACTACTAGTGGTGAATGGATTTTGACTGATTAAACTCATTTTACTAAAGAAAAAAACTAAAACAATTTTAAATGATTAAAGTTATTTTAATATCCAAAATATTGATGTTATTATAGCAAAGATTGCTGCTATTGTACTTAACAGTGATAATCCTTTTTTATTTTTCCTATAATTAATAATTGCTTGTTTAATTAATAAAATGCAAGTTCCTAAAAACATAATAGGAAAAGCTAATCTACAACCTATATAACCTAATATTAGTGCTATATAGGTTGTAATTAAAATGCTATATACAATAATAGATACAATTTTAAAATATTTATTATTCACTTATTATTTATTCCTTTCTCTATATATCTTGATATAATATTTGAGTGTATACATATAAAAGTATCACTTCAAATATTAATTACTTGTACATTATACCATAAAATAACTAAAATGATAACATATTCATCAGGTTTGTATTCTATAAGAATAAAGTGTAAATCCAACATGACCTTCAAAATAGAATACCTCTATTTTCACATATAGTCTCATGTATGACGTTTAAAATTAAAAATAGACCAAACACCTTGAAATGTTTTGAGCCATTCTAAAATGTTTTTGAGTGGTTATTTTTGAAATTACAAATTATACTATTTTTATCCCGCTAAACGGTTTATTAAATAAAGGGGATTTTTATTTTTTACCGAAGTTTTATAATATAACACAAATAGTACTTGTAATTACGAAAGGGTGTGAGTGATGAAGAGAAGCGAATTTGATAAGTTAAATCAACTAGAACAAATTGATTTTGTAAATAAACAACTTAAGCAAAGTACTTCATTGACTCAAATATGCAAAGATATTGATATTGCTAGAAGCACATTAAGAAAAAGATTTGAAAAGACAGGATATACATTCAACAAAGAGCATAATAAATATGAATTAGCAGAGCAACACAATGAAGGTATTATTTGCAACTCTGATGCTATAAGTAATTCAAATAATACGAATAATACTTATAATGCAAATATTACAAGTAATTCAAGTATTAGGCATAACACCGATATTTCAATAACAAACGAAATGCTAAAAGAAATATCAGAAATGTTGGTTTGGTATAGAGAACAAAAGCAAAAAGAAGATGCTGAATTATTAGAAATCACTATCCCTGAAGAACTAAAGGGTAAACTTGTTACTCGCTCATTCAAGATGTATGAAAATGTTTTGAAAATGTATGAAAATTGGGGTAATACTAGGGTAGCTACGATAAACCGCAAACTCAATTCCTTAAAATGTAAGTGAGCTTGCGTTTTGATTATTTTTCTATATTTAGTATAATAATGATATAAATAATTACGTATTAATTCGTAATTGTAAATTTATGCGACTTATGAAAGATGTAAAACAACTCAATAAATAGTAATTTGTAGAGGAGATTAATTATTTTAATTTTGGAGGTTATATTTTATGGAAAAATCATTTGTAGATAGTACAATTAAGGAATATTTAGCAGAACAGTTTTTTTGCAGTTTACCAGTATTAGAAGAAAGTAATACTACTTTTACTGTAAATAGTTTAAGTAAATCGCCATATATTAAAATTATGACATTTAATGAATGTGTAATTATAAATACTTCTGAGCCTATTCATTCAAAGGTTAAATCAGCATTAAGTGATAAAAGTAGGGATGAGATATTTGAGTTTCCATTTGTATATGGACAGACAATACATTATATACCTGATGTGAAAAAGTTTCAAAGGTTACCACTCCTTAATGAGTATTCATATGAACTATTGCAAGGGAATGATATTAATAAATTAAAAGGTATTAGTGAGTTTGATAATTCTTTGTCTTTTGATTGTAATGGTAATACATCAACAAATATTGTATTCTTGGCTAAAAAAGGGAATGAAGTTATTGGATTGGCAGGAGCAGAAAGTGAAACAGAAAAGTTGTGGGAAGTAGGAGTAGATGTGAAACCTGAATATCGCAAAAATGGTCTTGCAACAATATTAGTCGCTAATTTAACAGTAGAAATAATTAAACAGGGGATTGTTCCATTTTACTCTGTTTCGGTGACTAATATCGGTTCTCAGATGGTTGCTAATCGCAGTGGGTACGTACCATATTGGATTGATACATATGGTAATATACTCAATGGTAGTTCTCCTTATAATATTTTTGTTAAGAATTTGAAATTATAAATTAGATAATGAGAATAGTATAAAGTTCAACAAATTCCAATTTGTAGAGCTGAAGTAATATAAATTTAGATTCAGTTATGTCGTATCTTTCTTAACTTACGAATTAAACTCCCCTAAAAGCAAGTTTATTTTTAAGTAAACTTGCTTTTAGCAATATAACAGATTTACCTTATTTTAAAATAGGTATTCTTTCATCCATATTCAATTCAAAATTGCCATAAGGATTGATATGATTATAAATTAATGGCGTTAAAGCTCTGAGATCTTCTTTTGTTAATGCATTTTTCCATTCGTCTTTTGATAATACTTGCTGAATAATAAGTGTATTTATATAAACCAAACAATTTTGCAGAAGGTGGAGGGCTAAAACAGATATTTCTTGATCCTCTAACCTATTAGTTGAAATTTCTCCATTCTTTCCATAGAATATAAAGCTGTTGGCAGAATTCCAGTTTTCTACTACATTTAAGCCCTCATGTATTCTAATTCTCATTTCTTCAGAATCAAGATAGCTACATAAAAATATTGTTTTAACTGCTTTACCTAGTTCAGCTAAAGCTTGATAAATAGGATGTTTTAAATTATTTCTGGTAAATCTTTTTAGAATAGATTCTATATCAGCAGTACCTAGTCTTAGAGCAGTAGCATATTTTATCATTTGGTCATACTGTTGCTTTATCAAATCCCATTTTATAGGTCTAGTCAAAATATCCTGAAGATTGCTGTAGGCATCAGGATTATTACTTTCTGGCCTGTACAATTTTTGAGAGTGTATTCTTTTAATTCTAGGCATTAAGTTAAAACCTAAAAGATGACAGAATGCAAATGCAACTTCACTTTGTCCATGAGTATCTACATAGTTTTCTTCTATTTTCATATCAGTGCAATGTTTTAATAAACCTTCAATCATAGAAGCCACTTCAAAGTATGAGCAGGATTTAAGTTGAGAATAAATACAAGTAGAATTCTTTTCAACATGCCAGTATATCATAACTCCTCGTCCACGATATCTTATATGCCATTCAGTCATTAAATTTTGATCCCATGCTCCAAATTTTTTAGAATCTGATGCACAAGTTGTTGTACCATCGCCCCATATATTTAAATCTCTTATTTCTAAAATAGCATTAACTACCTGAGCTATTGTATTTTTTAAGTTATCTTTAGTTATAAACTTTTTTCTTAGGTATAATAAATCAGAATAATTTTCGCTTCCATTACTCAATGCAACACGTTTAAGTCCTGTATTAGTTCCTAAAGCATAAAGTGCTAGTATCAGCCTTTTACGAAGTATTGAAGGTTCTATAATTTCTCTATTACCAAGACTTTTAAAGTTATTTGTTAAGGATAGTTGTAAGTCTGTTTCTTTTAAAACATCCAGTAAGCTTGTCATTGGCCAATTTTGATTTATTTCTTTTTTTAGTTTTAAGATATTTTGAGGTTCAGGCTGCGGTTCACTTGGAGATATAGAAATCCAACCTTTTTTCTTTGAGCTTATTGTTACCTTATCATTTTTAGGAATATTATCATTCAATTTGTTCAAAGCCTTTTTCATACTTTCTTTAAGAGCTTCTACGAAATTTTCTCCATCCATTGGCTGTTTTAAAGCATTATAATAATTCTCCTTTTCCTCATCAAAATCTTTTGGCAAATCTTCATCAGGATTACAATACTTTTAGCTCCTTTGAGCTACAAAGATTGTTCGTTCCACTTCCAATCTTTGTAAGGGGTCAGGTACCTTACAAAAACTATTATACATTTGATAATCTTTAACATCAATCTCAACAATTTCAAAATCATCTTTATGATTTTCAATATAATTAATTAATTTTGTAATATTAAATACAAAAATACCATTTTCAAAATATTCATCTCTTTATTTGAGTTCACATTTAGAACGATTTTTTGTTTTTTTCAAAATTCTTTTTTTGCTTTTCATTTTTTCACCTGTTATCAAAATATTTTTATATTTAACATCGAGTAATAGCACGCATAAGTATAAAACCGTTTTCGTCATCGTCGTTATAAATTGGAAGAGTAGATTTTCCCCAGCAATATCCACATTTTTCAGGTTCAAACTGCGCCATTGCACGATAAGTCGCATCAACAGCTGAGCCGTGTAAGTGTGGAGCATAAGGTGGGCATCTAAAAACAACATATTCCGAACCTTCAAATGTAAATTTCTCACAAATTGAAGGTAAATCACCTTCATAATCTATCGAAAGTTCTTTACCGTAAAAAGACAGCACTGGACGACTTTGTGAATCAACCATATATCCTCCACCATTTCTCATGTTTCCTGGCAAATTATCTACAACATCCATTAAACCTTCTGATTCACATTTGTCATAAAAATTTTCACTAAGAGTTCGATCTACTAAAGCCACCCAAATATGTGCAGGCTTATATATTTTAAAAACTTCCACATCCATAGGACCAATAGGACCCTCTAAGCGAGCTTCATGAGCTGAACGATGAATAAAGTCATCAAGTAACAACTTACGCGATGCAACCGGATACACAGCGCCACTTTTTATAAAAACTCCTGGCGATACGCCAAAATGTTTTTTAAAAGAGCGTGTAAAAGCCTCTTGTGAATCATATCCAAGAGATATAGCTGTTTCTAAAATCGTCTTTTGACCACTTCCAAGCCAAACTAATCCCTTTGCCATACGCCTTAAGCAAAGATAAGACATTACTGACATACCCGTATAAATTGAAAAACGCCTATACAATGTAGAAAGTGGTAGAGCACTAGCTTTTGCGATGTGTTCTACTGTAATATCATCAAATAAATGTGACTCTATATAATCGATAGCAGTTTGAATATTATCCATTATAACACCTGATTTCTAAAATTTAGACAATATTACCTGTCTAAATTTTTCACCTTATAGGACTAATAAGATGGTAGTATCACAGGATTCAACCACTAGGATAGCGTTGCTAAATCTCGTCTTGCCACTATTGTTCAATTATCCCAATAGAGTCCTACAAGATTATGGGAGTTACCCATTCCTCAAAATATTTTAATCACCTAAGCCTTTCCTACTAGGTGTACTTAGGCAAT
>NZ_LTBA01000072.1 GCF_001594005.1 Clostridium tepidiprofundi DSM 19306 | reverse complement strand
CTTCTGATTTTACTCTTTTATCTTTTAAGGTATTGATTTTTTCACCTATATGGTATACCTTATTAATATAGGTGAGTAATTGTTTCAAATAACTTTTGCTCATTTTATCAGCATCCTTTTTGTGTGAATTTCTAAACAAAACTATTATAAAAAGGGTGCTTTTATTTTGCAACTTTTTTCTCTATAATTTCCAGTAAAAATCGGAAAATCTCATATTTCCACTGATTATTCTTAAATTCTTATAAATCAACGGTCTACCAACCTGAAAAATTTTTAAGTGCTAAACTTCTGATATACAATAATATATTATTTTTCAATGCTTTCGACAATCGTTGCTTTTTTTAGACAGTAAAAAACTGGTCAAGGCATAATCTGCCCTAACCAGTATAGATATAATTTATTATATTTCGCACTAAACCTATAGCACCTCTGAGTACAATTTGATATAATTTCATCTATAATTTCTTATCAAAAAACAAATGAAAGTTACTATATCTCTTAAGTGAATTTCCGTTTAATTTAATAAATTCCCAAGTTTCCTTATAATCGCCTTTAACTGCAAACTGTTCATCGCGAATAAAATCAATAAATGCTGCTTCATTCTTATAATAAGAATCAGAAAAACTTTCTGCATATTCCATTTTCAACTCATCCGACAAGTTTATTTTATTATGCAAAACATGCTCAAGATTACAAGAAAAGTAATACATTCTATATGGAATACCTGAGATCTTCGAACAGAGAGATAATCGATTGATAACTTGCTGTTTTCTGCTATTTCTTTCAATAACACTCCCTACAGATTTTGCAAAAATAGCTGATTCAGTATACAAAAATAATTCCACCTAAAGACGTTTTATCCGTCACACCTTCTACGATAAATAAAATAACCTTTTTAGTTCTCATCAGTCACCCTCCCTGCTCTTCTGAAAGCACGACTGATATCAAAGCTACTAGTCTCTTTATAAATTTCCTCCTTTTGTCCTCCAAGATTAATACTTCGATAATACAAATTTCTCAGATTATTGTTGCTTTTCACATTCGTAAATCGCATATATCTATTCTTTGGATTTGTTGTTGTAAATATAATCGAATTTGTATCCAGCATTTCGAGTGGTCTTAAATTATGAGAAGTAAATATTAGTTGTCCTTTTCCACTTTCGCTAATAATTTGAAGAAGCTCACCAAGCAAATATTCAAAAATACCGGCATCCAATTCATCAACAACCATACAAACTGTAGGGTTATTAAACATCGCTATTAAAGTACTCAGTATAGATATAATTTTCTTGATACCGTCAGACTCATACTTCAAAGGAACTTTTATATCATCCCTAATAGATATCAGTTCAATTCGAACGCCTTCATTGCCATCCTCTCTGAGTTGTTTCCCGTGGTTTTTTATACCAATATTGAGTCCTGGAATAATTGTTTCTAGCACAATATTCATCTGGTCGATGATCTTAACCACGACATTATATACTTCTTCTGAAACAACCGATGGCTTCAAAAGACCGATTGCTAAATCCCCCTGTGTCATTTTTTCTTCATACACCAGCCTAAAACTAAAAGGGATTAATACATTCATGTTAATCATTCCTGAGTAGTTGTTCTTTATAATAAACAAATTGAGATTTGAATAGTGCTTCAAAGATAAAATGATGTCCGTATAGCTTTTAAAGGCATTATTTTTCTTAATAACTTCTTCTAACTCACTGCTAAAAACAAAAGATGTTCCATTTTTTTCGGACATTTTTTTAGCAACACCTAGCTCAATTTGAATATCTGCATTATTCGAGATTAGCAAACGATAATTTTTTATCGGTTTAAAAACATATTCTTTGTTTTCCACGTGATAATCAATAATTCTAGCTTTACTTTTCCAATCACCATCTACAAATTCCTTATATGCCAAATTTTCTCGGATCACTTTGATCCTACTTTCATCCGCTCTTCCTACCTCTACTTCATAGAAAATCTGATATTTACGTAAATCATTCTTCAAATAATAAATAAGTTTTATAGTGGCAGTCTCTTTATTTTTAAATATATAATCACCTGCATTTTTAGGTAATTCTTTTCCACTTATGAGGTGTTTGATAATCCACATGGCATCGACAAACGCTGTTTTCCCCGAACCATTTTGACCGTATATCCCAATGATCTCTGAACGAATTAATTTATTTGACGATAAAGGATCATTTGGAAAATCAATTTTACCGTATTCAACATTCTTTATATTAATCAGTTCAACTTCCTTTATACGAACTATAGTATTTTGCATTTCACACACCTCCGATTAAAATAAATCATATCACAAAATACACGATTTGTAAATTTAATTTCTCGAATCGACATATAATGTATCGATTTTAAATTATATGTCATTGATTATTGTAACCATCTCCTACTGTTATATTCATCCAGAATATATATCACCTAATAAACCTAATCTTAAATTCAATCCATGCTATCATTACAAATCTATCTCATTTAAGATATCCCTTAAATTTTTCAATGCTTTCGACAATCATTGTTGTTTTTAGCCAGTAAAAAACTGGCCAAGACATAATATGCCCTAACCAGTATAGATATGATTTATTCAATTACATATTCACTTTTAATACTATTAATAATTGATGTAATAATGAATCAGCAATCACTATTAACCTCAATATGTAAAATCACATATGAACTATTTATGAATTAACAGATAGTACGTATTAAAGTGTACTAAAAAAACCTCATGCTAATTAAATAACATGAGGTTAAAAATATTCATTATTTTACGATATGAATATTTTCCATATTCGCTTAGTGTTTTAAGTGCTATTAAAATTATATCAATACTGATTTGCTTTATTATGCTATTATTTCCTAAATACAGTTTATTCTTTAATGCTTGTTTACTCTCTTCATAAACTCTTTTTATATCATAAATGCTCCCAACATTAGAAACTCCTATTGTAACAGTCGTACTTAATAAACTTAAAAACTCTTTCTGAAAGTCAATAAATATATCTCTAAAACTTTTTGAATACAACATATTATCCATACCTATAAGAATTGCAAAAATATTATCATGGCATTCAACTAGATATGTGGCGTGTATAAAGAAAATATAAATAGTTATTTAGTAATTTCATTTCTTTAATTGATTTTCTTTTTCAGGGATGAGTATTTCTAGCTTATTAAAAATTTTTAAAAATTCAGAATCAACTTCATGTACATCATTAGAATAACTTTGATAAGATCCACTTGGATTTGTAGCTAACCTATAAAACTCGTCATAAACTTCATATAGTTCTATTACCGTATTATATGTCTTCTGATATTCATCTGGGGGATTCTGTAGTCTTTTTACAATTGCATCTAGGTTTTTCTTTCTATCTTCCAAATCTTTATTTTCTTTATTAAATGCTTTGTACTGTTTAGCAATTTCATCGTTAAAATCTTTATAATCACTAAATATTGCATCATGCCACACTTCTAAATATTTATAAGCATCATAGATTGGTAATAAAATTACCAATCTATGTAAGGTACCTGACCCCTTTCAAAAATTGGAAATGAAATGAACAATTTTTGTTGCTAAACTCGTTTTGTTAAAGCAAAACATCTTTTGTTGCTACAATGTATAAAAATTATTTTTTGTAAAACAATTTTTATACATACCGTTTCTATACATGCTGTAACTTCAAATTTAAATTTATATAAGCTATGTTTTAAATTTTATCAAACAAAATAGAACTCTATCCGTATATCTATTGTGAAAGGGGTGAATAACATTTTGAATATAGAAGATATAATTGATACATATAAAGATAATTTATATAAACTTTGTATGAAATTAACAAATAACAAGATAGATGCCGATGATCTTTTTCAAGACACTTGGTTAAAACTTTATAAAAATTTTTACAAAATTGATAAACAAAAATCCATAAAAAATTGGATTTACACCATTTGTATCAATATATACAGAGACAATTATTCTAAAAAGAAAAGATGGCTAAACATTATAGTAGACTTTTTTGATTCAAAAACAAAACATGAAATAATAGAACAGCAAAGTACAAATGAATGTGAAACTGAAATTACAGTATTGGATAATATTGAGAAGAACATTATCAAAGACATGATAAATGAATTAGATGATAAATACAGACTTCCAATTATTCTTTTTTACTATTCACATTATAGTTATAGCGAAATTGCAAATATTTTAAGTCTTCCCATTGGTACTGTAAAATTTAGGCTTAACACTGGTAAAAAATTATTAAAAAGGAAACTAGAAAGCATTAATTTTAAGGAGGGTTGTAAATGAAAAATGATAAATTTGACCAAATCATTATCGACAGCCTAAAAGACGAAGAAATTCTTACTCCTGAAGAAACTCTTGTAAATGCCACCAAAAACTTAATTAAAAAGAAAAAAAGTCATACTATATTGTTAAATAAGGTATACATATTTGGTTTGATTTTTATATGTATACTGTTTTCACTCGAAGCAATCAACTTAGCAATAAAAACAAAAAATATAATAATTATAATCAGTGTAGTCTTGTGGAATCTATCTATACTAGTTCTAAATTTTGTTTTCAGAGTTGAATTCAAAGCTTTTCTTGAAATAAAAGGGGGACAAATATGAATACTTTAGTTTTATCAATTATATTCTTTATATTATACATTATTACAAAACTCTTATTAAGTTCTTCTGTGTATTTAGATAGTAAATCTATACAACTAAACCCCAAATTTTGGTCTATAATTATAATACTATTACCTAATTATATAGGTTTTGTATTTTATTTAATTATTAGAACCATAACACTAAATAAAACATTTGATAAAGGAGAAAAAAACATGAACATATTCAAGAAAAAAAAATCTATTATTGTCATACTAGCAATATCAATTTTAACATTAGGAACTTCTTATTACTGCTTAGGAAAATATTTTGACGATATCAAAAGTTCTAAGTACAGCACCTATGAAGATGCTATATCTATGATAAAGCATGGTTGGATTCCTTATAACATGCCTAAAACAGCTACAGAAATTTATGAAATCCATAATATAGATACAAACATAGGAAATGGTATGTTTAAATTATCCAAGAAAGATAGCAAAGATTTTTATGCTAAACTAGTTCCAATTAATAAAACCGAAATTCTAAACTTAAAAAGCATAAAATCAAAATGGTGGAATGAACAAAAAATCAAAAACAATGTAAAAAATAATCTGTTACTAGCTGGAAAAGATAATGATTTTATATATGCAATTGATTTAGACGGAACTGTATACTTTTGGATTAATCATTGATAAGTTTTTAGAGTTTGATTATCAAAACACGCTGTAATTCCACACGTACACTCTCTATTAACTTATATGTAACTTACTCGAAATAACCAATATATAAAGATTGTAAAATATTTTATTAAGCCAAACATCGGCACCTCAGCTGGTCTAGTCCACTAAAGACAAAAGCTTTAATCTGACGCTTATAGAAATAAGAGTCTTGTAGAATTGATAAAATTTGAAAATACCCCCATACATTTATATGTAGAATTCACAGACAAAGCATAGCATTATTTTGCTATGCTTTGTCTGTAATAAAATTATATGGCTCACCCTTACAATTTGCAATTTCTGTTGCTATTTCACATATCTTAAATACAAATCAAAATTTCCTCTACATACAAGATAGCATCCCTATGATTTATAACTTCTAAATGTTCTCTTAGAGTTTTTCCGCCAACAGTTATTTATTCTATAACTACCTTTGTTTTTACCAAATGTAATGTATTTCCTTCAATTACATTAGAATTATATATCCCCTCCAACACTAAATTCTCTCTGATACTTTTTAATGTATGCTGAGATAGAGTTCTCTTTGAATCCAATAAGGATTTCTTTCTATCTACTTCCTTAAACACAAAATTCCCCCTTGAATTTAATTGTATTCTCCTACTCGAAAATTAGCAACACAGATTTAATTACTATACGTATCTTGTACTAAATTTTTCCATACTTAGGAGCCCAATCTCTTAAATCATATCCCAGCAAGCTTATACAAGTTTCTATTCTTTATATATGTTACTAATGTTAATTTATTATTAATTACTTTAAAGTTCCCATTTTGGACATATCCCATTTTTTCACAGATATAGCAGTTACGTTTTTTCGTTAATATTGTTTCAATTTCCCAACTTTCTGCTTGAGGATAAATAAGTTCAAGACGCTTCATCACTTCCTGTGCAATACCTTTATTTTGGTATTGTTCAAGTATAGTTATAATATGAAGTCTCATTATACCCGGTTCTTTTTCATAAACAAATACACTTCCTGCTAAATTATTTTCATATAAAATCTTATAATAATCACCAAATTCAAACCTTCTTAAAAATCTCTCCATTGTTTGCATTACTGGACTTGTTTCATGATCATTATATTTTTTATATAAAGGCATAAAAACTTCCTTTTGCATGGATAATAATTCTTCAGCATCATCTACTGTCGCTTTGCTAATCTTAATATTTGAATTTAACATTTCAAATAAAACATCAATATAATGATATTCTATAAATTCCCCTTCCTGAACCATTTCCTTTATTTCATTCTCACTAGCCCACTTTACATCAGCCACTTCCTCATATTGAAGTTTTAAATCATTAATATCAACATTTTGTCTAACAATCCAAATATCATCGAACCCA
>NZ_LTBA01000071.1 GCF_001594005.1 Clostridium tepidiprofundi DSM 19306 | reverse complement strand
TAAATTCTGTTCCTTTGTACTTACCCTTGCATAGCCATAAATTCTCATAATTGCTTCCCCTCTCTTTATGTCCAAAATTATAATACAAATGTATCATAATATCAAGTGTATTTTTGATACGTTTCATGATATTTTTTACAAGTATTCGATACGCTACAAAGCATTGAAATACGGTAAACGACAAACTGTTTCAAAAAGTATACTTTTTGAAGTTTATATAAAAATGTGTATTAAAATTTAAATAATATGTTTCCAAAATTATCCCTCAAACAGACTTTAATATTTAAGAGCTTGATAATATTGGGGTGATTTCATGAATTTATATAAAACTATCGAAAATTGTCAAAGAGGAGATGAAAAATCTACTAATATGCTCATAGCTAGATTTTCAGATTTAATTGATAATTTATCACGGAAAATTAATTTTCAAAATTATGAGGATAGCAAGTATTACATAATTACTGAATTTATAGCAAGTGTTAAGACATTAGAGCTATCGAATTATAAGAATTATGATGAGAAATCTCTTGCTAATTGCTTAGCTAAAATACTAATTAGAAAACAAGCTGATTACTATAAAAAAAGTAAGAAAAGAGAAAAAGAATATCCAGTTGATTCAGAAATATATTCAAAACTGTATTCATGTACTGATGACACCTTAGAACATATCGTAGATAAAGTCTATATAAGAGAATTGATGGATGATTACCTTACCGAAAACCAAAAATATATTTTATTTCAAAAATACTATAAGGATAAAAGAACAGAACTAATAGCAAAAGAACTAGGTATAAGTAGACAAGCTGTCAATCGAAGTGCTAGAGCAGGGATAAAAAAACTTAGAAAACATATAACAGAGGGTGATTTTAATGGAAAGTGAAATAATTAAAGTAGCAGCTTCTCAAGGAATTTGGGCAGCTCTTAGTGTATTTTTAATTTTTTATATATTAAAAGCACAAGAAAAGAGAGATATAAGACAGGAAGAAAGAGAAAAAAATTATCAAGAAATTATAGCAAAACTTACAGATAAACTGGATATTGTTGAAGATGTAAAGAAAGACGTTGAAGATATTAAAAATTACGTTTTTAATAAAAAAAATTAAATTTTTTTCAAATATAGGTTTCCATTTTTGCACCTAATTTAGACTTTATATAGTGTAAGACAAAAACAACAGTCGACTGAAAAATGTCTTGCAAAAATAAAAAAAATTAAATGAAAAGGAGATTGATACTATATGAGTAACAATGGAATAATGGTTAATTCCAGACCAAGGATTATAGAAAAAGATTTTACAGTAGATGAGATTAGAAAAATAATAGAAAAAGCAGAAAAACTTTACGATTTATTAAAATATAATATTGATGATCCTCTTAAAGAAGTTAAAAAATTTAAAACTCTTGGAGAAGAATTAAAATCAATGCTTGAATCAATGGGACTTATAAAAGCTGTTGAATTTGGTGCTTTTGGTGGTTTCTTAACCTATTTAATATTCAAATTAATAGATTCTGGAATTGAAGCAAATGAGGAAGCATATACGGAATTAGAAAATAACTTCAAAGATACTATGATAAGTCTGTATAGAGTGAAAAATGTTATGGAGCATAATGGATACACATTAGTTAAAATGCAGGTTGTTTTTATAGATTTCCTTTGCTATGGAAAAATTTATGATTGTCCTATAGGTACTAGACAAAAAGGACTTTATAGAGATGGTCATTGGTACTTAACTGAAATGTAATTAATTACAAGAACCACTATTAATTTTTATTTGTGGTGGTTCTTGTGTTTTTATTTAACATTTTATCGTTTTATCAGTGGTCTTAATCTGTTTTTATTTCATCCAAATTATATCTTTTGACTAGTTTATCAGTAAAATCTACATATTCCTTGGATAAAATTTTTACTTTTTTTAATTTTTCCTCTGATTTTGTCTTTGAATATTGTTCTCCATACAGTATTAAATCCGTTAGGGAAGAACATGAATAGTATAGAAACTTTGCTTGAGTTTTTTTGTTATTAGGAATTTTATACTCTAGCTTATTTACATGAAAAGAATAGTGTTCTAATTCGTGAGATAAAGACACTAATAACATTATTCTATCACCTGTAAGAATTTTATGAATTACGTGAAAGGAATTATCATCTAATTTTGAAGTTTTTACAACCTTTTTAGCAACAGGATACACTGTTTTAGCAATATTATAATATAATTCTATATATTTTTGTTTTGTTTGTTCAAATTTTTTTATCCTTTCTTGCATACTGTACACATTGTAAGATATTAGTATAACAGCTGACAATGCAATGAAAATCCCTATTATTTTTTTCATATATATCCATTCCTTTCGCTTTCTTCAATACACGGTGATATTATACCATAAAATAACTAAAATGATAACATATTCATCAAATTTGTATTGTATAAGAATAAAGTGTAAATCCAACATGACCTTCAAAATAGAATACCTCTATTTTCACATATAACCTCATGTATGACATTTGAAATTAAAATTAGACCAAACATACCTTGAAATGTTTTGAGCCATTCTAAAATGTTTTTAAGTGGTTATTTTTGAAATTACAAATTATACTATTTTCCCCTGATAAACGGTGCATTAAATAAAGGGGATTTTTATTTTTTACCGAAGTTTTATAATATAACACAAATAGTACTTGTAATTACGAAAGGGTGTGAATGATGAAGAGAAGCGAATTTGATAAGTTAAATCAACTAGAGCAAATTGATTTTGTAAATAAACAACTTAAGCAAGGTACTTCATTGACTCAAATATGCAAAGATATTGATATTGCTAGAAGCACATTAAGAAAAAGATTTGAAAAGACAGGATATACATTCAACAAAGAGCATAATAAATATGAATTAGCAGAGCAACACAATAAAGGTGTTATTTGCAACTCTGATGCTATAAGTAATTCAAATAATACGAATAATACTTATAATGCAAATATTACAAGTAATTCAAGTATTATGTATAACACCGATATTTCAATAACAAACGAAATGCTAAAAGAAATATCAGAAATGTTGGTTTGGTATAGAGAACAAAAGCAAAAAGAAGATGCTGAATTATTAGAAATCACTATCCCTAAAGAACTAAAGGGTAAACTTGTTACTCGCTCATTCAAGATGTATGAAAATGTTTTGAAAATGTATGATGATTTCTGTTTTGATAACCCAAGAATAAAGAAACAAGACATAATAAACATGGCTTTAGTTGAATACATAAGAAAAAATCGAAAGTAGCAATTAAACACACTAGAATAACTTAATCTAGTGTGTTTTGATTAGCTATATTCTGTACATCAGAGCGTTTATTAATTAATTTATATACATAAGCTTTGCTTAGTTCAACTTTCTTAGCTATTTCCCCATAGCTAAATCCTTGTTCACGTAAATAATTTATTTTCTTTATAGTTTCCTCTGTTAATCGACTCTTTCTACCTGCTCCACGCTCGTTATGTTTTTTATTAGTTATTTTGGTTAGCAGCTGCCTGTTTTCTTCCTTTAGTTTGGAACATTTTTCGATTAGTCTATTGTTCTTTTGTATTAAATATTCATTCTGCGATTTTAAAGAGTTATAATTATACTCGATTTGTTCCAATTGTTTTACTACTCCATCAAATTCAGCTTTATCAATCATATTTTTATTGTTTAGTATATCTTCTTTCTCCTTATAAAGTTCAACTACTTGTCTTGAAAGAGAATTAGCCATATCCTCTAACTCTTTAATTTTCTGTTCTAAGTCTTTTTTAGTAACACGTGCCAAAATTATCACCACCGTTCACAAATTAATTTAAGTATATCATGAAATAGGTGATATAACATCGACCAATTAATTCCAAAATTTTTATCCTTATATTTTACAAGCTTAATTTAATTCAATTTTTAATCTCTATTTTAAATATTTGTTTTTTCTAAAACTTATTTTTTGACCTAAAATCAACGTTTTGAACCATAGTATAAAGATATTTTTGTAGAAATCAATAAAATTTTTAGTGTAAAAATTTTTACTAGGATAAAAATTTTTATCCTTTTTTTTTCAATGCAGTAAGTATAAAATATCTCAAATAAATTAACACAAAAGTATACTTGTAAAATATACTTTCTATGCAGCTAAACAAAACTCGTGAATTACCACTACTTATAGAAATGGATGGCTTCTTAGTCAATAGCACCAACGTGCCAAGTTTACCCAAGCTTGAAAGGTCGCACCAAATAAGTTTCACCAACAACATCCAGTACCAGTTTTGTAATCTCTTATAAAAACCTACAAGACTCTAAAATCTAACTTTGCCTAAGTAATTCTCAACTCAAAAACGTATCACACAATTTAAGTTACCATTAAGTCTATGTGTATCCACCCTTAAGTTACCTAATACCATTGAGCAATTTTTGTATTCTTAGTATTTAACCATATTTAACTACATATAAGTTACCATTAAGTTATGTGTATACCGACCTTTAATTACCATTGAGTTGGAATTTTAGATGGTATCTATTAGTTACCTAAGTATCCCAAAAGAAAAGATAAGAACATTCCTAAAACGGGAATATGGTATTTAGAATTAAATTATTAGTTCCACTCACATTCTACATCTATTAAATTTTAGGATTCACCGTTCACAAGAAATGAAAAGGAGGTAACAAATTGCTACCCCCACTAAACGGTTAAAACTTTTAAAATATAATCTTTATTTTTAAATACCTCTATTTTAAACGTATAAGCTCGTGTATGACGTTTAAAATAAAAATCAGACCTAATATACCTTAAAATATTTTGAGCCGTCATAGAGCATTTTTGAATGGTTATTGAAGGTGTTCCTATTAAACTGTCTTCTGACTTTGTTTTTGTATTCTTAGTACACTAACTATCGAATCTAAGTACCATATGGGTGTTTTTTTCTGCTTAATTGAAGTGCGTAAACATACCGAAATCAATACGTATAGCTATGCTACTGACACAGCCATGCAGTTCTAAATTTCATTTACACATCATTAATGACATTAATTGTGCTATTACAAGCCGCTATGACACATTCCTTGATATAATCCATTGAACAACCATCCGATGTATCTAAAGTTACATCAATGTTCACATCTCGGATAAGCTCTCCTGTTGTTTCCTCTTTAAGCATTAATGACATTTTAAATGTGTAAATTTTGCTCTCTACACTCATTTTTCTACCTCCCTTAATTTAAAATAACACTCCTATATAGAGCAGTATCTTCTTGCATTAACCCATAACCTAGCTAGTATAAACCCTAATACCTTGTGTTTGTGTACGCACTTTGACAACATAACCAACAAAAAAAACCAAGAAGTCCAATTTTTATCTACTGAACTTCTTGGTAAACTATAGTCCAAAACTGATAAACTTTTAGTGAAGTATATGATATAACTATGTACTTAGTTAGAAAGATATCCCTACGGGGTGGATCACAACACATAATATAAAGATACCCCTTTCGTGCAACTTTTTGAACCAACTAATATCAGCATATAACATCCTCTACATCAAGTATATCAACTGTTTTAAGCATTTTATTTGTATTTATAACATTATCTTTAATATCCATTTTACCTGCACCGATAAACGGGTTCTTCCAATAACGTGAATCAAACGAGTTTGTTCGATTGTCGCCTAAGAAGAAGTAATGCCCTTTGGGGACGGTGTAAGTACCGTAGTGAAGTCCTGAATAGACTTCACCTTGTTTTAACTGGTTCTTGATATACGGTTCGTCTAGCTTTTTGTCGTTCACATAAACTGAACCGTCTGCATTTATGGTTACTTTGTCCTGTGGCAACCCTATAAGTCTTTTGACCATCTTTTCGTCCTGTTCGTGAGAGTAAAAGACTACGATATCCCCTCTCTTGAGATGCGATGGGTTGTGAACAACTAGCGTGAGAATCCTATCATTAGGTTGTATTGTGGGATACATTGAAGTTGTCGGGACTATGATGTTGAAGAATATAAATTTAGTAATGATTAGGTAGAACGCTAAAGCAAAAGCTATACCTTGTAAAAACGGTACGGTGTCCTTTAAAAAGAATACTAGTTTACGTTCCATGTATAGACCTCTCTTTCCTGTTATTTTTTTCTCTCGGTTCAGCTAAATATAGTTAGGTATCTGGTTGAGGTATATAAGGTATAAGGGAAGGTATCTCTAATATAGAGAAAGAACCCATGAAGGGTTCTCTTTAGTGGGATGGTTCAAGGTTAAATCCGGGGTAGTCTCCCTCATAGCCAACTCCTAGGCTTGGGTCTAAACCGCTATGCTCTATGTCTAGCTTTCTAACTTCTTCCTCGCTTAGTGCATGATACTGAATATTTGTTCCCCCTTGACTTACATTACTGCCTGTGTTACAATTACTCTCTGGTAATTGCTTTTCTTTATGCCCCGAGTTATGAGTAGATTGTTTACGTGCCTTTTCTTCGGCTTGTCTGCGGGCTAACTCTTCGGCGGCTTGTTTTTGGGCTTTTTCTTGGGCTATTATGTCGAGGTAGTTATTAGGAACGCTATCGAGTTCTGCGACGGTGATGTGAAACTCGTCTGCCCAATACTGCTTGAGGTCTGCTATTTGCTTATCAGAAAAATGTTCTTCTTTAGCTTCATTAATTTTAGAGTCTACTAACTTTCTTACTTCCCATAATTCAAATCCATGTTCAACAGTATCGCTCTTAACTTTCTTATGAATATCCACCTTTGCTTGAGGTTTAGGAGTTTCCTTCGCTTGGGTCTGTTCGTGTGTTGAGATTTCGGAAGGGTTGATTGAATCACAAGCGTCTACCCAGTTATCTCCGTAGTGAATACCTGTGTTGGGTTCTGTATGGTTACCGATTAAACTTACCTTGTCGTTAGGTTGCATTTTTCCAAATTCTTTTGTTGTTTTATACTTGCCTT
>NZ_LTBA01000070.1 GCF_001594005.1 Clostridium tepidiprofundi DSM 19306 | reverse complement strand
TCTAGTCTTCCTCAATTATTTAAACCTCCTCAAACAATATAAATTAGTATTCCACTAATAATATTCGTTGAGTACATATACATATTTATAACATTTTAATGCGAAGAATTTTTAATCTTTAGAGCTGATTATACCTCGGAGGAACAAACAAATTTTTATTGACTCTAGAGTTACTCAAGGGTTTATATTTTAATAAAGAAGTCAATAAATTTTAGGAGGCGAGCATATGAATAAAAATTATTCAAATGAAACTATTAAATTACTATATGAACGTGCAAGTTGCAGATCTTTTAAAAATATGCAAATTCCAGAAGATGTATTATATGAAGTTATCGATGCTGGATTACATGCAGCTACAGGTGGTAATCTGCAACCTTATGCAATAATTAAAATAACAAAGGATGAAACAAAAAAACGTTTAGTTGATGAATGTAATATGCAAAACATAGTAGCAAAAGCTCCAGTAAATTTACTTTTCTGTATTGATTGGCGAAGAATCGGACGCTGGGCTGAATCATGCAATGCTCCTTTTTTAGCAACAAAAAGCTATAGACATTTCTGGATTGCATTTCAAGATACTGTTATATGTGCTCAAAACATATGTACAGCAGCTGATTCAGTAGGTCTAGGTTCAGTATATATTGGTACTGTAGAAAGCTGTTTTATGGAACTAAAATCTATTTTAAACATTCCTGAAGGAGTATTCCCAGTTGTACTATTAAGTCTTGGTTATCCAACAAAATACCCTGCTCCAAGTAAAAAACTTGGTATTGAAGCTTTAGTGCATGAAGAAACTTACAAGGATCTACCTATAGAAATAATTAAAGAATTTCATAGTGAAAAATATAATCATAAAAAATATCCTATCAGTGAATCTAATTTATCTGAAATCAGAGAAGTCGCTAAAGATATTGGTGGAAAAGAATATGCTGATGAAATGATGAAAAAAATTCAAGAAAAAGGTTATATTAATATGGCTCAAAGATATTTCGGCCTTCACTACAAAGCTAACTGGTCTTGTATTGGAAATAAAGCCTTTATCAAGACACTTCTGTCTTATGGTTTCACATGGATTGAGGGAAAAGATTTTCCAAACAAATGAAGAATAATTTGAAAAAAGTTTTATTTCCATAAATAAAAAATAAAGATTTGAAAAACAGGAAGAATAAATAAATTCTTCCTACTCATATTATTCGAATTTGAATTTGTTTTCTCCATTCTTCCTGCTTAACTGTTAAGTTTGAACTCATAACTAAAATCTCTATAGCTTCATTACATGGTCTTAATCCTTTACTATAAATATATTTAAGTAATTTCATGTAGCTTTCATCAATATTTTTAGAAGAACCAATATGATCTATTACTCCATACTTGCCAGCTTCTAATATATAGCAATCATTTGGATCATCAACAGATATATCTCGTTTAAGTGCTAAATAATTTTTTAAATGTGCTCTACCATCCGAATCAATATGCATTAATCGTGTTGGTTTAAAGAACACATCTGCATTAGTATTATTTTTTTTCTCAAAATTAACTATAGCTTTAATTCGTTCATTTAAACTACTTGATTCATTTACACAAATTATATATCCTTCACGCCTATCAAATGTTAAAATTTTGGGCTCAATACAACACTCACCTTTTTTAAATTCTTCAATCTGATGCAGCTGTTCATCAAGATAGGAAACAACTTCATTTAAATTATTGATTTTAGTAATTAATTCTTTTCTCATATCATAAAATTCCTCTTCAACTTTATCTATAGTACCTTCCATAAGAATTTTTATCTTATTAAGGGGTAATCCTATTGACTTAAGTCCTTTTATCTTACTTAATCTATGAGAATCATAATCATCATAATAACGATAATTAGAATTTAAATCCACCTTACTGGGTTTAAGCAGTCCAATTTTGTCATAATATCTAAGAGTGTGTACACTAATATTATGTAATTTTGCCATTTGACCAATAGTATATGTATTTTTCACTTGGTATTCCCCCTCTAATTTTTGACAAAATCCAAGTATCCGCTATGACAGTTATATCAATTTATAAAATTTTCCCATATTGAGGATATCTCTTTTTTACATTTATAATTTTAAATTTTTCAGCGCTTACATCAGAGCTTACAAATATCTGAACAGTTTTACCTCAAACAATTAATTTTTCATCATTACTCTCTATTATAATTCTAACATATTTGGTTGCAACTCGGAGGGAAAAAAAGCATCATAGATTGGCAATAAAATTACCAATCTATGTAAGGTACCTTACCCCTTTCAAAAATTGGAAATGAAATGAACAATTTTTGTTGCTTCAATTACATCACACTTTCCTGAATATCTTTTATTATTTTTGAATTTGTTTCTATATTGTTGAAAATATTAATATATGAATTAATATTTATATCTTTATTTTCAGATTTCTCATAGAGTTTTGTTATTTCTGTTTTAATGTATTTAAAATCATCATATAAACTGTTAATATCTTGTTTAAACTTCTCATTATTACAATCACCTTCATATAGCCCCTGTCTTATTGGCTCTAAAAATCTAATATATACTTGAAAAAATGAATATCTATCCATATTATTATGAAATCCCTTATTATGAAATTTTCTATAGTATCTTATAAGATAATCATTGTTATAATTGCAGTGCTCTAATTCATTTAAAATTTTTGATATTTGTTCAATTTTATAGAACTCTCCTTTTTTAGCCTCATGTAATTTTAGTTGATAAATTTCTTCATATGTTCTAGTTACACTAGATTCTATGTAATAAAATGCATTATATCGAACAAATTTTTTATAAGAATAACTTCTATAAAAAAATATTAGATTTGATAACACTAATAAAGTGATTATTGCAATAATAAAATTTTTTCTTTTCATAGAATTTCTCCTCTAATAATCTAGATAGCGTAAAGTATTTACACTATTTTTCTTAAATTTTTATTTATATATCAAGGGTTACAGAGTTTTTTTGAATAAAAAAAACAATGACCCCCTTTTTTCTGTTATAATTGAGTTTACGACAACAAAAAACAGAAAGGAAGTGTCATTGCTTTGAACTCAATTATAACTTATTTATGGTTGTATAATCAATACCTTTTAAAACAAATAAATATGCTACTTTTATTTATTGCTAAATATATTCCTCTTAAGCAGTGGGCTTTTGAGGATTCACATAGTCCTGAATACCAAAAATTCAAAGTGGATAAGCTACCTAAAATTCTTCGTTTTGAAAAGGTAGACTATCAACTTCTTTTAGCTTACTATAAACATAAATATAATAAATTAGTTAAACCAAGTTCAGAGACGTAACGTAAAATCCATCTCTGAAAATAATCATGCTACTAAACCTATAGTATTTATTTGCCCTTATTGCGGACATACTCTTTCACCTAAAAAGGATCGTAAACATTTCCGTATACATAAATGTGTTAACCCTAAATGTTCTTACTATCGCAAAAATTTTGCTAAACTGCCTAAAGATCTAAATGATAGTGATAAACATAAATATAAACTTCACTACATCTATCGTGAATTCACTATAGATTTCTTTAAAATGGACTTATATGCGCTTCCTACTAATGCTATTAACTTCAAATATAAGAAGTTCAATGCCCATATCATGGGGCTTTGTCTTACTTATCACGTTAATCTTTATTGTAAGGTACCTGACCCCTTTCAAAAATTGGAAATGAACAATTTTTGTTGCTTTTCTTTAGCTCATCGTATAATTAATTCTTGTTATGAATATTATTTAAATTTCTATTTAGAAGTTATTTATATAATTACTATCATTTATAATTTTTTCTAAATTTTTATAGAATATTTCACTAAATTCCAATTTTTTTTTACCTTTTTGTATAATTACATTATTTTTATTTAAATTTATATATTTATCATCATTCTTAAACTCTTCATATGTAATTACTCCTAATTTCAATGTTATTATTTTTCTGTTTTTTTTATAGAATATCATATCATATCTAATAACACTTCCATAACCTTTTGGTTTTTCAGGAACTATAACTACATTTTTCACATTTTTCATTAGAGCTTTTCCATCAACTTCAATAATATCCTTACTAGCTATAGAAATTATTTCAACTTTATCTGCTTTAAAACTATCTAATAAAGAATATGTATCATATTTTTCATAAAACACGAATAATAGTATAATAACCCCAATAGAAATCATTACTATATTAAAAATCCTTTTCTTTTTTGCAAAATAACATACACTAACAAAAAATATTACTATCAATAGTCCCATAATTAATAACATTATACTACTCATACAATGATATACCTCCCATTTTTAATGCAGTTAAAAGCCAATCATGATATTTTGTAATATTGTGATTATAATATCCATATAATTTAGCATAAACATTATCTTTTACTTTAGTGGCTAAAAGTCTATCAGAATATTCTGATCCAAATTGCTCTTCTACTTCATCAAATATGTTTGTACTAGAACTTGATTCTGCCAATCCGTTCTTTAATACACCTTGCTTTAATTTTGATACATCAGTAACTTTCAAATTATTCTTATTACTCATTGCTTGTCTTACTATTTCATCAAAATTAATATCAGAAATATATAATCCTTGATTTTTATTTAATCCTTTATTGATTGATGTATATATAGAATTAGGATCATTATTATAGATAAATGATGTTTCAATTACTCCAGTTTTATACACAACTGAGCTTACAGTATAAAGTGAATTTTTTTCATAATAGCTTAAATTACCTTCAAACGCTGAAACATGTTTAGCATATTCACCTTCAGAGTTCATTTTAGATTCATATACCTTGATATCATCATTGATATCTTCATTTATAGCATTTCCATAAGAAATATTACTAGCATAAGTTGGCACTGTGATCATAAACAACATAACTAAACTTGAAAATGCACTTATTACTTTTTTATCCAACTACATCCTAATTATTTATTAGCGTTACATGTAACAAAATCATTATACCATTGTTTTACATAAATTACAATATATTAAATGACTTGTCCGTATATTTTTTGTATATGTGCAAATGCTAAGTATTATTGCAATTAATTTGTTTAAAACAAAATTAATAAATGCTTTTCATCATTAATATTTTTATACGTTAATTTTTGATAATAGGTTATCTCAATTTTCTATAAAAAATAAAACATATACTAATCTAATACACAGTATAATAAGTATCATAAATTGGCAATAAAATTACCAATCTATGTAAGGTACCTGACCCCTTTCAAAAATTGAATCTATGTAAGGTACCTGACCCCTTTCAAAAATTGAATCTATGTAAGGTACCTGACCCCTTTCAAAAATTGGAAATGAAATGAACAATTTTTGTTGCTATGGGTGCATAAGAATTTTTGATAAAGACATAAAAAAAATCACTGAATATATTGATATGAACTGTAACACAAAGGGTATAATAACAATAAATGAAGAATAAAACATTGACTAACAAAAATAGGATGGTATAATATATTATACCATCCTATTTTTGTTAGGAGTGATTAAAATGCAAAAAAAAGTTTTTATTTTAATAGCAATACTAGGTATGTTTATTTCAATATTTACAATAAAATATATCAATAAGCCTAAAAGCTATGAATTACTTTTCAATTGGGGAATAAGTAAAGAAATAAATAATCCTGAAAGAGTTGAAAAAGCATTAAAAATTTTTGGTGATGTTGATTTTAAAAAACTAAGTCAATTAGAATCATCTACAGGTAAATATATTAACTACTATGAACCATTTTACAACTATAAAAATCACTCTTTTGAAACAATTGAAAACATTTTTAAAGCAATGGGACACTCAGATGCAGCTGATTCAGATGAAATTGCAACATTAATTTTTAATCTATACAAAAAAGAAGATACCCAAACTATCGTTCAATCTGTAATTAATTCAAAAAAAGAATATAAAAAAATTTTTGATGATATTATCGAATGGTATAGATCAAACAACGGATTATAAACTGTTTTTTAAGCAGAAATATATTTTTTTATATTTCTGCTTAACTTTTTTTGCATCTTTTTTCTAGTATACTACATATTTCAAAACAAATAAACACCATCTTAAAATAAACACTTTTTATTTTGCCTATATAAGCCCGTGTAAGGCGTTTAAAATAAAAATAGGTAAAAACATACCCTAGAACATTCAAAAGCGTTCTAGGGCGTTTTTAGTGGCTTATATTTTAAATTGCAATGTATCCGTGCGTATATTAATTAATTTAAATACTTTTAACTTGGTTCTACTTTACTGCTTTTAACCTTGCAATTTCATTCCAGTTCTTTGATGTTACTATTTCAACTGTATTTAGCTCTCTTCTTACTTCTCTAATTTCATTAAGTAATTCAAGATTCCTGTTTGCATTGGATGGTTCTAACTCACTAATTATAGTTTTTATTTCGTTTTGTCCTCTTTTAATTTCTTTTATATCATTTTTTAATATCTGTATGTCTTTTTTAATTGGTTCTAATTCTTCTTTTAACACTTCTCGTATAATGCCTATCATTTCTTTATCCATATCAAAACCTCCACATCAATGATTATACTATAAAACAAATATTACCTCAAAATATTTCAAAATATCTTGATTTTGATTTTTACTTGTATTTTCCCGTGTATTCTAACAATGCTTAACTTTTTTTCTCATATTCTTTGACTCTTCTGTAGAAAGTAGGCTTAGATAAATTCAATTCTTTCATAGCTTCAACAGCTTTAATCTTTCCATTTTTCCATTTAGTGTACACTTTTTTAAATTGTTTATCATCTATTTCAACTTTAGGTCTTCCAAACTTAATTCCCTTTTCTTTAGCAACCTTAATTCCATCAGCTTGTCTTCTTTTTATAGCTTTTCTTTCATGCTCTGCAATTGTACTTAATACTTC
>NZ_LTBA01000069.1 GCF_001594005.1 Clostridium tepidiprofundi DSM 19306 | reverse complement strand
TTTTATCAACTCTTGTAAGACATTTATCACAACATTTTTTTGTGCTTTCAAATAGCTCTACACCATCTATTGCAACAACCTTTAACCCATCTATAGTACCACCTCTAAAAACCTTATTTTTTATAGTAGTTTTAATTATATGATTATGAATTTCTTTTAATCCATCTAAATCAAAACCACTGAAACATCGCCTAACAGCGTCAATGCGTGGAGTTCTAGTTTTTTTAGGTAACACTTTTTTAAATTTACCTTTTTCAAGCCAATGGTCTAATCTATTGAAACTTCTTATTTGAAGCATAAATCCAAATAAAACAATAAAAGCAATTGTTGAAATTTTTACTTCTGATTTTACTCTTTTATCTTTTAAGGTATTGATTTTTTCACCTATATGGTATACCTTATTAGTATAGGTGAGTAATTGTTTCAAATAACTTTTGCTCATTTTATCAGCATCCTTTTTGTGTGAATTTCTAAACAAAACTATTATAAAAAGGATGCTTTTATTTTGCAACTTTTTTCTCTATAATTTCCAGTAAAAATCGGAAAATCTCATATTTCCACTGATTATTCTTAAATTCTTATAAATCAACGGGCTACCGACCTGAAAAATTTTTAAGTGCTAAACTTCTGTATTCATGTTCCTGAAGGTGCAGTGCCAAAGGATGGACCTTCAGCAGGAGTTACAATAATTACAGCTTTAGTATCTGCATTAAGCAATAATAAGGTTAAACACAATGTTGCTATGACTGGTGAAATTACACTTGCAGGTAGGGTGCTACCTATAGGAGGATTAAAAGAAAAATCATTATCAGCATATAGGGCAGGCATTGATACAATAATAATACCTAAGGGTAATGAAAAAGATTTATCTAAATTACCAAAGTCAATTATGAGTAAACTTAATTTTATTTTAGTAAGTGATGTGAAGGAAGTACTTGAAAATGCATTAATTGGAGATGAAAAGAATGATGATTAAGCAGGCAGAATTTTTAATATCGGCAGTAAAACCAAGTCAATATCCTGATTTGGGTTTTAATGAAGTAGCTTTTGTGGGAAGGTCTAATGTTGGAAAATCGTCCTTAATAAATACTTTAACAAATAGAAGAAAATTAGTTAAAGTTAGTGGTACACCAGGTAAAACAAGGCTTATAAATTTCTTTTTAATAAACGGTAAATATTGTTTTGTTGATTTACCAGGATACGGATATGCTAAGGTTTCTAAAGTAGAAAAACAAAAGTGGGGCAAAATGATAGAAGATTACTTAATTAAAAGAGATAATTTAAAGAAGGTTGTATTGCTTTTAGATATTAGACACAAACCTACACAAGATGATATACAAATGTATGAGTGGATTAAGTATTATGGATATGAAATAATAATTGTTGCAACTAAGAAGGATAAATTGAGTAATAATCAAATAGCTAAAAGCGATAAAGTTATAAGACAAACATTAAAATTAGACAAAGACGAAAAAATAATTCACTTTTCTTCATTAAAAAAGCAAGGAAAAGAGGAATTACTAGAAGCTATTTTTAAAAATTTAGATTAATATTTAATTAAGTATTATTGATAAGACTGGATATCTTAAAAAATGAGATGTTCAGTCTTTTTTTGTGTCAATTTATAATTTACAGAATAATATATAGTATGAAACGTAAACTTTGACCATTACTTAAGATTAGTACTCGTGATTAGAGGAATCTTCTGAAAGGAGGAAGTGATGTGGACTTAAATGACATGTTAAATAATTTTATGAACTCAGGAAATATAAACAGCGACACCATTAATTCTTTTATAAGTGGTTTTCAGAACAAAGGAAGTTTCGGGGGCATATTGCTCATACTGATTATACTTGCTGCATTGTGTAGACGTGGATATGGCGGATATGGTGGATATAGTAGTTGTGGTTGTAACACCTGTGGTAGCTGTGGTTGTAATACTTGTGGTTGCTGTTATGATCCATGCGATTTATGCTGCTGTTCTCGTAAAAAACGAAAAAAGTGCAGAAAGTATTATAAAAAATATAGAAAGTATTTGTGTGAATGCCTTTGCGAACAACAATACGATTGTGGATGCTGTAGCGACAACTGTTGCTGTGGATACAGTAGCTGCGGTGGATACGGTAATTATGGCGGATACGGTGGATATGGTTATGGATATTACCCAATGATTATATTGATAATTTTAATATTCATTATTTTAAGAAGAAACAACTTAAGTTCTTTAAGTAGCATATTTAATTCAAGTAGTTTTCAAAATCAACAGTGAACTAAAGCTAAATAAGTGATATTACAAATGCTCAGAAAGGAGAGATTTATATGTCAAGACATTGCTCATGCTATTGTAAGCACAATAGATGCTGTAGTTGTTATAATAAATGTGGTAGTTGTTACAATAGATGTGGTAGTTATAACAGATGTGGACAGGGAGGATGTAATTTCCCAAGCTTTATAATACTGATATTGATTCTTTTGCAATTTAAAGGGAATTCTTGTGGATGCTCACAGGGTATTGACAAAGGGATCATATTTGTAATTGCTCTTTATTACTTGTCATGTTGTAATCCATGTAGTAAAGGCTTAATTGGAGGCTATTAAAAATAATTAAATAAATTTTTATAACCAAAGTTTAGAAAGGAGGGTTAATATGTCAAGAAAATGCTGTAACTATTGTGTTCCTTATGGAAATAGCTGTGGTTTAGGATATGGATTAGGACATTCTCTAGGTTGTGGTTCAGGCTGTTGCAATTTCCCAAGTTTTATAATATTAATTCTTATACTTCTCCAATTCAGAGGACATTCTTGTTCAGATGATCCATGTGGTAACAGCGGTGGTATAGTAGATAAAGGGATTTTATTCATAATTGCTCTTTACTATTTATCATGTTGTAATCCTTGTGGAAGAAGATATTAATAATTTAATTATTAAGGAGGGTAAATGCCCTCCTTTAAACAGGAGGTGAGTGCATTTTGTCAAAACATCATAAACATAAAAAATATAAAAATAATTATAACTACATTGATGAAGCAATGGTGAATCCAAATTCCTATATTCCACAGCAAAACAATATTATGTCGAACAATGGAATGCCGAATAACGGAATGCAGAATAATCAAAATCCTTTTGCAATGCAGAATACAGGAAATAATATGATGCCGAATGCAACGTTAAAATCTTTATTTCCAAATAGTTTTAACAGTAATCCAATTCTTAACTTATTAGGGAATATTGACATAAATTTGCTTGCAAAATTGTTGCTTAATAATAATTCAAAAACATCAAATGATGTAAATGAACAAAATACAGATCAAAATTCATTTCAAGAGTTGTTTAAAAATATAGATCAAAATCAACTGCAAGATTTATTAAAAAATGTTGATGAAAAACAAATAAATTCGCTATTAGGTATGTTATCTACAAATGCCAAAAATCAATCTGAAAATCAGGAAGAAATCATGCAAAATGAATATGAGTATGATGACAGTGTAGTAGAGGTATATGATAAAAAATATAAAGCTGCTGATATAGTAAATATAATATTAGCTCTTTTTGATCAGAAGAATACAGAATTTCTCGATAAAGTTATGGACATATATCAAGAGAATTATGTAGTACAAGAAAATTATGAAGTGCTAACTGAAGAATAACATGCTAGGTCGCATGTTATTCTGCTTATATCGCATTTAGATTTTGAGGTTGATTATTTAGAACTTCTTCAGATGTTTCTGGTAAAGCCATTTCGCATTTGCCATTTAATATTCCACCTTCATTAATGATGAGTTTTTTTACAAGAATATTACCATTGATTTTGCCAGAATTATTAATTATTAATGAGTCCTTACAGGTTATATTTCCGAGTACTTTTCCACTTATATTTGCATTTGTGCATGTGATATTACCTTTGCATGTACATGTTTCACTAATTATGATATCTTCATCCCAATAAATATCGCCATCTACGTAACCATCAATTTTAATTAAGCCTGTACCATTTAAAGAACCTATTATATTGCATTGTTCTCCTATGAGTGTTTTTATTTCACTATTTGTAGCGATATAATCATTATTACCTTTTTTAAACATAATATCCTCTCCTAAATAAATTTTAAAGATATTTTACATTTAATGGATTAAAATTTGCTTATTTATAGTATATTTCATTAAAGTGCAAATTATAACTAAAATACAAGTTATAACTACAAAATATGGAAGTTTTCTTAAAGCATATAAAATATACTGAAATATTGGTTGATTAAATTATATTTTTAAGTAAGCAAAAATCATTACAAATAATTTATAAATGATTTTATAAATTTAATTTGTAATATAATTTATATATTTTTTTATGAATAAAAAAGATAAAATAGGTTAGAATTATAACTGTAGGTGGAGAAAATCCCAAAAACTAAGTTTTCACATTATAAGAAACCCCCCATCCCCCTAAGAACCGCAAGAGCGGTTCTTTTAATCTTTGTTTTTACACTCTATATTACTGATTTTGTAAACTAATATTTCCTTATTAGAGCAATGTGTTAAGTATAATGTGAATGTATAATTTTTAATATAGTTATCTTTTGAATTTCCTCTGAAATTTAATATCCATTTTATATTGTTTTTGGAATTATTCTTATGAGAGTTATTTTTAATGGGCATAAATATAGCATCTTGAAACGTCAGTGTAGTTTTTTCTTTCTTTAATTTGCTAAATATTTTTAAACTATTTTTATCGATTGTGTCGCAAAATGCACGTGAATGATCGTTAAAATCATAATACTGAATATTTTCAACATAATCAATGAAATCTAAAATAATATTGAGTCCCATATAAGTATTAGGCATATTATATTTATAGCTTTTAATGTTATTGTCAATAAACATACATTTTTGAGCATGAATTTTTCCGTTAATATAATTTGCTGAAATAAAGTCATTTGAATTGTATAAAAATCCCAATATATTGTTTGAACTATAGAATATATTTTCAAAAGTTTTATTTTTTTTCACAAATATTGCTTGAATAGGTTTGTTGTTTAAAGAAGATTGAATAAAAATTTCAGGTATATTATCTCCAGTAATATCTTTTAGGTTGGTTCTCATCTGCCAATAAGAATAATATTTACCTAACGAATAGTGTTTTTTGCTTGGCTTAAGTTCTATATTTTTATTTTTTGTTTTAATTTGAACATAATAATTATTATGTTCTGAAGTGATGTACAGAATATCTTTATAGCCATCTCCTGTCATATCTACTTTAACAAGTTGTGTTTTGTCAATTATGCTGAAAGTTGGTATGGTAGATGTTTTTGAATGTGTATTTATAAATATAAGTATTAAAGCAACTATTAATATAATAGAAAAAATATATTTCTTTTTTACTTTCATATTATTCACCTCAATAGATTATATGAAAAATTTATATTATTATTAATTCTGCACAAAATAAAAATAGGTTTGATTTAATAACTAGGAGTGATAATATGAAATGTACCTTAAAATATAAAACAGTTTTAATTATAGTAATAATAGTATTCTCATTAAATATATTTGGGTGTAGCAAAAAGCAAGAAAGTAAAAAAGAGGAAAAGTCTAAATTAAATGTTTATATAAATATTGATGATGAATATTCATTAAAAGAGGTGAATTTTATCATAAATGAATTTCAAAATGCTAATGAAAATGTTGATGTTAAATTTACGGGTGGAATTGGCGATAGGAAATTGGTAAATAATGAAGAAAATTTAATAGAAAGGTCAGATATAATATTTGCATCAAGAAATAAAATGATTGATATGAAGAAAAAAGGGTTGCTTGCTAATCTATCAGACAAATACGACGAAAACCAAATTAAAGAAAGGTATTATAATGTTATTGGAGCATATGGAAGAATAGGAGAGGAATATTATGGTATAGGTTTAATGCCGTATTCAATTGAATTTTTGTACAATAAAGATGCTTTGAGAAAATTAAATATTAGTTTTCCAAGTAATGTTGATGAATGGATTAAAATATTAAAGATTTACAAAGATAATGGAGTTCAAGTTCCAATTGTAATGAATAAAGAAATGGAAATAGAGAATGTTATTGGTTCAATTATAATCAATAGTAATGTTAATATGGAAAATATAACAGGAATGTATGATAGCGGATTCAATCAATACAGCAAGGTTACGAATATGCAAAGAGCGTTTAATATTATTCATGAATTTGTTAGAAATGGATATTTTAATAATAGTATTTTTATAAATGGAGATGAAAAGGATATAGATAGATTTTTAAAGGGAGAATTTCCATTAATTATATCTAGTTCTTATTATCATAATAAATTTAATGAAAGCAATATAGGAATTGTTAGGGAATATTATAATAATACGCTCGTATGTAATATTCCAGTAATAGTAGAGCCGTTACTTTGTGTAAGCGAAAAAAATAGTAACAGCATTGAAGTAAATAATTTCATTAAGTTTGTTCTTAGTGATGAGTTTCAAAATAAATTAGTGAATTTGGGATATATTACAGGTAATAAGAAGGCTAATAGAGAATTTACATCTTTGAACAAGATAATAGTTGAACATATAAATAATGCATCAAGCAGTTCAATATTGTTCACATATAACATGCCTAAAAAAATAAATAAAAATATAGCACATTCTATTGCAGAAATTTTAAAAGGAAGATATACAGGAAAAGAGTGGTATGAAATACTCAAGAATACCTATTAGAGAATATTACTTGATATTATAGTGATAATTTGTACTTAAAAAGTTGTTAAAAGCTTATAATTCTTTAACGTACCTAGCAGAAGTCTCACATCTTCTATAAGTGGGAGATGAATGCGTAAAAACAACTTGCTCCTATTATTTTATTTTTTTTGTACTAAAATAAAGTCAGCAGTAAATAATATAAATGAGTGATAGTAATGAAATTAGATACAAAT
>NZ_LTBA01000068.1 GCF_001594005.1 Clostridium tepidiprofundi DSM 19306 | reverse complement strand
TCTAGTCTTCCTCAATTATTTAAACCTCCTCAAACAATATAAATTAGTATTCCACTAATAATATTCGTTGAGTACATATACATATTTATAACATTTTAATGCGAAGAATTTTTAATCTTTAGAGCTGATTCCACTTAGGCATTTTCAAAAATAGTTTCTGCATTGCCAAACGCAAAACCCAAAAACACTTCATACAGATTTACTATTAGAGGGAATTTTTGTTAATATTCCAAAGACATTATTATATTTAAAGAAGTAACTCGTTACATTATCCTCTGTTGGTACCTCTATATATTAATACTATTATTTTCATCTTTAAAAGTTACATTTTTTATAGGAACTAATGGTATTATAAGTGTTATAAATATCATTATACCTGTAATAAAAAATGTATTTCTTATAGAATATACATCAACTAGGAAACCTAATAAAGGAGATAATATTGCATAAAAAATAGATTTTAATAAACTTTGTATAGAAATCATTGTTGCTCTAGTTTCAGAATTTATATTTTTATTTAATAAATTACTATATAAAGGAACAGAATATCCCCAAAGTGCATATAATATTATACTAAGTAATATTATTGCAAATGATTTTTTTACAAAATAAATAGATATATATACTAGACTAAAAATAATAGCAATAAAAAATAATGTGGCTTTTATATCTATATATTTCTCTACATAAGGATACAATCTAGCAAAAATAGAACTTATTAAATTCAACACACAAAAAATTATCCCAAATAAAGCAACGTTTATATTTATATATTTAAATAATATTTGTAACTGCCAGTTTACTAACATAAAATAAGAAAATAAAAATGCTCCATAAAACATTATATTAATTAAATATTTTTTAGTTTTAATATTTCTAAAACTCCTAATTATTGTAATATAATTATCATTAAAAAATTTAATCTTTTTTTTAGTTTTATTTTCTAAATTTATCTCATTAAAAGATAAAATAGCAATAAACGCTAATATAAATGCTAGTAGTGTAAAAATATATGGCAAACTTCTATTTATACTATATAAACCTCCTCCAATTATACCACTGACAGAGAATACCATAAATATTAAACTATTTGCCTTCGCAGTAACATTTTTAAATACTTCTTCTTTATTATAAAATTTTAAGTAATCATAAACTAACGCATCTGCAGTACCCGACTCCAGTACTTCCCCTATTCCAAAACATACAGTAGATATTATAATTAAGATATATCCTTCTATATTTATATTTTTTAAAAATAATGCTAATATACTTAAAATGAATAAGCTAATAATTTTAAATATTAGACTAATAGCTAATATTTTTTTTCTACCAATATTATCAGCAAAAGATCCAGTAGGAACTTCTAATAAAAATTTAACAATAGATAACACTGAAAAAAAAATCATAACTACACCATAAGGAACCCCTAACCCTTTGTAAAATATAACAAATATAGGCAGATAAAACAGCGCTCTAGATAGTGTTACATATATTAAATATTTATCTATATTTTTATCTATATTTTTATTTATATATTGTTGATTCACGGAATTCACTCCTTATTTTTTATAAAGAGATTCTCAAATAAAATATTTTTAACAAATCTATATACAAAATATCTTTAATTTCTAAATCCTTTATTTGTTTTTTTAATATTTGATGGTATCTATTTATTAGAATTTATCTCGTAAATTGGTATAAAAAAATAGAAGAACATCACCTTATTTGGTATAATTGAATCACAACAAACAATAACCAATAAAATTATTCTTCAATAGTACTCAATTTCCTTCATATTACTATATATTCTAATAAAATATGCTAAACCTAAAATAGAGCCTATTTCAAAAACAATTGCTATAATCCATGCAATACTATATCCTATTTTATTTACCAAAATACCAATAAGCACAGTAACAACAATACTAAAAATAGATTGAACTGATGATATCGCTGAATAATATGTTGCTCTATTATTACTGGAAATATAATCATTTTTCCAAATAGAAATTGTTGTTCCTGAAATACTTAACCCTATATCAAATAAGATAAATGACGCTATTGTAAACCACATATTATCGAATACAAGTAAAATTACAAGAGAAAACACTATTAATCCCTTACCAAAATATGTAGTGTTAAATAAAGATGTTATTTTTAATACTAACCCAGATAAAAAATTACCAACCATAAGTGCAAACATTAATGCAATAAAAACAAAAGTTACGTATTTTTCTTCCAAATTGTACTTATTCATTAAGCACAGTTGCCAAACCAAAATAAACACTGAGTAACTAGTATAATTCATCATTTCAAAAACCACCATAGATCGCATACGTCCATCAGAAAAAAAACTCTTTGTAAATTCCTTTATTACAGATATTATATTATCATTTTCAAGTTTACCTTTATTGTCTTCAAACACAAATAGAAATGCAAGACCAGATATCACTGAAACAATTGCACCTAAATACAATGGCCAAAAAATTGATTTATAAATTAGCCAAGTAGCAATAAAAGTTGACACAATGGAAAATCCAGACACAACTCCACTCATTTTAGGCATAAGCTTTTCACGTTCACTCAACACATCTAATTTTACCATAGTATCATAAAACCAAGACTGTGGCGAACCACTAAACATTGCCATTGAAATCGCTAATAGTGCAAAGGCCAGAAAATAGCTTGGTATATTTGATGATATCGCAAAAATTAATAATCCCACTCCATACAATATTAATGAAATCCCTGCTACCTTTTTTCTACCTATATAATCAGAAATAACACCCGATGGATAATCCACAATTAAAAGTACAAATTCCTGAAATCCTACTAAAAAACCAATCATTCTAACAGATAATCCTTGGTCATTAAGAACAAGCATATAAGAGACACCAAACATCTTGTCTGAAAATTGAAACAATCCCATAACTATAGTATAAAATATCGCTATATTTGTAATTTTATTTCGTTTTATGTTTTTCATTTTTAACTGCCACTCTTCTCTTATTTTTAAAAAAATCCACCAGTATTCTACTACACTCTTCATTATATACCCATTTAATATCAACCCAATGATTAAAAGAGTCATTTTGAAGTACATTTATTACTGAACCACATGCTCCAGCTTTATCATCAAAAGTTCCAATATATACTTTGCCTATTCTAGCCTGAACGATTGCACCTGCACACATTGGACATGGTTCTAATGTAACATATAAACTACACTCATTAAGTCTCCAACTTTGTAATTTTTCTGAAGCTTTCCTTATAGCTAATATTTCTGCATGAGCAGTAGGATCATTTAAAGTTTCTCTTAGATTATGTGCCCTCGCTATAATTTCATCATTTTTTACTATCACGGTACCAACAGGAACTTCTTTTAAAATTAAAGCTTTTTTAGCTTCATTTAATGCTTCATTCATAAAATAATCAATCAACCATATCGCCTTCCATCTTTCCTAGGTACGTTAAAATTTAAAATCTCATACCTTTATTTATT
Source organism: Clostridium tepidiprofundi DSM 19306 (assembly GCF_001594005.1). GTDB lineage: Bacteria > Bacillota > Clostridia > Clostridiales > Clostridiaceae > Clostridium_AC > Clostridium_AC tepidiprofundi. The sequence continues at coordinate 3,499 of NZ_LTBA01000068.1, read as the reverse complement.
GCACCCATTTTTAGTATTATATTGGTTTTATTATAAACAAGTTCTTTTTTGTAGCAATTATGCTGCTAACATTCATAATTAAGGCAATTTAAAATGAATAGCAATTCAATTTTAAATTGCTATCATATTTTTTAAATTATACCATTTTGCTTATAATTTATCAATTGATATTTAACATACTTACACATAAATGTAACTTTGAAATTAATTTTGACTGAATTTAAGTATAATTACCCATTTTCCCAAAAATAATTTTTTATGGTTTATTTTCCAATAAAACTGCCCACCTCTTGAAAATTGACCAATCTTAACTCTATCTTTTGTGTCGATAGATATTCTTAAAATGTTATCATGGTTTTTAATTTCATTATGAACTTCTTTGAGATTATCAAAAATTGCATCTGTTTCTGGTATTTTCTTTAAAGTTTTTTGTATCTTTCTAAGTGTATATCCCAATATATTAATTTTATTGTTTAGTGTCTAATTTGTTGGCAATTCTTCATCACAATATTTTTTCTGTGCAATAAGTTGCTTCCTTATTTCTTTATTTTTTTCTAGTAATTATAATTAAAACACATTTTGAAGGTATATTTTTATTTTTCTGAAAATTGACTTGTTATTTTTTTGTTATAGCCTAACTTTGTAAGTATAATAATCACCATTCCCCCTTTTATAGCATACCTTAGTATGGTATAAAAGAATTTATCAGAAAAGGAGATTATTATGATTAAAGAAATAAATACGTACAACTTCAATAATGAAATTTTGATACCTAATATACCAGTTGTTGTAGATTTTTGGGCACCTTGGTGCGGTCCATGCAAAATGGTAAGTCCTATACTTGAATCACTCTCGCAAGAATTGTCTTCACAAGTTAAATTTGTAAAAATAGATATTGACTCTAATCCTATTATTGCTCAAAATTTTAATATTTCATCAATACCTACAATACTAATTTTTAAGAACGGCAAAATACAGCAAACAATAACAGGATTCCTTCCTAAACAAAAAATAAAAAAAATCATCCATAAAGTGTTAAAATAATAAAACAAATACGAAAAAGCCATCTAAGAGGTTTTCTTAGATGGCTTTTTGTATCCACAAATATGGCGCACTCGATATGTTTGTTTTTTCAATTTTAAAATATCGTGCTTATTTTTCCATATTTTCCGTTTAGTAATACTTTATATTTTAAAATATTATCTGACTAGATTGGTCTTTTATAATTTCATAAAATTCTTCATTATTAACCAACTTATGTTGATTTTCAATTGAATTATCCGATTTTTTTCTATTAAATCTAAGATATCTTTCCTGTCTTACATTATTAAGAATATTCTCAATTTCTGATTCATCTATTAACTTGTTATTTATAAATTCGTATAATAACACATCATTAGATTTAAATGTTATTGGCTTTCGGTTTTTCCTTTTAAATTTATCATCCTTAATAAGTTTTTCCCCTGCAAGAGTAACATAATCATAGCAATCATTATCATGAGTGAAAATAATAGCATTTTCAATATTGTCAAAATAATAATATGCTAATATATATGCCAAGACACATATTGATATTTCTCCTGCATTTTTTCTTTTTATCCTACCATTAGATAGTCTTTTTCCAGCCAAACCTTCATTATATAATTTTTGAAGCCATTCTTCATAAGGTTCTAAGTCTTCAATCGGGTTTCCTCTAATAATATTTCTATTAATGAATCTTGTAATTTCTGCTGATGTATAAACAGAATATTTAAATAAATTAAAAAGATCTCCTTCTAGCCCGTTTACTAATTCACAATAATTTTGTTCTTTAATATGAAATTTATTTAGTTTATATCTTTCTGATAATTCACATACATATTCTTTTCTGTACTCACTATCATTTATCTCTTCTTCAACCCATCCTGGAATTAAAATTAAATTATATCTTCCAAAAATCTTATCTGCACTTATAATCTCTTTGATTTTTATTAGAAAGTCAATGGTATTATTATCTAATATACATATATTTAACTCTCCACCATATGATATAAATTGTTTTAATTCCTCTACTCCTTGCATATTCATCAAATTAATCCTCTTTTTATTTCATTTATTTCGTCTTTCAATTTATTTAAAAATTCATAATTTGAGTTATGATATGAAACACTTGGATTTTCATTTGCCTTATCTTGTATTGTTTTTTCCAATCCACCCATACTAATTATATATGACGGTTTTACCAATTCAGAATCTAACTCTAATTCTTCGAATTTTTTAATCAAATTACTAGGCTTACTATCAAAATATTTTAAAATAATATTCTTTAATTCATTATTATTATATCTGCTAACTGCATCTTCATATAAATTAATCATTATTGCTTTATACGGTGCTTTATACATATCCATACATTTAATAATTCTATCAATAAAATTTTCATCACTTAAAGAATGATAATACTCATAAACATTTCCCAACATAATAGATGCAGCAAAATAATCCGCTTTTCTTTCGTTTAATTCCATATCTATAGAAATATTATGTTTATCATTCTCCAAATTAATATCATATAGTAAATGATATACTTCATGCCAAGCGACAAAATATTGATACACTCTAGGTTGTGCTGTATTTATAATTGGAATCTTTTTATTATTTCTAATTACTACTGCTCCACCCCAATATTTATCATCAATTGGTAATTGTATGAGGTGATTATCTTTTAAAATTTTAAATGCTAATTTTTCTTCACCTTTTATTCCTTGTGTATTGAATCTAACTATTAAATCATTAATAAGTCCTTGTATTTCTACTTTAACTTCTAGATTTTTCTTAATAACTTCATCTAAATTTTGGCTCGTAATAATCTCAGACATAACTAAAGCACCTACCTAATCATAATAAATTTCACATAAATGTAAAATATCATCTAAAATCATAAACATATTTTTTGCTTCAGGCTTTAATTCATGATTTTCAGGAGAATTATCTGAAAATGCCACGTCAGGTATATTACTAACTTCTTGTTCTGAATTATAATTTAATAATTCCTTAATAGTTAAAATTTGATTATCTAAAATTTTATTTATATGAGTAGTAAAAGTTGTTTTATTGTCTATTTCACCATTTATAATTCTATCTAATGTAGGTCTTGATATATTGCTAAGTCTTGAAAAAGACGATTTAGTATAACCTTTCTCCTTAATTATATTTAATATATTCTGTCCAACTTTTTTTCTAATTTCAAATGCCCTATCTAAATTATATCTATCTGTAATATTCATTTTTACACCTGATTTCTAAAATTTAGACAATCTTACCTGTCTAAATTTTTCACCTTATCGGACTAATAAGATGGTGGTATCACAGGATTCAACCACTAGGATAGCATTGCTAAATCTCGTCTTGCCACTATTGTTCAATTATCCCAATAGAGTCCTACAAGATTATGGGAGTTACCCATTCCTCAAAATATTTTAATCACCTAAGCCTTTCCTACTAGGTGTACTTAGGCAAT
>NZ_LTBA01000067.1 GCF_001594005.1 Clostridium tepidiprofundi DSM 19306 | reverse complement strand
ATAAAAATCTATTTATGTCTTTTTCTTTATATGTAGTTTGAAATTCAAAGTGAAGATAATTACCGTCCTCTGTATAGAAAGTATAATCAGTAAAGTTGGTTTTTATGCTTATATCTTTAATTTCAGTATTAGCAGGTGCTATTATTTTGGTTTTCAAATTAAAGAAATTTACAGCACTTTGCTTGAATATATCCATTGCGGTTTTCATTATAGAATCTTCTATTTTATTGTAATCCATGCGAGTCCTCCTATAAAATAAGTTACACTTATATTATAGCATAAAATGAAGTTCATTATGGATGGAAAATACTCAATGATACAATTATGTTTAGGAGAAAAACAAAGCACGAGGAAGTAGGTATCAGGTACTAAGAGGGGAAAGAAGGTACTAGGAGAAAAGCAAGTTTGCTAGACGGCTAGATTGCTAGTCTTCAGTACGGATTTGCGAATTGAAAACCAGTATTTGTTTTAGGTACTAGGAGGGAAAACAAGGTACTGGTATTTATTCTCTGACTAAGTCACAATAGGGTTTGGCGACTAGTGATTGGCGATTAGTGACTTTGTTTTAGTCTCCGGTCTCCAATCTCTAGTTTCCAACACAGATTTGATACTTGTATACCAGTATATGTTTTAGATACTAGTTGCTAGAAATTTTTCAAAACTAGAATTTTTGTTTTTATCGATTTTATAAGACCCCCACCTCTATAAGTGGGAGATTGAAGATTTTGCTTCAGCAAAACGAGTTTACTTGAATTTGAATTAAAATTAAGTATGTTTAAACTAAATATATAAAATTTTGGATTATAGTATATATTGTATTTAAAACTGTACATTAATTTAAAGAAATTCAAAATATTATAAAATATTGTGTTATTTTTTTGATTCGAACAAATTTGACAAGTTTTTCTTGAATGATGTGGTACAATTTATGTTAGATAAGTTTATTAAATGACTTAAGTACTTAAAAACTAAAAGTATTACTGGTGCCGCAGCAGATCTAAATTCAGAAATTGTAGGTGGAATTTATACTGTGGATGTAAGGATGCAAGATTTTGATGAGAATGCAGGAGACTGGTGTCGAAAAGTGGATGATAATCAAAGTAGATTAATTGATGGTTCAAGCGAACATTTGAAGGGTGATTTAGTCAGAACAATTTTCGAACGATTTAACGACACGAGTAGATGTATAAGTTGCAGGAACTTGGAAAAGTAATTAATAAAATATAATAGTTATAAGTAGGTTTAAACAATACTATTTTATACAGGTCTAAATGTGCTAAATTAGATTTTAAGACCTGTATAAATTAGTTTTAGAAATGATAGGAAATTTTTTATGAAAGGATTGTGACAAATACAATATGATAAAAAATTTATTAAAATTAGAATGGAATAAAATTAAATATCCATATTTGATTAGTTTGGGAGTAGGTATATTGTATAGTTGTTTAATTATTTTGCCATTTATTTCAGGATATAGTTACAATCATAAAATTGAAATTTGGCAACAATCAAATCAAGTTTTTGATCTGATATTTCCCTTATTAGCGGTTTTACCAAGCTGTTGGTTAATGTATTATGAAAGAAAAAATAATTTTTTTATATACAATTTAACAAGAGTATCTAAGAAAAAATATATAATTTCAAAGTGGTTAATGACTTCTATAGGAAGTGCAATGATTATTTTTGTTGTTTCATTTGCAGGGTTAATTTTTTGCTTGAAGTTTACCAATAATGTAAAATTAAATGCAATTAAACTAAATGGTTATGATACTTCACTTAAAGAATTTTATGGTTATTATCTAGCGAACAAACCCTATTTATATGGTTTAATATTAAGTGTTTGGAGAGCTGTTATAGGATTTATAATAGGTACTTTTGGTTTTGTCTTGTCTTTATATATCAATAATATTTTTATTATTTTGACTGGTCCATTTGTATATGTATTTATTGAATCATATATGTTTGCTATATTAGGAGTTCCTTATTATAGTATAGTCACTTCTTTTGATCCTAGTATATTGATAGCAAAAGTAATTTCTCTAAAACGCATTTTAGTTGGACCATTTTTGCTAATTATGGTTATTTGTATTATTAGTATATATTTCTCATGTATTAAGAAGAAAAGTATACATTACATATGATTTAAGTTTGATTAAATAAAGAGGCTTGGTAATTACTATGATGATAAGTATGATTAAAAAAAATGTGGATGAATTTTTATCTAAAGGGATATATATAATGATTTTTGTTTTTTCTATGGTTGGATTAAACTTACTTAGATGTGCAAAAGTTGCAAATATTACATATTGGGAATATATAATTTCTGCTATGACAAATCATTATTATATATTATATTTTATGATAATTTTCTATTTATTTTCCGTATTTAAGATAATAAAAGATGATAATGAAATAATACTGATTAGAAGAAGAAAATATATTGATTATTTTATTGTACAAGCAATTTCGTTACTTTTAATTTCGACTATTTTTGTTCTAATACATTTTTTTATTGTAGCTATAATGGGATATGGACTTAATATGGGTAATAGATTCATTAAGAATATAAATTATTATAATTATAATGAAGTTATAGGTATTTATAGCATGTATTTTAAATCACCTATATTAGCAATTATTACGTGTGCAATTTATATGATTTTGGGATTGACGTTTATGAGTATCGTTTTGATGTTTCTTAACAATTTTTTAGGCAAAAAATTGGTTGTTTTATGTATTGTTGTTATGTATATATTAATGTTAATTAGTTTAAGAACGGATGTAGATAAGTTTTTGCCTTTGGTATTTATGAATAATTATATAATATTACATCATGCATTGGCAGTCTTAGAAAAAAGATTCTATATTATGATAATTTGTGAGATGTTTTTAAGTGGTTTTATACTACTAATAATTAAAAAAAGTTGGTATAAAGAATTTACTTTGAAAAAGAAATTAATTCTAATGGATGGAATAAATAACTGGTATTTAAAAATATTATTTTCTAGAAAGAATATTTTTATAATGATAGCTTTTATTATCATATCAGCAGTTAATATTTCATTAAAGAATGATGTTTTGACAATTAATGATTTGATAGTATTACAGTTTTATGGACATGGAATAGGTTATTTCAATTTAATGGATTTTATAAGCCTTGTAATATATAATGGTATACCTATCTATGTATTAGCTTATTTCTTGGAAAAAGAGAACAATGATAGAAGTACATTTGTAACTATTCGTTTAAAAAATAAAAAACAATGGTTTAAATCAGTTATGCAGTGTGGTTTCTTATTAATTTTCATATATGTACTTGTTTCAATATGTATTACTGTTATTATAGGGACGTTTTTAGGGATGAGATTTAGTGGATATAATTATGTGAAAGATTTATTTTTAAAAAACGGATTAAAAATTACTAGTCCATTTTGTTTATATCTAATAATATTAACCAGTAAGAGTTTAGAATTAATTTTTTATTTTTTAGTTGTTTTTACAAGCTATATATATACTAAAGGAGCTACAACAGGATTTTTGTTGGTTCAATTAGGGTATGTATCTTATTTTTTACCACAGAATATAGCTAAATATATACCAATTGGGATAGCTTCATTATCGAGAATGGGTGAATTTGTTGGTAATAATGGTATTTCGTATATATTTATAATGGGTATACTGATAATGCTTAATACAATGTTGTATTTTTATTTGAAAATTGGAGCATATAAAAGAATTTTTAATTAGAGGTGAATATAGTGGAAGAAATTATTAAAATAAATAAAGTTTCAAAGTCTTTTAATGGCATGGAAATCTTGAAAGATATTAGTTTGAGTATAAATAAAGGTAGTACTGTTGGCATTATTGGTGAAAATGGTAGTGGTAAATCTGTAATTTTTAAATTGATTTGTGGATTTGTTAAACCAGATAGCGGAGAGATTTATATTAGAGGAGAAAAATTAGGTGAGAAATTTGATTTTCCAGATAATGTAGGGGCATTGATTAATAAGCCAGGGTATATTGATATGTATACAGGTTTTAAGAATCTTAAGTTTTTGGCAGGCATAAGAAATAAGATTGATGATGATAAAATAAAAAGTACTATGAAATTGGTTGGTTTAGATTCGAATAATAGAACAAAAGTTAAACACTATTCATTGGGAATGAAACAAAAATTAGGAATAGCTCAAGCTATTATGGAAGATCAAGATATTATTATATTAGATGAGCCGTTTAATGCATTAGATTTTAGAACTAATAATGATATAAAGAAATTGATAAAAAGATTAAAGGACAAAGGAAATACAATATTATTAACAAGTCATAATCATAGTGATATTGAAGAATTGTGTGATGAAATTTATATAATTTATAATGGTAAAATAGAAAAATTAACAGATGATATTAAAAAGAAATATTTTGAATAGTTATATGAGTAAGAAGTAACGTACTAGAAATTTTTTAAAAAATATCATGTGGAGTAGAGTCTTAACCTGAAGTTCCGATATTTTGCTTTAGAAAAACGAATTTACTTGAATATGGATTAAGATTAAGTATATTTAAACTAATATATAAAATTTTAGATTATAGTATGTAGTGTATTTAAAATGGCATCATATTTGAAAAGAATTTAGAATATCATAGAATGTGATGTCGTTTTTTTTTTTTTGAAGGCGACCAGATTAGACAAGTTTTTCTTGAATGATGTGGTACAATCTATGTTAGATAAGCTTATTTATAAACAGAGTACACTACTGCATGTAAAATAAGTATTGAAAGGGGTGGGGGTAAATGAAATCATTTTTGATAGACAAAATTATTGTTATAGTAGCAATACTAGTATTTTTAGCATTCCTGGTAGGTGTTATTCAGTATAAGTCAAACAGAGCTTTTGCAATACATACATCAGGTATTAAGATTATAAAAGCAGAAGATATAGAAAAGACTAAAGAACGAGATGCATCATTTGCAGTTAAAGTCCATAAGCAAAATGATTATTATTTAGAGGTTTTTGAAACTTCTCCTACTGGTAATGATTATGTTGAAAGTAGATTTGACTTAGATAAAAAAGATTTTGACTGTTTAGAAATTGGAAAGACATATTGGTTTTATGTGAAATTAAATAAAAGCGATAATTCGAGTTCACACGATGGAAGGGTTAAAAAAATTTATACTGAAAATCCTTGTCAATAAGGGACTAGGAATGAAGCAAGTTTGCTAGACGGCTAGTTTCTAGTACAGATTTATTACTTGATTGCTATATACTTATAATTGGCCACTGGCAAACTGATTAACTGGCATTCTTTATTGAAGAAATTGCGTATCAATTTCAACCTTATTTCGAAATTGATAAAGTTTTGTATATTGGATATGTAAATGAAGAGGAAAAATTATTTCAAGAGGAATTAAAAAAAATACAATTTTAAATAATGGATTAAATGATGTAATTATTATTTAGTGATTTTCTAGGGGGTTATGTAGTGAAGCTATATGTAATGGATTTAGAAAAATATCATAGAGGAAAATATATTGAATATTATTTGGGGTTATTTCCTAAATATGAGCAAAAATATGAGAACTATTACATATGGGATTTCATACAAAGCGATTTAATTTATGAGTTATGTAAAAATAAATATGTCATTATTGACATAAGTGATGATGAATTTAATTCGATATATGACTATTATCCAAGATTAAAATCATCTAAGAAGGATATGAATTATTTTGCTAAAGATTTGATATCTTTGGAATGTGTGAATAAAGAAATTATTTTGGATTTTATAAAGGGAACGGACATATGGGATTGTACTGAGATAGTAAGTTTTTACTGTTATGAAAATAGTGATTTTAATGATGAAATTTTAGAATTTAAGAATAAAGACGACTTGGAAAAATCAAATTACTTAACTAAAATATTCCCAACAGGGGACAGTCTAGGAATAGCTATTGTTACCAAATCAGAAGATAATCATGTTGTTGATATAGTTAGAGAAGTGCTAATGCAGTATTCGGTAACATTGAATATAGTGAATAAGTAAAAGATGAGAGGTAAAACAAGGTGCTAGGAGAAAATCAAGTTTGTCAGACGGCTAGAGGGCTAGTCGGCTAGTACAGATTTGATATTCGTATGCCAGTATCTGTTTGAGGTACTGGGTACTAAGAAAGAAAAGAAAGTGCTAGGCTTTAAGGTTCTAACTAAGTTACAATCTGTTTTGGCGATTGGTGAGTGGTGATTGGCGACTTTTATTTAGTTTCCAGTCTCTAATCGCTAGTCTCCAATCAACTATACAGATTTTTAACTTGAAAATTAATATCTTATTAGGTACTAGGATTAATCAAGTTTGCTAGTCGGCTAGAGAGCTAGATTGCTAGTACAGATTTACAATTTGATTGCTATATACCTGCAATCAGCAAATGTTTTTTATATTGAATTTAAGAAATTGCATAGCAATTTTACTGCCCACTGGAAAACTGGCAGTCTTGTTTTAAAGAAATCGTGTAACGATTTCAACATTAACTGGTAATTAGCAAACTGACTAACTAGAACGCTACTTTTGAAGAAATTACACAGTAATTTCGACATTAGCTGGTAACTAGCAAATTAGCCAACTGGCACTTTTTATTAAAGAAATTGCGTAGCAATTTCAACCTTTACTATTCACTATTCCTTATTCACTATTCTCTAATTAAAGTTTTCTATTTATTGTATAGTGTTTGCTATTCTAGTAAGAAAACTTAACCATTATAGGTATTTTTCTAAATCCTTAATATCTTTCATATCAAAAATTTCTAAAGCAATTATATCAATTACATCTGGAGATAAAGTTTTGATTTTTTTAAGGTATTCCTCTGGGATTTTTTTGAATTTTTTTATTAACTGCTTTACTAAAATTTCATATTTACCTTCCAGTTTTCCTTCTTGCAATCCTTCTTCACGTATCATTTTTCCTATTTCAGTCATAGAGAATACCTCCTTAAATTTTTTCTTACTATTATAGTCACCGAATTTTTCCAAAAGAGCATAGAGTAAACTTAAACAATGAAGTTTATTATCATTTTCTTTGATTTTGCTTGCAAGTTCAATGCTTTTTATAGCTCTTGTAGATTTGTCTTCTTTACTGTTCATAAGTGGAATGAATGTTAAGCTCAGTATTTCTTCATTTGTCAATTCTTCAC
>NZ_LTBA01000066.1 GCF_001594005.1 Clostridium tepidiprofundi DSM 19306 | reverse complement strand
AGCTAGATATTAAAAGCTAGAATCTTGTTTTAACTTCTAGTACCTAGTGAGATGCTGGTTGTCAAGTTACAAATTTGTACTGGAGACTGGGGACTAGGGATTGGAAACTGATAAATAGTCACTAATCGCCAATCGCCAGTCACCAAAGCAGATTGTGACTTAGTCAGAAATTCAAACCTAGCACTTTATTTTGAGTAGATACTGATGTACAAATACCAAATCTGTACTAGCAGACTAGCCCTCTAGTCGACTGGCAAACTTGATTAATCATAGAACCCTTTTAAAACAAGATTTCTAGTTATCAGTGGGCTAGTTACCAGCTAATGATAAAATTGCTACGCAATTTATTAAATTCAATATAAAAAACATTTGCTGATTGCAGGTATATAGCAATCAAATTGTGAATCTGCACTAGCAGACTAGTACCCTGGCAAACTTAACCTAATAAGATACTAGTTTTCAAGTTGCAAATTTATGTTAGAGACTGGGGACTAGGGATTGGAAACTGATAAATAGTCACTAATCGCCAATCGCCAGTCACCAAAGCAGATTGTGACTTTGATGAAAACTAATATAAGAGTGCCAGTTTTCCAGGTGGCTAGTTACCAGTTAATGATGAAATCGTTATACGATTTTCTAAATGTATATAAAAACATTTGGTGATTACAAGTATATAGTAATCAAGTTACAAATCTGCACTAGCCCACTAGCCCACTAGTCCTCTAGCAAACTTATTTTAGTGCTTAGCACCTAAAATAGATACTAGTTTTCAAGTTGAAAATCTGTACTGGAGATTAGAGATTGGAGATTGGAGATTGGAGACTAAAACCAAAAAAGAAGGGGGGAAATTTGCATTGAATGAATACGATATAATTATAATTGGTGGTGGTGTTGCAGGAATGTCTGCAGCAATTGAAGCCAAACGGAATGGTATAAATAACATTATTATTTTGGAGAGAGAAGATGATTTGGGGGGGATATTAAATCAATGTATTCATGCTGATTACAGTATGGAAGGATATGAAGTTAAACTTACAGGTCCAGAATATGCACAAATACTCATAGATAAAGTTGAAGAATTAAATATAGAGTATAAATTAAACACAATGGTATTGGAAATTAAAGACGATAGGAGTATTGTTGCTGTTAATGATAAAGAAGGTATTATTAATATAAAAACAAAGGCTATAATATTAGCTACAGGATGCAGTGAAATGCCAAAAGGAGATATGAATATTCTTTACAATGGATGTGCAGGCATATATACAGTAGGTGCGGTTCAAAAGTTTGTGAATATAGAAGGTGTTTTACCAGGAAAAGAAGTTGTAATATTGGGTTCAGGAGATATTGGACTTATTATAGCTAGAAGAATGATTTTAGAAGGTGCCAATGTTAAACTTATTGTTGAGTATATGGATCAGCCAAGAGGTTTAAAGAAGAATGTGATAGATTGCATAGAGGCATTTGATATACCATTAAAACTAAATAGTACTGTAATTGATATTTATGGGAAGGACAGAATAGAAGGAGTGACTATTGGTCAAGTTGATAATGAAGGCGAAATAATAGAAGGTACCGAAGAATATGTAAAATGCGATACTCTATTGTTGTCGGTTGATTTGGTTCCTGAAATCGAACTTCTAACCAATTTAGAAACGGATATACATACTGAAAATTGTTTAACTCCAGAAAATAGATATTCTGAAATGGAAGCCAAAGGTATATTTGTATGCGGAAATGCATTATACATACATGAAGAAATAAATTCAATATATGAAGAAAGTAAAGCTGTAGGAAAGAAAGCTGTATCATATGTTGAGGAAAAATTCGGTAATAATATGTAAAGAACTTCAAATAATACCCATTCGATATGGTTATTATTTAAGAAAACTGTTATAATATAAATGTCACCCTAGTACCTGTATGCAGGTAGTTGAGCTATTCTTTGGGAAATAAGGGCAAACTAATATATTTCCAAGTTAGCTTATGCTATGAGGGATAAGGGCAAGTGTTCTCGCCCATAGAAATAAGGCTATATAGCTTTTGTTATAGAAAACTTAAACAGCAAATTTTCTATAAAGAAGCTTTGTATCTTTGTGGTCGGAGTAGTTCACAATTATAATAAAGAGAATGTTATTACTGTTTGAAAGGGATGGAACAATATGATATCTCCTAGAATGGCGAAATTTATAGGATGTTTACCGAAATGTTTAGTAAATTTCTTAAGCAAAAAAATCGTGTTTTCTTATGTAAAAAAATATGCAAATATTGAAGTTAGAGGACTTGAAAACATACAAAATATCAAGGTTCCTACAATATTTATATGCAATCATTTGAGTAACTCCGATGGATTAATATTGAGTCAAGTACTTAAAAAGTATGATCCAACATTTGTTGCAGGAATTAAATTATCTAAGAATTCAACAACAAGTTTAGGAATTAATGTAGTTAAAACAACCTCAATTAAACCTAATTCTGCTGATAAAGATGGAATAAAAAAAATAATAAAGCTTTTAAGGGAAGGAGAAAATGTTTTAATTTTCCCTGAAGGTACAAGAAGTAGAACAGCAAGTATGATTGAAGGCAAAAAAGGAATAATATTGATTGCTAAGCTTACTAAAGCACCAATTGTGCCTATTGGTATCTGGGGTAGTGAGAAGCTTTTGCCAATTAATAAAGAGGGAGATATGAGTGCAGAGGAGTTTCATTATGCAGATGTAAGTGTCAATATAGGAAGTCAATTTGAAATGCTATCAAGAGAAAAAGGGGAAGATAAAAAGGAATATGAGGAAAGGGCAATGAAACATATAATGACGAAAATTGCCGAACTTATTCCAAAAGAATATAGAGGCGTTTACAAATAAGGTATTTCTGGAAAATTGATATAGTAATATCGATCATAAAAATATTCTGAAAATACTGTTATTTAGGGTTTTCATGTATGCGTGTCTTTGAATAACGTACAAATGATTTTGAAATATGAAAAATGATATCAATAATATTAATATGTTATTAATGGAAAAATATATTATCTAAAGGTGTGAAAACTTTGGATAATATATTTTTTTACGAAAAAATATTTAAAAATATTATAAAAAAGTGTATAAAAATTATTATTTTTAGTGGTATAATATAAATGTACATATTAATTAAGTGTGTTTAAGAGACGTACACTTAATCAAATTAATTATTGGAGGTATGTGCAATGTCAAGTAAAATATTAGAAAAATTCTTAAACGAAAATTTAGAAGATTTAAAAAGTAAAGGATTATACAATGTAATCAATCCTTTAGAAAGTTCAAATGGACCAATAATAAAAATTGATGGAAAAGAACTCATTAACTTATCTTCTAACAATTATCTTGGATTAGCAACTCATCCAAGAATGAAAGAAGCTTGCATAAAAGCTACAGAAAAATATGGCGTAGGTGCAGGTGCTGTTAGAACTATAAATGGTACATTAGATGTTCATATTGAACTTGAAGAGAAACTTGCAAAATTCAAGCATACTGAAGCTGCAATAGCTTTCCAATCAGGATTTAACTGCAATATGGGTGCTATTTCTGCTGTAATGGATAAGAATGATGCAATTCTTTCAGATGAATTAAATCACGCTTCAATAATTGACGGATGCAGATTGTCTAAGGCTAAAATAATAAGATTTAATCACTCTGACATGGAAGATTTAAGAAAGAAAGCAAAAGAAGCTAAAGAATCTGGATTGTATAATAAGATAATGGTAATAACAGATGGAGTATTCTCTATGGATGGAGATATATGTAAATTACCTGAAATAATTGAAATTGCTGAAGAATTTGATTTAATAACATATGTTGATGACGCACATGGCTCAGGAGTATTAGGAAAGGGTGCAGGAACAGTTAAACATTTTGGATTATCTGATAAAGTAGATTTCCAAATAGGAACACTTTCAAAAGCAATAGGTGTTGTTGGTGGATATGTTGCTGGTAAGAAAAACTTGATTGATTGGTTAAAAGTTAGGGCTAGACCATTCTTATTCTCAACTTCATTAACCCCAGGTGCTGCTGCAGCATGTATAGAAGCAATTGATATATTAACTGAAAGCACAGAATTAAATGAAAAGCTATGGGAAAATGGAGATTATCTAAAGAAAGGTTTAAAAGAATTAGGATTCAATATCGGAAACAGTGAAACTCCAATCACACCATGTATTATTGGTGAAGAAAAAACAACTCAAGAATTTAGTAAAAGACTTAATGAAGAAGGAGTATATGCTAAATCAATAGTGTTCCCAACAGTACCTAGAGGAACTGGAAGAGTTAGAAATATGCCAACTGCTGCACATACAAAAGAAATGTTAGATAGAGCATTAGAAATATACGCTAAAGTAGGAAGAGAAATGGGAATAATCAAATAGCTATTGTAGAATATATTTTAAAATACATTTGATAATGGAGGGAAAACCATGAAGAGAATTTTAGTTACAGGGGCATTAGGGCAAATTGGAACGGAATTAGTAACTAGACTTAGAGAAGTTTATGGTGCTGACAATGTAATAGCAACAGATATAAGAAAACCAGAAGATAATGCAGTTGTTAATGGAGGACCATTTGAAATATTAGATGTTACAGATGGTAAAGCAATGATCGAAATCAGCAAAAAGTATAATGTTGATACTATTATGCACTTAGCTGCGCTATTATCAGCTGTTGCAGAAGCAAAGCCACAATTAGCATGGAATATTAATATGGGTGGCCTTGTAAATGCACTAGAAGCTGCTAGAGAATTAAATTGTCAGTTCTTTACTCCAAGTTCAATAGGAGCATTTGGACCATCTACTCCTAAAAACAATACACCACAGGATACAATACAAAGACCAGAAACTATGTATGGTGTAACAAAGGTTTCAGGAGAGTTATTGTGTGACTACTATTATAAGAAATTCGGAGTAGATACAAGAGGTGTTCGTTTCCCAGGATTGATTTCTTATGTAGCTCCTCCAGGAGGCGGAACAACTGACTATGCAGTTGATATATACTATGAAGCACTTAAAAAAGGTAAGTACACTTCATATATAGCTAAGGGAACTTATATGGATATGATGTATATGCCTGATGCAATAAATGCTATTATTAAATTAATGGAAGCTGATGCTTCTAAACTTAAGCATAGAAATGCATTTAATATTACAGCTATGAGCTTTGAGCCAGAACAAATTGCAGCTGAAATTAAAAAGCACATTCCAGAATTTGAAATGGATTATGATGTAGATCCTGTAAGACAAGGGATTGCTGAAACATGGCCAGATTCAATTGATCCAAGTGCAGCTATGGAAGAATGGGGCTTTAAAGCTGAATATGATTTAGCAAAAATGACTGAAGATATGCTTGAAAAATTAAGAGCAAAAGGAATCAAATAATAAATGGGGCTGTACATCAGCAATTTATAATTGCTGATGTACAGCCCCTTTTTTCATGTGCCCAGCATGGGTGTTTACTTGTCGGTGAAAGTTCCATACTAGGGGTGATAGTGCCAACCGCTAGCTTATGAAAGTAAAAAATTATTTTAAGTTTATAGTTTCATTTTTCGCATTATATTTAATTTCAAGACATATTATATTTTTTATTTTATTAAATTCATTGTTATCTATTGAACTATCAAAAATTCCAGGTAAATAGCCGATACCCATTGTAGGCCTATCATTTATTTTAAGATTAACAGGTTCATATGATACGGTAGTTATTCCACTACGAATGTAATTAGACATTTTTTTATCTAATTTAAGGGTTACCTTTACATTGTTAATATCTTTTTGAGTTTTATTGTGTATTAAGATACTATAATTCAATCTATGAGTATTATCTTTTTCATCATATATAACTTCAAGTTTTTCGATTTTAAAATCAAAATTTTTGCTTAGATTTGTGAAAATTTTACCTTCATTATAAAAAGAATTTGAAGAAATTTCATTTTTAGTTGAACTATTAATAAATAAAACTATGAAAATAATAAGTAGTAAAAAAACAGTACATATAGTAATTAATATTTTACTGGAAATTTTCATAAAACACCCTCCATTTAAGTAAATTTATAAAGTTCTAAATTTTAAAAAATTACCATTTATTATATTATAGCAGAAAAATGGGGAATAAGTTTCCCCATACTATCAACCATAATTAAATTATAATATTACTTCCAGTTAATACATTCATTATACATATGTCCTGGACCGGCATCATACATTCTTAAGGTCATTTCTTTTATCCACGTAATATCACCATAATGTTCAGATATATCTTCATCAATTGGTTCATCTGTATGATCTACTGTATATTGTCTTTGCTTAAGATTTTCATCAGTGTAAGAAGCCCATTCATGCCAAAAATATTGTTTTTTTCCTGTTATAACTTCTGTACTCCAGTCATTATAATCCCTTGAGTATATTTGTCCTTTGTTATAAAAAATCCTATAACTTCCAAGTGTTTTAGCTTGTACAGGATAACCATCTGCTATTTTAAAACCAGCATAGCTTACAACAGCATAAACAATGCTTTTAACAGGCTTCCATTTAACGGATAATATACTTAAAGTAAGAGAACCGATTTCTGACAGCAAAGCTATTGGACTGACATCACTTTTCCACATACCATTAGATGTTGTAACATCGACAATTACTCTTGTATCTCTATGTGTTGGTGTTGTAGAATAATTTATTTTATTATTATCAATATTTTCAATTATATATAAAGTTACAGGTGGTAATGCTTTAACATCGTTTTCATTTTTATATATTTCATTTGGTACTTTTGGTATATGCGAATCAGGCTGTAATATATATATATATTGCTTTCCATTAATATTTTCTATTTTATTATTTAATTCTTGTAAGTTGATGTTATTTATATTTTTATCAGAAGTTTAGCACTTAAAAATTTTTCAGGTCGGTAGCCCGTTGATTTATAAGAATTTAAGAATAATCAGTGGAAATATGAGATTTTCCGATTTTTACTGGAAATTATAGAGAAAAAAGTTGCATAATAAAAGCATCCTTTTTATAATAGTTTTGCCTAGAAACTCACACAAAAAGGATGCTGATAAAATGAGCAAGAGTTATTTGAAACAATTACTCACCTATACTAATAAGGTATATTATATAGGTGAAAAAATCAATACCTTAAAAGATAAAAGAGTAAAATCAGAAG
>NZ_LTBA01000065.1 GCF_001594005.1 Clostridium tepidiprofundi DSM 19306 | reverse complement strand
ATAATTTCACTCCTGTTGTTAAAGTTTGTATTCAAAATAATTTATACAACAAAAAGTGAAATTTGTCTCTATTTTTTATGAAATTATTTAATTGTAAATATATGTTATGAAATTTTCTCAACTATAGCTGTTAAAATAGAATTAATGGGCCAATAAAATATTTTAGTTAAATCTGAATAATGAAATTATAGTTTATTATTCAGATTTAATCCATGTAATTCAATTATTTTAAATCTTATGAATTTTACTATTTCTAATGATATAATATTCTTTTTTTCCATGAATATAGACTACTATTTGAGATTTATCATTTATATGAACGGAAGGACTTCCATCAAAAATAGTCTCATTTAAATTAACATATGATATATTTCCATTTTTAAAATTCCATTTATATATTGTTGTTTGTTCACCTGGTGAACTATATACAGAAATTGTTTCTAGTTTTCCATCATTATCTATATCTTTTTCATAGGTATAACCATCCATTGATATCAGTATTTTAGGTGTTTTATTTACCACTATAAAATATGTTGTTTTAGCATAGTTAGCCCCCATTACTTCCACAAATTTGTAAACTGATGACTTATAATTTAAATTGGTTTTAGTTACTAGTAAACGAAGTCTTGATAAATCCTTAATTTGTTTATTGTATAAGGAACTTCCTAAAAAGTAGTTTATATTTTTTATTGTAATATACGAGGATACATAATCTACTCTATTAATAGTATTGTAATAAAGTTTTTGCGTTATATCATCAATTGTGTGTTTATACATAATCTTTTCTGTCTTATTAATTTTAACAGTATCTAATTTCTTATATAAAAAAGATTTTTGTGTATAATTTATAATAAATGTATGGCTTAAAAATGTATTCAAAATGATTATACTCATGGCAATACTCAATAGTATAATTACTGTTTTTTTCATATTTTTACATTCCTTTCGCTTTGCTCAATGCACGGCAATATTATACCATAAAATAACTAAAATGATAACATATTCATCAAATTTACATTGTATAAGAATAAAGTGTAAATCCAATATGACCTTCAAAATAGAACGCCTTTATTTGCACTTTGATAAACGGTGCATTAAATAAAGGGAATTTTTATTTTTTACCGAAGTTTTATAATATAATACAACTATTACTTGTAATTAAGAGAGGGTGAATGATGAAGAGAAGTGAATTTGACAGGTTAAATCAACTAGAGCAAATTAATTTGTGAATAAAAAATATAAATTTCACAAATATATAAGTTTTTATAGTATAATATCATTAAATGTTTTGTGCAAAATAGGAATTATACATTATA
This sequence comes from Clostridium tepidiprofundi DSM 19306, assembly GCF_001594005.1. Lineage (GTDB taxonomy): Bacteria > Bacillota > Clostridia > Clostridiales > Clostridiaceae > Clostridium_AC > Clostridium_AC tepidiprofundi. Next base: position 5,972 of record NZ_LTBA01000065.1, on the reverse strand, counting down.
GAAAAAAGAGGGTAATTGTTTTTTATTTAAAAAAACTCTGTAACCCTTGATATATAAATAAAAATTTAAGAAAAGTAGTGTAAATACTTTACAATATCATCAATTTTGGAGGGGGACTTATATGGAAATACTAAAAATTATCATTTTTGCTGTAATAACTTTGATAGTATACTATTTACTTAATAGGATTTTATTGAGGAAAATAAAGATAAATAAGTGGATAGTATTATTGCTTGCACTTGTATCAATGATAATTCCTATAGTGCTTAAATTAGATCCAGCTGGATTTGCAAGTAAATATATTTTCTCAGGAATGTTTTTGATGTTTTTCTTATGGTTTTTAGATTTGATAGGATTGAATAGAAGGATGCAAAAAGAAGGAGAGAAAATTACACGTACAAGAATTGAAAGAAAAAAGAGAAAGAATGATATAATAAGACCAAAGGCGAAACCAAACAGAGTTAAAAATAAATAGGAGATTGCAAAACAATGCAATCTCCTATTATTCACGAAACTAGGAAACACTAAATTTTTTTTCACCACCAACATATGTTGCAAGTACTGTTATGTCTTTTATTTTATCGGGTGATATTTTAAGTATGTTGTCTGATATAACTACAAAATCAGCTAATTTACCATTTTCAATTGAGCCTTTTATATTTTCTTCAAAACTTGCATATGCAGAACCAAGAGTAAAACACTTTAGGGCATCGTATACTGAAATGCATTGTTTTTTATACCAACCTTCTTTAGGATTTCCGGTTATGTCTTTTCTAGTTACAGCAGCATATATGCCTTCAAAAGGGTTAAAAGATTCTATAGGAGCGTCAGAACTGAATGCAACATGAATATCATTTTTTAACATATCATTCCAAGCGTAGCTATCTTTAGCCCTAGCATTTCCTACAGCTTTTTTAACAATAGTGTAGTCGCTCATTACAAAGCAAGGCTGAACAGAGGCTATAGCACCTATTTCTTTGAATTTTTTTATTAATTTGTTATTAGTAAATTGACAGTGTATAACTATATTTCTTAATTTAGATTTACTGTTTAATTTATATATATTTTCATACGAATTGAGAATTTGTTCTATAGCATTGTCACCAATAGCATGAGCAGCTATTTGAAAACCAGCATTATAAGCGGCAAGAGTTATTTTATTCAATTGATGGCTAGAATATATTAAAACTCCATTTGAATGGACATCGCAGTATTCTTCCTTCATAGCTGCAGTTCTCCCACCTAGGGAACCATCTAAAAATAATTTTATCGGTCCTATTTTAAATTTATCATTTCCAATTCCAGTTTTTAAATTCATATATGTAGCTTCATTTATGCTTTTTTCATCAGGTAAAGCTAATTGGAGATTTACTCTAACTGGTAGTGCATTTTCTTGTTCAAGTTCTCTATAAGCACATATTAAGGGTTCAAGTGCTCTTGAATGTGTAACATCTTCAGTTTGTATACTAGTAATGCCTACTTTTAGTAAATCTTCAAAAGAATTTTTTAATAACGTTTTTATTGTATCTTTTTTCATAGGGGGAAGAATATTAAATATTAAGTTTAACGCATTTTCACGTAATATTCCTGTGGGTATACCATTTTCTTTATCAACTATTCCACCTTCAGTATTAGGTGTATTGGAGTTTATGCCGGTAAGTTCTAATGCTTTTGAATTAGCAACTCCTATGTGACCACATACCCTCGAGAAAAATATAGGGTATTCGCAGCTTATTTTATCTAGGTCGTATCTTGTTGGAAGTTTTTTTTCAATAAATAGATTTTCATTCCAACCCCTAGAAATTATCCAGTCATTTTTATGTGGATTGTTTTCAACTATATATTCTTTAGTTTTAGATATCATGGTTTCAATTGAATCTACATTGTAAATATTAACATTATTCTTTGTTACTGCATAATTAAGAAAATGCATGTGAGAATCGTTAATACCAGGTATAACAGTTTTCCCTTTTAAGTCTACAATTTCATTAGCATCCTTAATAATTTTAAGTATTTCATCATTACTACCAACATAGGTAAAAACATTATTTTCAACAATAAATGCTTGAGCTATTTTATTATTATTCATAGTTATTATATTACCATTAATAAATGCAATCATTTTTTTACTCCTTTACTATTTAATGTTTAACATAATTGAATATACCATATGTTTGACAGGGTTTCAATAAGGTGGTAGTATAGCGATAAAGCAGAGAACAAGGGGAAGGGCAGGAATTAGGGGCGAGACTTTAAGTCTCTAACTAAGTTACAATCTGCTTTGGCGATTGGTGATTGGCGATTGGTGATTTTGGTTTAGTCTACAGCTTATCTAATCTCAAATCACTAGTCCCCAGTCTCCAGTACAGATTTGCAACTTGAAAACTATTATCTATTTAAAAATAAAGTGTGCTAGAGGGCTAGACGGCTAGTACAGATTTGACATTTGTGTGCCAGTATCTGTTTTAGGTACTAGAAATGAAGCAAGTTTGCCAGGTTGCTAGAGGGCCAGAGGGCTAGTACAGATTTGCAACTTGAAAACTAGTATATATTTAAGAACAAAGTTCTAAGTATTAGTTTTCATCAAAGTCACAATCTACTTTGGCGATTGGTGATTGGTGATTTTGGTTTAGTCTCCAGCTTATCTAATCCCAAATCCCTAGTTCCCAGTCTCCAGTACAGATTTACAACTTGAAAACTATTATCTATTTAAGAACAAAGTTCTAAGTATTAGTTTTCATCAAAGTCACAATCTACTTTGGCAATTGGTGATTGGCGATTGGTGACTTTATCTTAGTCTCCAGTCTCTAGTCTCTAACACAAATTTGTGACTTGGTAACCAGTATCTGTTTTAGGTATTGGGTGCTAGGAGGAAAAAGAAGGGACTAGGGAAAATTAAGTTTAACATAAAAATTTCTATATGCTGCATTTTTCGTTATAATATATTATGATAAAAATCTAAATTACGAATTGAAGTTTGAGTCATAATAAGAATATATATGATGGGAGTTTGAGATTTTATGAAGATTTCTTTTTTAGGTGGAGCGTATGAAGTTGGTGCGAGCTGCATATTAGTAAACATAGATGGTAAAAATATATTGATGGATTCAGGTATAAGACAGAGTATGAGTAAAGATCCTATGCCTGATTTTAGAACAATTCAAGAAAATGGTGGAGTTGACGCAATAGTAATAAGTCATGCTCACTTGGATCATATAGGAACATTGCCAATAATAAGTAAAGAGTACCCAAATGCAAGAATTTATATGAATAATATGACAAAGGATTTGGTAAGAGTTCTTTTATATGATAGTTTAAAAATAATGAATAATAGAGAGGCTGAAATTCCTCTTTACGCAGATATTGATGTTGAAAATATGCTAAACAGGATTTTTACAATAAACTATCAAGTTGAATTTGAAATATTTGATGATATAAGGTTGACATTCTATAATGCAGGTCATATTGCTGGTGCGAGCTGTATTTATTTAAAAGGTAAAGAATGTGCTGTGTTTTATTCAGGTGATTTTTCTGTGTTTTCGCAGAAAAGCATTGAGGGAGCTAAGATACCTAGATTAAGACCAGATATAGGTATTTTTGAGGCGACGTATGGTGACAAACTTCATTCAAATAGAGAAATAGAAGAGGAAAGATTGATTGATATAGTTAATAGATGTATAAGTGAAAATGGTCATATGCTTATTCCTGCGTTTGCACTTGGAAGAGCGCAAGAGGTTATTTTAATACTAAAAAAGGCTATGAATACAAAAAAAATCAAGAAGGTTAATATATATGTTGATGGTATGATTAAAGATATTAATAGGATGTATAAAAGAAACCCTCTGTATTTGAAAAATGTTATAGGTAAAAAGATTTTGAGGGGTATAGAACCTTTTTACGATGACAATATTAAGCCAATACAAAACAAGGAACAAAGAGAGAGTATTTTTAAAAGCAAGGAAAGCTGTATTGTTATTTCAAGTTCAGGTATGTTGACAGGGGGACCAAGTCAATATTATGCGGAGAAACTTGCAAGTAAAGATAATGGATATATAGTTATAACTGGGTATCAGGATGAGGAGGCACCAGGAAGAAAATTATTGAATTTACTTAAGAAATCTCCTGAGGATAGAACTTTAGAGATAAATAACAAAATAATACCTGTTAAATGCAAAATAGAAAGGGTGGGATTATCTGCACATGCAGATAAAGGTGAAATAAAAGCAGTTATTTCTCGATTAATGCCAAAAAATATTTTTCTTGTTCATGGTGATAGCAATATTATTTCGGAGTTTTCTAATGAATTAAATAAGGAAATACAAAGAAGAATATACACTCCTAAAAGTGGTGAAAGCTTTGATATTAATATAAAGAATCCAAGAAAACAATTTAAAAAGAATATTAATGCTGTAATGGACAATAACGAAATAATTACTTCAGAAAATATAAATTTACTATGGATGTTTGTTAGAGAAAATTATAACGAAAGATTATTTACTGTTGAAGAGTTAATGTATATATGGTATGGAAAATATTACAAGGAACTATGTAGTGAGGATATTATAAAAGATTTACAAGAATTAATAATAGCAACTCCATACTTTGATAATGATATAAGAAGATTATTTTTATTCAAAGCTTGTAGCAGAGAAGATGTTGAAGAGGCGTTAAAGCCAAGCGAATTGAAGCAGAATGAAGTAAATGAATTAGCTATCGAATATTTTAAAGAGTATAACTTTAAGAAGATAGGATTGATTCTTGGAGAAAAAAAGATTGTTTTAAATTTTGATTTTCCAAAGGCAGTAAGCGATTCCATAAAAAATAAGATACATGAATTAGAAGAACATACTAAATGGAAGGTTGAAATAAATGAACAAACTAACAAGAATGCAGCAGAAATATTAATACGACAGTTTCTTGAAAACACTAGCATAAAGAAAATTTCATTTTTCCCAGTAGAAAATGAATTTGTTGTTCAGTTAAATGAAACATATAGTAATGGTAAACATATATGCGATGAATTTAAGAAAATTACAGGTATAAATTTAAAAATTCTAGATGTAAACAATAATAATAACAATATAATTAAGGGAGAATTTATTATAAACACTAGTAATGCACAAGTTATAGAACAAAATAAGGCATTTAGTATTATTGATGAAGAATTCAAATATGAAGAGTTTAGACCATATAAGAAAAGTATAAAAACTAATGGCAATGGAAAGTTTATTGAACTTGCTTTTATATCTCCAGTTATTGGTAACAGATATAAAGAAAAGGTGAAAGAATTAGCCATGAAAACAGGATGGAACTTTGTTATTGGTAAGTCAGCAAATCAAAATGAAATAATAAATTTTGCTATTAGATTATGCAATAGAAAAAATATACTGTTAAAGAAAAATCCATCTTTTAATGCTTCTAGTTTGCAGGTTATTTTAAAAATTTCAGAAGAAATAGATGATAAGTTATTTGAAGATATTAAAAATGAATTTGAACACAATACAGGATGCGTTCTGATCATAAAGTAAAGAACTTATTTTATAGATTAATGCGTAAAACCATTGTGCCTTGTGCCTGTGGATGTAAGCATTTTAAAGAGAGTGAGTTCGATACTCACTCTCTTTAATTCTTTTGGTTTTGTATATATTTTTGAATTATTTCAGAACTTACTGTACCAGCAGTTCCGACATAATAACCTTTGCTCCATAGACCACTACCCCAAAATTTAGATTTCTTTAAATTTGGAAAACCTTTAAAAATCCAATATACTGACACACTTTTAAGTATTTTTACTATTTCAGTAGGTGCTATTGTTGAAGGAGCAGATATAAATAAGTGTACATGGTCAGGCATTATTTCTTGTTCTATTAACTCAAAACCATAGTTGTAACAAGTAGTTTGAAATATCTTTAATAATTCAGTTTCTAATTCATCTTTGAATACAGAATGTCTATATTTAGGGCAGAAAACTA
>NZ_LTBA01000064.1 GCF_001594005.1 Clostridium tepidiprofundi DSM 19306 | reverse complement strand
TTTGCAACTTTTTTCTCTATAATTTCCAGTAAAAATCGGAAAATCTCATATTTCCACTGATTATTCTTAAATTCTTATAAATCAATGGGCTATCAACCTAAAAAATTTTTAAGTGCTAAACTTCTGTATTAAATGTTCAGAAGAATATAATAACACTATTTTTATAAGAGTATCTCCAATAAAAAAATCTTTAAGATGCCCTAAATGCGATAACATAGCTGACAGGCTGCATGATAAAAAAGAATTTTTTGTAAGAGATATACCTATTCATGGTAAACCTGTAATACTGATTGTTGAAAAAATCAGATTAAGATGTGCTTGTTGTGGTCATAGAGGAATACCAGTAAATATTCCTTTTCTTAATAAATATCAAAGAAAAACCGATAGGTTCATTGAATTTATTGCTAAAGAAGTAGCAAAAACATTTCCTAATGCTAAAGTAATCATTGATAAATTTCATGTTAGGCATTTGAAAGAAAATAACAAGTCAAAGATGCGACGTATATTTTGTGAAATACAAAGAGTTGGGTTCCGCTGATAGTAGGTTCTATCAACGGGTTCCAACGATGAAGTAGTTCGCAAAATAGGCTAGCATACTGACTAGTTATTTTTTTGAAAATGCCTTATTAAAAAGATTGGTGATGCATTTAAAGACGTTAGAAAATCAGTATGCCGACAATTAGATAAAGAATCTAGAACAAAACTATTTAAGAATAGATATTTGTTTAAAAAAGGAAATGAAAATGTTACAGATGAAGAATATTTAATACTATTAGAGCATTTTGAAAAAAGTAGTTATTTAGAAATAGCCTATGAGCTAAAAGAAGAATTTAGGGATATCTTTATGTTAGACAGTAAAAAAGAGGCAATAGAGGCTTTTCAATGCTGGTGTAAAAGGGTAAAAGATAATAACATTAAAGAATTCAAAAAAGTCATAAATACTGTGAACAACTGGTATGAACAGATTTTTAATTATTTTGATAAAAAACTAACTAATGGACCTAAAAATTTAATATATCTATTAAAGACTTAAAGAAACTAAACAATTTAAAAACCAATATTATTTATCCGAAGCAAATATTAAGAGTTCTATAGTTAAAAAATTTGGATAGGGAAATCTTAATTTATTGATATTTTTATGAAGAAATAAAAAAAAATTTAATTATAGGTTTACATATAGAAATTAAAATCGTTTTTATAGAGTGTAAGATAATTCAAGTCGACAAGAAAAATCTTAAAATTTATTTAAATTAAAAGGAGTGAATAATTATGGCATATGGTTTTGAACAAGACGAAGCACATGGATTGTATAAAGATCGTGAGTTCTCATATGATGAAATTGTAGCGATAGAAGATGCAGCTTTTAGTATATATTATGAGAATGCAACAGGTAAAGCACTGGATTTGGTGGAAACTGCTAAAGAGTATGGAAAAGAAAAAATTATTGAAATTTTCTTTACTAAAGTTTTTAAAGGAAAAGGACTTCCAGAACTAAAAGCACTTGATTTCTTATGTGATTGGGTAGAAAGTGAAAAAGAAGAAAGATTTGCAGAACATTGGAAATTTATCGATTCTACAAGACTCCCACTTCTATAAGTGGGAGATTGAAGCTTTTGCTTCAGGTGGAGTAGAGTCTCCACCTGAAGTCTCGATGTTTTGCTTTAGCAAAACGAGTTCACTAGACGTGAGAAGAAATTTATGGAACAAAATAAATTTACCAAAATTAGACTTAGAGGATATTTTATGCAAGATCAATTACCAGGTACCACATATACTGTATACCAACCTAACGGAATACCTACAGTAAGAGGGTATTATAAAGATGGAAGATGGATGTATGAAATTTAATTACAATGTAATATGAAAAAATAATTTACTTATAATAAATATTATAGTTTCTATTTATTGTTAAGTTCTTGTAAAAGGGGCTGTCGCATTGGCAATTAAAAATTGCTAATGTGCAGTTCTTTTTTTCATGTCAATCTTCAGCATTTGTCGTGGCATTGCTCGATTTTCCCTAATTCAGAAATAAGTCGAATATAAATCTTCTAAGAACCATAAAAGCAAAATTTATTTAGTAAAAATTATAAATATTGAAAATTTTTTGAATTTGATATATTATTTGTTTTATATATGATAATATTATAGAAGAAATAATTATTTTAAATAATTGGAGGTATATATATGAAATGGATTATACTTACATTATTGATTATAATTCCTTTATTAAATATAGTAAAAAAAACTAATATAAAAATGTTATTTTCAATAGTTGGTATGTTAGTAGTAATTATAGTATTTTTGTGGGGATTTAATGGTTTAAATACCCCAAAGAACACACAAAAAAATTTTTATAATTGTTTAAATATATACTACAATATAATGCAAGATATAAAAAATGATTTGTTTATAAATGGAGAACAATTTAAGGAAATAGATAATTTGAGTAGATATTTTAGTGACAAGAGTGACAAATTAGAACCAATAATTGAAATTATGAATAATATATCAAAAACTGATCATAATTTCACTATTGATGATTATTCATTTTTATCAAATTATTTTTTGGAATTAAGTTTCTATTGTAGTAAGCATAATGATGAATTATCATTTGAAGAACAGGAAACATTAAAGGAAATAATTCATAAAAGTGGAATTATAAATACTGTTATTTTAGCTTCACCAAATTATAAAAGTAAATATGATTCAATAAAACCTATAGATAGAATTAAGACTGAATTAAAAGAAATAAAAAAAATTTCTATGGAATCTATATTTAGAATGAGAAAATAACAAAAAATATCTAAATAAAAAGGCTATTTAATAAATGTTGTGCAAAGTGGCTATAAAATATCGTAGTCACTTTGAATATTTTACCAATACACACTTAAAAATCTCTACATGCTGCATTTTTTCGTTGTAATATATATGATAAAAATCTAAATTACAAATTGAAGAAACTATACTCATTTGTTGTTGTATATTCAGTATACATAATCCCTCTCTCTTTTTTCATTATTATATTTTCAAGAATTTAAATAACCGGTTATTTTTATAATTTAGTCCGTAAAACCACTGTACCTTGTGCCTGTTGATGTAAAGACTTTAAAGGGGCTATCGCACTAAGAGTAAATACTACAATATATTGTATGTAAATTCCTTAATGCGACAGCCCCTTTAAGAAAACTATTATAATATGAGTGTTACCCTAACACTTTTTGTATACAAGTCGCTGTTTTGGAAGTGGTCGCATACAACCAATACTTCCAATTAAAGCTACAATCTTTGTAAGGGGTCAGGTACCTTACAAAAACTGGACTGCAGTTTTTGTTGCTATTAACCATATCTAATATTCATTCTTGCCCTGCATTTAAATCAACCATTGTTGTTGGAATATCTAAAACATTAATTCTTACACATTTTTCAATGCCCTTGCATATTTTAAATTTACAATTTATTGAAATAATAAATAGTTCCATTCTGTGTAAATACCTCTTTTTCCCAAGACCTATTGTGTTTATCTAGATATTTAGGATTTTCAGTATATTTCACAATATCAATAAGATATTTTTCTTTGGTTGCTGTATTAATTACCCATAAGTCTTCACCATAATTTTTCCATATTGCTATAAAAATAACATCTTCATTCGAAAACTGTTTAATATTTTTATACCTAATTTGTGGAAAATAGGCTAAGTAGTTTAAATATTTATCACCATAATAATAATCGGCAAATTGATCAATAGCATTTTCTAAATTAATTTCAAGTGTATATTTCTGTTTTTCAATATTAAAAATGCTAAATTTTTTTTTATTAATAAGAGCTATATTTTCATCATAGTAACTAGCTTTATTTATTGCAAAATTTCTATCTATATCAATAATTTTTTTATAATTAGAATTGTTTTCTATTGAATAAATCCCATCTTTAGGAATTTCATAGTAAATTCTATTATTAGAAACTCTATATGTCCAATCAATATTCCCTTCCAATCTTTTCACTAAATCAGTAGGATGGTATTTGTTTTCTAAATTTCCTGTTTTGTCATATTTATACATACATTGATCTTTAGGTGAATAAAAATATATATGTTCTTTAGTAATAGTAGGTCCAATTCTATCATTAATTGAAAACATTACCTGTTTATCCCAGCTTAACCCAATAAATTTACTGACAGAAATTAAGTCTGTCAAAAAATATATACCTGCTGAATCAGCATATATGGTACCTTTAAATTCCTTACCTATTAATGAATTTATCACATTTTTGTAGGGTGTAAAATCTATTCTTTCTATCTCTCTAGTCTTCATATTTAATTTATATAAAAATTCCCAATCTGAAAAATATAATATATCATTTTCTATACGAAAACATGCAATGTCACTACCATTATTGTGAATTTTATTTATTTTAAAACATTTTCCATCTTTAAAGTTTGCAAAATAATAATTTTTATCTGTACCAACATAAAACATGCTATCTTTATATAAGGCAAGCACAGTTTTTAAATATGGAATCTTATACTTTATTTTAGTAAAAGTTTTACTATTAAAAGAGTAGAGTTCATCAAAGTAACTCAGCTTATAGTTTGTATCTGTATCTAATTTAAATGTCTTTTCCTCATATATTACTTTTTTATTTTCCCATAATAATTTTTCTCTTTTATTATATGAATTCTTACTATTTAAACTTTTTTTTATTTTTGTGTTATCTTGTGAATTTTCTTTCGTCTTTTTAACGTTACTTATAGTTTTTTGAGTTTCTTGTAAAACATTCTCATTTCTTAGATGTTCATTAGAACATCCACCCAATAAACTCATTAATAAAACCCCAATACATATCGATGATAATTTTTTTTTCATATATATCTATTCCTTTCGCTTTCTTCAATACACGGTGATATTATACCATAAAATAACTAAAATGATAACATATTCATCAAATTTGTATTGTATAAGAATAAAGTGTAAATATAACATGACCTTTAAAATAGAATACTTTTATTTTCACATATAGTCTCATGTATGACGTTTAAAATTAAAAATAGACCAAACATACCTTGAAATAATCATAGCAAAACTTACAGATAAACTGGATATTGTTGAAGATGTAAAGAAAGACGTTGAAGATATTAAAAATTACGTCTTTAATCAAAGGCCATAGAGATGTTAATACAGGCACATATGCTACTGTTTGTCCTGGTAAAAATATTTATCGTGAACTTTCTTCAATAAGAGATGAAGTTTGTTATAAATTATGGCCTAATTTTAAACCTTACTAAAAAGAAAGACTATTGTATTAGCATAAAAAGATTGCTAATGCAATAGTTCTTTCTTTTAATTTAATAATTTAAAATAGATATCTCGTTTATGACCATCATCAATATATTTTGCATAAACAACTCCATCTTTTGTTATCCCCACAAAGTAATTTTTTGTAATAAAAATTTTTTCTTTATTTTTAAATAAAAATATTTTGCCTGAACCTTCTTGACGTAATTCATATATTAGGATATTAGGTGAATTATAAAACTTTACTTCAGCTAAATCTATGCCGAATGGTTTAGAACTAAAATTGGTATCCTTTATTTCTTTTGTATCTATATTAAATATATAAAATTGTTTTGTATTATAATCTTCTACCAATACTAAATTATCAATGATATCTCGTACCTTCCAAGAAGTATTAGTATAATCCATAACTTCTTCAAATTTCTTTTGTTCATTTAATATAAAAAGTTTTTTTATTAAATGTGTATCCATTTCTTCTCCCCATTTATCATATTTTTCAAAAAACATACCTCTTTTAGTCCATTTTTTTAAATAATATCGGTCATTTTGTTGTGATAAGTAAGTTTCTTCTTTAACCCCGTCTTCTGCATTAAATAAATCTAGTTTCCATTTTTGTTTTTTATTATCTACTTTCTGACGAATAATTTTATTCCCAGAAGGACTAATAGCTGCAAAATAATAACTGTTATCTTTTTCGTTATCATTTTTTATAGTATATATTAATTTGTTATTCTTAAAAACATATATTCCTTCATCACCAGAGTAATTTAAAACAGAATAATCTTTAGAAAATTGCCATTCATTCTGTGCTCCATAGCCATCTGCTGTCATTAAAAAAATATCTTCATTGTCTTTAGGTTTATTTATTTCTTCTTTCTTATTAATATTTAAAATATCGAAATTTTCTATAAATGACAAATCAACATTATTTATATCATTAATCTTCCAACCTTCATCAGTTTTAACTAGAGGAATAGTACCTTTCAATTCAATATTACTTTGTTTTTTATCTGAATATGTTACTGTAACATCACAATTATAATCATAAACTATTGAATCTTTATCTTTGCTATTTTCAGTTAAATTTAAAGTGTCTAACTTAACATCAAATTTTTGTTGAATAGGGTATTCAAGTCGTATTGCAAATATAGTTGTTTTTGTACTTACATATTTAAAATGCTCATCTGTTATATATTTTTTTAATTTTTGAGTTGATTCATCATTAGGACATTTTGATATGTCTTCTATTGACATATCAGTATGGTTAATATTATAAAAATCATTTATAAAATTTTCAGCAGTTTTTTTAGCTTCAGTTTCACTATTGTTACACCCTATTAAAAATAATGCAAAAACTAAAAATAAAATTGTAATACATCTAATTTTTTTCATTTTATACCTCCATATAAAAAAATATACATAACAATTATAATACTATAAACGTGCATTTTAGCTAACAAATTTTTACATAACATAAAAATAAAAATATAGACATTCTAATTATCCTATTGTAATATATTCTTTGGAAAAACACTTACAAAGGATGATTAAAATGTCTACAAAGAATACTATACCATATTATAAGTCTATTAACAATTTCTTTTTGGCTTTAAAATTAACTTTATACTTAACAATTCCTCAGCAAAAACACTTTTGCGAATTTATTTTTGCAGCGGTAGGGCGTGGATGCAAAGGGAAAGTAACTCATATAGTTGAGAGTTGTTTTAATACAACCCATAGGACTTCAATAGGTCGTTTTTTATCAGATAGTCCATGGAATGAGGAGTATGTTCTGAGAGCAATGCAAAAATTCGCTATAAAAAGAATTTGGGACTTATCACGAACTACTGGGCAACCTATTTATGTTATTATTGATGATACTATTTCAGAGAGAACTATACCTTCGTCACGGGCAAAATCTCCAATTGAATTATGTGGTTTTCATCATTCTCATACTAAAAATAAAAAAGTTTATGGTCATCAAATAGTAGGTGTTCTTCTGCAATGTGGGGATATAACT
>NZ_LTBA01000063.1 GCF_001594005.1 Clostridium tepidiprofundi DSM 19306 | reverse complement strand
ACTCATTTATATTATTTACTGCTGACTTTATTTTAGTACAAAAAAAATAAAATAATAGGAGCAAGTTGTTTTTACGCATTCATCTCCCACTTATAGAAGATGGGAGACTTCTGCTAGGTACGTTAAATTTTTAGTCTGTATATTAAAATAAAATTTTGGATCATTAATTTTATTATTTATTACAATTGTTTCTTTTACTGATTCGGGTCTGATTTCATATTGCAAATCTACATTTTCATATATGTTTAAAAAAAATGCCTCTGATAAAACCTTGGTAAGAGTTCTCTTTTTTTCATCAGCTGTTAGTTTTTCTAATATTTTCGTATTAGGCTTTTTGATACTAAGCGCACTGTTATGTAACTGTTTTGTGTTATAGATATCATCTTGCAACATTCCTTCAACAGCTTGTTGATTTTGAATTGTTTTGTTTATAATTGAATCCTGTATGTTCCATGCAATTTCATACTTATCCTTTTTGATGTTTACAAGCTTGTCTGAGTTAACATTCTTGGAAATTTTAATTTTATAGTTATTTTCTTTGTTTTCTACAATACTATTATCATTCTTATCATTGCTTTCAATAAGAGTGTTATCTATATCTTTCCATTTACCGTTTTCTTTATAGTGTATTGCAAAAGGATAAATTGCTGCTTCATATGATAAATCATCTTTCAAAAAATATTTGATATTTTTCTCTCTTTTTTCTTTAATTTCTTTAATAATTTTTGTGTTTAGAATTTTCTCATAGTTGTCATTTCTGTGTTGTACAGATTGTTCATAAATATTTAAGTTGTTGTTTAGAGTTTCAGCTATTGCTTTTGTCGGTAGAATTGTGAAAATCAATGGAATTAGCATTATAACTGAAACTAATCTTTTAAAATTATTATACAATATTTACTCCTCCTCTTTTGTTTTAATTTCTATATAATTTGAGTATATTGCATAATAATAATATGTACAAGCTGTAATATGTGCTGCTTTATGAAGTGCTTGTAACTATGTGAATATAGTGGGTGAAAAAAGCAGAAAACCTTAATTAGAGAACTTTAATTAGAGAATAGGGAATAGAGAATAGGGAATAGTAGAGGTTGAAATTGCTTCGCAATTTCTTTGAATAAGAGTGCTAGTTATCAGTGGACTAGTGGCTAGTTGATGATGAAATCGTTGCACGATTTCTTAAATACAATATAAAAAACATTTGTAACTTTATTGTAAGTATATAGCAGTCAAGTTACAAATCTGCACTAGAAACTAGCCATCTAGCACACTTGATTTATCCTAGTACCCTTTTAAAACAAGATTTCTAGTTATCAGTGGGCTAGTTACCAGCTAATGATAAAATTGCTACGCAATTTATTAAATTCAATATAAAAAATATTTGCTGATTGAAGGTATATAGCAATCAAGTTGTGAATCTGCACTAGTAGCCTAGTACTCTAGCAAACTAGCACACTTGATTAATCCTAGTACCTAATAAGATACTGGTTGTCAAGTCACAAATCTGTACTGGAGACTGGAGATTAGAGACTGGAGACTAAAACAAAGTCACTAATCGCCAATCACTAGTCGCCAAACCATATTGTGACTTAGTCAGAGAAACCCTAGCACCGAATTCCTAGAACCTTTTTTACCTCCTTTCTCCAGATTACAGGGTGTGATTAGTCGATTTTTAGCATAATATCATTGAGCCCTGTTATATAATTTTGAAGAACTTTTAAGTCTTCTGAAGAAAGAGAAGACAGTTTATCAGCTAAGCTATCTTTTACTTTTTGTTCTTGTTCTTTCAAAAAGTCACGAGCCTTGTCTGTAAGTGCAATTCTGATTATTCTTCTGTCACTTGGGTCGTTATATCTAGTGACAAATTCCTTAGAAATTAAATTATCAATAATAGGTGTCATGTTTGTTTTATATATTGTTAGATTCTTAGCTACTTCGGAAATAGAAGATGCTCCATTGCGAGCTAAATAAATTACCACTTTTACATGAGAAGGTGGCATAGGAAAACCCTTCATCATTTCGCTTGGGTTGAGTATTTTTTTATGTAAAGCAAACATCAAGTTATACAAATCATTTGAAATCTTATTAAGTTCATCACAATTCATAAGTGTTCCTCCAGATTACAATTCTATATCAGTTTTATGTTATTACTATATTAATTATAAACTAAAAATAATTTCTCTACAACAAAAAAGTTATTGACTTATAATAGTTATAAATTTATAATTAATATTATATTATTACTTATAAAGCAATTAACATTTTGTAGAGTAATATAAATCTGAAGAGGAGATGTATTGAATGCTAAAATTAATTAAGTATTTGAAACCATTTGCTGTTTCAATTATAGTAATTATAATTCTATTGTTTGTTCAAGCTACGTGTAATTTATCCTTGCCAGACTATATGTCTAATATTGTAAATGTAGGTATTCAGCAAAGTGGAATTGAAAATGCAGTGCCTGATGTGATACGCAAAAATGAATTTGATAAGCTTTTACTATTCATGAGTGAAAGTGATAAGAATATAGTGAAGAATGACTATATTCTTTTAGATAAACAAAACCTTAATAATACTGATTTAAATAATTATTTAAAGGACTATCCTTTACTTGATAAAGAGGCAATTTACAAACTTGATACTAGTGATAAGGATGAAATAAATAAGCTTAATTTAATATTAGGTAAACCTATCCTTATAGTGTCTGGTATTGAGAAGAATGATTTTAAAGCACCATCAATGAATATACCTAAAAATGTTGATACTTTTATGTTACTTTCTAAAATGCCAAAAGAAAAATTAAAAGCTATGAAGGAAAATATAAATAAAAAATTTGAGAATATGCCCGATACTATGATTACTCAAGCTGCAGTTAATTATATTAAGGATGAGTATAAAAGCATAGGAATTGATGTTGATAAGCTGCAGCTAAAATATGTTCTTGTTTCAGGGCTCAAAATGATTTTATTAGCTTTATTAAGTATGATAGCTGCAGTAGTAGTCGGATTCTTTGCTTCAAGAGTTGCCGCTGGACTTGGAAGAAATCTTAGAAAACAAGTGTTTAGAAGGGTAGTCAATTTTTCAAATTCTGAATTTGATAAGTTTTCAACAGCATCACTTATTACTCGAAGTACAAATGATATTCAGCAGGTACAGAGATTATTTGTTTTTCTGCTTAGGATAGCCTTTTATGCTCCTATACTTGGAATAGGTGGAATAATTAAGGTGCTTAACACTGATACTACTATGGGATGGATTATTGTACTTGCAGTTGGAAGTATATTTTTATTAGTAGGGGTTATGTTTGGAATTGCTATTCCAAAATTTAAAAGCATACAAAAACTTGTTGATAAATTGAACCTTGTAACTCGTGAGTCATTAATTGGTATATTAGTTATAAGAGCTTTCAATAATCAAAAATACGAGCTAAAAAAGTTTGATATTGCAAATACAAATTTGACAAAGACGAATTTATTTATAAATCGTATTATGGTAATGATGATGCCAATGATGATGCTTATTATGAATTTAATAATGATATTGATTGTATGGGTTGGTTCACATCAGGTTGATGCAGGTTCAATGCAGGTCGGAAATATGATGGCTTTCATGCAGTATACTATGCAGATTATAATGGCATTTTTGATGATTTCACTTGTTTCAATTATGCTTCCAAGAGCATCTGTTTCTGCACAGCGTATTTGTGAAGTTATTGATACTGATATTACCATTAAAGATCCTGAAAGTCCTCAGAGTTTTAATAAGAATATAGATGAGAAAGGAAAAATTGAATTTAAAAATGTTTCATTCAGATACCCAGGTGCTGAAGAAGATGTGCTTTCAGATATAAGCTTTGTTGCAGAGGCAGGTAAAACAACAGCATTTATTGGAAGTACTGGAAGTGGTAAATCAACATTGATCAATTTGATTCCTCGTTTTTATGATGTTACAAGTGGACAGATTCTTGTAGATGGAATCGATATAAGAAATGTAACACAAAATGCACTTAGAGAAAAAATAGGATATGTTCCTCAAAAGGGAGTGTTATTCTCTGGAACAATAGAAAGCAATTTAAAGTATGGTAATGAAGAAGCAACTCAAAATGAAGTGATTAAAGCAGCAGAAATAGCCCAAGCTATGGAATTTATTGATGATAAACCAGAAGGATTTAATACAGAAATTTCACAGGGTGGTACAAATGTATCTGGAGGTCAAAAGCAAAGACTTTCGATTGCACGAGCTCTTGTTAAAAGACCAGAAATATTTATTTTTGATGACAGTTTTTCGGCTCTTGATTTTAAAACAGATTCAGAACTGAGAAAAGCACTTAAAAGAGAAATCAAGGAGAGTACTGTACTTATTGTTGCTCAAAGAATAAGCACTATAAAGAATGCAGATCAAATTATTGTGCTTGATGAGGGTAAAATAGTAGGAAAGGGTACTCACAGTGAATTGATGAAAAATTGTGATGTGTATAGACAAATAGCTTTATCACAGCTTTCAAAGGGGGAAATTGCATCATGAATAGAAAAAATATGAATAATAAGCGTGGATTTGGAAGAGGATCTATTGGTCATATTGAAAAAGCTAAAGATTTTAAGGGAACTATTAAAAAGTTAATGGCGTACTTAAAACCATACAGCATTTCTCTCATAGTTGTATTGATTTTTGCAGTTGGAAGTGCGTCTTTTGCAATCATAGGACCAAAGCTACTTGGAAAGGCCACAACAAAGCTCTTTGAAGGAATTGTTAAAAAAGTAATGGGGGTTAATGGTGCTGCAATAGATTTTGTGTATATTAAAAATATTTTGCTTACTTTAATTGGTCTTTATATTGCAAGTGCTGCATTTTCATTTGTACAAGGTTTTATTGTTTCGGGTGTAGCACAAAAAGTATCTTATCAATTAAGAAAAGAGTTTTCGGAAAAAATTAATCACCTTCCACTTAAATATTTTGACAAAAATACACACGGTGAGGTTTTATCGAGAGTTACAAATGATGTTGATACAGTCAGCCAAACATTAAATCAGAGTTTACCTCAGCTTATAACATCCTTTACAACAATTATCGGGGTACTTGTAATGATGTTATCTATAAACTGGATAATGACTTTAGCATCATTAGTTATACTACCTTTATCAATGGTAATGATTTCATTTGTAATAAAGAAATCTCAAAAGTACTTTAAAACTCAACAAAAATATTTAGGACACGTTAATGGTCATGTGGAAGAAATTTTTGGAGGACATATTATTGTCAAGGCTTTCAATGGAGAAGAAAAAGCTATTAGTGAATTTGATGAATTAAATGATACTCTCTATAAGTCAGCATGGAAATCCCAATTTTTATCTGGAATGATGATGCCAATCATGAACTTTATAGGTAATTTAGGATATGTTATGGTATCTATTCTTGGTGGGTGGCTTGCAATAAAGAAAACAATCGAGGTTGGAGACATTTTGTCATTTGTTCAGTATATTCGTCAATTTACATCTCCACTTGGACAGGTAGCTCAAACTGCAAATATACTCCAATCGACAGCAGCTGCAGCAGAAAGAGTTTTTGAATTTTTAGCTGAAGAGGAGGAAGTTTCTGAAATAGAAAATGCTGTTGATGTTAATGAAATAAAAGGTGATGTAGCATTTGAAAATGTTCATTTTGGTTACAATGCTGATAAAATAATTATCAAGGATTTTTCAGCACATATAAAACAAGGACAAAGAGTTGCTATTGTTGGACCTACAGGAGCAGGAAAAACAACTATTGTTAAGCTTCTTATGCGTTTTTATGATCTGAATAGTGGAGCTATACTAATCGATGGACATGATATAACACAGTTTAGACGTAGTGACTTGCGCAGCATGCTTGGCATGGTACTTCAAGACACTTGGTTGTTTAATGGAACAATAATGGAAAATATTCGATATGGTAGGCTTAATGCCACAGATGAAGAAGTTATTAAAGCTTCAAAATTAGCACATGCTCATCATTTTATTAAAACACTTCCCAATGGATATGATATGGTATTAAACGAGGAAACAGGTAATATATCTCAAGGCCAAAAGCAACTTTTGACTATTGCACGTGCAATTTTAGCTGATCCAAAGATACTAATTCTTGATGAGGCAACGAGTTCAGTAGACACCAGAACAGAATTACTGATTCAAAAGGCTATGGAAAATTTGATGAAAGGTAGAACAAGTTTTATCATAGCCCACAGATTGTCAACCATAAGAGATGCTGATTTGATTTTGGTAATGAAAGATGGGGACATAGTAGAACAAGGTAAACATGAAGAATTAATTGAGAAGAATGGCTTTTATGCTTCACTTTATAATAGTCAGTTTGAAATGGCAGATGTGTCTTAGTAGAGAACAGAAAATAAAGAAAAGAGAATAATATAGTTAATAATAGCTAGTCCAGTCTTAATTAGGCTGGATTAGCTATTTATTTCTTGCTACTTTTTATTGAACATAGAAAATAACAATTTCAGTAAAAAGAAAGGTTTTAATGGAATCATGGAAGTAATCTATGTAAAGTTAAAAAATATATTGAATATTTTGTAAATTAGGTATAGAATATGTTGTATATATGGAAATCTAAATAATTGAGTATTTTATTATTTGTGAAATATATACTGTATTTAATTTAGAAAAGATTAAAAATGAATTTAGAAGAAAAAGCAAACTATATAAAACAAGAAATTGAGGAGCTATATAATAGCCAAACAATTAGTATAAATGAAAGAGTAAATGAATATCAAAAGGAATGGGATAAAATTGGTGCCGAAATATTAAAATGTTATCAATCAATATTCACTATAGATGTTGATGCTACTTCTAAGAGATTGTAGGTTGAAAAAGTATTGTAAATTAGAAAAACCTGCATATGATTATTTTTATAATATAGAAATTAATAAGAAGCCTCTTATTGAAAATATACGTAAGTTGTACAACATAAATAATATACAGGAATTTATGATAAAAGGTTTGGAAAATACTAGAGGGCAGGTTTTAAATTATTATTTGGTTTGGTTATAGTTTATGCAATACAATGATTCAGTATATAAGCAAATAACTGGATTAAGTTGAAAAATGTTAGCTATTTCAGAATTTAATATTTATGTAACAAAAGTAGATATTGAAGAAGACTTAAAGACTAAGATTATTGCTACACAGAAAAAACAATATAGATGATAAAACTATTAAGCGTAGTTTATACTACGTTTTTTGTGCGAAAAGGAACAATACAAAAATGAAAAAACAACAAAAAAATTGAAAATAAACAATTCTTAATCAATATAATAACTCCAATAGAAATTGAAAGAAACTTTTGTTACCTCAATAGTCCTATACACTCTAAGTCTATAGGGATATTGAAGAATGTTTTAGACTGTGTAAAGTCAACATTTACAGTAAATTTATTTAATCCAACTTTAACATATAAGTTTCGCTTAAAGAGCTATAATCCTCTTCTTTTGGTGAATCTAAACTTAATATTCACGCTTTACTGTCAGATATATAAAAATTTGAAAGTAAGGTGTTCTTTAGTGGCTGAATAGTAACTAAATCAATAAATATGTATAATTGAGAGAGATAAAGGGCAATCGCATCAATATAATACCTATTTATAAATTAATTGTATAATTTTCTAATTTGAACACATTTAATTCATAAATAGGTTTATTTATATTTGCATTGTGTTACTCTTCAAAATATTTAAACAATTAGATGTAAAAGACCAGAAAAATCATATCCAATTTTTTTGAAAATGAAGTTCTTATTTCATTCCTAGTACCTTCTCTAAATACTTAGTATCTAAGGCACAATTAATCATTTTACCTTTAATACCTAACTTTAATGTTTTTTCTTGTTTAAGAAGATTTAAAGCTATATGGCGAATAACCGAAAGATTTTCTTGAGAATTTCCTATTCTTATTCTACTCTGATCTTCATTAAAGCTTACATATAATACCCAATGGAGTTAATTTTCAATTCCCCAATGACTTCTTCTATACTTTAAAAATTCTTCTGCTGTACAATCTAAACTTGTTAGGAAATAAGAATATTCAATTGATGTTTTTTCATCAATTGTTCTTTCGGATTTAATCATAGCTATACTGCTTAAGTTTTTCCACTTATCCTTTTCATTTAACCATTCAATATTGTTTTCTATATAACATTCACGTTTTTCTATTCTTCCATG
>NZ_LTBA01000062.1 GCF_001594005.1 Clostridium tepidiprofundi DSM 19306 | reverse complement strand
ATAGGTGGAATAGTCTTATTATCAATATGTTTTTGAAAATAGACTAGTTTTCTTTTTCTTTTATCGAGCTTACTTTTTAAAGCATTCCTTTTCTTTTGAGATAATTTATCATTTTTTAACTGTTTTTCAACAGCCTTAACTTTCTTTTTATAATTATCTCTATTTTCTTTGAGTAATTCTCTCTGAGAAACTATTGTCTGTCTTGCACTTTCAACGGCATCTTTAGCTTGACGTATGTTTAAATTATATTTAGACATTTTTAAAAAAATAACTAGTCAGTATGTTAGTCTATTTTGCGAACTACTTCATCGTTGGAACCCATTGATAGAACCTACTATCAGCGGAACCCAACTCTTTGTATTTCACAAAATATACGTCGCATCTTTGACTCGTTATTTTCTTTCAAATGCCTTATGAGCTACTATTTTTTCTAATTCACCTTTTTTAATATTACCTTCTATCAACCTATTAAATGAAAATCTTATTGCAGTGCAAAATACTAACATCATATTATCAATTATTGATTTCTGTTTGTCGTTTAGATTTATCAATATTGCTCTCATTGTTGTTTTCATTAATACTTTGCACCTGCCTTTCTTTTTCTAATTCATTGATAGTTTTCTTTATTTTTCTTTCACCTCTTGCTCCATACAATCTAGCACTGAAACAACTAACTATACTTATTAAATCATTAACCATTTCTTCATTTGAGCACTTTAAAAATTATATACCAATACTATTTGTTATTAAATGTTACGATTTGTTATTATTTTTTTACAACTGTTGTTACCTCCTATTTGGTAATCATGTCTGCCGCATTATAAACTAATCATTGCAAATTACAGTATCATTATTGCAAATACAGTTCTATGCTAGTAACAACATTTACTTGTTATTTTTAAATATTTTATAAATATATCCTAGATAAGTATATCATAAAAATTACAATATAGAAATATTGCAATTTTGCTATCTTTTTTTAGGATTTCAGGGGACGGTTCATTATTAATATAAGTAAATAACTATGTCCAAATTATCTCTAATAACTTTATTAGAAGTAACCTATTTTTATATAAACATATTTTTATATAAACAAAAATAAAGTCATGATATTTTAGACATTTATATACTAAAACACATGACTTTTATACTTTTATCATTTATCAATTCTTTTTGCTTCAGGTGGAGTAGAGTCTCCACCTGAAGTCTTGATATTTTGCTTTAGCAAAACGAGTTCATAGAATATGAACTATATCTCTTGTTATATTAATACTCTTTTATATTACTAAGTTTTCTTTCAAATGCCTAATATGAAGTATATAAATATATTCATCTTTCATTTAATTTTTTATTTAGTTTGTTAATTTTTCTTTTCCAACTAAAATACTGTATAAACCAAATCGCCATATAAATAACAATAAATATCAATATATATACAAGTATTGCTGCGAAATTAAACTCTAACCATCTTGCTACTATAGAACAAGGTAAAAAAACTACTAATGTTATAATAAAATGTATCACTGTCTGTTTAGCTAAATTCAATTTTTCCACTTCAAATATAACTGAACTAGAAGCAAAAACAAACCCTATAATGATACTTACTATATATTGTATTAAATAAAGGTTTAAAGAACTCATAGCCCCATCAACTGGGGTTACAACCATCAACTTTCCATAAACTAATGAATATATAATTGATATAGTTGTACTAATAAAAACACCTATTGGTATACCTAAAAAGCCTCTTAATATTGCCTTTTTTAATATCATTAAATCACCTCATATTCCTAAATATTTTTTTATTTTAGATATATACCTTCTTGAAACATATTCTCGCTCTCCATTTTTGAAAACTATTTCAATAGTTCCCACATATGAAATATCTAGATTTTTTATTTTATCAATATTAACTATGCAAGATTTAGATATTCTAATAAATGATGTTCCATCATATATATTCTCTAATTCATAAAGCTTTTGTTTAATCCACAACTTTCCCTTTGTTGTTTTTGCATATACTTTCTGATTTTCGCTATAAAAGCAGTATATTTCTTCATCTTCAAGTAAAAATATTTTTTTATCTTTAATCCCTGTCAATATTCTGTTTTGTGAATTTGATAAGCTGTCAACTATACCCTGTATTTCATTTGTAATTTCATTGGTATATATAACTATATGAGTATCTTTCAGTTCAGGCTTAACTACAATTTCTACTTTCACTAAATCACCCCTTTCCTTCTCCTATACTTATATTATATTTCATTTAAATTCCAAAACAATCATTTATAGCTATGTGGTATTTTTCGATATGTAAATGGTATAAAAAATTAAGTGAATTCGTTTTGCTAAATCAAAACATAAGAAATCAGACTGGTAAAATATTAATTTAATAATACTATATAAAAAATAAGGTTCCAATAAGTCATTTTCTCCTATTGAAACCTTGATTTTTTCTAATATTACCTATTTATTATCATTTCTTTAAAATCTTTGCAAGTTTGTCTGATATTTTTTTCTCCTAAAATTGCTGATATAATAGCTGCTCCATCTACACCTGTTTCCATTAAAGATAATATATTGCTTTTGTTTATGCCACCTATCCCAACTACAGGTATATTAACTGCTTCTTTTATAGTTCTTAATTCATCCAATGTTACACTTTTTGCATCTTGTTTTGTTGAAGTTGGGAACATTGCTCCCACACCTATATAATCCGCTCCATTTTTTTCAGCTTCTATTGCTTCATCTAATGTAGAAGTAGATAATCCTATTATTTTATCTTCACCAAGAATATTTCTTGCTATTTCTAAAGGCATGTCATCCTGACCTATATGCAGCCCTTCTGCATCTACTGCAAGAACTATATCTAATCTATCATTTATGATAAGAGGAATATTATTTCTTGTTGTTAGCTCTTTTACCTTAAGGGCAATTTTATAAAAATTCAAAGTTGAAATATTTTTTTCTCTGAGTTGAATTAAAGTTGCTCCTCCTAATATTGCATCTTCAATACTCTTTATTAAATCTCTTTCTCCTAAAATTTCTCTATCTGTAACTAAATATAGACTATAATCTACTTTAGTTTTAACATTCATAAATTTTGCCTCCTTCTATAAAATCATCATCCTTAAGATTATAAATGTTATCAAATATTCTTACTCTGAATGTACCAACACCCTGATTTTCTTCTAAGCTTCTATAAGCTTTTTCCCCTGCAATGCCCATAGATGCTATTCCTGAAACTGCCGCTAAATAATAATCCTGTGAAACACCGCAAAAAGCACCAATTAATGCAGTGGTCATACATCCTGTACCTGTAACCTCTGCAAGCATTTTATGACCGTTTTCTATAGTACAAACTCTATTACCATCAGAAATAGTATCTTTTTCTCCTGTGATTGCTATAACAGAATTTAATTTTAAAGCTAACTCTCTAGCAATCTTTTTTGCACCTTTCGTTGTATCCTCAGAATCTACTCCTTTAATTTTTGCATCTATACCTGCAAGAATTTTGATTTCAGACATATTCCCTCTTATTACAGAAAACTTAACTTTATTAATCAATCTTTCTACAGTTTTTGTTCTTAAGGTTGTTGTTCCTATACCTACTGGATCCAATATGACAGGAATACCTATTTCATTGGCCTTTTTACCTGCCTTTATCATTGATTCAATAGTTCTATAATTTAATGTTCCCACATTTATAACTAGTGCTGAAGAAATAGATACCATTTCTTCTACCTCTTCAATATCATCTGCCATTACAGGGGAAGCGCCTAATGCCAATATTATATTAGCACAATCATTAACCGTAACATAATTTGTTATGTTGTGAACAAGTGGTTTTTTGCATTTTACATCTGACAAGATTTTTGAGATTTTTTCACATATTTCCATTTTGAAATCCACCTCCATAATACTGCATAAATTATTGATGTTATTATCATTACAGGAACTGTAGTTCCGATTATGAAATCAAATTTAATGAATATATAATAAAGTACAATGCCTATAATCCATATAATTACTGCACCAAAATTCACAATTACATCATCCTCTATGCTCTTTTGTTTCTTTATTACAAAATAATCTGTAAATAATACAGAAAACAAAGGTGCAAATACTGAACCAATGGCATAAAGGAAATTTTCATACTGTTCTATAGGCATTATAAGTGCAATTACCATTCCTATAACAGCCATGATTATAGCTGCATATTTTTCCTTAGCCCTAGGAAATATATTTAAAAAAGTTATTCCTGCAGAGTAAGCATCTAAAAAAGTTGTTGTTACAGTAGAAAGTCCAACTATCAATAGAGCTGTTATACCTAGATTTGCAGCCATCATTATAGCCCCCATATCTGTATTATCAAATACAACAGTTGCTGTAAATCCAATAATATACATCCATGAACTTCCTATAAAATAACCCAGCCAGCTTCCCATAACAGCTCCCTTTTTACTCTTTGCATTTCTTGTATAATCAGCTATTAATGGAAGCCATGAAAGAGGCATTATTATATTAAGTTCTATTGCTGTTCCTACTGAAATATCTCCCACAACTTCTTTTGTAAATAAACTACCATTTTTAAATACTACAAAGCTTAAAACAATGGTTAATCCAAATAATAATATTACAGCAGCAATATTAAGCTTTTTAAGTCCATTACTGCCAAGAGCAATCCATACACATATTAATAATCCAATAACAATACTCCATATAGTTGTATTGTCAAAAGACCATAAAGTTTTACTTATAAGATTTAAAGAACGTCCACCAGATATTATCATTACAGCTGTCCAACCTACAAGCTGTAATATATTTAAAATAGAAAAAAGATAAGAACCATAAAGTCCAAAGGATATTCTTGTAGACTTTATAGCAGGAAGATTTTCTTCTTCCCCGATTATTCCTCCCATAATCAAAATTGTGGTACCTATAACATGTCCAATTAATATTATTATAATTCCCTTTTTAAAGCCTAAAGGAGCTAAAAGTCCTCCTGTCATTATCTCAGCTATAGACATAGCTGCTCCAAACCAGAGAATTATAAAATTAAAACCTGTTAATTTATATTTTGCATTACTCATTTATCATACCAGCTTTCTTATAAAGTCCATAAAAATGATTTGTAGGTCCAACTCCCTTTCCAATTTCTAGAGAATGTTTAATTGCCATATTTATGTAATCCTTAGCATTTCCCACTGCTTCTTTCACTGAATATCCAAGAGCAATATTAGAAGCTATAGCCGAAGATAATGTACAGCCTGTTCCATGTGTATTCTTTGTATGTATTCTGATTCCTTTAAATAATTTTATTTCTTTTCCATCAAATAAAACATCCACAGCATCATCTTCAAGATGTCCACCCTTCACTAATACATTTTTAGGTCCCATATCATATATTCTATGTGCTGCTTCAATCATATCATCAATACCTTTAATATCCATACCTACTATTGCCTCAGCTTCATGCATATTAGGTGTAACTATATCTGCAATTGGAATTAATTCTTTAATTAAAACTTCTTTAGATTCAGGCTTTAAAAGATCATACCCACTTTTGGATATCATAACAGGATCGAGCACAATATTTTTAGCCTTATATTTTCTAAGTTCCTTTGCTATTGATTTTATAGTTTCTATCTGTGATACCATACCTATTTTTACAGCCTCTACTTCAATATCCTCATAAATAACCTGTATTTGTTTTTCAATAATCTCTTTATCAATATCCTGAACTGCATAAACCGCTTGAGTATTCTGTGCTGTAACTGCAGTAATAACAGACATTCCATAAACACCATGAGCAGAAAATGTTTTTAAATCTGCCTGTATTCCTGCACCTCCACAACTATCTGAACCTGCTATTGTCAATACATTTTTCATAATATTACTTCCTTTCTTAAATACCTCATTTTTAAATTCAATAATTCTTTTTATCGCCTTTAACAGAGCAAAAATAATATTATTCATGTCAACACTTATTTTTTATCTGCAAAAGTTTAGTTTCTTATAAAGTGAAATCATTTTGCTAAAGCAAAAGCTTTAATCTTCCACTTATAAAAGTCAGAGATTATAAAATCGATAAACTAAAAAACACGAACCACATAAGGATTCGTGTTAAATATCAAAAATATATTATTCTTCAACTTCCCTACGCTGGTATTATCCATATCAGGTATAAGGGTCAAAGAATTCATAGGTTCTTTATCTCAGCCGGCCTTTCCAGCCCCCCCAGTTACTTGTTTTTATTATTAATTTTTCTATAGTCAATTTTATCATAAAAAAGAACATTTAACAATAAGATTACGATTTAAATTCAATATACCATGTTTTTCTAATGAATCGTCCCTAATATACCTTAAATTCCAAAACAATCATTTATAGCTATGTGGTATTTTTCGATATGTAAATGGTATAAAAAACTAAGTAAAAACTAAAAAACAAGGGATGATTCACTATTCCACCCAGTATTTAGGCATTTTTCTAATGAACCGTCCCTATCTTTTCTATTAATTATTTTAATTAACCGTCCCTGTTTACTCTTTTTCCTTCAAAACTATATTAGCAATCACAGGATTATGATCAGAATACTTAAATTCCATGTCATACCCTTTTACACTTAAAACTTCAACATTTGGAGAAACTAGAAAACCATCTATCACCGATAAAAAATTTACTCCTCTTTCATATGGAATATCGGTTGATCTATTACTTGGAGTATTTTTATCCGCTACCCACTTAAATCCTTCTGGTTTAAAACTATGTGGAATATTAACAAGCCACTCTGGCCATTTCTGTGTTGTATTAAATATATTAGGATCTGTTCTAGGAATCAAATGATTCCAATCTCCTCCAACAATAATATAGTTACCTTTACTGTATTCTTTTATTAAATATTTTCTTAAAAATCCCAACTGCTGCTTTCTTATCTCTCCACCTTTATCATAAGCAGATAAATGAGAATTAATAACAATTAGTTCTTTTCCATCTTCTACAGGAATTCTACTTTCTGTGAAACATCTATCTAACATAGCTAATTGTTTAGGCCACTTTTCCTTGCCGGGGTATTGATATCTATTAGCTTCATTTATATTATATTTTGAAAAAACAGCTAATCCTGCCTTTACAGAACCATAAGGCTTAGTTATTGGAACGGGTACCCAAGGTACTTTGTAATTCCATGCAAAAATTGACGAATAATCATTTAAGCTTTCTTTAATTTTTTTATATTCATTTATATGGAAACTTCTTGTTGAATTTATATCTATTTCCTGAAGAAGTATTATATCAGTCTTATTTTTATTTAAAAACTCAATTATACCATCTAAATTCTCTATAGTTTTTTTCTTGCTTTCTGAGCGTGAACTGTTCCCTCCATCAAAAAAGAAATCTTGTCCACTATCTAATCCACAATACCCAATATTGAAAGTTAATAACGATATTTTATCGCCTATTTTTGCAACTTTTTTCTGATTATTATCGATATTTAGGTTGATAATTTTATCAGGCTTATAATCTGTAATTGTCATAAAAGTAAAATATCCCGCTATAATTATAAAAATAGCAATTATAAATCTTAATAAAACCTTTACAACTTTTTTCCCCATACATTATTTCCCCCCTCTTATAAATGAATGCATAACAATTCAATTATATAATTGTTAGAAAATTCAACACATTATGATTATAACATAATATGTATTATATTACGAATCATGTAATAATTATTTTTAGTGCAAATTTATTTCGTTATCTCTACAAAAATAGTCTCAAATCCGTTATAATAGTAACCATACTCACATATTAAATTTTTAGGAGATTATAAATGCGAAAAAAAATAATTTTAGTTCATGGATTCAATAAAAATAAAAAAGATATGAACACATTAGAAAAAAATCTAGAAAAAATGAATTACACGTGCACATCAGTTAACTTACCCTTAACATTTAAAGAAATTGAATATTGCACTCATATCTTTGAACAAAAAATAAAGGAAACTATATGTAATCTAAGAAAAGGCGAAAAAATTAATCTTGTAGGCCATAGTACAGGTGGACTAGTAATAAGACATTTTTTATCTACTACAAAACATATAAAAAAAATACACAGGTGTGTTTTAACGTACCTAGCAGAAGTCTCCCATCTTCTATAAGTGGGAGATGAATGCGTAAAAACAACTTGCTCCTATTATTTTATTTTTTTTGTACTAAAATAAAGTCAGCAGTAAATAATATAAATGA
>NZ_LTBA01000061.1 GCF_001594005.1 Clostridium tepidiprofundi DSM 19306 | reverse complement strand
AAGATAAGATTTCCCATGACGAAAGTCAGTAAGACCCCTTGAAGAACACAAGGTTGATAGGTCGGAGGTGTAAGTGCAGTAATGTATTAAGCTGACCGATACTAATAGGTCGAGGACTTGACCAAAAAGAATCGCTAGTCACCAATCGCTAATCGCTATTATTTCATAATTGATGATTAGAGACTGGAGATTGGTATTCAGTTCATTATGCAATTTTGAGAGAACAATGTTTTCTCAATGTATACCACAAACGTCAATAAGAAGTTAAGTATCTGGTGGTTATGGCGTAAAGGGTTAAATGTTTAAATGACATTTAACGAGTAATTTAGCAAATCTGTGATTTGCGTTAAGAATTACTCCGGTTGCCATCAAGTCAGCTCTATGTTTAATATAGAGAATTTAATATCAAAAATAGAATCTGGTAGTTATAGCGTAAAGGCAACACCCGTTCCCATTCCGAACACGAAGGTTAAGCTTTATAGCGCCGATGGTACTGCATGGGAGACCGTGTGGGAGAGTAGGTCGCTGCCAGGTAAAAAACGTTCCACGGTAGCTCAATGGTGGAGCACTCGGCTGTTAACCGATAGGTTGGAGGTTCGAGTCCTCTCCGTGGAGCCATTTTTTTTATATAGAAGTTTAAAGTAACTAGCAAAAGTTTCCTATCATCTATAGCTGGGAGATGAATGCATAAAAGTAATTTGCTTCTATTATTTTTTGTGTTAAAATATAATTAGTACTAAATTATAGAAATGAGAGATAACAAGGAAGTTAGATACTAATAATCATTCAGTAGCTTTGTTGCATTATCATTAAGTGTTTTACGCAAAAAAACTGGGGAAATTAATAAAAAATTTAAATAATAAAACAGAGTAATCATAGGAACTGAGGAGTTTCCGTGAATGCTCTATAGGTATATGGGGGCTGTATTATGAAAAAAATACTTTTAATTTTTCCCATATTTATTTTTATGTTTTGTATGGGATGTAGTAATAATATTAGAAATTCTCAGGATAATACTAATTCAAAATTACTAACTGGTAAGGTAAATAAGAAGACTAATAATTCGCTAAATAATACTTTACAGACCAGTACTTTAGAAAAAAATACATCAAAAAATAATGTTTCAGAGAACAATAATGGTAATAAAAAACATAAGAAGAAGGTTTCGGGGATTCTACTAGGTCTTAAAAAAACAACAAAATTTGATGCTGAACCAACTGAATATGAAACATTGTGGATATTTCAAAATGATGATAGTATTACAGTTCGACGTGGTAAAGGTTTTTTAAGTGTATCTTATGGAGAATCTTTTTATAAAATACAAAATACAATTTATGATGATAAAGAATTTAATACCGAGGCAGACGATAAATCCGATAAGGCTCCATTATATAATTACAGGTATAAATTTCATTTTATTGATACGATTGCTTTTCCTTTTGGAAATAACCCTGCTAAAGTATGCGATTATAATAATATTTCTTGGGGAGATGGTGTGTGGCCAATTAGAACTACTAAAGATGATGTATTATTTGCAGGAAATAAATATGTATTAATAAATAAACATTCATTTGAAACTGGTGGAGGTACTTTTAGTGCGTCGTGGTATGATAATTTGTTATATGAACTAAAATATTTAGGAAAAAATTATAAAAAAAATACTGCCAATTTATGTGATTTAATAGATTTTGATAGAACAAAAATAGAAAATTATAAAAATGAATACAATAAGGATTTATGTGATGAAGATAATAGCCAGATAAGAAATGAAAATAAAGTAGATGTCGAAAATCCTATACTTATTAGAAAAGATGGTCATTGGGTTGCAGCATTACCACTTGATAAAGTTTTTGAGCATCGTGGTAATGGAAGTTATCGTATTTGTGCAACAAATTTTTTAGAGCTTACGCATAAAGTTTCTGATAAACTTTTATGCTACGATGATTTAATTATACCTTTTGAAACTATAAAAAAACAAATTCCAGGTGCAAGAGATGCTGTTTCTTCACCAAATGGTAGTATGCTAGCAGTGCTTGTTAATGACAGAATTAATATTTATCTATATCCAGATAAGGATAATGAATTAAAAGAACCTGATTATTCCATAACTATAAATCCTGAACAAGCTATTGTTTCAAATCAATGGGTAGTTGATGAGCAGGTTATAACGTGGGATGGTACCTTACAGAAATATCTTACTACAAATAACATTAAGCATTAGAAATCTCAGGTTACGTGTTAATTCAACTTTCACAGGTGTTTTTTATCTGAGAAAGTTGAATTATTAATGTTCTATTATTGAGAGCAGCTCATTTTAGGCAATGAATTTTTTAGTAGGTGGTCGTTGAGTTTTTATATTGTTTCCTTCTTATAAAAAAAGAGTAAATGGAAAACAAAATATATAATAGTGATATAAAAAAATTATCAACAGGTTGTATGAAAAAATTAGTTGCAGCTGTTGATTTTTTTATTGTCCCTGTGAATAAATTTCTAATAATAATAAATAATATAAAAGTGTCATCATAATTCTTAAATTGGATAATGTTATATGATGATAAATGTCTAAATATTAAGAATGTTTTATTTAATCAGAAATTATTTCGATAAGTGAAAGGAATTTTTGTCTTTAAATAGAAATATAATATTAATGCTATTAACAGGGGGTATAAGTATGAAACAATATAAAACTAAGAATTTAAGAAATATTGGTATCATTGGACATGGTGGATCAGGTAAGACTACATTAACAGAAGCTTTATTATATCATACAAAGGCAATTGACAGATTTGGGAAGGTTGAAGAAGGAACAACATTAAGCGATTTTGATGTTGAAGAAAAAAGAAGAAAGAATTCTATATCTACTTCAGTAGCATTATGTGAATGGGATAATGTAAAAATAAATTTAGTTGATATTCCGGGATATTTTGATTTTGTGGGTGAGATGGTTCAGGGATTAAAAGCGGTTGATTTGGCGATGATTACTGTTTGTGGTGTTTCTGGTATTGAAGTTGGAACTGAAAAATCATGGAAATATGCCAATGAACATGAAATCCCAAGGGCATTTTTTGTTAATAAGCTAGATAGAGAAAATAGTAACTTTGAAAAAGTATTATTACAATTAAAATCTAAATTTGGAATATCAGTAGTTCCAATTCAGTATCCTATTGGGAAAGAAGAAAATTTTAGGGGAATTATAAATGTTATTTCAGGTAAAGCGAGAATATTTAACCCTAAAACTCATGAAATGGAAACAGGAGAAATTCCAGATGAGTTAATGAGTAAGGCTGAAGAATGTAAAAAAATGATTGAGGAAGCTGTAGCTGAAACAGACGAAAAGTTGCTGGATAAATATTTTGAAGAAGGTAGTTTGAGTGATGAAGAAATATACAATGGGTTAATAGCGGGTGCTTCAAATGGAGATATAGTTCCAGTTATGTGTGGTTCTGCAATAAAAGGAATAGGAATTCATACATTGCTAGAGGATATGGTAGAATGTTTCCCATCACCAAAAGATACAAATTTATACAAGGCTCATGATCCTAAGACAGGTGAATATATAGGTGTGAAAATTGATGAGAATAAACCATTTTCTGCGATAATATTCAAAACGATAGCCGATCCATTTGTTGGAAAGTTATCTATGTTTAGAGTAATTACTGGTGAGGCTAAATCTGATACTGTTGTGTATAATCCTAATAAGGATAAAGAAGAAAAATTGGGAACTTTGTATTTTATAAAAGGAAAAGAACAATATCAAACAGATATGATCGAAGCTGGAGATATTGGGGCTGTAGCAAAACTACAGTATTCTACTACTGGAGATACATTGTGTGATATTTCTGAACATGTTATGTATAGGAAAATGAATTTTCCTGAACCTGTGTATTCAAGAGCTGTTTTACCAAAAGCGAAAGGTGATGAGGATAAGATATCTAATGGTTTGCACAAATTAATGGATGAGGATCCAACTTTTAAGGTTGAAAGAGATTTTGAAAATTCAGAAACTATTATATATGGTTTGGGGGTAACACATCTTGATGTTATTGCGAGTAAATTAAAGAATAAATTTGGCGTTGAAGTTGAATTAAGAACTCCTAAGATTCCTTATAGAGAGACTATTAAGAAATCAGCAGATGTTCAAGGTAAACATAAAAAACAGTCAGGTGGTCATGGTCAATATGGAGATGTAAAGATACTATTTGAACCGAGAAATGATGGTAAAGATGAACTTGAATTTGTAGATAAAGTTGTAGGTGGAGTTGTACCTAGACAGTATATACCTGCTGTTGAAAAAGGATTAAAAGAATGTATGTTGCATGGTGTGTTAGCAGGATATCCTGTAATTAGGGTAAGAGCTACATTGCATGATGGTTCTTATCACCCAGTTGATTCTTCAGAAATGGCTTTCAAAGTAGCAGCTTCACTTGCCTATAAAAAAGGTTTGGCTCAAGCAAATCCTATATTATTAGAACCTATTATGCATGTTGAGATTTCAGTGCCAGATGATTATACTGGGGATATTATTTCGGATTTGAACAGAAGAAGAGGTAGGATAATGGGTATGGAACCTAAGGAAGGACAGCAAGTAATCATTGGAGAAGTACCTCAGGCAGAAATGTTTGAATATGCGACTGAGCTTAGATCCATGACTGGTGCTAGAGGAAGTTTTTCTATGAAATTTGCAAGGTATGAGGAAGTTCCTCAGGAGGTTGCTAAAAATGTAATAGAAGAGGCTAATAAAGAGGAATAAGGCATTTGAAAGAAAATAACAAGTCAAAGATGCGACGTATATTTTGTGAAATACAAAGAGTTGGGTTCCGCTGATAGTAGGTTCTATCAACGGGTTCCAACGATGAAGTAGTTCGTAAAATAGGCTAGCATACTGACTAGTTATTTTTTGAAAATGCCTAAATATATTAAAAAACCTTAGAGAGAATCTAAGGTTTTTTAATATTTAAATACATAGTATTTTTAGTCTTATTATTTAAAGTTCGTACATCCACAGGCACGAGGTACAGAGGGTTTACGGACTAAATTATAAAAAAGTTGATAATAAAAAGAGAGTGTAATTGAGAAAAAATAAAACCAAAAAGGAATATTTTCTTATGACATATGATAATAATATATACATAAAGATTTATAAGGAGAAGAGGTATGTCTGATTATTTCTTGGATATTAATGGAAGTATAAATCTAAGTGATTACAGTAATATAGAAGATTATATTAAAGTGGTAGATTTTGATGATAGTATTATTATTAGGTTTAGTCATGAAAATAACGATGATGTTAACATAGTTGAGAAGATATTGGAACGCGATAATTTTAATATAATTTCGAAGGGTGATGAAAAACATGGGAAATACTTTATCAAAGCGAACAAGAAAAGATAAAAAAGTAAATTTTGATTCATATGATATGAAACAAATTGCACAGTCATATGGGTCAGACTTAAGACCTATTAGAGAGATAGGGGTAAATTTGAATAATTATATAGATTGCTATCCAAATTTCAAGATTTGGGCAAAAACAAAGGATATAAGTGAAAGTGTTGAAGAATCTGGTCATAGGAAAGAAGAT
This sequence comes from Clostridium tepidiprofundi DSM 19306, assembly GCF_001594005.1. Lineage (GTDB taxonomy): Bacteria > Bacillota > Clostridia > Clostridiales > Clostridiaceae > Clostridium_AC > Clostridium_AC tepidiprofundi. The sequence goes on along the minus strand of NZ_LTBA01000061.1, from coordinate 2,735 downwards.
GAATTACTTCAATAGTTTATGTTATACTTATCAAGTTTAAAATTCATATTTTTGTCTAGAGAATTATACGATTTTAAGAACTTTGAAAGTATAAAATAGGTAGGATTCATAGTTGATTGCGAAGAAACCTACCTAATAGTAATTAGCATTTATTTAAATAAAAATATGCTTTTACTCCTTTTTCTGTATTTACAATACCATATTCACTATTGTGTAATTCTAAAATATTTTTTACTATTGCTAAGCCTAATCCTGTACCACCTAAATCTTTGTTTCTTGATTTATCTATTCTATAAAATTTATTCCAAATGTATTTCAGTTCATTTTCTTCTATATTAGCTCCTTCATTTTCAATTTCAATAAGAATTCTATCGTCATTGTCAATCAAATTAATATATATATTTTTGTTTTTAGGAGTGTATCTAATGGCGTTGCTTATTAAATTTGTAATAACTTCTTCTATTCTGAATTCATCAGCATAAACTAGAATATTTTTATTTTGAATATTACAATTGAGATTTAATTTTTTATCTTTTATGTTTTTAGAATGAACCCTGTATATTGAATTTATAAAATCGTATATATTAAATTCAGACAAATTTAACATAAATGTTCCAGATTCTAATCGAGATAAATCAAGCATATCTTTTACAAGTGAATCCATTTTTTTGGATTCATCTATTATTACATTCAAGTAATATTCTATATCTTTTTCGTCAACTATGCCATCTATTAAGCCTTCAGCATATCCTTCAATTAAACTAATAGGGGTTTTAAGTTCATGTGATACTCCAGCTATAAATTCTTTGCGCATTTTTTCTAATTCTTTTTCTTTTTCAATATCTTGTTTTAGTTTTATGTTTGCATATTTAAGTTCTGAAAGAGTTTTGTTTAAATTGTGTGAAAGAAAATTTAGTGTAGATGCAAGATTTCCTATTTCATCATTTGATTTTATATTACATTTTGCAGAGAAATCTAAATTAGCCATTTTTGTTGCTGTATTATTAAGTTCTATTAAAGGTGTTGATATCATTTTTGAGTAAATTAAAGAAAGAATTGCAATAAGAATAAGTGTTCCAATAAAAATATATATATAATATTTTTTCATAATTGAAGCTGCTTCTCCAACAGGTTGAAGAGTAGATATTACAAATATTATTTCATTAATTGAATTATTGGTCATAACGGGTGACACAACGACAAGATTATTTGTATTAAGTACAGGATTTTTAAAATTAAAGCTTATAGTAGATTTATTTAATAAAACATCAAAGTAGTTTTCTTCACTTGAAAGCCAGTGATCGAGTGCTAAAAATATCACTTCGTTACTTCTATCCTTAGGAATATTTGATATTGAATTATTACTCGTTTTAATCATGCCGTTTTTTGTTATTATAACCATTTTAGAGTTGTTGGCATCTTCAAATTGATATATATATTTTGCTAGCAGAGAAATACTATTTATTTTAACATATTCGTGTTTGAAATTTTCTACATTTTTTATCAAGCGGTGTTTTTTTTCAGAGTAATAGAATTTCTCAAAAAACAGGGATTGGAATATGAATGTTGTTGATAATAAAATCATAAAAAATATTGAAGTTATTGTAAAAAGTTTTATTGTTATGCTGGACTTTTTCATCTTTTCACCTCAAATTTATAACCGCTTCCACGCACTGTTGTTATCAAATAAGATTTATCTTTTAATTTTTCTCTTAATCTCTTGATGTGTGTGTCAACTGTTCTTAAATCTCCAAAGTAGTCGTATCCCCATACATTATCCAGTAAAGTGTTTCTTGATAGAGCAATACCTTTATTTACAACTAAATAAGCGAGTAAATCAAATTCTTTTGGTGATAATTTTACGACTTCATCATTTATTAGAACCTCATGAGATAAAAAATTAATTGTTAAACCATCAATGTACTCAATTCCTTCTTTTTTTCCAAGAGTACCCTCAACTCTTTGAAGAAGATTTTTAACACGAGCTACAAGAACTTTTGGACTAAAAGGTTTAGTAACATACTCATCTACTCCAGATTCAAATCCTGATATTTTATCATATTCTTCAGATTTTGCGGTAAGCATTATAATTGGAACATCTGATATCTCACGTATAGCTTTGCTTACAGAATAACCATCTAATTCAGGCATCATAACATCTAGTATAATCAAATCAATTTTCATTTCCTTGAATTTTTTCAAAGCTATTTTACCGTTTTCAGCTTCTATTATGTTGAAGTTTTCTTTCTTTAAATAATCATGTAGCAGTTTTCGCATTCTTGCGTCATCTTCTGCGATTAATATGTTTTTTTGCATAATTAAGCCCGATTCTATTAATTAACTATGAATCAGGTTTTACACCTGCCTTTCTTTTTGTATTTTTATCGATTTTACAAGACTCCCACTTCTATAAGTGGGAGATTGAAGTTTTTGCTTCAGGTGAAGTAGAGTCTCCACTTGAAGTATCTATGTTTTGTTTTAGCAAAATGAGTTCACTAAATTTTCTTTACAAGTAGTTATTTTCTGATACATATATTTTAATTCTTTATAACTTTTTTAACAAGTGAGAATGTTTTGATATATTTTATTAATTTTATTGAAATTAAATTAACCCGTTGTGCTAGTTAAAATCTATAACAATAATTACAACTAAAAAAACTCCAGCATTTATGTTAACCTATCAATGAAAACACCACTAGTCAAAGATAGGGGGAAACATATATGCTAGAGCTTAA
>NZ_LTBA01000060.1 GCF_001594005.1 Clostridium tepidiprofundi DSM 19306 | reverse complement strand
AATTAGCTATATAATTTTGGTAATAATCAGAGGTTGGGACGACCTTGTTAGCTTGGGTAAACTTGCTCCATTGGGAGTATTGACCAAGAAGCCCCCACTTCAACGAAGTAAGTGGAGGGTAGTTCACTAGTCAGAAGAAAAATCAAATAAAACTAGTGTAGTTATTCACACTTATTAAGTATATGTAAAGGAAGGTGATGATATTTCATGTGTAGATTAAATCCAAAAGTAGATTTCGTATTCAAAAAATTGTTCGGCAGCGAGGAAAATAAAGATATTTTGATATCATTTATAAATTCAGTGTTGAGTGAAGATGAGCAGATAGTAGATATAGAGTTGAAAAACCCTTATAACTTAGCAAATTACAGGAAGGGTAAAATGAGCATACTTGATATAAAGGCAGTAGATGAAAAAGGAGTATGGTATGATATAGAAATGCAGATTGCAGAGCAGAGCTTTTATGACAAGAGAGCTTTGTATTACTGGGCGAAGGTATATTCAGATCAGATAGAAAGCGGATATGAATATAATTTGCTGAAGAAGACTATAGGCATAAATATATTGGACTTTGAATATCTGAATGAAGAAGAATATCATAATGTCTACAAAATATACAATGTAAAGAGCAAAAAGGCATTTAGCAATCTGTTTGAGCTGCATTTTATAGAACTTCCAAAATTCAAGAAAGATTTTAGTGAAATAAAGACAACGCTAGATAGGTGGGCAGCATTTTTAACAAAAGCGTATGAATTTGATAAGGATACTGTTCCTAAAGAATTAGCACAGAGTGAGGAAATAAAAAAAGCAGCTGAGAAGCTAGATATAATGAGCTTAAATAAGGAAGAAAGAGAAATATATGAAAATGATTTGAAAGCAATGATGGTAAGAAATGCAGAGATTAATGCTGCTGAGGAGAAGGGAAGAGAAGAAGGAAGAGAAGAAGGAAAAGTAGAAGGAAGAGAAGAAGGAAAAGAAGAAGGAAGAATTGAAGCAGCTATAGAAGCAATAAAATTAGGAGTGAATAATGATGTTGTAGCTAAAATTTCAAAATTATCGATAGAAAAGGTGGAGGAATTACGCAAAAAGTTAGCTATAAATAAGTAATTGTATTGTTCATATAAATAAGTAATTGTATTGTTCAGAAGAAAAATCAAATAAAACTAGTGTAGTTATTCACACTTATTAAGTATATGTAAAGGAAGGTGATGATATTTCATGTGTAGATTAAATCCAAAAGTAGATTTCGTATTCAAAAAATTGTTCGGCAGTGAGGAAAATAAAGATATTTTGATATCGTTTATAAATTCAGTGTTGAGTGAAGATGAGCAGATAGCAGATATAGAAGCAAGCTCGTTCGCAAGCTCCCTCGCTAGGGGTCAGACCCTTGGGAAGAATTACAAGGTTAAGTTTGCTAGGATATGTATATAGTATTCTATAAATAATTTTTCAACCATCAGAATGAACATATATATGTAAAGTAGACAGACAATTTACAGGTAATTTAATCAAAATTCATGCACAGATGGATACTTAATTTCAACATTCTATTGGAACCGAGTATCCTATTTTGATACCTTCTGTTGTTGTAAAAAACACCCAAAAAACACCCCAGGGGTGCAAAATTTTCCAATTACCAGAAATGGTGGTTGGAAATTTTTGATGTTAAAATATTGATTTAAGGCGAATTATGTCATATTTTAAAGGAAAATATTTTAAAAATAAAGCAAAATCAAGCAGGAAATGTTATAATTTTGTAGAAATAAATGATATAAGTAGTATATAATTTCAAGATATAGGGAGATGGTATAAGTGTTATACGAAATAATTGCAAATTAAAGATATATGTTTATTATATGTGTTTTTGTGCAATGTAGAATATTATGATTATTAAAGAAAATTGGGTGGAATATTTTTAGAAAGTTATGCTCGATACAACCAAAAGAGGTGAATAAGTTGTCTCAAATAACACATGATCCAGTTGAATATATAAAGGGATTACAACAGATATTAGTGTCAGATAAAAAGAGGATTGCTTTTCTATTTGGAGCAGGCACTTCGTTAGCTAAAAAAAATACTCAATCATTGACTGTTCCTGCAATTGGAAGAATGACAGAAATTATAGAAGAAGAATTAAGTGAAGTAGAGAAATATAAAAAGGCAATTAACGAAATAAAAGATGAGATAGGAAATGGAAGATATACTATAGAAACATTGTTAACTAATTTAGAAGTTAAAAAAAGTGTTATTGGTAATGGCGAGTTAAATGGATTAACTTATGAAGATATTAATGCCATGCTTTCAGAAATTAAAGATGAAATAAGAAATTTAGTTAGTATTCATAAGGAAATATTAGATAAAGGTAAAAAAGAAGAGGTAATACATATTGATTTTGCAGAATGGATTGCTAGAGCAGACAGAAAATATCCAATAGAAATTTTTACCACAAACTATGATTATTTATTTGAGTTGGGATTGGAAGAAAAGAAAGTGCCTTATTATGATGGTTTTTCTGGAAGTTTTAGACCATTCTTTAATTCAGAATCAGTAGAAGATTTAAATTTTACACCAAATGAAACAAAGTTATGGAAGATACATGGATCATTAGGGTGGCATATAAAAAATAATACTGTTTGGAGAAAAGATTCAGATAATGAAGATATTTTAATATATCCATCAAGTCTTAAGTATGTTGATTCTAAAAAGCAACCATATATAGCATTGATGGATAGGTTGTCTAATTATTTGAAACAGCCGGATTCAGTTCTTATTACGTGTGGATATTCTTTTGGTGATGAACATATTAACGAAAGGATAATAACTGCATTAAAATCCAATACAACTGCACATGTTTTTGGATTATTGTTTGATACTTATTGTGATGGCGATAATAAAAAGTATTCATTAATAGAAAGCTCACCTTTAGTAAAACTTGCAAAAGAAAATAGCAAATTATCTATATATGGGCGCAGAAGTGCTGTTATTGGTTGTCAATTTGGAAAGTGGAAATTAAAAAAGGAGCCTGATGTTAAGGAGACAATAAACATTAATTTATATTTTGATGAAGATGGACCCAATTCAGAGCAAGAGAAGAATATACAAAAGAAAGGTGAGGAAATTTGGACTGGGGAAGGAGAACTTATAATATCTGATTTTGCTAAATTTGTAGAATTTCTAAAACCTATGATTATAAAAAGTACCTTAAATCAAAAGGAGTAAAATATGAGGAGTAGAGAAACTGAAATTGGTGAAGTTGTAAGTATTAGTGGAAATGTAATTACTGTACAGCTATCTAATACTGTAAGATCTAATATGCCAATAATTGATGGCATTGTTTATAGGGTTGGACAGATTGGTTCATTTTTAAAAATTCCATTGGGATATGAGAATATTTATGGAATTGTAACACAAATTGGGGCTGCAGCAGTTCCCGATAAATTTATAACAGATTACAATCAGAATTTTATAGATTCTGAAAATAGACAATGGCTTAATATGGTTTTGGTAGGAGAACAGATAGGAGATAACTTTGAAAGAGGGGTATCCCAATCACCAACTATAGGTGATAAGGTTCATATAGTAACAATAAAAGACTTAGATATAGTATATGGTGTAATGGATAATAATAATTCTATTAATGTAGGTAATATTAGTATATCTCAGAGTTTAAATGCAAAAATTGATATAGATAGAATGATATCAAGACATTGTGCCATACTTGGGTCAACTGGAAGTGGGAAATCTAATGCTGTTGGAGTAATTTTAAATGCAATAGCAACAAAGAATTTCAATAGTGCACGTGTATTAGTAATAGATCCTCATGGAGAATATAATAGTGTTTTGAATGGAAAAAGTAATGTGTATAAAATAAGAGCTGATAGTAGTAATGAAGAGAAAGAATTATACATACCTTTTTGGGCATTACCTTTTAATGAATTGATGAGTATTTTCCCAGGTTCAATTAGTGATCAAAATATTGAGTATTTTAGAAGTGAAATAGTTAAAGCTAAAAAAAATCTGCAAAAATTAATAATATAGAAATTGAAGAAGAACTTATAACAGCAGATACACCTATTCCGTTTAGTATAAAGAAGTTATGGTATGACCTTGATGATTTTGAGAGACAAACATTTTCTAAAAGTAGACATCCAGAAACGATAAATGAAAAAATAGTACAAGGTGATGCTGAAAAACTTATTTCCAATCAGTACCCACCGGCAGCACCTGGAGGAGGAGCTCCTTTTATGAATGGATTTGCAAAAGGAATACTTTCATTTCTCGATGGTATTAGAATGAAATTGAAAGATGCAAGATATGCATTTCTGTTTGAACCTGGAGATTATACCCCGGATTTAAAAGGTAATATAAAGAATGACATTGATAAATTGTTGCTGGAATGGGTTGGTGGGGAAAAACCAATAACTATTTTAGATCTTTCGGGTATACCAAGTGACTTAATGGTATCAATATCTGGTACACTATTAAAAATAGTATATGATGCATTATTTTGGGGACAAGAGTTGGTAGTAGGAGGAAGAGAACAACCATTATTAGTGGTTTTGGAAGAAGCTCATAATTATTTGAAAGCAGGAGAAAAATCAATCTCATCTCGTACAGTACAATCAATAGCAAAAGAAGGAAGAAAGTATGGAATTGGACTAGGATTGGTTACGCAGAGACCATCAGAGCTGGATGAAACAGTTTTGAGTCAATGTGGAACTATAATAGCTTTGAGAATGAATAATTCTAAAGATAGATCACATATAAGAAGTGCTATGCAAGATGAGCTTCAGACTATGATAGATTTATTACCTAGTTTGAGAACAGGTGAAGCGATTATATGTGGAGAGGGGGTTAAAATTCCATCTAGAATTCAGTTTTATAAATTAAATAATTCTGGAAAAAGTTCAGATCCAATTGCTTCAGAAAAGTGGATGAATAAAAGAAATACAGATCTGGATAAATACAGAAAATTATTGTTATGTTGGCGAAATCAAAAGTTAAATGGAGGGAAAGAGAATGAATAATGTGGAAATGATTAGTGTAAGTTCATCAAATGTAGATAAGATAGGATATGATAGAGAAAATCAAGTAGTATACGTAAGATTTTTAAATAATTCGCTATATATATATAAAGGGGTTCCAGAGTTTGAGTTTAATGCATTACTTAATGCTTCATCAGTAGGTTCTTATTTACATAGGAACTATAAAAATATTTATCCATATGAAAGAATTGAGTAGAATAAAACTACTCAAAAATTAAAAACACCCCAGGGGTGTAAAATTTACCATTACTGGGGTGTAGTAGTTATTCGAATAATTTTTTTAAAGTTTCAAATGAAATTAACCTATCTGTACAATTATTTTCTTTGTTTTTATGTTCAAAAAGTTCGATTTTTATAGCGTCTTTAATTAAGTTATATACGGCTAAGGGGTTGACACTATCTTTTTCTTTTAATTTTTCGAAAAACCATTGAGAGGTTTCTTTTGAAAATTTACCACTTTTAATTCTTTTACCCCAAAACAATTCTAATAAGGCATCCATATCATATTTTATTTCTATGTCCTCAAATTCTTTGTCAAATTTATTTTGTTTATTTGTATAAAATTCTTTGTAGCTATGAATTTTATGAAGTTTTTTTAAGCTATCAAAATCTTCTAATAGAGACATAAATTGATCTATTTCTTTATAATTACTTAACAAATACATGTAATCACTAAAAATTGTTTTATTTTTGTTTAATATACCTTTAATGATGTTACCTATATCCTTTTTCTTCCATTCCAAATATAAAGTATTTGACTTGAAGTCATCATAAAAATTTTTATTTTTATCATAATTGTCTTCTACCATAAATATCTTTATGTCTATTAAAATATTATTTTCACTAAAGAATATTTTTATTTTTTTTAATGCTTCTAAGCAAGTACTTATATTATCATACTTTATCCACTCGAATCCTTTTATAATCATAAAAATTTTTTGCTTATATGACTCTTTATATCCTACATATTCTTTAACCTCTTTATAAGAATATGTATTCATAAATAGGTTTTTAATTAGTAATTTATCACCAGAAAGAGCGTTTTGAAAAATTTTATTTATTGCATCAAAAAATTTATCATTACATTCATTATTATTTTTAATATTATAGAGATATTCTATATAGTTATTAAATTCTTTTCCTTTAAGAGGCGTTATTCCTTCAAACTCGGTTTGAGTATTAATTGTATATAAAATGTAACTCAACCATATGATTATCCAAGCCCTTTTATCAACAAAGTTTCTAATGATGTCAGAATTATCACACATAATATTTATTTGTTCAGGAATACCTAATAAATCAGTTTCTTTTTCATATAAGTATATAAATTTATTACGTTCACGAAGTTTATTACTAGTGTAATCTAATAATTCTTTATTTTTTAGCAATACCAAATAAATATTTTCTTCTTCTATTTGTTTTTCTTGAGGGGTAATGTCCATTATTGAGTTATTTAATCTAAAATGTTTGTCAAGGGCATCGAGTAATTTTTTATGTCCTTTATATTCTAAATATTTTTTATTTATATTTATCTTTTCTTGTTCTAAAAGTAAAGTTGCTATGGGCTCACATCTTTCAAGCATTTTATCAATAGGGAATATGTTTGCTATGGCTATATCGGAATCATAACTAATTTCTAAATATTCTTGCTCTAATTTTAAACTTTCAAATAATTCATTTGCTTTTTCCTTACCATTAGTATCTCCTCTGGAAAAAACAACCGTTAAATTGTCTTCTTTAATTTGAGTTACAAGTTCTATTAATGTCTTTGTTCCTTCAATATTTTCATTGTTTGGATAGGTAAAAAATATTACCTTGTCTGAAACATCTAATAGTGATATAGCTCCCCATTGATTTAAACCAGTTCTTGAATCAATTAAAACCATATCTAAGTTAAGATTATTTTTATTTTCAATGTTTGCTATTAAGTCATTAAGGTAATTTCTTTTTGACACAGATTCAGGTTGAATTTTTGAAAGTTTAAATATATAATCGTTTGATATTTTACCAGCTGGTATGACATATAAATTTCCGTTAAAACTTTGATTTTCTCCTGAATCTACTTTTGCATATATATCATTAAATTTTATTTTATTATCTTCATCAAGATAAAATATTTTATTGTAAAGGTAATCTATTAATCCAAACTTTAAACTACTTACTTCTTTCTTGAATATGTTATGTAAGCTTGGTGCTTCTATATCTAAGTCAATCAAAAGAACATTTTTACCCTTTTGAGCGAGCAAATATGCCGTGTGAACAATTGCAAGTGTTCTGCCAACACCACCTTTATAAGAATAAAATGAAATTACATCTGAATGAAAGGCATTACTTTCTTCGATTTTATAAGGATTATTTACATATTCGATGGCTTCTAAAAGTGTATTTGGCTTTTCAATTTTTTTATTTGATTTTGTAATTTCATATTCTTCAGCTTTTTCTACAGTGAATTTTCTAATTAACCCCTTTTTGTAGTTACTTTCATATTTTTTATTTATATTTTTTATGTACTCATTTATAAAGTTATTGAATTCTTTTCTGTTTTCTATATTATTACTCACAATTGTAATATCAATTAAATTCATATTGCTAATATAAACTTCTACCCATTCTTTCGAGTTGTTTCTTATATATTTTTCTTTGAGCGCGTTTTCGAAATCTTTTCCAATATTTATTTTGTGCAACTTATTCACCTCCATTTTTGTAGTATTCTTTTGTAATAGTATCACTTTGTTTATATAACCATTTGATAACTTTATTATAGCTTATATTCCAATTATTGTAAATATATTCAGTGATTTCGTCAGAATATTCATCATAATAACGCAAGTCTATGAAGCATTCTTTATCTTTCCCTAAGGGGTTGTATACAGTATCTAAAGCATCTTGAATATTGTTTCTATCAAATTTCAAATGTTCTTTAATTAGATAACAAAAATCATGTCCTTCATGGGAATTTCTGTACAAGATTAATGCATATTTGGAATAATCTTTTTTATCAACTTGTTTACCAGAAGTACTTTCAATATTGATTAATTTATTGAATCTATCTTCATCGTACCAGTAATTATTTTTATCTAGTTTACGTTTAGTTATATCGTATTTATACATTATTAAGTATTTTACAAAACATTCAATTACAATGCCACCAATATGCATCAATAAAACTTTCCTATTAATTTTATGATCTGTTAAGGTTTCGAAATCATCTTTTCTACTTTCATATATATCTTCAAAATTTATGTCTATAATATTGTTTCTGACACTCATACACATCCTCCATAATAAACAACAAATACAATAGAATATTGACTGTAAAAATAAGATTTATACTATAAATGAACAAATACCAATCCATTAAATGTAAAATAACATTTTAGTGTGATTAGTGCGATTTTCTAGCATCATCTTTAAAGATTTATAGTTCATTATAAAATTAACTCATATATTATTTATTTGTTACATTGTATTATAGCACAAAATGCAGTATATATCACCTTGGCGGTGTAAAATATCACGATAACCTAGTAAAAAAAAAAGCACCCCTGGGGTCAATGTCATAAACTTAAGATTGAATAAAATGGAAAATTAAATAATAAATATTCAGAAAATAAGATTTTAAATAAAATTCCTTTATAATCAATATTGCATCATTAAGTATTGACGGAGGAATTTTATTATGGCTAAAATTAATAATTTTAAAGAAGGAATTAAAGC
>NZ_LTBA01000059.1 GCF_001594005.1 Clostridium tepidiprofundi DSM 19306 | reverse complement strand
TTTTATCAACTCTTGTAAGACATTTATCACAACATTTTTTTGTGCTTTCAAATAGCTCTACACCATCTATTGCAACAACCTTTAACCCATCTATAGTACCACCTCTAAAAACCTTATTTTTTATAGTAGTTTTAATTATATGACTATGAATTCCTTTTAATCCATCTAAATCAAAACCACTGAAACACCGCCTGACAGAGTCAATGCGTGGAGTTCTAGTTTTTTTAGGTAACACTTTTTTAAATTTACCTTTTTCAAGCCAATGGTCTAATCTATTGAAACTTCTTATTTGAAGCATAAATCCAAATAAAACAATAAAAGCAATTGTTGAAATTTTTACTTCTGATTTTACTCTTTTATCTTTTAAGGTATTGATTTTTTCACCTATATGGTATACCTTATTAGTATAGGTGAGTAATTGTTTCAAATAACTCTTGCTCATTTTATCAGCATCCTTTTTGTGTGAATTTCTAAACAAAACTATTATAAAAAGGATGCTTTTATTTTGCAACTTTTTTCTCTATAATTTCCAGTAAAAATCGGAAAATCTCATATTTCCACTGATTATTCTTAAATTCTTATAAATCAATGGGCTACCAACCTAAAAAATTTTTAAGTGCTAAACTTCTGTTTATAGAATACTATATACATATCCTAGCAAACTTAACCTTGTAATTTTTCCCAAGGGTCTGACCCCTAGCGAGGGAGCTTGCGAACGAGCTTTTTCCAAAAGAATCCAAGGCTAAATAAAAACTGGCTTATTGGTGATTTTTCTGGTAAACTATTTTTATGAGACATAATTTCACTCCTGTTGTTAAAGTTTGTATTCAAAATAATTTATACAACAAAAAGTGAAATTTGTCTCTATTTTTTATGAAATTATTTAATTGTAAATATATGTTATGAAATTTTCTCAACTATAGCAAATAAACAAAATAAATTTGACAAAGAATTTGAGGACATAGAAATAAAATATGATATGGATGCTTTATTAGAATTGTTTTGGGGTAAAAGAATTAAAAGTGGTAAATTTTCAAAAGAAACCTCTCAATGGTTTTTCGAAAAATTAAAAGAAAAAGATAGTGTCAACCCCCTAGCCGTATATAACTTAATTAAAGACGCTATAGAAATTGAACTTTTTGAACATAAAAACAAAGAAAATAATTGTACAGATAGGTTAATTTCATTTGAAACTTTAAAAAAATTATTCGAATAACTACTACACCCCAGTAATGGAAAATTTTGCACCCCTGGGGTGTTTTTTAGTATGCATTTTTGTTGATGAAACCTCTGAATACTGTGTACCACATTATTTTTATATCAAATTTCATATCCCAATTTTCAATGTAATAAATGTCGTATTCTATTCTTTTCTTTATAGAAGTATCTCCTCTTAAACCATTCACCTGCGCCCATCCTGTCATGCCTGGTCGAACCTGATGTTTTACCATATATTTAGGAATTTCTTCTTTGAACTTTTCTACAAAATAAGGTCGCTCCGGTCTTGGCCCTATTAAGCTCATATCACCTTTTAAAACATTGAATAGTTGTGGTAATTCATCAATGCTTGTCCTTCTTATAAAGTTACCAAATTTAGTCTTGCGAGGATCGTTTTTAGTTGTCCATTCTGTTCTTTCGTCATCTTCATTCTGAATTTTCATTGAACGGAATTTATACATTATAAATTTTTTTCGATTCAAGCCCACCCTCTCCTGTTTAAATATTATAGGTCCAGGAGAAGTCAGTTTTATAGCAATCGCAGTTGCCAACATTATAGGAGAAAATATCATTAAACAAATCATAGAAACCACTATGTCAAAAGTACGCTTTATAGCCCTATTAAGCAAATTATCTAATGGTACATATCTCGTATTTATTATAGGAAGTCCATCTACCTCCTCCACATAAGGTTTAGCAGGTATATACTTATAATAATCGGGAATAATCTGAGTTCTTATTCCACATTTCTCACAACTTTGAATTATATTCCCTAATTTATCGTATTCCTTTAAATTCAACGTTATAAATACATCATCAATATCCCATTTATTTAGATAATATTCCAATTCTGAAATTCTTCCAATTATTTCAACATCACTATCATTAACAATGCCAACATTTGCAGAATTAATTGATGCAGCGGCTGCTTGTTCATGTGCAATTTTATATTCTTCATAATAATTATCATCTAATATTCCAACAACATCATAACCCCATTCATGATGAGCATTGATGCGTTTTATAAATTCTTGTGTTAATTCACTATATCCCACAATAATGATATGTTTAATATTATATCCCGATCTTCTAAGTTTTCTCAATAAAATCCTTACTGATAACCTTTCAAGTGTAGATATCAAAATATTCAATATACCAAAAATAAACAACAAATATCTCGAATAGTTTATTTCCTTTATAATATACAAATATAGTATAAAAATCATCATTCCAAGAACGTTAGCTTTTATCAGATTTGTAAACTCACTAAAAATACTTTTCATTCTGCGTGGTGTATAAAGCTTAAATAAATTGTAGACAACTAAATATATCGGCAAAATAACTATTACTGGTCTTATATACTGATTAAATGGCAAATAACCACCTTTCACAGTTATTAACCCCATTTTAAATCTTACAATCCATGCCAAAATAAGAGATATTAAAATACAAATACCATCTAATAGAACTTGTACTTTATTTAAAATTCTTTGATTTTGCTTTATCATTTTAACACCCACTTTTTAGTGATATATACTACCTAAGGCATTTTCAAATACCTAACTTGTTTATCTTCTCTTGAAAACATTTCTTATTAATGTTAATACTAGTTTTAGCATTATTCCAATATAAACAAGAATTGTTATAAGAAAACTATATTTTTCCCTATAATGTTTATTATAAAATATATACATTGCTCTATGAAATTCATATATAGTCTTAAAAGGCTTTTTACTACTGCTTGCCCCTTTATAATGAATTATATTAGCTTTTGGATAATATACTACCTTATATCCTGCTTCTTTTATCCTATAACACCAATCAATATCTTCACCATACATGAAAAATGTTTCATCTAAAAGTCCAACTTTTTCTATAGCCTCTCTCCTAACCATCATAAAGGCACCCATTACTGAATCTACTTCATTTATTTCGTCTTCATTCAAATGGCTTAGAGTATATTGAGTATACTTCTCATTATTAGGCCAAAATTTATTTAATTTTAACATATAGTACAATGAAGCCTGTGGTGTTGGAAATCCTCTTCTGCAAGCATGATCTAGCTCACCATTTTTCAGTACAACTTTGCAACCAAGTACACCTGTATATTTGTGCTTGTCCATATAGTTTACACACTGTTCAAGACAATTATCCAAAACTACCGTATCAGAATTCAAAAGAAGCACATATCTACCTTTACTTTCTCGAATTGCAACGTTATTTCCTTTTGAAAAACCCAAATTATCATTATTTTCTATAAGCTTTATTTGAGGAAATACTTCCTTCATCATCTCAATACTACCATCATGAGAATTATTATCCGATACTATTATTTCATATTTTATATTTTTAGTTGTTTTTATAACAGAATCAATTGTTTGTTTTAATAAATCTTTTGTATTGTAATTTACTATTATTACCGACAAGTCCATTGTTGTACCCCTTTAAGAGAATATATTAAGTGAACTTAACATATTTAATTCTTATATTTAATTTGAATTATCTAATTTAAGCTTAAATAACACATATTTTAAAAAATTTTTTATTAATTCAATCTCTATTCTAAAATAATTTATGACATTTTTTACTCTAAATTTCGTTTTATTAATCATCTTCAGACTTTTAAAAGCTTCTTTTGTTCCACCTAAATATATTTTACCATAACCTTTAAATATAAAAAACAAAAGCTTTATTACATATCCAATTAACAAAAACGGAAAATTTATTATCAGCTGAACAATTGGCATGTTTTTATATACTAAATATATATTATTTCTTGATGCCAATTTAACTTTGAACGAATTATATTTGCTTCCTGTAGTAGCACTTCCAATGTGATAAACCTTTGCTTTACTACAAAATTTATTCTTATATCCATGAATTTTAGCTCTGTAACTTATATCCACATCTTCTAAATAAGCAAAAAAATTTTCATCAAAATATCCAATCTCTTTAAATACGCTTTTTCTGTAAATCGCAGCTCCTGCACAAGAGCTGAAGACCAGCTTATTCTTATTATAATTATAAACTGGTCGTCCGTCTCCTCTTTTATAAGCCCATCCCAATATACAGTATTCATCTCCAGCATCATCTATTTTATCCTTTTCATTATACCTAATCATTTTACTGCATACTGAAAATATTTTGTCATCTTTATCTATACAATTCACCAAATTTTCAAGCCAATATTCATCCACAACTGTATCATTATTCAGTAGAACTACAAATTGACCTTCCGCAGATTTTATTCCTTGATTTACGGCAGTACTAAAACCATAGTTCTCATTATTCTTAATTAACTTTATTTCAGGATAACTGCTTTCTATTATGCTACAACTATTATCAATAGATGCATTATCAACTATTATTATTTCAAAGTCTTTGAAAGTTTGAGTGTATAATGAATCTATACACTCTTTTATATATTTTTCGCCATTGTAATTTGGGATTATTATTGATGATTTCATTCTGATTTCCTCATATTACCTATTATTTTTTTCTAAATGCACGTATTTATATCACATCAAAATTTTTTATCTTAATCAAATTCATTACTTACATTACTTAAAAGTCCAAACTTTATTTATAATATAATTATATACCATATTAATAATAACTACTGGCAATTGTGCTATCGCCTTGTCTATTTTAAAAGTATTAACCATAATATACAATAAACATAAATTTATCAGTAAAGATGATAGATATGTAGAGAAAAATTTAACTGCATTTAATATATTTTTAGTCTTATTGAATACATATTTTGAACTAAGGATATATCCATTAAAAATACCAGCTATGTATGCTAAAGTACTACTAACTAAATAATTAACATTAATCTTTAACAATAGCCAATAAATTGTTAATGATATTACAGTATTGGTTACACCAACTAAAGCAAATTTAATAAAACTACTATATTTACCCAATATCGTTTTCAATAATTTTATCATCGTCTAAACAAATCTCCTTATGTACTAAATCACATCTAACATCATTTTTATTGATTTTATTATGGAATCCAACCTTTTTATCAATTATAAAAATAGGTCTTTCTCTAGTAGCATCAAAATTTCTCCACAAATATTCTCCAATTATACCCAAAGTTATCAATTGAACACCAGATAATAATAAAATTACAATCATTAAAGATGTCCATCCTTGAACTGGTATATCATTTAAAACCTTATTCATAAAAACAACAACTGCAGATATAAAACCCACAAAAGAAATTAAAACTCCAAAAACAGATATAAATTTTATTGGGAAATAAGAAAATGCTAAAAATGAATCTATAAATAATTTCATTTTTTTAGAAAAAGTCCATCTGGATTTTCCTATTTCTCTTTTTTTCCTAACATAATAAATTTTTTCTGTCTTAAACCCACTCCAAAGTATTTGTCCCATTATTGTGGAATTTTTCTCCTTCATGTTATTAAGTACATCTACTACCTGCCTATCTATCAAAAAACAATCAAATCCACCTTCTGGCATATTAGGTAAAGCAATTTTTTTCATCAATTTATAATAAGTATTAGATAATTTTTTCTGAATCCATGATTCTTCTCTATCCTGCCTAACAGCTAAAACTACTTTATTTTTTTCCTTCCATTTCTTAAACATACTTAAAATTATTTCCGGAGGATCTTGCAAATCAGCAGATATTACTGTTACACAATCTCCCGTTGCATAACTTAATCCTGCTAAAATAGCAATATGCGACCCAAAATTTCTAGATAATTTGATTATTTTTATCCTATTATCTTTTTCTCTTAATTTTAACAGTTCCTTGTATGAATTATCTCCTGAACCATCATCTACAAATATTAATTCAACTTCAAACATATCGGTATTTATAACTTCTTTAATCTTAGGATACAAATATGGAATATTTAACTCATTATAATATACTGGTATAACTATAGATAATTTGTCCATTTAATTATCACCACTTTCAAATGTTAATGCATTTTATTTGTTATCCACAATACATAATAGTAATTAACGTAAAAACCCAATTTTATAATTATATAGCATTTAATTTATTTATAAGCATTAATTTTATCAATAACATATTGAACTTCTTCATCTTTCATGCCATACCACATTGGTAAACTCAAAACTTCATCTGCAATTTTTTCAGCAATTGGGAAATCTCCTTTTTTGAAACCAAGCTCTTTATATGCAACTTGTAAATGCATAGGTATTGGATAATGTATTAAAGTTCCTATTCCATTTTCTTTCAGATAATTTTGAAGCTTATCTCTTTTTTTAGTTCTTACAATAAAAACATGCCATATTGAATCTGAATAATCTAAAACATAAGGTAATACTATATTGTTATTTTTTATACTATCCAAATATATTTTAGCAATTCTTTTTCTATCATTATTCCATTTATCAAGATATTGCAATTTTACTCTTAAAAATCCAGCTTGTAATTCATCTAACCTTGAATTAAACCCTTTATATAAATTATGATATTTTTTATCAGAACCATAATTTCTTAGTACTCTTACCCTATCTGCAAGTTCTTTATCATTTGTTGTAATCACCCCAGCATCTCCTAATGCCCCTAAATTTTTACCAGGATATAAACTAAATCCTGCTGCATCCCCAAGACTACCTGTTTTCATACCTTTATATAATGCACCATGAGCTTGTGCAGAATCTTCAATTACCTTTAACCCATATTTTTTAGCAATCTCATTTACAGGATCCATATCAACTGCTTGTCCATAAAGATGTACTGCTATAATTGCTTTTGTTTTTTTTGTGATAGATTTTTCAATAAGTTTAGGATTAATATTGTATGTATTTATATCAGGTTCAACAAAAACTGGTTTTGCACCTACATAAGATACCGCTAATGCTGTAGCTATATATGTATCTGAAGGTACAATAACTTCATCACCTTCTCCAATTCCATACCCCTTTAAAATTAATGTTAAAGCCTCTAAACCATTTCCAACACCTACACAATATTTAACTCCACAATATGCTGCGAACTCCTTTTCAAACTCGTTAACTTGTTCCCCTAATATATACCAATATGAATTATAGACTTCCAAAAATTTTTTTGTAATTTCTTTTTCTATTTCTGAATGCATAGGTTCAAAATTTAAAAACGGAATATTCATTTTCAGCCCCCCTAAAATATTTTCTTTGCCTCTTCTAAATAAATATCATAATTCCTAATATAATCATTTTCATCAAAGTAATCTGATGTAAGAACTAATAATACGGCATCCTCAGAATAATCAAATTGTTCTCCCCACACCATTGGTCCAATCATTAAGCCTTTATCAGGACTGTCTAAAACAAATATTTCTTCCTCATCGGGTATTTTAACTTTTACTTTTACTGACCCATGTACACAAATCAATGTTTGATATGTTTTCCTATGTGCATGATGTCCTCTAACTTCTTCGTTGGGTACTCCATATATATAAAATATTCTCTTTATTTCATAAGGAATATCATATGTACCCTCAATCGGTGTTAAATTTCCATATTTACTTGATATATCTTTAAATTTAACCAATGAACAATTATACATACATTACCTCCATCTCAAACTTTCTTATACACTTTAATATAAAAATTAGTAAAATTATATTATAATTTTAAATACTTAAACCATTATACCAAGTCTCATAATCTGAGTCTTTCCAAGGCATTCCCCTTTTAAATGTATACCTCCAAGGATATACTTGTTCGCCAGTAAACTTATTTTTTATTTTTCTTACAGAACAAATCTCTTTTGCTGGGTTTCCAACTGCAACAGTCTCCTTTGCAACATCTTTTGTAACTATTGCTCCTGCCCCTATTAATGCATCTTCATGTATATGTACTCCTGGTAAAAGAACACTCCTTGCTGCTATTATAGCAAAATCTTCAATTGTCACCCCTATAAGTTTATCTGAAGGAGGTGTAGGATCATTAGTTATCACAACATGCGGAAATATCCATACATAATCATTAATTTTACTTTCTTCACCTACAAAAACATTACTATGTATACTTACATAGTTACCTATACTGCAACAATGTTGTATATCTGATAATGTACCAATTTTTGCATTATTACCAATTTTAGTATTTTCTCTTATAGTAACTTTATGACCACTTTGAAAGTTATCCCCTATTATTGTATCGCCATATATAACATTTTCTGTCCTAATTAAAGCATTTTCTCCAATAATCAATGGATGAGCTTTATTAACTTTATCCTTATAAAAATCCATCAGATATTCACCTAAAATACTCCTTGCTCCTATAAAACTCCCTTTTCTTATATGAACATTATCTCTTATTATGCAACCATAGTCTATGTATACATTATCTTCTATAATTACATTTTCACCAATTATTACGCCTTCTTTTATAACTACATTATGACCTAATTTTACTGTAGAATTAATCATATAAATCCTCCCTAATAGTATTTTCAATAAAATTTTGAATCATTAACTGAAACGATAAACAACTTATTCACATAAATTTTATACAAACTATTATTTCCCAAAACTTTTTTTCATGAGGGCACTAAAATATCAAATATTTAAAATTATTAAATATCTTAATTTGAATTCTTTGTTGAAACAAAAGATAAAATTTTTCCAATCATAAATATATTCATACCAAATTTCTTGTTAAATGCTACCCAGTATAATAAACCAAAAGTAAAATTATTTGTAAAATTAAAATGTTAAATATACTATTTAAT
>NZ_LTBA01000058.1 GCF_001594005.1 Clostridium tepidiprofundi DSM 19306 | reverse complement strand
ATTAAGCTCTAGCATATATGTTTCCCCCTATCTTTGACTAGTGGTGTTTTCATTGATAGGTTAACATAAATGCTGGAGTTTTTTTAGTTGTAATTATTGTTATAGATTTTAACTAGCACAACGGGTTTTCTATATACAAATTCACTTTATGTTGAAAATCTAAAATCAAGTAAATCTTTAACTTAAAATTCCATGTTTGAAGCAATAGTTGTTGTTATTTCCACTGATTTCTCCTTTTTTAGTTTATTGTATTTATTAACTCTATATTATAAAAATATTAGAATTAATACTTTTTTCCAAAGATTACTAAGTCGCCAAATGGTACACCATTTACACATACTACGTGTAGATAATATATCCCACATTCATATCTATAACAATTTGCTGTTGCTCCAGAGACTGATCCTATTGATTTTAATTTATTCTTTATGACTATATTAGTTCTAAAATTATCTGTAATTCTTACATATTTACAAATATTTAAAGCTGTTTTCTTTTCTCCATTTCAAGTTGTACTGCTTCCCACATATCTTTATCTATTATTGCAGGATGACTTTCTTCTACATAATATTGCGGAACTTCACCTGTGTTTACTTCTCTTTTTTTGTAAAGAAATCAACTGTATAAATCTTTTGAAGTAGTGCATCTCGTTTATATTTTTCATTACTGAGCATTTTCCTTATGATACTTCATACCATTTAGCTTTACCATTCCAATTTTTCGCAAATATCCAATTCTGCGAAAAACCTTTCCCCCTTCAACCAAAAATCTCCCAAACCGTAGTCTAAGGAAACATAAAACACACATACATATTTAGTTAAAAACCTTCAAAATCTTATTTTTATAAGTAACACATTACTTCTCTACTCTCAGTAATGCGGGATTTCTTGTTAAATTCAAACTTCGATAACTCATTTTCACTAAGCGTTCAATGTCTATTTTAACTGATTTATGTTGTTCATTTAATCAATTAACAAGTTTAGATATTAGTAATAATCAATGTAAATTTTATACATTAGTTACCGGTTTTTACGTGTATCTCGGTGTCCCACCAAATATTAATGTTGATGATTTGAAAAATAATTTGAAAATTAAAAACAATATTTGAAAATATAAATTTTATAAACTATAATAGTTTTAAACATAATATCTAAATTTTAGAGGAGGTATTTTAAGTGAAATTTAAAAAAATTAAAAATTGTTTGTTGTTAACATCAGTTCTATCATTCTAATAAAATAATCATATACTTCTGTACTTTTATCAAACATATTTTCTAAGTCTTTTTTCCCACTTTCTAATACATTTTTTTCTAAAAACTTTTCATTAAAGATAATTGCTAAAGTATATTGCATTTGTAAAGCCACATTCAACATTTGTTTTCCTGCATTTTCTGCTTTTAAATAATCAGAATATATTGATAAAAAGTGTTCTGGAAAAACACTAATTAAATAACCATAAAACCACAAATAATCTTCGTCATTTGAATATTTCTCTGTTGCTATTTTAAAGGCATCTATTAATATATTTTCTGCTTGTTCTAAACATTTTTCTAATTTGGGTGATAATATTCCCCATTCAGCCAAAACATACCAAGCATAAAAAGAAATTCTGAAAAGATCATATTTCCCAACTGTTTTTAAATAATCTTCATTAATAGTATTTAAAAATTCTATAAACTCGTCCCAATTTTCCTCATTTTTTATAATTCTATCTAATTTATCTAAATCCATTGTACATCATAACCTTTCAAGTAATATTCTATTTATTATTTCTTATTTACCTATGCATCGCTAATTTTCCATATACTATCATTTATTTTTTTATGTTACAGATACTGTTTCTCAATTAATCAACAATATAGTTTTTGATTATATTATTTATTTTACAAAATTTTCTGCTGTTTATTAAAATAAATATTAAAATTTCAAAGTCTAGTAGAACCTATAAATTTGCTATCTACTAGACTTATTATAGTATGGTATATTTATTTTTATATAATGTTTACTACAAGCATTAATTAATACTCTTTCTCAAAAATAAATTCTCTTGGTTAACAAGTTTTTCTACTAATTTTAATACTTCTTCATTCTCTCCATATATAGCTACTGAAAATTCACCATTTATACTAACAAGAATATTTTTTTTGGGGAAGATTATTTGAACCGATGAAATATCATTTTTTATGATATATGAAATTATTTTATGAATCTCTTGCAACGATTTTGAGCGAATATTTTTATATTCATACTCATAAAACTTCAATCTACTTTTTTCTTCAGGAAACTCTGTTAAATAAATTTCAGCATCATAATAAGTGATCAATTTAATTATTATTCGACAAATCTTTTGACTAAAATCATCTAAACAATTTACTAGAAGATATTCTTCCAATTCAAAATATCCAACATGGCTGATTGTTTCAGGTAAAACATCAATAAAGTGATAAGATTCACTACTTTGTAATGTTTCAATAAGCTCTAATGTTTTTTCCATCATTTCCCTAACACCTTTCCATTTTTATCTAAAGAATCAATTCTTCTATATTCATCCATTATATTGACTAATGTATTTAAGCAATTTAAGCATAGCTTCCATATAATAATTTACTTTATTTTTATTTTTTTAGTAGATCCCTTTTCTTGAAAATATATAAATTTTTCATATTTCCCTAAAAGTTCAAACATCGTTTTTTCATTTAAAATATTATTATTAATTATATGTCTTTAATCTATCTTCCATTTAGATACACTTTCTGCTTCTAAATACTTATATAAAATTCCTGATTTTATTTTACCAGAAGCTGAGTGTTATTAGAAACACTTCAATTAATAGCAAAGATATATAGGATCGCTGAAATCGTAACCTAGATGTATAACTAATGGCACAGTATATCAACCACATTCTTAAAATATTAATCGCTATAACTACATCCTTTACATTTAACAAAAGCACAATACTGATGCAAATACTTCCCAATAATATTCCAAATTTAAGTATATCACCAATGCGAAACAGTATATCTTTGAATTTTGTGCGGCTAGAAAAATATATCTTACCATCTATAGATATTCCATTACCTGAAATAATATCGTGTAGATCACCTATAAAATAAAAAAGGAAAGTAATAATTAAAGCTAAGTAAAGTCCTAAATTCAAAAGATTAAAATGTAAATTTCCGTCTTCTATCAATAATATTTTCAGAACCAAACTGATTACAGAAATCACAAATAACATTGAAACAAATGCTATAGATTTTTTTATGGGAACACCAAGTAAAATATTTCGCTTTTTTTCCACCATTTCTGATTTCATTTCAGCAACTTCGCTAGAAGCATTTTCGAATATGATATACAGATTATTCTGACATATAATTTTACCATTGCCAGTTTTCATATTTTCAATTTTTTCATCTATCTCTTCGTCTAAATGCTTGCGAAAAATAGCGTATGACTTTGGCACTTCAGTTTTTGCATAACAAAATTTTAATATATCTAAAAATTTTCCCATTGCGCCGCAAAGACTATAGCCTTCAGTTGTCTGCTTTTCTATAAATCCAGTCAATGCAGCAATTTCATAAAATTGATAATTATTATAGACTATTTTATTTTTATGGTTCTTTTTTTTGATCATCATTTTTCTCCATTATTTATACTATTTTCCAAATAAAAAAAACGATAGTGTCAAGTAATGATTGATGTATCTATATGATGTTTATTTAATATATCAATTTCTGACTCAATTTGAAAAGTTTCTTCTCGTGTAAGCATCTTATTTGTCAAGAAAGAATGTTTCTTTGCATAAGATACCAGTGAGTTATAAGTAGTAGTTGCAAAAACATCAATTGTCGATAACATGATAACAGTGAAGACCAATAAAGTGATAACAAATTTCTTCATAATCTAACACCCATTTTTTGTATGGTAGTGTCAAATTTGACACTCCTTTTTCATTACTCTCTGCATTTGCTACAGCATTGGATTTAACTCCAATTAATATACTTACCAAGTAAAGGTATGACATTTCCCTCATAAAATAATTCTATCAAATCTATAAACAAACTTGCCTACAAATATAATTCTACCCCCACAATTCCAAGTTTGTCAATAATTTTATTGTAAATATTTTCCGAAATAAAAAGCTACAAAGATTGTTCGTTCCACTTCCAATCTTTGTAAGGGATCAGGTACCTTACAAAAACTGGACTACAGTTTTTGTTGCTAAAGTTGTATAATTCCATAAACCGTCAAAATTTACAAATAAGAGATACCGAAAACCAACTTTTATGGATAAAAGTAAAAATTAATGGATGTTTATAGATCAAATAGAAAACAAGCAATTGAAAAAAATTATAAAACAAAATGATAAGACAATTAAAATAAAAGTATGCTGGAGCTGTATATCGTGAAAATTGCACGTTCGATTTTGAAAGTAGCGGTGTCTATGAAGATTACCGTCTATTTTACTCATCCTAAAGAATCGAAAATTTGAAAAAAGAAAACTGAATTTTAACAAAAAGCAAATAAGATTCTATAAGTTATAAATTAATATATTTTGGAGGAATTATAAAATGGATTGGAAACATGAGTATAAAAATAAATTAGTTTCAATAGAAGAAGCTGCTGGAAAAATTGAATCTGGTGACAGATGTTGGATAAGCGCAGGTTCATCTGCACCAGCACAATTGATAGATGCAATATGTACAAGTTGTTACTACTCTAAGATCAGATGTAATGTATATTGTTACAGAATATGGTATTGCAAATTTATATAATAAATCAATTTCTGAACGTGTGGAAGCAATGATTAGTATCGCTCATCCTAATTTTAGAGAAGGACTTAGAGAACAAGCTCAAAAGATTAGATTAATTAAATAATTGTAAAAATATTAGAATACTATAGTAGTAACTACAAAATGTAAATTTGCTATGTTAACACATAATTTCCTAAAATCTCAATGTATTTAGAGCTATTTTTAAGTATATAAGTATTAATTTTAATTGAAGTTTTGCTAACAAAACTGGCAAATATTACATCAAGGGATATAATCAAAAAACAAAGTACCAAATTAATTTTAATATAACCTTTACGGTTTTAATTTTGGGTTATTATTGGCTTAACGCGAATACTTTTTAATATTTCAGGATATATAATTATATCTTATGGTATAATATGGCTAAGGTGTGAGCTGCGAAGCAGCACGCAAAAGCGTGATGTTTCCTCTTGGAAACAGAAGGAATTCTGTTTTCATTAGTAAGTTATTAACATATAATAGGGAAACCCTATCAGGCAAGGTCTAACCAACCACCTGTACCGAGTCCTTGGAGTCGAAGCGGTAACGTCAGATTTAAGCGTAGGACAGGGAGCGAACGAGCCGAAACGAAAGTGAAGTTATTGAGCCACGAAATTATTATCTAAAAGAAGAGGTCGATATTGTCTTAGTGATCGCAGACAACATTATATAAATCGTAATGGTGAGATTTATATAACTCTTCCGGGGTCTGAGGACTTGGCGAATTTGATGATAAATATGCTAATAGAACAGCTGAGATCCTATAATGTTTGAAAAAAAAATAATAAATAAATCAGTATGCAAAATCAAGCAAGGGAACGAGCGAGATAAGCAAATGCATTATAGGAAGTCCGACTAACTCATAGTACCGCAGAAGTTGGCGAAAGCAAATGGAGAGAAGGGGTTAGCACAACATAGCTTCAAGTAAACGAAGGATTATGCAGACAGGAGAGCTGAAGAACATGGATAATGAGTTACTTGGAATACGATTCAATATAGAAAAGGCGATACTTGACGGAAAGGTTCAAAACCTTGCCTCTTACATCAATAAAAGGACACTGATAGCTAGTCATAATAAAATGGATTGGAAGAAGGCAAAAGGAATTGATGGAGTGGCAAAGGATGACTATGATATCAAAGTAAAAACAAATGTGGAACATTTGGTAAAATGAATAAAATACGGAAGCTATAAGCCAGAATCTATAAGAAGGGTGTATATTCCTAAAGATGGAAGCAACAAAATGAGACCACTGGGAATATCATGCTATGAAGATAAAATAGTAGAAAATGTTATAGCAAGGATATTAACGATGGTATATGAGCCTAAGTTTTATAAGGAATCTTATGGTTTCAGACCAAACAGGAACTGTCACCAAGCCATTAAAGAAATTATAGAAAATGTACAATACCGAAAGGTTAATTACATTGTAGAAGCAGATATCAGAGGGTTCTTCGATAATGTAGACCATGAATGGATGATAAAGTTCCTAGAACATGATATAGCTGATAAGAAATTCATAGGAATAATAGAGAAGTTTTTAAAGGCTGGTATTATGGAAGGTGGTAAATATTTAAAAAGTGAACGAGGCACACCGCAGGGAAATGGAGCATCGCCAGTACTTGCTAATATATACTTACACTATGTATTGGATAATTGGTTCAATATTTAGGGAAACCAGAAACTTTTGATTTTCTAGGATTTACATTCTATTGTAGTGAAAATGGTAAGAAAGAATTCTTTCGATGTAAGGTTAAGATTTGTAAGAAGAAATTTAGAAGTAAAGTTAAGACAATGAAAGAATGGATTAAAAATAATCGAATGATGCCCGTAGGGGAACTGATTAAGAAGATAAATCAGAAACTTAGGGGACACTATCAGTATTATGGGGTTACCGATAATACAAGAGGTGTGAAGAGTTATCTAAATGTAGTCAAATGGTTGTTGTTTAAATGACTTAATAGAAGAAGTCAAAGAAGAAGTTACACAATTGATACGTTTTACAATGGTCTACTGAAAACTATTCCGTTATTAGAACCGACAATAAGCGTAAGCTTATTCTATAGATGATTTAAATATGATGTGAAGAGCCGTGGCACGTACGGTTCCGTCGAGGAGTATAGGCGATGACGCCTATATTTACTCAAGAAGTAAGTCGTATTAGGGATTTAATTTTAGTTAATAGAAAATATATATAAGCCACTCGGCATTAGCCCAGTGGCTATTAAAGAATAGGAAGTGGAATTGATATGAGTAGCATATTTACAAGTATTATAGTAAACATACCATATATTATTATGGCTTTATTATCATTTAATCTTTTGGTTATAATACATGAATTAGGTCATTTTTTCCTATGCAAACTAAATGGTGTAAAGGTAAGTGAATTTTCATTAGGAATGGGTACAAAACTATTTGGAATTAAAGGAAAAGAAACGGAGTATTTAATTAAAGTATTTCCTATTGGAGGGTACGTTAAAATGGAAGGAGAAGATGGAGAAAGTAATGATCCTAGAGCTTTCACTAATAAAACACCAGTTCAAAAACTAAGTATAGTTTCTGCTGGTCCAATTATGAACTTAATCTTAGCAGTGGTTTTATTTGCTAGTGTAGGTGCTACAAAAGGATACCTATTACCGATAATAAAGGAAGTAGCTCCTAATAGTCCAGCTATGCATGTTGGACTACAAGCTGGAGATAAAATTACTAAAGTTAATAAGGTTAATATAGATAGATGGGACCAATTTTTAAATGAAGTTTATACTTCTAAAGGAAAAAGTTTGAATATTGAAGTAGTTAGAAATTCTGAAGTGAAAAAATTTTCCCTGACACCTGTTAAAGATAAAAAAGAAAATATATACTTGGTGGGAATACACGTTTCTGAGGTTAAAAAAAAGTTTAACTTTAGTGAAGCTGTAAATTATGGATTTGAACAAACAATTAGTACAATAAAACAAGTTTTTGTATTTTTTAGTAGCTTATTTAAGGGGGAAGTTTCTGTAAATGAAGTTGGTGGTCCAATAAGCATAATAAAAATTTCAGGAAAAGCAGCACAAGCTGGATTTACAACATTAATGTTCTTTACTGCATTTTTAAGCGTGCAACTAGGAATATTTAACATAATACCCTTTCCTGCTTTGGATGGTGGGTGGATTTTTATGCTGTTATTTGAAATAATGTCCGGTAAAAAATTAGATGAAAATAAAGTTGGAACTATTAATTATATTGGATTTATGATTTTAATGGCGGTAATGGTATTAGTAGTTATTAAGGATATAATTAATCCACTAAAATTATAGAAGCTGAAGGTAATAAGAAAGATAACTAATCATACAGCTAACGTACATGCCAAAATAAGCTACATTCTAGATATTAATTCCAATATATTTTTATAATTTATAATAGGATACAAGCCTAGATAATTTAGAATAAATTATAAGTATCAGTTTATTTCAGGAAAAGAACTGTTGATTGAATTCCCATAGTTGTTGCTACACAGCTTCGTTCAACGGATTGTTTAGGAAATTGAGCAATTTTAATGTTCATTGAAAGTGTCTATTAAATTAAGCTCAACTTCTTAATACAATGCTATACATTTCACGTCTTTAATGCAGTTTACAGATGGAAATAGAATTGACTTGCATATTCAGCCTATGGAGGTGTTAAAAAAAGAATATGGAACGGATAAGCTAACTGTTCCTTTGCTTGATAAAGATAACTGTTTACCACAAATTCCAGCGCATCTGACGAAGATTATTGGGTTAAAAAAACTACATATGAACAATATTTTAGTTGTTGTAATAATTTTTGGTGGGTAGCTCCATATTGTGCAAAAGGACTTTGGCGGCAGGAAATTCTTTTTACAATAGAAGTAATGAATAGTTATGTGCGACAAGAATTATTAACTATGCTCTATTGGTACGCCGGTGCTTAAACAGAATTTAAGGTAAGTATCGGAAAAGCAAATAAACATTTAAAAGAATATTTAGATTTAGAAGTACGGACAAGATTGATGAATACTTTTAATATGAGTGATTATGATTCAGCTTGGAATGCATTGATTACAACATGTGAATTGTTTGAAGATATTGCACTTAAAGTAACCCGTTGTGCTAGTTAAAATCTATAACAATAATTACAACTAAAAAAACTCCAGCACATATTAAATTTCGTAGAAATATTGATAAAGCCATTATGAGCGATAGCGAAATAATCACAATTTCCATAGTAGGTGAACTCTTAACTATTGATTCTGAGAAAGCTTGGTTTGGATTC
>NZ_LTBA01000057.1 GCF_001594005.1 Clostridium tepidiprofundi DSM 19306 | reverse complement strand
GTAAAATACAGATACCTACATCTAGCCTTGTAAGTTTTTCATTTTAAACTGAAAAATTCAGTGCCATATACTAAGAGAGGATACGTCAAAACAACGTATCACAGATAATTTAAGGAGAACCCAAGAAAGTTGGATTATCAACGAAAAGGGTGCTTGAAATTTCAAGCAGGGGTGCCGCAAATTTGAGGCAGGGGTAGTTAAAACTAACTCACATACCAGTTAATTAATGAATCAACATTATCGTATTTAATACTGGCTCTTTCTTTCATAAATTCATCTCTATATTTCTTAATTGGTAATCCATAAGCATTATTCCTTAATTTCCTCATTGCTTTTGCACTAATTTGCCTTATTCTTTCACCATTAGTATTAAATATTTCTCCAATCTCCTTGTACGTTAATTTTTCATAGTTATTCAAACCATACTTTAATATTAATATCTCACGCTCTTTTAACGTATTTACTTTATTCATTGAATATTCTAAATCCCTTCGCATTTCCTCCTGGTATAGCTTTTCTATACAATTATATTCTAAATCTATATTATCCCTTATAGTATCTTCAATTGTTGTATCGTCTGATTCATTAATAAGCATATTTAAACTTGTTTCATTATTGGTATTTCTTTTATTAACATATCTGTTTATTTTATTATATATCCAATAAACCGCATAAGTACTAAATTTACACGGCTTTTCAATGTCTAATTTATACTTGTTAGCAGCTATTATCAATCCTATAATTCCTTCCTGCTCCAGGTCCTCTTTATCTACTGAATTAATTCGATTAATATAAAACTTATTAACCAACGTATATACAATACCCTTATTTTGCTCTATAATCGTTTCTAAGGCTTGTTTATCACCTTGTTGGTATAATTGTACTAATTCCTCATTAGTCACCTTAAATCACCTCTGTGCGTTTATATATTATTAATTCCTTTTAGCGTTTAATAATTAATTTATAAATAATGAATCTATGATGGGGTAACGATTCGTTACGTCATTTAGCGTTTAATAATTAATTTATAAACCTTGCTATAATGCCCTTATAAATTCCTCATAATGTTCATATAATCCCACATAAGCATCTAACATACTAGCTACTCCATCAATACGTTGTTTTGACGCTTGATTTTTTATTGGAACTATATTGCCGTTTCTATCTGTTTGTATTCCTGTATTAGTTAAACACCATTTAAGTATAGGATTATTATTATAATTTATTTTCTTAGCTTGAAGATCTGCTCCCATCATTTGCATTGGTAAACTTAAAGTCTTTGCTCCTTGAATACACCTTACCATTTTAAAACCATATTGCTCCATTTCTTCAACCCAATATTTAGCTGAATAACTATCATAGTAAATCCATAATGGAGTTATAGAATACTTATTTAACATTTCCAAAAACCATACCGTTATATCACTATAATTAATTGAATTTCCGTTACATAATCTCAATAATCCTCTATGTAACCATTTATCATAGGGTATCTTTTCAATTTTCACTCTCTTTTCAAAATTTTCTGCAGGTAACCAATACATCTGATGTATATACCTTTTTTCTGTTTCTTTATCCATTAATAAAAGAGTAGCACATGTTAAATCTGTTGTAATAGATAAATCAGCACCACCTATAGCATAACAATTTCTAAAATCTGCTATATCAAAGGTTGCCGTATTATTTAAATCATCAAATGTAAGCCATGCACTACTTATAGTATCTCTGATATTGAAATCTTTTGTTAATATTCCGCTTAAATCCTTTGGATTATTCTTTGCTCTTTCAACTTTAACCTTTAAATCATCAACTTTTTTTATAACTCCCAATCCCGGGTTTGCTTTTCCCCATGCTTCCGGGTCTGTCCATTCTTCTTTTTTATCAAGTTCATAAAGAATAGGTAAAAATGTATCATCATTAAAAGTCCCATCAACTACGTTACAAGCGTACTCGTACATATCATCAAATATACATTCTCTAACTGTTCCAGCCGTGGTTATCATAACCATTAAGGGTTGACGTCTTGCACTCATAGATTGTTTCATTACTTCATATAAATTACGGTCTTTAATACCGTGTAATTCATCCATGATAACACAATGAGCATTTAAACCATCTAGTGTATCACTATTTTTGCCTAATGGTTGAAATCGGCTCATGGTTAACGGAAAATATAAATCCGCTTTTCGCTTTTTTATATGCTTTGATAAGTCCGGACTTTGTTTAACCATATTGTGGGTTTCGTCAAATAATATTCTTGCTTGGTCTTTCTTAGTCGCTATTGAAAAAACTTCTGCTCCACCCTCACCGTCTGCTGTCATCATATATGCAGCAATACCGCTTAACATTGTTGTTTTTCCATTTTTCCTAGCCACATAAAACATGGTTTCCTTATATTTTCTCAACCCTGTATATTTATCTATAAAACCAAATAAGGCGGAAATATACGCCTTTTGGAACAACTCCAATATAACTGGCTTTCCCGCCCATTCCCCTTTACTATGTTTGCAAAATCTTTCTATAAACTCAATAGGCTTGTTTGCTTTGGTTTCATCAAATATATATTGACCTGGGTTATTAATATCATTGACAAGCTTTTCGTATTGTTTATGAACTCTTTTAGATACGATATATTTACCGCTTTTAATTCCTTTCCAGTATTCAATTATGTAATTCATATATTAAGCCCCCTTTATGAAGTCAATCAAAGGGTCTGATTTTTCTTTTTCTTCTATTGGTGGTAATAATTCTGTTAATTGTTTATATAATAAACTATATCTTTGAATTGTTGTATTATAACCTTTTAGTGCTGGATGTTCTCTTAAAAATTCCTGTTTACCTTGCTTAAACATTGAAACTGGTCCATCTTCTTCGATTTGTTCTTTTAATTTAACAAGTGTTTTTTGCATAAACGATAGTTCATTAAATAAACTTTGTGCTATTGGTTGTCTATCTTTTGGTATATCTTTTAATAATTTTTTAAGTTGTTTCATATCCTTGGATAAATTAATATTTTTCTTTGAAGTTACCATAAAATCACCTCTTTTTTGTTTTGTTTTACCCCTCGCTTAATACAAAAAAATAATAGAGAGGCTTTGAAATGGTGCCGCCCGGTCTTGACGGCTTCCGTTTTATTTTTCGACCTGGGGGGTATAAATTAAATCTCCGTTATCATTAAACGCTACTCCATTAATACAAGCTTCACATTTTCCATGAACCACATTATGACATTCAATACATAATGCTTGAAGATTATCCCAATTTAACGTAATGTTTGGATTATTAATATTAGATGGTGTTATATGCTCTTTATGATGTACTATATATGCAGGTTTACCACATCTTTCGCATATATAATTTTTACTCGCCATAAAACTATTACGACATTTAATCCATTCTTTGCTCTTATAAAAGTTTTTTGCATATTCCTTAGCCATTGTTTTCCCTTCCCAATGCTGTTAATGCTATCAATAATCCTTGAATTGTTTTATCATATTCGTCTGTACCTTCAAACCATTTTATCAATATAAACTTGGCTACTTGTTTTGCTAATGGTTGTACAGGTACTGTGTCCCATGATTTACCTGTTGTAGTTTCTAAATATGACGGTATAGCTTCCAATAAAGGATATATTATAGTATCAGCATATGCTCCATCTATTCTTAAAGTATCTCTAGCTTCTTCTATATCTATAATCATCTAATATCACCTCTCTATATTTGACCGCTCAATTTTGAGCTATCAAATTTTAAATTAAAGGGGGTCTGCGTAATTTTGTGCAACCCCCATAAAAATTTCTAGTACCCCTGCTCAATTTTGAGCACCCTATATTTTATTATGCTTCTGCTCTTGACATCTTTATAAATGCTTCATCAACTAAAGGTTTTGTATCTGCTATTGCTAAGGCTCTATAATCAATTAAGCCACTTTTAAAACTGCTCTCTCTTGATGTTTCAATGATAATTCCTTGCGGCATATTGTAACCCATATAATTAAAATTACCCAATAATATAACATCATCTGCTATATTATCATCAATGATAACTGGCTTTCCTAATATATAGCCTATACCTTCATTTTTAGGGTCTGCAATAAATATTGGTCTTTTCTGTGCATCTACTAATCCATATACAAGGTTATATAGTGTTGAATTATTCATTGCCCATTTTGCTCCTGCTGCATAACCTCTTTTTAACATTCCCATCATTTTTACAAAGTCTTTATATGTTGGACTTCCTGCCTTTGCAAATGTAAAACTATTTTTTTCATTCCACGTAATTCCTGTTAATATTCCTGTTCCCTGTTCTTCTCCAGTTCCATTAACTAATGCATCTGCTATACATTCCATTACACAATTATTTAATTCATCAATGATATAACTTTCAAATGCTGATATTGTCATTTTCTTTGCTGCTGCTGATATAGAAAATACTTTGATTATTTCATACCCTGCAAATTTAACATTTATTATGTTTTTACTTGGGTCTTCACTATCAACCATTTTTCCCTCTGTATGCCATTGTGCTTTACTTGAAGGTGTTCCAATAGGTACGCTTATATTTGTTGGTATATTGAAGTCTCTACAATTTGAGATTAAGCCTCCCATTGTACGAGCTTTTTTAATAATTTCATTCAATGTAGTTGTTGGCAATATTGCTGCCGCATTTGTTGTTGTACTAAATGCATCTGTTCTCTTTTCAACTTCTACGATTTCCATTGCTCTTTTAAAAGTTCTATTTTCAACTTCTGTAAGCTTCTGACCTAATAAGTTTTTATAAAAAGCATTTCTATATTCCTTACTTGCGAATATATCGCCTTCCGGTACTTTATTTTGATTGTTATTGAAGTTCATTTCTGTTATTGGATTAAAGTTACCGCCGTTTGCTCCTTTACTTCTTTCTTCAATATTTGTCTTTGCTTGTTTTAATCCTTCAAGTTCTATATTCAAACTTTCAATATCTGCCTTTGGGTCTGTATCAATTATATTTCCTATCTCTGTAGCTCTCTTTTCAATATCTGCTACACTTGAATTTCTATAATAATTAAATGCGTCTGCAATTGTTTCAAATTTCATAGATTATACACTCCTTTTCAATATTTGATTTACTTTTATTCTTAATTTATCCTTTTCTTTTTGTTTATCCCATGTTCCTTGAATAGCTGTCCTTGCTTCAATTGAAGTCTGCGGATACGCTGGAAATGGTGTAATACTAAATTCATATACCTTTTCAATTTTTGTTATTGTCCTAGTATTGGTCTTTGCATCAAATGTATCTCCTCCCGGTGGTACTTTGAAAGCAAATGACATACCGGATAAATCCCCACGTTTTACTGCCGTATAAACGCTTTTACCTTCTTCGGTATTGGGTAACTCTGCGGTCATCTTTAGCCCTGCCGGTTCTAAATTAAACCTCATTGTTTTTGGTGTTCGTGCTAATGGTACTTTACTCATATCATGATTATAAAGTAACCTTATGTCGGATAAATCTGCATTATCCAAAGCACCCCTTTTTATTATCTCTGTATATGAACCAAATACATCATTTATTTTAGTTGGTGTATCAAATACTATAGGTACACCTTCTAATTTAAAACCGCTTTCCCCTGCCGGGTCTGTGGCTCTTAAATTAGCTGTTCTAATCTCCTTCATTTTCTTTTACTCCTTTACCTTTCATTTGATACTGGTCTACTATATCCGTTGATACTACATTCAACGTTTGGACCCTTCTGTCGCCGTTCTCAACTGCCGGTAAATTTAATATTTCCAATGCCTGGTTAATTGTAAATAACCCTAATGGCATTAATTCTTTTAATATATTGGTCTTTGTTGTATTACTTGCAAATTGTAATCTATTTGCTTCAAGTAATATCGAATTACCAAATGCCTGCTCTCTTTGGGTAAACAACTTATCTGTTAATTCCAATGAAAATTGCACGGCTAAAGGCTCAATTACACTTTCATAAAATGCCGCCCATTCATCCTCATTGTATGTACTCTTTACAATGTTTTCTGATATTCCTAGATAATCATATATTTTCTGTTTTACTGCTTGTAATTGCTTATCATTTATAGCTATCGGCTTATTTTCTAAAGGAATATAATCAAATTTATTGTCTATAGCTGCAATTCCTCCGGTATTACTTACGTTCAAATAATCATTTATAAACGCTTCTTTTTCTTGCTTTAACTTCTCCGGACTTAATACCTGGTTATATTTTAAGATACCTCTTATTGTTGCATTTGATTTTATAGAATTTTTAATTCCTTCGCTTTGGGTATGTGCTAATTCTAAAGTTGGTATTATAGCTGTGTTTGTATCTCCTAACAAATCATTTGAATTATAAAACCTTCTTATTGTGAATACTTCTTTAAATGGTACTATAAAAGTTTTACCACCCATAAATAAAAACTTGCAATACAATTCCCCAGTTGGATCTGTCATATATTCCATTTGTAAAGGTCTTAACGGATATATGCCAGTTAAATTACCCCTATCGTCCTTCTGCAAATAAGCAAATGCATTATTATATAAATAATAGTGAGTTACTAATTTATAAATCATGTCATAAGCTGTCATGTATGGATTTGGCCTTACTTGCAATATTCTATTTAATTGACTATCTCCGTCTTTTCTTTGACCTTGTATTGTTATCACATGTGTTGGTTTAAGTTTCGCCGCATTTCTTGCTATTGCATCAACTGCTGCTCTGTATATATCGCTTTCGTATGCATTTCCACTAAATGGAGTAAACATTGCAGGACTTCCATTCATTACTTCAATTCGTCCTGCATTTGTAGGACTTTTATTTTTACCAAATAATTTACTCAAAAATGACACCTAATCACTCCTAACAAAATAAAAAAGCACAAGAACAACTCAACGGATTTCTCCGTTAAGTTAATTTCCCGTGCCTTATATTCATGGCTTCCACATCACTGTGGGGTACTTAAATATTTATTTTTATCTCTATTGATATTATATCATAAAATACCCTTAAAGTGTATAATTTTCAACGTTTATTGCATATTTTATTTCCCTCAATTTTTTATAATCATATAGTCCTTTTTGACTAGGCTCTATATTCTTCTTTTTACATTCCTTGATATATTCAAATAGTATATATACACTCATAATATCACCTCAACCCCTTATTCTTGCTTTCATTCCATCATTCAAAGCAAAATGTTCCTCATCACAGTTATAAAAATAATATCCACCATACTTATTGCTATACTCTATTCTTCCAGCGTTCCATTCTCCATATTCTTCGTTATATACTTCTATTGGATAACCACTATAGAGCTCTTTACTGTTTAATTCATATCTACCATTAGAATTTATATATAATTTCCCTACCTCTGCACTTTTAGAATAATACTCTATTTCATTAATAAAATCCTCAATGCTTTCTATTACATTCTCTAATGCTTTATAAACTTGTTTATCCTCAAATTCATAAACACTTGCAATTTTACGTATGTTATTTAACATTCCTAATGTTTTTTCTGTTGTTAATTTAGCCTTAATATATTTTTTATTCATGGAATTCCCCTCCAAACACTTGATTTTTCCACTCCTAAAGGTTAAACTATAATTGCGGGTTATAGTTTGTTCCTTTAGGAATGAGCTTTTTTTTATTTATTTTTAAGGTTTATGTAAATTCTTTTACTTAAACCTTCTTTTTTGTATTCTTTTGAAATCTTTGATATTTTGAATTCTCTTGATAACTGTTGTAT
This sequence comes from Clostridium tepidiprofundi DSM 19306, assembly GCF_001594005.1. Lineage (GTDB taxonomy): Bacteria > Bacillota > Clostridia > Clostridiales > Clostridiaceae > Clostridium_AC > Clostridium_AC tepidiprofundi. Next base: position 1,420 of record NZ_LTBA01000057.1, on the reverse strand, counting down.
AAGTTTTTCCTTCTCTTCTGTATTTTGAAATGTAGCTTTTATCTTAATCATGAAATCATTCCTTTCATAAATTAGCATGCCTTTTTTTCTTCTACAGTTATAAAATCAACATTTACCTCATCAAAATAGAAATCGAATTGAAAATTTTTATTACTTTCGGCGATATTCAAACTTCCTACCATTTGTGAATTAAGATATAGTATTAAGTCTATTTCTTGTAATTTTTCATAAAATGTCAACTTGAAATCATCAAAATATATTGCTGCAAGCGATTCATTTGACGCTATTGCTAAAGTCATAGAATCATGTTTTTTCTCAATCATCTTATCCTTCAATTCCAAAAACTTACCCTTTAATGTGAAATATCTTTCTCTTAACTCTTTATTCATCATTAATACTCCCTCTCTATTTTATTTTTTTATCACTTGATAGTTTAATCGTTCCTTCAAGTACCTTGCCTATAAATATTCTTAATTCCTTTGGTGATTGTTGATATTTTTCTCCTACTCTCCTAACTAATGACTGAATATTTTCTTTCATGAAATACCTTCTTTATTTAAAATATCCAATTCAAAAACCCTAAATTAGATAAGTATTTTAAATAAACTGTTCCACATGATCCAGTATGCCTGTTCTTTAATACAATAAGTTCAAAACATTCCGGATTAACATCTGCATTAGGTTTATTGTAATCAATTTTTCCTTTATCAAATGCTTCTTTCCTTTTAGCTGGATTATTGAAATCTAAGTTCCTATACAACGATATTATATAGTCGCTATTCTGCTCGATAGATGATGAGCTTTTTATATCTTTTAAGTTGGGTCTTTTATCTGCTTGGCTATCTACTGTCCTATTAGCTTGTACCACTAAGAATATAATTGCTCCTGTTTTCAATGCTACTTGTTTAAGTTCTGCTGTAATTTCATTGTATAGAATATCAGTATTATTCGTTTTTATATCACTTTTAACTATGTTTAAATAGTCTATAACAAATATCTTTGTCTTTTTCTTTCTAACGTAATAGTTTATTAAATTTACAATTTTACTTATATCTCTTTCTTTTGAAAAATTAATATTCAAAGCAGCTATTTTATTACTTGCAATTGATAAATCATTAATAATTTTTTCGCTATACCTAGTAATAGATATATACTCTTCTATTTTCAGCTTAGCTTGTGTTAGCACCATTTTCAAAAACATCTGCTCCGGTGGCATTTCTAATGAAAAGTATGTTATTGATTTACCTTCAATTGCTATTTTTTTAGTTAAATCCAATGCAAATGTAGTTTTCCCTATACCACTTCTAGCTAATAACGTTACTAAACTGCCCTCAACTATTCCTTTTAACATTCTGTCTAAATCCCTATATCCTGTTAGTATTCCTAATGGTTGGGGTTTTTCAAGTTCTAATCTCTTACC
>NZ_LTBA01000056.1 GCF_001594005.1 Clostridium tepidiprofundi DSM 19306 | reverse complement strand
CATCTAATGCTACAATATCTTTGTCTATAAACTCACGTATACCATTGACCCAATCTATAAATGCCTTGTGGAACTCCTTAGGGTTTATATTTGAAAATACTCTTCCAAATGTATCATGTGAGGGTATTCCGTTAGGCTTTTGTCAGATATGCTTTCAATATCATCATAATATTTATTTGATTGTTTGTCATCAAGATATGATTATTTTTACGTGTTTTTATTTCATTGATATGAATTACTCTTACATAATATCTCTAAAACCCTTCACTGTAAAGGGTTTTAGAGTAACATTTCGTATGCGATTGCCCTGAATGTAAAGTGAATCAAAAGATCAGAGGATATGCTCAAATACTAAAAAAAGATCAATTTCACCTTGTTACAGTGAATGGTCATTCTTATTATATTTTTAGATATCAAGGCAAAATCAATGGTTTTAAGACTGTAACCATACTAATAAGTTATCCTAAAAATGCTTTTCATAATAACAAAACACTGAAAGCATTTATAACAACAGATATCAGTTTATGTGATGAGGAAATTTTTCAAAGGTATAATTGTCGATGGACAATAGAAACTTTTTTTCGTCAAAATAAAATGGAGTTAAATCTTGATAAATATCAAATAAGAAGTTCTAGGGCAATAAAAAGATACTTAATCATAACTCAGTTAGCATATTTATATTGTATTTCTGGTATCTGTGATAATTATACCTCCTTTAGTAAAGGATTAAAAATTGCTAGAAATAATTCTAAAAAAACCTTGATTTCTTGGATCTGTGATAAATCACAAGAAGGTTTTACTAAACAAGAAATATGTAGCCTATTAAAAGTTGCATAGAAAAGTATAATTATATACTGTAAAAATCTGCTAGCATTTTTGCACATTTATAGTTTGAAATTATTTTTTACATTTATTGGGAGGTGTTTTTCAACAGTCTCGGTGTGTCCCGTTTGTTTCAAATAGATACATGCTATTTTCTATTTGCTCTTTGGTAAAGCTATATAATATTCATTTTCATACTGTATAACAATTATTTCCTCTGATTTTTTACCCTTTAAAGTAAATATATTAGATCCTTCTTTAAAAATATTAGCAATTCCATGAGATTTTGGTGTTTCGGTTCCATCAATTACCTTTGTTATTTCCCCTATTTTCTTATCAATTTGTTCTTCCTTTATAGACTCATAATTTTTATCCTGCACATAATATATTGTATCTTTCCAAAAAATCATTGGAGGAAGGTCATATTTAGTAAATTTAGATTTATTACTGTAGCCAACCATTAAAATTAAAGTAATAAGAAAGAAAATCAATGTTTTTTTATTCAGCCACATTATTTTATCACCTCTACATTAGTAATTATATTAATTGCCCTATACTTACGAAATAGCAAAATAAAATCAAACTTTATTTATCTTATTAACTATCCTAATAAATATTGATATAAGCTTATTAGAAAATTACAATTAAAGTTATATAACTTTAATTGTAATTTTTTTAATAGATTCTATATATGCATATATAATTAAAATCCTCTTACAGTTTTATACCATTTGTATATTCTACTACCTGTAATATAAGTTACTTGACTTCCATTATCACACCCAGTTATTTCTACGTAGTAGTCATACCATGGATTTATAACAGAGTATATTTTTTCACCATAATTAATATAATTTTCATAGCCACGTAAAACTAAAGCATGATATGACTTTGTTCCATCAGATTTTGTTCTTTGCATTTGCATATATATTGGACGGTCATTTGATATATCAGAAGCTACTGCAGTATACGACATTGGAGATGTTTCAGTAGCTGTAAGTCCATGATTCGAAGCTACTTCAATAACTTCGCTATTTGTTATTCCTTCTTCTACCGCTGATCCATGAACCTCTATGGTAACATCTTCTGCTGTTAAAGATTCTCCATTTTTATAATTAATTATCGCTGCTGTGCAAGCAGCTCCACACCAAGGCTGGTCTCCTTGTAAAACTGGTTGTACAGGAAGAAACTCAGATATTACATGAGAGGTAGAAGCAATATTAACATCGCTAGTTGATAAACTAGTTCCATCTACTTCTAATATGTCCTTACTATTACCTATAAATTGATTTTTTTGCTTTTTATACAATATCTCGTTTCCAACATCTTTAACATTTTTTTTACTATTTAATGCTTCTTCTAAAAGAATTGCATTATCATTGTTTATAGCAAACATATGATCATATGCATCCACTATTATAAATGGATTTTTCTTTGTTTTTTTGCTTTTAATCTTCTGAAATCTATCAGCAAAAGATTTGCTTAAAGTTGCAACATAATTTTTACTTTCTGTATCGTAAGTAACAGCTAAAAAACCTCTGATATTAGTATTATATAATATTGGTATATAAAATATATCTGTACTTTCGATAATATTATTTTTATAACGATAAATGTTAAAAGCTTTTCCTAATTTAAATTTTTCTACTTCATTTTTTTGGAAACCATAAAGTTCTGGGTTCTTAATTATTGGTTTCATTAGTTTTTTAAAAATATCGTGTGTATAACTTTCCATTTCATGAGAAATTTCTTTAGTATTAACATATAAAATATTATCATCAGTTTTTACAATTTCACCAAAAGCAACACTAATAAAAACATTCATAACTACTATGACTATAAACAACAATGAAGTTATTTTTCTCATACTTAAATTCATCCTTTCTTAGTAAAATTCTTTATTATTATTTTAAATTTTATTCTATTCTTTCCATCTCGCTTACGTTAAGCTGTTATAATGAACCAAAGGTGTCTTTCTTATGGCTTCAGCAATAATTTTTTGTTTGGTGGTTTAATACTATTCATTTCATGTTCCCCCCCTTACCAGATGATCTAAGCTTTGTTGTAGATGGAAATCTCATTTACATCCTTGCTCAGCATTATTTTGCACAACATAGAATTCATTTTGATATTACCTTTTGTTGGGTATTGTCAAAAATTTAATTATAATCTTCAACTTAACCCATTGATTTTACTTTGAATTTGTATCAAAACTTCACCATTCCTTCAAAATAGGGGTATTTTTTAAAAATCAATCTATCTCTTTGCAATACCCTCTTTTCAAAATATTTTTTGTGATAGTTCTATCAAATCTATAGACAAGCTTGTCTACAAATATAATTCTACTCCCCCCGTTACAAATTTGTCAATAATTTCATTGTAAATATTTTCCGACATGAAGTGGCAAAAATTTATTTAATGTTCTATAATATTACAAAAGGGCCAGTTTGAGTAACGTACTACATCACTCCAACTGGCTCTTCTTATTTCTCTATTCAATCCCAACCTCAATCTCCGTCCCATCTAGCAACCCCACTATTATCTTTTTTCCATCAAACACTACCATCTTCTCAACAATACTAAAGAATAAGTCCATATCAAATTTTTCTATTGGCTTTGCATTTTTTAGAATTTCTATAAACTGCTTTGACTTATACCTTACTAAAGCATTATCACTCTTAAGCCCTTCCTTCCATTTTTCCATGAAATAAGCCTTGTTTTCAAGTATTGCATTAAATGTATTTACAAAAGCCTGATATAAAACCTTATCATCTATATGCTTATTCTCACAGCCCTTTTTTCCTTTCACCTTATATTTATTATTGCATCTCCAAATCACTCTTCGTAATCTTTCATCTGTTGAATTCCAAACTTTTCTGCCAAAAACACTGCCACAGTATCCACAAATAACTCTTCCTGCAAAAGGATTTTTAACCGTAGCATAGTAAATCTTTTTAATTCCATATTTTTTTGCAAAAGCTTTTCTTCTCTCCAGTTCAAGCTGTACTGCTTGCCACATATCTTTATCTATTATCGCGGGATGACTTTCTTCAACATAATACATTGGAACTTCTCCTGTGTTTACTTTACTGCTCTTTTCTTTGTAAGGAAATCAACTGTATAAGTTTTTTGAAGTAGTGCATCTCCTTTATATTTTTCATTTTTTAAAATCCCTAGAATAGTGGTATCATGCCACTTTGCTCCGATAATTGTAGGGATACCTTCTACATTAAGTTCCTTTGCAATAGTAAAACTACCTTTCCCGCTTAGGTACTCTTTAAAAATCCTTCTTACAATTTTTGCTTCATACTCATTAATTATTAGTTCTCCATATTCATCTTTATCATAACCTAGAAATCTTGTGGTGTTTATCATGAGTTCACCTTTTTCAAATCTCTTTCTTACTCTCCATTTTAGATTATCGCTTACGTTTTTACTTTCTTCCTGTGCAAATGAAGAAAGGACGGTAAGCATTAACTCACCATCCCCTGATAATGTATTTATATTTTCTTTTTCAAACCTTACTTCCACACCTAATTCTTTTAGCTCTCTTACTATTTTCAGCATAACTAATGTATTTCTTGCAAATCTCGATATAGACTTTGTAATAATTAAATCTACTTTCCCTTCTCTACAAAGGGTAAGCATTTTTTGAAATTCGGGTCTATTATCTGTTGTTCCAGTAATTCCTCTATCAGCAAAGACACCTACAAATTCATACTCAGGACAGGGCAATCGCATCAATATAATACCTATTTATAAATTAATTGAAGCTACAAAGATTGTTCGTTCCACTTCCAATCTTTGTAAGGGGTCAGGTACCTTACAAAAACTGGACTGCAGTTTTTGTTGCTAAAGCAAATTAAACACTCAATGTATGGAAGGTCAAAAATAAACTCACTTAAAAATAAAGCTATATTTCAAAGCTTATTCAACAATATAAAATAAACTATTTATCGGAAGAACCATTTTAGACTTGTAATTTATAAGTGCAAAAGTTGAGTTAATAATTATTTAAATCTCGTAATACTTTTAATTAATTCATGGCAGTTAATTATACTATGAAAGTATAATGCACTAAAAATTAATAACAATAATAATATACTATATATACTTATAAATTTTATTTTATCATTTCTTTTCAATTTAAAATAAGATTTATTTTTATATTTCTTAGTGAAATCATAGGTTTGATATATACTTATTGGAAAAATAATACATAACATAACCTTTCCTTTTAAACTTTTTGCTAATATAAACAAATATAATAAAAATGGCAATCCTAAATAACATATGATAGGAGATATTGTTTCTGCTATATAACCTCCATCAAGAGGTTTTACAGGAATTAAGTTTATTAGATTTAACATTATTGAAATAAAGCTTAACACAAAAAATGTAGTCTCCCCTGTAAACCAATAAATTACATAGTAAATAAATCCAAGTAGCCCTCCAAGCAAGGGGCCTCCTATTGCAATAATCGCATTTTCTTTGCAATTTTCAATATTTTCATGAAGTATATATGCTCCAAAAGGAGTGAATCCTCCAAAAACAACTTTTCGGTTTAAAAATCTTGCTGCAAAGTAATGTCCTAATTCATGTACAATAAGAATTAAAATATATCCTACTGCATAATAAAAATTAATAGCACCACCTAATACTACTATTGTTAAAAGAATTATTAAAACATTAAACATTATCTTTTGAATGCTTGTTTTCTTCGTTAAATTCATATTATCTTTCATATTATTAACTTCCTTTTCTAAATATTAATTCATGAATTATACAACGTTCTTAACACAAGAGAAACACTAACACGTGAACTCTCCATCCATTTGCTCACACTGAAGTGGGGGCTTCTTGGTGTATCCAAGAACTTTTCCTACTTCTACGACCTCGTAACCTACTATCTCCACAGGCTATCTCCGTAAGACCTACGGTTCTTATTTTTTTATGCTATATCTGCTAATCCTTGTTTTAGAATATTTTTGCTTGCATTTATATCTCTATCATGAAAAGCTACAAAGATTGCTCGTTCCACTTCCAATCTTTGCAAGGAATCAGGCACCTTACAAAACCTTACAAAAACTAGACTACAGTTTTTGTTGCTAGTCTATCGGCTCTCTATTTTTTTAATATTTCTATAAACTGCTTTGACTTATACCTTACTAAAACATTATCACTCTTAAGCCCTTCCTTCCATTTTTCCATGAAATAAGCCTTGTTTTCAAGTACTGAATTAAAAGTATTTAGCGCTCTTTTTTTTGTAAGAAAATCAACTGTATAAGTCTTTTGAAGTAATGCATCTCCTTTATATTTTTCATTACTAAGCATTTTCCTTGTGCTGCTTTCATACCATTTAGCTTTACCATTCCAATTTTTCGCAAAATTTCAATTCTGCGAAAATCCCTTACCCCCCTCAAACAAAACTCCCCCAAACCATAGTCTGAGGGAACATAAAACACACATCCATATTTAGTTAAAAACCTTCAAACCCTTTGATATCAAGCTATTTCCTCTCTATCTTCACGACGCACTCAACATGTGTTTTGATAAAATAGTGATAGTATTTCGCAGAAATAAGGGGTTTACCCCTTTTTACCCCCATTCATTTGAAAATTTGTAAAACCTGCTCCTCTTATTCCTTTTCATGCATATATTATAATAATAGCCAATATAATCCATAACGCAATTCTCAAAGACAAAATAGACATAGTTTTGCTCACTAAGATTAAAAATATTTTCTTATCTATTGATATTCAATCCTTCATAATATCTCATCATTTCATAATTAGCCTTTATCAAACGAAATAGATATCATCGTTGCAAAAAGTATAATGTACATAACAGTTGCAATTTTCTCACCTACATGATATAAAATTATCAACGTAACTAAAAATGGACTAAAATTCACTACTATCACAAAATTTTAAATTTATTTAACCTTAAAGTTGTTTATCTCTAACACTTTACTTATATTTATCATCTGAATCAACTCTTCTATTATAAGTATCAGTATTTATATTCATTTTTCTTCCATTTATTAGAATATACTTATTATCTAACCATTCTATATGACAATTATCACCTTCGTCCCAACTCCAATATATAGTTTTAGTTTTATATTTTTTAGTATTTACTATATCAACTTTAAGACATAATTCTGCTGTTTCAACTATATAAATTTTCGCAATATATTGTCTATTAGGAGAATAAACTTCATTTATTAGCTTGCCTTTAGGCAACAAACTCATATCATAAAAAGTAAAATAATAAAATAAAACAATTATTAATAATATAATTGCTAATAATCCGACAAATTTTTTAACTATTTTCAACAATCTCAAAGACATTTCTATCATCTCCAAAGTTTTACAACTCAATCAGCATATAATACTTCAAACACACCATTATTGACATTGGAATAAACTATCTCTATTCCCTGCAATCCAATTAATTTTCGGATGAATATCATTTATGATATTCATCCGATGCATCCCTTTATTTATAAAAATTTATTTCTATAATCCATTATTATACATATCAATCCCTCGTTGTATAGCATATTGATCTTTAGGATCATCAAAATAGCTATTAAACCATTCTTTTTTAGCTGTTCCACTAAGAACCTGAACTAATCCAGCAGCTGATTTCAAAGTAACCTGGCTAAAACCTACTGATCTTCCTGTATATCCATAATGAATATTACCTATATCCTCACCATATACATAATCTACTTTACCACCTATTATTATTTTGTATTCTGTATTCCATCCTAATTCTCTTTTGTAATCCCAATCTCCACCTTCTCTAACTTTACCAACCCAATAACCAACCGTTACTAGCCATGGATTTACATTAGGATTTATAATTCTAGTAGCTTCAGCGGCATCATAAACATCTTGAAGTTCTTTTGCATTTTTATGACAAGTATATGTTATATTAAAATACGGAGGTTCATCTGGCAATGACATAATACCAACATCTTTAGTACTGTAATTATTCATATATTCCTTTAAGGTATTATTTCTCCTATTATATACGTAATTCTCTACATCATCAATAACTTGAGCTGATAAATTTTTATCAAAATAAATTATTCCTAACTTTACACCTTTATTAATTTCGTCAATCATAGTAATATATTTCTTTATCAAGTATGGTGATATGTTAATTTTATATATTTGTTTACTTATAGTAACAGTTCCATCCTGATTTTTTATAACATATCTAGAAATATTGTTTGATATATAATTATGCAATTCCTCTAAGTTCTTCAAATTCTCTGCTTTTAATATTTTAGAACCATCTTCATTTATAAGACTTTGCATTTCATTATGCAAATTTGAATACGCATATACATTCACAGTACCTAAAAATATTATTAATATTAAAACTAAACTCATAATTTTATTAAATTTTTTCATATATCAAAAACTCCTTACTTTTTTCCTTTTTTCTTTTAAATTAATATTCAAAATCTCAATTGGTTTAAAGATAAAAATTTTCGTTATCTTAGTCAAATTCATTAAGCTATAACTCTACCAACTACATAAACAAGCTTGTCTACAATTATTATTTTACCTCCCTGTTACGAATTTGTCAATATTTTCATTGTAAATATTTTCCGGCACGAAGTGTCAAAAGTTACATCTTGCAATATTACATATATAAAAGAGTCAATCAAAGTAACTGCTGTGTTACTTTAACTGGCTCTATTTAAATTTCTCTATTCAATTACAACTGTAGCAACAAAAATTGTCCGTTTCATTCAAATCTTTATAAGAAATCAGTTGTCTTACAAAAACTGTACCCCAATTTTCGTTACTAATCAACCAAAGAAAAAATCCAAAAAAAAAAAAAACAAGAAGTCCAATTGTTTTCACAACTAAACTTCTTAATGACTTCTATCTATAATTGCAGTAAGTGTACCTCTCCTGCTACGTGGAAATAATATAGCACTTGCCTTACTTAAAATGTCCTTCTCACCGATAAACGGGTTCTTCCAATAACGTGAATCAAACGAATTTGTTCGGTTGTCGCCTAGGAAGAAGTAATGCCCTTTGGGAACGGTATAAGTACCGTAGTGAAGTCCTGAATAAACTTCACCTTGTTTTAACTGGTTCTTTACGTACGGTTCGTCTAGCTTTTTGTCGTTCACATAAACAGAACCGTCTTCATTTATGGTTACTTTGTCCTGTGGCAACCCTATAAGTCTTTTGACCATCTTTTCGTCCCGTTCGTGAGAGTAAAAGACTACAATATCCCCTCTCTTAAGATACGATGGTTTATGAACAACTAGCGTGAAAATCCTATCGTTAGGTTGTATTGTGGGATACATTGAAGTTGTCGGGACTATGATGTTGAAGAAGATAAATTTAGTAACGATTAGGTAGAACGCTAAAGCAAAAGCTATGCCTTGTAAAAACGGTACGGTGTCCTTCAAGAACAATACTAGTTTACGTTGCATGTATAGACCTCTCTTTCCTGTTATTTTTTTCTCTCGGTTCAGCTAAATATAGTTAGGTATCTGGTTGGGGTATATAGAGTATAAAGGAAGGTATCTCTAGTATAGAGAAAGAACCCATGAAGGGTTCTCTTTAGTGGGATGGTTCAAGGTTAAATCCGGGGTAGTCTCCCCCATAGCCAAACGTAGTATCTGATGAAAAACCACCAAGTTCCACTCTGCGTCTGTCCAACTCTTCTTGACTAACTCTTCCCCCTGTGTTACAAGTACTCTCTGGTAATTGCTTTTCTTTATGCCCTGAGTTATGAGCAGATTGCTTACGCTTTTTGGCTTGAGCTTGTTTACGTGCCTTTTCTTCGGCTTGTCTGCGGGCTAGCTCTTTTTCTTGGGCTATTATGTCGAGGTAGTTATTAGGAACGCTATCGAGTTCTGCGACGGTGATGTGAAACTCATCCGCCCAATACTGCTTGAGGTCTGCTATTTGCTTATCAGAAAAATGTTCTTCTTTAGCTTCATTAATTTTAGAGTCTACTAGCTTTCTTACTTCCCATAATTCAAATCCATGTTCAACAGTATTGCTCTTAACCTTCTTATGAATATCAACCTTTGCAGTGGATTGAGAAGTCTGCTCTATTTGTTCTGGTGTTGGGATTTCGGAAGGGTTGATTGAGTCACAAGCGTCTACCCAGTTATCTCCGTAGTGAATACCTGTGTTGGGTTCTGTATGGTTACCGATTAAACTTACCTTGTCGTTAGGTTGCATTTTTCCAAATTCTTTTGTTGTTTTATACTTGCCTT
>NZ_LTBA01000055.1 GCF_001594005.1 Clostridium tepidiprofundi DSM 19306 | reverse complement strand
AAGACATTTATCACAACATTTTTTTGTGCTTTCAAATAGCTCTACACCATCTATTGCAACAACCTTTAACCCATCTATAGTACCACCTCTAAAAACCTTATTTTTTATAGTGGTTTTAATTATATGATTATGAATTTCTTTTAATCCATCTAAATCAAAACCACTGAAACATCGCCTAACAGCGTCAATGCGTGGAGTTCTAGTTTTTTTAGGTAACACTTTTTTAAATTTACCTTTTTCAAGCCAATGGTCTAATCTATTGAAACTTCTTATTTGAAGCATAAATCCAAATAAAACAATAAAAGCAATTGTTGAAATTTTTACTTCTGATTTTACTCTTTTATCTTTTAAGGTATTGATTTTTTCACCTATATGGTATACCTTATTAATATAGGTGAGTAATTGTTTCAAATAACTTTTGCTCATTTTATCAGCATCCTTTTTGTGTGAGTTTTTAGACAAAACTATTATAAAAAGGATGCTTTTATTTTGCAACTTTTTTCTCTATAATTTCCAATAAAAATCGGAAAATCTCATATTTCCACTGATTATTCTTAAATTCTTATAAATCAATGGGCTACCAACCTAAAAAATTTTTAAGTGCTAAACTTCTGGAATGCTTCAAGTGAATATTTTACCACTTGAAGCAAATCTATATATTTAATACCAGTTAAAATGGAATTCTCCCTCTGCATCTTGATATACTTGAAACAACTATATATATTCAATACCTAAACAAATGTATTTACTTTATTATTTTTCTTCATTTTATATATTGCAATCAACAAAAACATTGTTGCAAATCCAAGTAAAACAAATATATTTATTCTAACATCCCAGAATGAACTTCCTCTCTGTATCTTTTTTATGGCATCTATTGTCCATGTTTGAGGTATAAAATTAGATATTTTCTGAATAGTTTTTGGCATTATACCAACAGGCCAGAAACATCCACCAAGCATACATGTAGGAGTTGTAATTAAATTTGTCATAATGCTAGCAGTACCTGTTGAATTTGAAAAAGCAGTAATTAGCATACCAATTGCTATAGCATTTAATCCAAAGCACATTAGAATTACTACCATTTGTATTGTAGGAACATAAGTCTGATACTTCATTATTTTCTCAATTATAAAAACGATAGTAATAACTTGAATGAATACTATAACAATATTTACAACTGCATTCGACAATACATATGTCCTAGAAGATACCGGTGAACTGCATATTCTATAATAAGTTCTTCTTCTCTTATCTTTTATTATAATTCTCGAAGTTACTGAACTCGACATCATAATAAACATTATAAACATACCAATAATGAGTCTTGTAATTGATTTATTTCTTGATACATCTTTTACAGGATTAGAAATCAATTTAAATCCATTTTTCTTATAGTTGTTATACATTTTATTAAATACTTCCCTATTCCCATCAGATGCAATACACATATCATTCAAATTTTTAATATAATAATTTACATAATTTTCTATCCACACTGTTGCTTCCTGCCCCTTAATTGATATTATATCCACCGTTTCAGGTGCACATTTGTATATACTCTCTCCAAAATGCTCTGGTATAACAAGTGCAAAATCCACATTACCTGAAGCAACTTCATCTGAAATGTCATATTCATTAATTTCCTTTATTACAAATTTACCCGTGCTTTTAATGTATTCAAACATATTGGTTGAATATACTGTTTTATCCTTATCTACTATACCCATAGTTATTTTTGATGTAGCATGATTCCCCAAAACAGATATCAATGCTACTGTAATTGCTATCGGCAAAATTATATATATAATAATATTGCCTTTTTTCATAAATGTAATTTTAAATATATTTGCTGCAATATTAATAAAGTTTCTCATTTAAGCCACCTCTTTTCTCATAAATCTTAATGATGACAGTATAAAAAATACTAATGCAATGCTTACATTAACCATTATAGCTGTTTTTACATATCTATAATCATTTCCATAAACAACACTAAATATAGACTTATTTATCCATTTAACAGGTGAAATATTTGATATTAAATTTAGTGCTTTAATGTTGTATTGCTCAATAGGAACATATCCCCCTCCCAGGAAAACCATAACAGGTATAATTACATTCATAAAACCATTTGCAATTTCCTCCCTTTTAATCATTATTCCAATACCTACACCGACACAAATACTCATAATTATTTGAGAACACAATATAACCAACACAGTACAAATGTCATTACCAAAATACACATTAAAAACTTTTTTACTAAAAATCATTACAATTAACATTTGAAACATTGATACTAAAAAAACTCCTAACACTTTACCAATAAACACATTATATTTTCTTGTTGGTGAAACATGCATCCTATTTTCAGTTTTAATTCTTTCTTCCATTTTGATTGCTTCCGTACCCGTCATAATAGAATACATAATTGTCATAGTAAGCATAGTAATACCATAGTAATCTATTGCTCTTGGGGACTTCTTTTTATCAATAGACTCCACTTTTACAAATGAAGTATCCCCCTTTAAAGATATTTTTTTCAATGCACTGGTATTTGTCTTTGCTATTTCTGAAATCACATTATACCTTTGAACAAACGTTCCTAATACTCCTTCTATGAGGCCAGCCTCAAAATTGTATCTATTATTTTTATATAATTTTATTTGTTTATTAGGTTCATCTATTTCGATATAGCAAGCATAGTAATCATTCTTAACTAATTCAAGTGCATTTTCTTTATCATCAATGTTCTCAAAAGTCATACCCATATCATTAAATCTTTTAATAAATTCACTAAATCCTTTTGAAAACTCTCCTTTTTCATCAGAGTGATAAATTACTCTAGTATTATTTAAGTCCAAACTCTCTCCATCGAAACCCCCAGAAAATGCTGCACCTAATATCACTATAAGCAAAAGCGGAAACAATATCATTATACTTATAAGATGTTTATCTCTAAAATCATGCTTTAATTCTTTAATGATGATACTTAAAATTTTCATTTTTCTGTCCCTCCCCCTTAATCTCTGAGCTTTCTTCCTGTAAGAGTTAAAAATACATTTTCTAAATTCGGCATTTTGCTTTCAATATTACTAATAGCAAACCCATTTTGAGTAAAATATAATATTATTTTTTCCAAATTATTCACTTCTTTTTTGCTATCAATAATTACTTTTTTGCTCGTAACCATGATATCTACAACACCATTAATTTGCTTAAGGCACTCTATTTCTACCTTCCCTATATCATTTACTGTAATTTCTAAACGCTTTTTATCAGTTACAATAGCTTCTAATTCTTCTTTTGTACCTTCTGCTATTATTTTACCGTGATCCATTATTCCTATTTTTGTACATATAGCCTCTGCTTCCTCCATGTAATGAGTTGTATAAATGATTGTGCTTCCCATATCATTAAGCTTCTTTATTGATTTTAAAATATGATTTCTTGATTGTGGATCTATTCCAACAGTTGGCTCATCCATAATTATAATATTAGGCTTATGAGCTAATGCACATGCAATATTAAGCCTTCTTTTCATACCTCCTGAGAAATTTTTAGGAATTGATTTTGACCTATCGTATAATCCAACAAATTCAAGTGCTTCTTTTGTTCTCTCTTTAAGAACGTTACCTTTTAATCCATACAAACTAGCAAAAAACTTAACATTCTCATATGCAGTTAAATCCTCATATATAGCAATATTCTGAGGAACAACTCCAATGTTTTTTTTAACAAACATAGAATGTTCGTTGATATCTTTATCAAGTATTTTAACTTTGCCTTTAGTGGCTCTAAGAAGTCCACACATTATATTTATCATTGTACTTTTACCTGCACCATTAGGTCCAAGTAATCCATATATCTCTCCCTCTTTAATTTCAATATTTACATCATCTACCGCTATAATATCACCAAATTTTTTAGTTAATTCTTCTATTTTGACTATACTCATATACGCTCTCCCCTTATATTAAAATTTTCTCTTTTAGGCATTTGAAAGAAAATATCAAGTCAATTATATTAACATACTGACTAGTTATTTTTTGAAGATGCCTTGTACTAATAGTATATAAAAAAAATGACCCTTATTTTAGTCATAAAGGTCACTAAACATACATGACAAAAGTCACATTTTTAATTTTACAATCTTCCTCCCTTTAAAAAATAAATAGCAATCTGAGTTCTGTGCTTAAGTCCTGTTTTATTTAAAATAGACGTGATGTAATTTTTTACTGTCCCCTCTGAAATAAACAATTCCCCCGATATTTCCTTGTTGCTAAGTCCATCTGCAATACATTGCATAATATCTAATTCTCTTTTAGTAAAATTACTTTTATCTATTTCATTATCTACAGTAGTATTTAAGCCCGTTTTGATTTTTTCCAATATAACATCCTGTACTACAGAATTACCATCCTGTAGAGTTCTTATTGCATTCTTGATTTTATCAGGTGAATTATTTTTGAGTAAATAACCTTTTGCTCCATTTGAAATTGCATCACATATATATTCATCCTCATCAAATGTTGTTAATATCAATACTTTTGTGTTTGTTTTTTGTGTAATTAATCTTGTAGCTTCAACACCATTCATTATAGGCATCCTAACATCTAATAATGCTATATCAACTTTTTCATTCATGCATATTTTAACTGCTTCTAATCCATTTTCCACACAAGCCACAATTTCAAAATCATCATCCATACCCAAAATTATTTTCAAACTCTCACTTATAAGCAAATCATCATCTGCAATCATCAATCTAATAGACATAATTATCACACCTTTATAATTGCTTAAGCATTTAAACAAAATATACTAGCATACCAACTAGTTATTTTTTGAAAATGCCTTACCCTATAGGAAGCAATATTATAACTGAAAAACCATCAGAACCATCTACCAAGAGCTTACCATTTACATATGCAGCCCTTTCTTCAATTCCAATTAACCCCATACTCTTTTTTATATTAATAGCTCCAATTCCATTATCTTTAATTTCAGCCTTTATCAATTTATTCAATATTTGAATCCTTATTTTTACATTTGTAGCTTTAGAATGCTTAATAATATTTGTTAGTGCCTCATTTATAGTATCATAAATAATATTCCACTGTATTTGGCTTATAATATTAATTTCATCATCAAAAACAAAATTAACATCTATGTTACTTCTACTCTTGAATTCATTTAATAACACTTTTATTCTATTAATTCCCATTTCTTCTTTTGATGGTTTTATATTTCTCAAAGTTTTTCTGATTTTATCCATTCCATTTCTCAATATAAGAATAGTATTTTCAATAATATTTTTTGATTTTTCACTGTCCCTATCAATAAGTAATTTTGCAGCTTCAAGCTGCATTAAACTTCCAGATATAACATGTCCAATATCATCATGCATATTTTGAGAAATCCTATTTCTTTCCTCTAATGCAGAAAAATACTTAAAACTATTTTGATATTCCATATCTATTTCTAATTTTTTATGGAGAAAGTAATTATTTTCTCTTAATTTATCATTTTCCTCAGTCAATCTATTAAGTTTTTCATACAAACGCAATACAAAAATAAATAATAAATACTCTATAGCTAAAACTAGTCCAAATTCTAAATACACTTTTTCTTTTAGTAATAACAAAATAAACCCTAAAATAATACAGCTTATTTTATTAGATATTTTAAAATAATATACAGTAGAATAGTAGTTTATCGGAAATAAAATCAAAAATAAATTATCAACATAGTATGCAATTATTAAATTATAAATAGTCAAAAAAAACACTATATACATTCGTGTTTTTTTATCTGTACTTATGTAGAATATCATTTTTGATATTATGTAAATTAGCATAATACAAACCATAAGAGTATTACTTATACTTTCATTTCTTATATAGTTGCATATACAGTATAAAATCAATATAAACTCATTGATAATTACTAATTTTTCCATTATATCATACCAAGCATTTTGTATACAGGCAACTTAAGTAACCATTCAAGTAAATTAGCAGGTATACCTACTAAATAATCAAATACAGCCATTTGTCCTGGCAAAATAGGCATTATAAATATAATAAAAATAATAAATCCATACCTATTCAAATTATCAGATATCCTTAAGAAAAATTTTGGAAATAAATCTCTTAAAATGTGGAAACCATCAAATCCTGGTATAGGCATTAAATTCAAGAAAAATAATACACAATTCAATGATATAGTTATCTCTACAATTAAGCTGAGTATGGTAATAACTGAATTATTAGCTTTAATGAAATAAAATACAACAGATATTAATACAAAAACAACAGCAATAAAAAAATTTGCAAGTGGTCCAGCTATTGAAACTTTAAGATCATCTTTATAGTAGTTTTTATAAGCTGACGGATTTATTTGTACTGGCTTAGCCCATCCAAACTTAAATAATAATATCATTATAAATCCTATTATATCAATATGTACAAATGGATTTAAGCTCAACCTCCCCTGCAATTTAGGAGTTTTATCGCCAAGCCTATCAGCCATCCATGCATGAGCAAATTCATGAAATGTAAACGCTATAAGTATAGCAGGTATCATAAGTACCGTCTTAAATAATTCCATTCTATCCAATTTATACCCCTCCTAGTCAATTTAAACTTTTTATTGTTACACAAACATCCTCTCCATTATATCAAAACTTTCTATTATTGGAAACACAGTTAAATCAAATTTCTGTTTTTATTAATTTAGAATCAAATATTGAAGCAATTCCTTTGTCGTAAATCTGCAAAAATGCACCTTTGTATTTATATTTTTTACCATCATTCAAATTTACTATAATGCTTTCAATAGGTATTTTCTCTAAAATAGTTCCATCGTTTTGAATATATATATTGCTTTTATATGTCGGGAAATCCAATTTTATACTATTCCAGTTTGATGTTTCAGTCTTATAATTACCATAATATATTTTTACAATTTTATTATTATATTTATTTTGGAGTTTACCTACATAAATGTTATCTGATTTATCCACACCTATTAAAACATAACCTTCATTTTCTTGAAACTGTATCTTCTTATTGTATTTTAAAATATTATTAACCACAAAAATATTATGATAAACATCATCTTCATAAATCAATTTGTCTTCATGAACTAATTCAGCAATATTGTTTATAAAAAAATGTTTTGTCTTAACCCTCTGTATATTATTTGAAATATCTATTCTATATATACTACACCTATCTCCTACATGATTAACCTTTATATAAATAATATTTGTCAATGTAGACATTTGAATATCACTAACATATGATTTATTATCTACTTTAGCAAAATCAAATACATCCTTTTTTACGTTATTATCACTATCATAATAGCTTAACTTCAATTCCTTTTTATCGTCTATAACCTTATTTTCAATTAATAACATTCTATTTCTATCTGAAAGCCACTTATAATATGATAATTTATATACATCATCAAAGTTAATATAATTTTCTTTACCAGTTTCTGTATCTGTAATATAGAGTTTACTTTCAAAATAATACGATATATATTTGCCATCATGAGATAGCTTAATATTTTTTGCTTCCTTAGGTACAGTAATATTAAAATTTTTATTCAAATTATTTTTCTCTACTAATTCAATAGTGTAATTTTCTCTCTTTGATAAATAAAATCTATCTATGTAATATAAAACACATATTTCAAATATAAAACCAACAACCATAAAAATAATCAACTTTCTTTTAAACTTCACATTTTTTCACCACCACGTTTCATTTCTCAACATATACTATTGTAGGAACACATCTTTCTCCTAATATATCTGGTGGATTGTTTATAACTTTTCCATTGTAATACATAGTTGTCGAAAATCCTCCATCAAGATTAACAGCATTATACGCCCCGAAATCAAACAAAATATCCTGCACCTCTTTTAACGTTGCACCCAAACAATTAACTCTTCTTCCATCTATGGCAAGTAATATTATAACACCATCTTTTCTCTGACCTATGGCAGTTCTAGGAGCTATTCCCCAACCTCCATCACCATTTTCTATTGTTTTTTTACCATTTACTATAAGAGGAGGCCCAAAAGAAATCACTTCAGATGCTTTAAGTTTAACTAACTGATTTAAACTATATTTTCCCACTAACAAATATCCTTCCTTAGTTAGTGCCATAACATCACTCTTTTTATATTTATCTTTTATATCATTGTATATCAATTTACCATCAGACATAAGAATTCCTCTTGGTGTTCCTCCTGTTCCAGCCCATGCAATACCATCGTTACTTCCTTTAAATCCACCACCATTTATAGCCGCAATAGCATTATATCTTTTAGCTATTTCACTAGTAGTTTGCCCCTCTGTTCCAATCTTTGAAGTATAACCTACTTTAACTCTTCTTGGGTTATACACTAAAATAATTTTACCCTCAAATCTATTTCCCTTTATTTCATACAATTCTATGCCATTTTCATTATTGCTAATATTTATATCTTTTTCTAATTTACATTTGCCACTTTGAGAAATATCTTTTACTATTTGTTCATTCATTATTTGATTTATTTTTTTATCTGATAAGAATAATTCTGCTATCCATTTATGGTTCATTGTGGTCATTAAAGATTTGACAACTACATCTCTAATATTATGAAATGGGCCATAAAAAACAAAAAAAAACAATATAATAATCATAAAAAATACTTCTAAAATGATACATTTTAATAATTTAATCACTTCATAAATCATCCTCGTTTTTTATCTTTTATAGCTATTTTACTACAATACTCTGTTTTTTTAAATACATTTGCATTTATAAAGCTTACAAAACTCCAGTAAATGAGTTTACTAAAGTCTTTTAGATGATTCTAATGCTAATGGTGACCTTTCACATTCATCATATTTTAATGTAACCTGATAACAAAACTTACTCCCTTTCATTTTCTCTGCTGCATAACATAATCCATTTGACCTAGAATCAATAAAAGGATGATCTATTTGATCAGGATCTCCAATCAATATTAATTTTGTTCCATTACCAACTCTTGTAACAATAGCTTTTATCTGTTTTGGAGTAAGATTTTGTGCTTCATCTATTATTACCCAATTTTTAACAATAGACCTTCCTCTCAAATATGCCACTGCTTCAGTAGTAATAATACTCCTATCAAATAACTCCCTAACCTTATCTTCTAATTCTATTTCATTTTTATACCTTTGACTTTCATCAGAATCTACAAGTATTTCTAAATTATCTAATATTGGTCGCATGAATGGCATTATCTTTTCCTGTTCTGTACCCGGTAAAAAACCTATTTCCTCATCCATTGTAATATTGGGTCTACACACCAGTATCTTTCTATATTTTTTATCCATTCTAGACATAATCTTTTCAAGTCCAACTGCTAATGAAAAGAGTGTTTTCCCTGTTCCAGCCGGTCCTTTAATTATTGCTAAAGGTGCCTTATCAGCATCTGTATATAAAGCCTCAAGCATAAATTTTTGCCCTACATTTTTACATGTTATTCCATAAGGTTTATTGTCCTTAAATAACAATGGCACTATTTTTCTGCCATCAAAACGTCCTAATGCTGTTTTTCTATTATTATCTATTGAATGAAGTATGACAAATTGATTTACATAAATATTTATTTGTTTTTCTCCATTTACTATATCTGAATAATAATCAATGTTATTTATATCTAAATACTTATTTTTATAAAAAAAATCAATCTTATCAGATGGCACAAACAAATCAATTCTACCAGTATATTGATCATCATAACTAGGTACCACCTTTTCATAAAAATCTTCAACATTAATATCAACCGTGTCCGCTTTAATTCTTTCAAAAATATCTTTTGTTATAAGATAGACTTCCTCACCCTTTTCTTTTAGTCCTATACATACTTGAATTATTCTATTATCAGCTTTTTTTCTATCCCACCATACTGGAATTTTGGAATCATAATGATTCATTTCTACTCTTATTTTTCCACCATTAGGGAGAATAACTCCTTCATTTAATTTTCCTTTTTCTCTAAGGCTATCAAGCAATCTAGCTACATTTCTAGCATTTGCCCCCAAATCATTTTTCATTTTTTTTAAATTATCTAATTCCTCTAATACAACTTCTGGAATAATAACATCATTATCACCAAAAGATAGTATAGCATTAGGCGAATATAATAAAACATTTGTATCGAGAACATAAGTTTTTTTCAAAATTTTATCCCCCTTTCCTTACTATTATATGAAATATATGTTATATAATGTTCAATGCTTATAACATACTTGAATACATAAACTAAAATTTTATCGCAAATATTACTGAAAAAATGCAGTTTATAAGCATCTTTATAGCAGATATTATGCATTGAATAAATATATTCAGAAGTTTAGCACTTAAAAATTTTTTAGGTTGATAGCCCATTGATTTATAAGAATTTAAGAATAATCAGTGGAAATATGAGATTTTCCGATTTTTACTGGAAATTATAGAGAAAAAAGTTGCAAAA
>NZ_LTBA01000054.1 GCF_001594005.1 Clostridium tepidiprofundi DSM 19306 | reverse complement strand
TTTTATCAACTCTTGTAAGACATTTATCACAACATTTTTTTGTGCTTTCAAATAGCTCTACACCATCTATTGCAACAACCTTTAACCCATCTATAGTACCACCTCTAAAAACCTTATTTTTTATAGTAGTTTTAATTATATGACTATGAATTCCTTTTAATCCATCTAAATCAAAACCACTGAAACACCGCCTGACAGAGTCAATGCGTGGAGTTCTAGTTTTTTTAGGTAACACTTTTTTAAATTTACCTTTTTCAAGCCAATGGTCTAATCTATTGAAACTTCTTATTTGAAGCATAAATCCAAATAAAACAATAAAAGCAATTGTTGAAATTTTTACTTCTGATTTTACTCTTTTATCTTTTAAGGTATTGATTTTTTCACCTATATGGTATACCTTATTAGTATAGGTGAGTAATTGTTTCAAATAACTCTTGCTCATTTTATCAGCATCCTTTTTGTGTGAATTTCTAAACAAAACTATTATAAAAAGGATGCTTTTATTTTGCAACTTTTTTCTCTATAATTTCCAGTAAAAATCGGAAAATCTCATATTTCCACTGATTATTCTTAAATTCTTATAAATCAATGGGCTACCAACCTAAAAAATTTTTAAGTGCTAAACTTCTGGTATCATCAGATGGTATCCCATTTTCTAATTCTAAATAATTTCTCAGCCATTTTTCTTTTTTTATTCCAAATGCTTCTATTTCACACCATTCATTAGCATTACTTAATACTGCAAAAAGCGTTAATAACACTATATCACTCAATTTATGTTTCACATATGAAGGATCTCTAAAATCAGGAATCTTTTCTACTCTTGCTATTAAATCTTTTATTACTATAATATCCTTCACTAATGAAAAATCTATATCATTTTCATTAAACATTGTTTGTAATTCTTGTAATTTCTTTGATTTTCGTGCCATAAAAATAAATCTCCTTTTTTATTTTTATATTACACGATTTTCTACTTGCTAAACAAGCTTTGTACTATAATTTTAATTTATGGAAAATATTATTTTTTATAAGGTTATCCTGATTATTTTTTCATCATTCTACCTCTTCTATTTCCAAGTCCTCTTCCCATTCCTCTATTTCTTCCTCTACCACATCTTCCGCAGAACTCACTATCATTACACTCACAACAAATCAATTCAACCTCTGCTCCACATTTGGGACATTTCATATCATCACTTGTTATATTCTCATAACTCTCTTCCCATGAATAGCCACAATTTTTGCAATGAATATTGCATATATTCAGTGTATAATTTCCACCCTCTATCTTGATAACTTTACCATTTACAAGTGAATCAGCTATCTTACTTTTCGTTTCAGAATAGATTCTTTGAAATGTTGAACGTGCAATTCCCATTTTTTCTGCACATGCTACTTGATCTAATCCTTCTAAATCCATAAGCCTTATGCTTTCAAGTTCTTCAACATTTAGTGTTACAATATCATTATTTGCATTATCCACGTTTAATGGTCCAAAAACTTTTACATCTGGTATATATCCAACTCTTCTCCATTTTCTTGGTCTAGGCATAAAAATTTTCCTACCTTCCTAATATTCATATATACTTAATAGAATTTACACTTACATTTTGGTTCTTCACAAAAACGTTACATGAGTATTATATCACTTTTTTTTAATAACTTCGAGTTTTTCAATATATCAATTCTGTGAACTACTTCGACCACAAGGGTACGAAGCTTCTTTATAGAAAGTTTGCTGTTTAAGTTTCCTCTAACAAAAGTTAGATAGCCTTATTTCTATGGGCGAGAA
Organism: Clostridium tepidiprofundi DSM 19306; assembly: GCF_001594005.1. Classification (GTDB taxonomy): domain Bacteria; phylum Bacillota; class Clostridia; order Clostridiales; family Clostridiaceae; genus Clostridium_AC; species Clostridium_AC tepidiprofundi. The sequence goes on along the minus strand of NZ_LTBA01000054.1, from coordinate 9,583 downwards.
CACTTGCCCTTATCCCTCATAGCGTAAGCTAACTTGGGAATACATTAGGTTGCGATACCTTGTATATTTTACGCATAGAAGGATTACTCTATGCAACCTTATATATACAGTTATCAAAGAACTATAATACTAACGATTTAGTATTTGTGCCAGTGACCTAATCTTGCATAATGTATGTCAAACGTTGGTATGCCAACATCCATAATAGCAAAGGCTATCCCTTATTTTTCAAAGGGCAGATTAGCTACCTGCATACAGGTGTTAGGGTGACACTTATACTATAACAGTTTTCTTAAATAATAACCATATCGAATGGTTATTATTTAAAGTCCTTACATCCACAGGCACAAGGCACAGTGGTTTTACGGACTAAATTATAAAATATTATATACCATATTATCCAGATTTAATATATATAACTATCATATTTCCCAGTTACTCTAAACTGTAAACATTGGACAAGCATATTGAATATCCTATACTATGAACATTATTATAAAAGGAGCATATATATGTCAAGTAAAGATTTGTTATGGAAAATAAAAAAATCAACTCAAAATGGAGTTGATATAATAACTAAAAAATCTGAAAACCTAATGAACTATCTAAAAATACAATCCGAAATTCATTCCTGTGAGGAAAAAATCGATAACCTTTTCATTGAAATCGGAAAGCTAGTATATGAAAAATATAAATACAATAAGAATATAGACTCATCTTATAAAGATTATTGTAAAACCATAAACAAGCTTGAGAAAAAAATCAAATCTATCAACAAAGAATAAACAAAATGAAAAAATAAATATTCTACAAAGCATGCAAAACAATATTTACATCATGTTTATCTTAACCACACTTGTTTACCTTAGCCACACCTTCGTCATAAAAAGCATGACAAAAACAATAATTCCAACAAAAATTAATGCAAAGGGCATTATTATTTCAAATTGTGCAATCATTATAGCTAAAAAATCCTTGAACGTCATAGACTTTACAACTTCTTTCATTCTATTTTCTTCATCTATCAGTTGACGCTCATATGGATCAATGTTTGCTGCTTTCTTCTTTTTAAAAAACATAAATAATGCCCCCTTATATTATTCAAATGATAAGTTACACCTATTAAGTTACCCCCATAAAGCTATTAACTTCACATCAATGTTGTGAAGTTCCCCACCACAATGGCAGGGACTCTGTATAAAACTCTACCACACTTATAGAATAATACTATTCTATAAACTTTGCAAGCGTATTTATTGCCATCACATAAATCAATCTATATTATATGACAAGCTACATAATGTCCTCCACCAACATCTCTATATTCAGGTATTTCCTCCTCACATCTCTTAGTCTTATAAGGACATCTAGTATGAAATTTACATCCTGATGGTGGATTTGCAGGACTTGGTATATCCCCATGTAATATAATTCTCTCCCTCGTTAATGTAGGATCTGGAATAGGAACGGCTGAAAGCAATGCCTTTGTATACGGATGCAGTGGTTTTGAATACAATTCACGTTTTTCTGCAAACTCAACCATGCTTCCAAGATACATAACTCCAACCTTATGGCTTATATGTTTTACTACACTTAAATCATGAGATATAAACAAATATGAAAATTGTTTTTCAGCTTGAAGGTCTGCAAGCAAATTTATAATCTGAGCTTGAATAGAAACATCAAGAGCAGATACTGCCTCATCACAAACAATAAACTCTGGATTTAATATCAATGCCCTCGCAATTCCAATCCTCTGTCTTTGTCCACCTGAAAACTCATGTGGATATCTTCTAATATGGTGAGGTGCAAGCCCACATTCAAGTATAGTTTCCATTACTTTATCATTTACATCTTTTCTAGTTGCAAATCCGTGATCTAATAGTGCCTCACCAACAATTTCTGAAACACTCATTCTAGGATTCAATGAACTATAAGGATCCTGAAAAATAATTTGCATTTTAGGTCTCATGCTTCTGAGCTCTTTTTTCTCTAATTTAAATATATCTTCACCTTTAAAGTATACATTTCCCTCCGTTTTTTCAAGCAATCTAAGCATTGTTCTCCCTGTTGTAGACTTTCCGCATCCTGACTCTCCAACAAGTCCAACAGTTTCACCTTTTTTAATCTCAAAGCTTATTCCATCTACTGCTTTTACATTTCCAATTGTCTTCTTGAATATTCCCCCCTTTATAGGAAAATACTTTTTAAGGTTTTCAACCTTTATTACTGTTTCTGTCATTTATTCTTCCCCCCCATACAACCAACAAGCTGCTTTATGTCCAGGTAATACTTCTCTTAATGGTGGTTGTTTTGTTTTACAAATATCCATACAGTGCTTACATCTAGGATAGAAATAACATCCCTTAGGTAAACGTAGTGGATTTGGAACTTGTCCAGGAATAGAATCCAATCTTTCTTTGTCCTGGTTCAATATTGGTTTGGATTCAAGAAGACCTACAGTATACGGATGCTTCGGATTTTTAAATAATTCAATAACATTTGCTTCTTCAACAACTTTTCCTGAATACATAACAACTACATAATCACACATCTCTGCAACTACACCCAAATCGTGTGTAATAAGCATTATAGAAGATCCTATCTTCTTTTTTAAATCTCTCATAAGATCCAATATCTGTGCCTGTATTGTAACATCAAGAGCAGTTGTAGGCTCGTCAGCAATCAATAACTTTGGATTACATGATATAGCCATTGCTATCATTGCCCTCTGCCTCATACCTCCACTCAATTCATGTGGATATGCATCTACTATCTCATCTGCTCTCGGAATTCCTACAAGTTCAAGCATCTCTATAGCTTTTTTCTTTGCATCATTTTCATTTAACCCCTGATGAAGCATAATAGCTTCACAAATCTGGAATCCTATGGTAAATACTGGGTTTAAAGAGGTCATTGGTTCCTGAAATATAACAGAAATATCATTTCCTCTTATCCTTCTCATTTCACCTTCAGAAAGATCAAGTATCTTTTTACCATCAATAGTTATGTCTCCACCTACTATTTTACCCGGTGGATTAGGTACCAATCTCATAAGAGACATAGACGTAATACTCTTTCCACATCCAGACTCACCAACTATACCAACAGTTTCACCTTTTTTTATTTTAAAGCTAACGCCATCAACAGCCTTAACTACACCATCTTCAGTATAAAAATATGTCTTTAAGTCCTTAACAACAACTAAGTCATTAGCCATATGTTACTCCCCCTATCTCTTCAGTTTTGGGTCTATAGCATCTCTTAAACCATCACCCAACAAATTAATTGACATAACAGCTAGGAAAATACACAATCCAGGTGGTACCCACAACCATGGTTCAAATTGCAAAACATACATATCTCTACACTTCTGAGCCATTTGTCCCCATGAAGGTATCGGAGGAGTAACTCCCAATCCTAAAAAGCTTAGTGCAGACTCAGATAATATTGCTCCACCTATTCCTAAAGTAGCATAAACTATTATCGAAGCCAATGCATTTGGAAGTAAATGTCTAAACATTTTTCTTCTATCGCTAAGTCCTAATGCCTCAGCCGCTTGCATAAATTCCTGCTCTCTCAATGAAAGCATCTGTCCTCTTACAATACGGCTCAAACCCGTCCAACCAATAATACCTATTATAAACATAACAATAAATATTCTATAATTTGGATTAACATGTAAATCTGACATAACAGCAGAAAGCATTATTAAAATACATAAAAATGGGAAACACATTATCACATCAACAATTCTCATCATTATTGAATCAACTATTCCTCCAAAATATCCAGAAACCACACCAACTATACTACCAATTATAACCTCAATAGATACAGCAACAACACCTACCAAGAGAGATATTCTGCCTGCATACATGAGTCTAGTTAATACATCTCTTCCTACATCATCTGTTCCAAGTGGATGAGCCCATGATGGTGGGAGTTCAGTCTTTGTCAGATCTATTTTATAAACATCATATGGCGATACTATAGGATATACCGCTGCAGCTACTACTAAAATAACAATTATCACTAAACCCGTCATGGCTAATTTATTTCTCTTTAATCTATTCCACACAATCCTTCCAGGACTTAATACAACTTCTTTTTTTTGTTCTGGTTCAATATTTAGCTTGTTTTTAGTATTTATTTCTACTTTTCCACCCATACTTCCACCTCCTATTGCAACCTTATTCTTGGGTCAACTATTGCATAGCTAATATCTGCAATTAGGTTTCCTATCAATACCAAAATAGCCATAAGAAGATTGTATCCCATAATCAAATTATAGTCTCTATTATTTATTCCTATTAAATCAACAGGACCCACTCCTGGCCATGTAAATACTGATTCTGTAATAATTGCTCCTCCAAACAAACCAGCCAATGACAACCCAAATATAGTTATTACAGGTATTAATGCATTTCTAAGTGCATGCTTATATATTACAACCTTTTCCTTTAGACCTTTCGCCCTTGCAGTTCTTATATAATCTTGCCTTATTACCTCAAGCATTGAAGAACGGGTATATCTCATAAGACTCGCAAGTGAACCAAGAGTTAATACAATAACAGGAAGCAATGCGTGTTTCATTACATCTAAAACCATTCTAATACCATGATAATCCATACCTGCAGTATGCATTCCCGATACTGGAAGTAGGCCAAGGTTAACGGCAAAAATCTTTATCAAAGCCATACCAAAGAAGAAAGATGGTATAGATACACCAAATAATGCAAACACAGTAAAGAACATATCAAATCCCGAGTATTGCTTCACAGCAGATATAACACCAATAGGAATTGATAAAATTATAGATAATACAAATGAAATGATTGCTAATAGGAAAGAATTCCATATATATGTATGTAAAACATCCCTAACAGGTTGTTTATAATACCACGAGTATCCTAAATCCCCTTTAAGCGCCTTACCTATCCACCTACCATATTGTATATAGATAGGATCATCAAGTCCCATTTGGTGTCTTAACATAGCTTTTGTCTGTGCTGACACATGTGGATCTGTTATAGCCGACAGTGGATCTCCTGGTGTTAATTTAAATAAGAAAAATATAATAAGCGTTACACCAAACAATACTGGTATTATTTGTAAAATTCTTCTTGCAATATACTGTCTCATTATTGTCCCCCTCTCTTTTTAAGTTGTGCCCGGCTTAATGCCAGGCACAATAAAACTATTGTTCTAATTCAACCTTCCAAATATCATGTGTCCATTCAATATATGAAGAAACATGCAAATTCTTAACTCTATGATTAATTGCAAATCCGGCCTTGCCTGTGCTCAAGAACAAGTAAGGCAACTCATCATTAACTATTACAGCCCACTTTTGATATATTTCTTTTCTCTTTTCTTGATCCATTTCTTTCTTTCCTGCATCCATCAATTTTTGGCTTTCTTCATTTACCCAGCCTACTGCATTAGAACCACCAGGTTCTGTTTGATCTTTACCGAATATTCCAGATGGATCTGGGTCAATTGATAGACTCCAACCCATATTGTACATTTCAAAATCTTGCTTATCATAAACCTTTTGACAAAGCGTTGAAAATTCCATATATTCTGGAATAACTTCAATACCTAATTTACCCCAATTATCTTTTACTATTGGAATCAATGTTTCAACATATTTACTTCCAGTACTAGTCATCCAATGAATCGTAAACTTTTTGCCATCTTTATATCTGAAACCATCATCATGTAATTTCCATCCAGCCTCATCAAGCAACTGTTTTGCCTTCTCTGGATTGTATTTGTATGGATTTACTTTATCTGTATAAGCCCAAGATACTTGTGAAATTGGAACATTACAAGTTTGAGCATATCCTTTAAAATAAGTATCTATAAAACCTTGTCTGTTAAGACCATACATCAATGCCTGTCTAACTCTCTTATCTGAGAACATAGGATTTCTTAGATTCCATCCTATATATCCATATCCGTTAGATGGATATATTTGAATATCAATGAATCCAGCCGCTTTTACCATATTTATATTTTTAGGTTTAATAGCTATACCCTGAACATCAACGCCACCAGTTTTTAATTCCTGAATTTCTGTATCAGAATTAGTAACCTTCATTATTATATTCTTTATTTTTGGTGATCCCTTCCAAAAATTCGGATTAGCTTCAAATGAAACTTCCTGTCCAGCTTTATAACCTTTAAGCTTATATGGACCAGAGCCCATTGGTTTTAATAGCATATCTTTAACATGTTTCCAGTCACCTTTTTTGAAATCATAATAATGTTTAGGCATTATTCCATAACCAAAATTCCAAATAGCCTGAACATCACGCTGTTTTAAAGTAAATGATATAGTATATGGATCTATAACTTTAATACCAGATACTGTTTTAGCATCTCCATCATGATATTCATCATAACCAACTAAATTGTTAACTGCATCACTTCTTAATCCATCATATTTAGGATCACAAATAGCTGTAAATGTAAACGCAACATCATCAGCAGTCAATTCAGTACCATCTGTAAATTTTATACCTTTCTTTAAATGGAAAGTATATGTTAATCCATCATCAGAAATATCCCATGTAGCAATATCAGGTATCGGATTACCTTGTACATCATTAGTAACCATTCCTGTAAATAACAAATCACATACCCACATATCATATACAGTACTTGAATATATAGAAGCAAAGTCACCTTTTGGTGCAACAGTTCCAACTATCAAAGTATCTTTTCTGTTCTTAGCAACCTGAGGATTTTTTTCTGGATGTTCGCATTTTATGATTTCTGTAACATCCTTTTTACCTTCTTTCTTTTTGTCACTGCTAGTATTTGTGTCTGAACTTGTTGAAGTTGTACTAGAGTTGTCTTTTGTATTTGAGTTATTGTTGTCACTACTCGTTGTAGTATTAGCTTTTGAATTGTTATTTTCCTTGTTAGCATTTGCATCACCGCAACCAACTAGGACAAACACAACTGCAAGAGCCAAACAAAGAATTGTCATTACTCTTTTTTTCATATTTTTTCCCCCTTATATTTTTTGATATAATATACCATTCTCAACTTTTACCCAATATAGATATCCCCCCACATTGCATAAGCTGAGAAATGTTAACACAATTATTAAATTTAATATAAATTTCCATATTATATTATATTGAATATTTTATACCATTATTTCATTATTTTCAATATATTTATTACAAAAAGATATAAAATTATGAATATTGTTGTGTTTTCATAAATTTCTGAATTATTACACTAATGATATCACAACCATCTTACAATTACATTAATGCTTTCTTACTTTTTTGTAAGATTATTTATCGATTCTATAAGACTCCCACTTATAAGTGAAAGATTGAATCTTTTTGCTTCAGGTGGAGCAGCGTCTCCATCTGAAATACTAATGTTTTGCTTTAACAAAACGAGTTTACTTGCATTACTTGACTTTTTCGATTTCAAGCTATAAAATGATAATGCAATTTATTTGCAATTAAGTTCAGTGAATCGTCTTTCTAAAACGGAACATCGGAACTTTAAACATTCAAAAGAAATAATTTAATAAAATATTTAATTTTGAGGTGATATATGAATACTATTATTGATATTTCAAATTTATATGTGTATTATAAAAATAATTGCGCTCTTTCAAATATAAATTTATCGGTAAATGAAGGTGACTTTCTAGCAATAATGGGCCCAAACGGCGGAGGTAAAAGCACTCTATTAAAGACAATATTAGGTCTATTGAAGCCCAATAAAGGAACTATTAAAATCATGGATGAGCTTCCCCAAGATTCAAAAGGAGTTATAGGTTATGCACCTCAATTTTCTAAGTTTGACAAAAATTTTCCTATAACCGTTAAAGATGTGGTACTAACCGGCACATTAGCTAAAAAAAATATTTTCTTCCACACATATGGTGAAAATGATTATAAAATCATTTATGACGTTATGAAAAGATTAAATATATATGATTTACGCAATAAACAGATTGGTCAACTTTCAGGTGGTCAACTCCAAAGAGTATTAATTGCGAGAGCTATTTCTATGACTCCCAAAATTCTTTTGCTGGATGAACCAACAGCAAGTATTGACAGCGAATCAAAAACAGAAATATATTCAATATTAAAGGAATTGAACAAAAATATGACAATAATAATTGTTACTCATGATATAGGTGCAATATGCTCATATGTTACTTCAATAGCATGTATTAATAAATCTCTTTTTTATCATGGTGAAGCAGAAATCAATGATAACATCGTTGAACAAATATATGGTTGCCCTATTGATTTAATCGCTCATGGTATTCCTCATAGAGTTTTAAAAACACATAAGGAGGGAAAATAATGTTAAGTGCATTGTTTAATTATTCATTTCTTCAACATGCAGTAATCGCTGCTATTTTATCAAGCATAGCATGTGGAATCATTGGAACGATTATTGTAGAAAAAAAATTAGTAATGTTGAGCGGTGGAATTGCACATACTGCATTTGGCGGTGTAGGTTTTGGATATTTGCTTGGTATCCCTCCAATTTTAGGTGCTTTGGTTTTTTCAGTTGCTTCTGCAATAGGAATAACATCTATAAAACGTAAAAACAGCACCAACACAGACACTCTAATAGGTATGTTTTGGTCTTTAGGCATGGCATTAGGCATATTATTTATAGCATTTATGCCTGGATACCCTCCAGATATGACTTCATATTTATTTGGAGATATATTAAACGTATCAAATTTTGATATAAAAATGATGTGTATTATGGATTTAATAATAATATTATTTATTATATCTATATTAAATACACTTAAATCATATTTATTCGATGATGAATTTTCATTCACCCTAGGAATTAATACTACATTGCTAGAATATTGTCTTTTTATACTTATAGCATTAGCAATAGTTGTTTTAATAAAGGTTGTTGGAATAATATTGATAATAGCTCTGCTTACAGCTCCACCAGCTATTTCAAAATTATTTACTTATGATTTTAATAAAATATTGGTATCTTCGATAATTTTAGGTATGGTTTTTAGCTTTACAGGGCTTTGGTTGTCATATGTAATAAATATACCATCAGGTGCTTCTATAATTTTGGTTACTGTATTAACTTATTTCATTACAACAGCTATTAAATCTTTAAATCAAAAATACAAATTACCTCCGTCATAAACAGAGGTAATTTGTATTTTTAACTTTATTTGTGAACTGCCACCGAAACAAGCAACAAAGATTTTACAGGCTATTTCTATAAAACATATTAATATAATGTCAGAGATTTCGCATCAAAATTCCAGTTAAAAATTTGTTTTTACTAAAATTTGTTTTTTTAACATTTACTTGAATAACTGGGAAGCCTGCAAACCGATAGGCCTTAAAAATAGTTACACCTCCCCCTACCCCAAGAAATTTTAATAATTAATTTCCAGTTTTGTTTTTAAATTATGTTTTAGCAAATATTGGATTAATCCAGTCTTCTTCTATAGTAAATCTTTCATCTCTTATATCTTCAATAATATCTATTTGTAACATTCGTTTTTTTCTAAAACCTCTAATACATCTAAAGAAATATAATT
>NZ_LTBA01000053.1 GCF_001594005.1 Clostridium tepidiprofundi DSM 19306 | reverse complement strand
CTCAAAATAGAAAAATACACTAAATTACACTGTTGTTTAAGATTATTTAGGTATACATTTTGAGTAGTTCATAATTGGTAATTCCTATTATTGTAAACTGACTTATTTATTTTTTTAATGTGCCTTATATAAAATTACGATTATATAAAATTATAACATCAATATCGTCAATATTGCTTAAAATATGATCAATAGTACTATATAAAACATATATATACATGTATACCTTCTTGTACACCTTCTGAAATTTTGAAATTTTTCACATTATTAGTACATGCTCTTGTTTGTACTTGCGAGAATACACTTTTAAAAGGATAAGGCGCAAATACAAAATTCTTACCAAAACTAATCTTAGAAAAACTTAGTCTACACTTACTTAACTTATCATCTAATTACCAAAATTTTAACATTATTCATTGGCTACAAATGTATTTATAGTATTTTTTTAATCAACCGTCCCTGGTTTTTCTTGACTTTCTAGTTAACCGTCCCTAATTTTAACTTTTCCAAATCAATAATTTCAAACGAGGACTTATAAAATTCAATAATACCTTCTTTTCGCATTTTTATGAGTTCTCTAGACAACGACGGCCTAGAAACGTTTAAAAATTCGGCTAACTCATTTCTCTTTAAAGGTATACTAAACTTACTTTTTCCTTTAATATTATACTGTTCTAATAAATAACTGCTTATTTTATTTCTTATACTTTTCATGGTTAAATACTCAATCTTTCTATCAAGTCCAAGTGCTTTCTGTGATACTATTTTGAGCATATTCTGTATCAACACTTTATGTCCTATACACATTCTAGGACAATTACCTATAATCTTTTCAGCTGGTAAAAATAACACAGTACAATTTTTGGAAGCAATTATTGTAACATGCCATTTTGACCTATCTGAAAAAGCAATCATTTCTCCGAATACATTACCCTCTTCTAATTTTGCCATGATTGCTTTATCCCCTAGTGCATTTTCCTTTGATATTATTACTTCACCTTGAAGTACAATTCCTATCCCTGTAAAATTATCTTCTGCAATAGTTATAAATTCCTTCCTTTTATAAGCCATAATTTTAGGTTTTAAACAAAATAGCATTCTTTTTAGTTCATCATCCTCTATATTTTCAAATAAATTAGTTTTTTTTAATGCATTCAACCATTTAGTATACATATAATACTCCTTAATACAGAATTCTATCATAAATTCTTATCAAAATTACATTTTATTTTGCCAATCATATCTCCAAATTATAAAATTCATATTTTAATTTAGAAAATTATACATTCTAAAAAAATTCGTAATATATATAAATTATAGTATAGTGTAAAAAATAAAACAATGTTTAAATTAAAACAACTTCAATTCGTAATTTAGATTTTTATCATATATATTACAACGAAAAAATGCAGCATGTAGAGATTTTTATAGTGAATATTAATACAAAATACATGTATATGGTTATCCCACAGAAAGTATTTTAAAAAGAAACTCATCACTATATATGCATAAGAATCAATTTCATAAATACTATATATTGTATATTTGAAATTTATCCATAGCTTATTGTGGTTTAATCATGTATATTAAATATATATATTGCATATTATGAATTGAAGTTAAAACAAAATTCAGAAATAAAATTTAGTAAATGACGTAACTAGCTTATCTCATTACTTTGTAAACTAATTCTTGTTAACCGTCCCTTTAATCACAGTTTATATTGATATTGTTTCGAAATTTTTGCAGAATTTGTTGATATAAACAATATATTAAAGTATACTATATATGCAGAGTGTATATATGCTTAATGAATCAGTATTAGAATCTGAAGCTATACTTATGGAATGGTATTAAATAGAAAAATTTACACCCCTGGGGTGAAAGGTGGAAAAGATAATGGCTGACTATAAATTATATAATATGTGCATGGTCTACAATAAAGAAAATAATACGATATTAGTTCAAGATAAAGTTGCAGATGATGGATGGGGAGGTATAACATTTCCTGGGGGGCATATAGAGTTTGGTGAAAGTTTCATTGAGTCAGCTATTCGAGAGGTCAAAGAAGAAACGGGGCTTGATGTAACTGATTTAGAATATGCAGGAATTATTAATTACTACAATACAGATAACAGCGAAAGATGGATGTGTTTTCTTTATAAAACAAATAAATATTCTGGTGAAATGTTAAATGAAACAGAAGAAGGCAAAGTTTTTTGGGTAAATTCAGATGAATTGCTAACAATGAATTTGGCTCCTAATATGGATAAGTACCTGCAATTATTTTTTAGCGACGAGCATCATGAAGCATTTGCTAAATGGAATAGCAATCATACAGATGAATTAAGAATCATATAAGAATCATATTTATTTTGTTTTATCTGCACTTGTATTAAATTTTTCTTTTAATTTTTTTTCTACAGAAAAGACACTAATTAGAACTACCAATGATTGAGAAATTATAAACCCCAAACATAACATTCCAGATATTTTACCTGTTTTTGAATAGATATATGTCAATAGAATGCTTGAAAAAATTGTCATTAGCAAACCAATAATTATCCAAAGTTTACCCAAATAATGATTAGCAAACTTCCATGTATCCTCATTTCTCATGGAAGTTTTAGTGCGATATCCAACGAAATGATTTATTTTCAATTTTACATTTTTGCATATAATCCCACCCACCAACATAACTAATGGTGTAGCCAAACAAATAACATAAGAAAAAATAATATCTTTCATAATCAAATTCCACCTTAAACTTCTCTATTAGACAATTTCAACTGCTCCTGGTTTAGCCTTCTTTATAGCTTCTTCTAAATCAGCATAAACTCATATTAGTTTTTTCTAGATCACTTAACCATCCATCCCAAGTTTATGCTACCAATCCATTCGAAAAAGGTTCAATTTTATCAATTCTTCTAGTTGCTATTGATAAATAATGGTGTGCTAACCCCAATATAAGTTATTTCTAACTTGTAGTTTATGCAATACAACTAGTAAACTCTTCTATATATTTCAATGCCCACAATACGCTATACCATCAATTTGAATTCTCAAGCCTTTTTCTCCTCCAATATGTGCAAACTCAGTCTGAATTGTCTTTCTTGCTGGATAACCATCAACAAAATATCTCTTAAATACTTCTTCCATTTTTTGTGCACAATTCTTAAACTGAATTTGAAGACTTCTAGGCGTTAATATTTTTATTCCATCCCCTAAGCTAAACAGTATTGAGAACCAAAAGAATTCACCTTCGGGAACAACCATTTCGAATATAGATACATTACTTAGCTCTTCAAGCACAGTAATACTTGGAATATACTCCTTAATTTTAGGAATAGTATCATTACAACATTCAAATTGAATAGTCATTAATTCCCTATCATCTTGTCTCATTATTGATTCAAAATTATATTTGTCTTGATTATGCTCCATACTAAAATCATTCTGACCAATCTTTAGATTCTTTAATCTTATTATTTTAAATATTTGGTAGCGTTTATTTTTGGGATCATAACCAACAAAATACCATGTATACCATTTAAACTGTAAAGAAATCGGTTCAATATATTTTGATGATTCTTTCCCCTGAGCATTCGTGTAATCAAAGGTAATGGATTTTTTTATATTAATGGCTTCTAAAATCAGTTCAACATCACTTTGGAGTTTTTTATTTTCTCCAACCACGCTAAAATCAATTGCAATATCATTGGATTTACTCGTACTTATACTTTTTATTTTTTCCAGGGTTCGTTCAACGTTTTTTCTATTCATAGCAGAAAAAAGTGCTTCTAGAGCTAATTGAATGGATAATAAATCTTCATCTCCAGCAGTTTGCTTTGAAACTCTATAGCTATCAAGAATTTTATACCCCCCATTTATACCACGTATGGATACTATGGGAATACCTGCCATATTAATATAATCTATATCACGTTGTATAGTTCTCTCAGATACCTCAAATTTTTCTGATAGTTCTTTGCAAGTAACTAAATCTCTATTCAAAAGATAAGTAACAATAGCAAGTAACCGTTGAATTTTCAATCTTTGCTCCTTTCTCTAATTTTCTATTTCATTAGTTAGTTTATTTTAGTAGTCTATCTAGACCTGCTTCATAAATACCATCAAGATCATATGGCAGTAAATTTTCTATAAAATCATATCTTTTATGTGTATTTTTCTTGCTATGAATCCCTAGTTCTCCTTTGCTAAACAATCTAGTGCTGCACTAGATAATTTGCTTGTTTCCCAACACCCTTTACAGCTTTTGTTATCTCAATGATATTCATACTATTTATTACTTCACTCTTTTATAAGATTGATAATTGTTTCTTCACTTTCTAGTATATCATCTTCTTGATGATATTTAATACCTGCATCATTATTTTTTTCTAAATTTTCAATCAATTTTCAACACCATACACCTTTGACATTAACCTTGATGAGTTTATTCCTTTTTCTTTTCACGATGCGTATTACGCATCTACTGGCCGTCCACGTGAGCATAAATTAGATTCTATGCTTTGTGCCTTCTTACTTCAACGGATTTTTTCTATTCTTACTGATACACTATTAATTACCTTTCGTGAACTACCATCCACTTACTTCGTTGAACTCTCTATGTTGTTTTATTTTAATCATAGATTTTAATTTTGGAAGATTTATTCTACTATTCTGAATATATACCGTTCCTTTTTGATTGTTGGTTGTATAACTATAATAATTACTTTTTTTACTTTTGAATTTAGGAAACCCTATGGACTTATCTCTAAAGAAATTTTTATATGCTTTATTTAAGCTTATTTGAGCATTAGCTAAAGCTAAACTATCAACTTCTTTTAGCCAAGGGAATTCTTTTTTATATTGGGCAGGAGTTGGATATTTTACTTTCTTTATATCTAAATCTTTATTTTGTTCTGAATTTGGATATATTCTATATTTATAAGCTTTTAGCAACTCCTTCACCTCATTTCTTCCCTTGATTTTGAATATGCAAGTTGTTTTTTACGCATTCATCTCCCACTTATAGAAGATGGGAGACTTCTGCTAGTTGCGTTAAAGATATATACTACTATACAATAAAATACCCGCCAACTGTATGTCGGGTATTTTTCATAACATCAATAATTTGAAAATAGACTACCTTAATTAAACATTATCGACTCGTTTTTTTATATAATTTTTCAAACTAATTAACATAATAATAGCTAAAAATGTTTCTATTAAACCAGATATCATAAATAGCTGAGTGACTGTAATTAAATTGTTTACTAATACAGCTCCTATTAAAATCGAAATTATCTTGACTAAAGACGTACTTGAAAATCTAAACGCATAAACTTCTGAAATCCTTTCTGAAGGAACTTCTAGCTGTATTAAATTTCTCATTGATATAAAAAATATTGAACCAGTAACTCCAAAAATCCCAAATGCTAAAAATGCCATTATGATGTTTTTACTACTACTAAGAATAATTAAAGCTATTCCATCAATAATCACAGAATAAAAAATCACCTCTAGATCCAACATAAATTTATCGAATTTAAGTAATATAAGACTTGCTATTGCCGACCCTACACCAATTGCAGAAATAAACATTCCTGATACGGAAATATCTACTCCTAAATGCTCTTCGCCAAACACATACATAAATGGTGCCTGATTTTCTGTAAGAAATACAGTAATAATTAATATTAAAAACATATATTTAAGTTTATAATTTTGATTAATATAATGGAGTGTCTTTAATTTTTTTGACTTCTTCTTTTCTATTGATTCTTCTTTTATTACTATGTCTTCTTTTATTTTATAATAATATTTAATTATAACAGTAGTTAAAGCACCAATAAAGAAAGTTAAAGAGTCTATTATCAAAGCAACCGTCATTCCAAAAGTACTTAAAATAATTACAGCTATAATTGGGCCTATGATACTCACAATGCTCTGAACAAATCTAAGTATAGAATTTGCAGAATTAACTTCTTCTCGTTTTAATAGTTTGTCATAAAAAGAAAAACTAGAAACATCAGCAAAAACATCAATTATAGAATTTATAGTAAATATTCCCAAAACAAATATAGGGTTTCTAGAAAAAACTATTAATACTACTGTTATTCCTTCTACAATATCTCCTAATAACAATATTGTAGAATCTTTGTATTTTTTTGACATTTTACTTGCAATTGTTGAAAAAACAATTATAGGTAATAATCTTATTAAAGTTACAGTTGCTACTCCAAAAACTTTATGTTGCGTATACATCATTAATTGAATTATGGCTAAAAATGTTAATTTATTACCTATATATGACAAAAATATATTGGTAATATATAACATATAAGGTCTATTCTTGATTAACGTTGTTGTTTTCATATATTCCTCCGTTATATTGACTAATGTATTTAATAAATTTAAGCATAGCTTCCATATAATAATCTACTCTATTTTTATTTCTTTTAGTAGCTCCCTTTCCTTTAAAATATTAAACTTTTCATATTTCCCTAAAAATTCAAACACATCTCCCTTTTTACCGTCATGTTTTCCTACAGTGTAAGTTCCATTAAACTTTCTGAATTCTATGTGTGATTCCTAATAATTATTTACTAATTAACCAACACTATCAATTTCACAAGAATCTATCTCTCTTTTAAGCTCATTTTTAAATTTAATTTACTTTCATCATTGTTCTTCAACAATACGACAGTCAATATTACTACAAACAATAGTGCTATAGTAATTATTATGTTTCTTTTCGTTCTCTACCCTCAACTATGTCATTATTGTACTTTTAAACATAAATACTATGTTTAAAAATAGGTCCATCAAATATAAGAACATATGGATTACTAATCAATACCTGAACTATTGCAATAGTTTGTATTTTTTCACCATATAAATCCATTCTTTCACTTGTTATACTATCATATTTATTTGATAAATTCAAAGCAACGAAAATTGTTCATTTCACTCTTAATCTTTATAAATTGTAAGAAGTCACTTGTCTTATAAAACAAGCTACAAAGATTGTTCGTTTCACTTCCAATCTTTGTAAGGTGTGATTTTATGGCTTTTTCAATGGGCGAAAAAATTCGTATTGTACTTAGACGAAAAAAAATGACAATCAGTAATTTAGCAACCTCCATTGGTACGTCTCGTCAAAACTTAACAAATAAATTAAACCGAGATAATTTCTCAGAAAAAGAACTCCAGCAGATTGCTGAAGCTCTTGAATGTCGTTTTGAAGGTTATTTTATTTTTGAAGGTGGAGAGAAAGTTTAGTAAATTACTTCCATTCCTCTCATGTAAAACTTAATGATATATTTTTTCAAAAAGATCTCTACTATAATCACGGATATCTGAAACATTTATCATATTGTATTTTTCGCGAATTTGTTTAAAGTAGCTTTCAATTAAATGTTTCTCAATAATTCTATCTGATGGCTCATGATCTTCTAATCCATTTCTAGTTTCTCTCCATGGTCGTTCTGCATGAGTCATATTTTCAAGAATTCTACCACTATAACAGCCGAAATTTAATATTACAGCATCAATAACTGCTTTCTCAAGTAGTTCTAACATAAATTCAGGATCATTTTTTACTCTTTTCAAAACATCCGAATACTGTCTAGTCGGGATATCACCGTCTACATATCTACTTAAGGTTCCTTTACCCCAACCAAGTACCAATGATAACGGTCTTTTTCCAATATCATATTTCTCAAGTACCTCTTTGATTTCAGATACCTGAATTAACTCTTCACTCAATCTATAATTTCTATCAAGCGACTCTAGATTTTTATCTCTTAACTCAGAGATAAAAATTTCACTTTGGCATTCATTACAGTAAGCAACCTTAGCTGTATATTTAATATCTTTACCACGAATTTCTTTATTTTTTTGATTATGTAAATATTTATAATAAGCGTTTATTATTTACGGAATGTTTATTAGCTCTTACAGTCATCCGTCTTTCGAATTTTCTATTTGGTCTTATAGTAATTACCTTTCTAGATATCTCAGTCATGATTTTTTCAGGAATTTTTGAACGTTTTCTAGCACTTTTGACTAAAAGCATAACAACTGTAGCTAAATCTAAAATAAAATTATCATCACAATCTAAACTTAACTTACTGTATTCAAATTGATTTGATATAGTCTCACGATATTGCTTTTCATGCTTATTCCCTTGTTGAAAAAGTTGATTCCATTTTGCCTCTTCATCTAATTCCAAGTAATATAATAACTCTACTTTAAAATATTGGTATGATTTATTCAATTATTGATAATTTCTTTAAATTTTTAAGTCCTTGTACTGTTTTGGTAAAAACACCTTTACATCTAGTAATCTTATCATGAATATCCTCAGATAATCCATGCAAAGCAATTATAAAGTAATTTATATATATTTGCACAATTCTTTACAATATTTCTCATCACTTAAGTGATTTCCATTGGACTGTAACGTAAGTTTTAAATCTAAACCCTTTGCAAATTTTAATATATCTGCATATTTTGACATTATTTTTATTTGCTACAAATACATTTACAAGAAAATTGAATAATGATAAAATAAATATAAACAATAAAAATTTTGGAAATTTTTTTATTATAACTTCCCTTATTTATGCAAATTTTGAATTGATTACATAAAAAATATACACTATTTATTAAAAATGTAAATAGTTATAATGAAATGAATATTTAGGAGTGGTAGTTTTGAAAAGTAAAATTAAATCAACAAAATGGACATACATACTGATTATTTTAATAATATTATTATTTTCTTTTAGTTATAAAGAAATTAAATTTTTAGCAAATTGCATGAAAGCAAATACTAGTAATATTTATACTACGCTAGATAGAAATGCATCCGAAAATTATGAATTATCAGAAAAAATTTTAAAAGAAGGATACGTAGAGGAGTATGAAGAGCAATTATATTCTAAAAGAGCGGAAATAATTTTATTGAATATTCAACAATTAAATATTTATGCAAAATATAAAACAGGAAAAAAATATAATTTTAAGATTAGTTCTGTATATTTTTTAGTTAGGCCACTTAATTATACACTAAGAGATATAAGTAATGTTCAAAAAATAAGTGAAGAAGAAAGAGAAAATATAAAAAAAGCTATGGAATTGTATAGAATTATTTTAGATTATAGGAGTACTCCTAAGTCAGAAAATTATTTTGATAATTTTAGAAATAATGAATGGTTAAAAAAATATGAGTATATAGATTCTCATTTACCTAAATAAGCTAATTGTATAGATTTTGTAATTCTGAGTAAAAAAATTATGATTTTGATGAATTAGAAAGAACTTATTATTAGGCTGGGATAAAGTTGAAACTAAAGAAGAAGACGAGGAAGAAGAAACTGCTGAAAATTTTACTAAATCAACAAATGAAGAAGAACAACACTTTGTAGATGAGCAGTTAAAAAAGCTTTCTGAATTACGAGATTTAGGTATTTTGACAAATGATGAATATGAATCTAAGAAAGAAATGCTGTCGGAAGGCTTATATAAGTCCATATAAGCCTTCTAAATAAAACTACTTTAGAATATTTTTAAGCGTAATATAGGCGCAAATACATATTAATAGCATTTATACCCCAACTATAAAATCATAAAACAATAAAAACTTGATAAACCACAGTATGAAATGATTTCATACTGTGGTTTTATTTTTTATTCAAATCAAAATCATTTCAAAGCTTACTGATAAATTTAATATTGTTGAAGATGTAAAGAAAGACGTTGAAGATATTAAAAATTACGTCTTTAATAAAAAATTAATTTTTTTCAAATATAGGTTTCCATTTTTGCACCTAATTTAGACTTTATATAGTGTAAGACAAATTAAACAGTCGGCTGAAAAATGTCTTGCAAAAATTTAAATGAATATGATACTGGCTATGATGTTTCAGGAAAGACTGCTATTACAAAGAATGATAGCAATCTTACAATAAATGCAATCGGAATAAAACATTATGGTATAAATGATATACCAAATTCACCTACATCTGGCCAAGTGGAATATTATAAAACCCAAGCATTATATTCAGTACTTGAATCACTTGGATCATCACCATGGGATGAAGGCCATTATTTTTCAGGTACTCAAACACAAACTGGGCAAGAATTAATAAACATAGTTTATGATTCTGGATGGAAAGATTCTTACAATTATATATATTAAACTTAATATGTGTAACGTAGGAAATAGAAAATGAGATTATTTTAAAAAAATAATCTCATTTTCTATTTAAGTATATCTTTCCATTTTTTAGGCAAAGATTGAAGAGTAGTATATGCTTGCCCATGGTAAACAGGTAGAATACCTCCATCTACTGCTACTTTAATAGGGACATGTTGTCCAACAATTACGGAACCTGGAGGAATATCCCCAAATTCAGGAATTGGAGACCAATATCTTCCCGCTGGTGGTAAATACAAAAATACAACTCCTTGTAATGTAATATATAAAAATCTACTTTCACTGAACTTATCTAGTTTTTCTGAATTAGCATTTTTATATATAAATTGCTCCCATCCTGTAGGAATTTTCCAAGAATTATATGTACCTCCATTACTATATGGAATATCTATACAAATATTTATTGAAACAATATCGGGTATTTGTGATTTTGAAATTCTTTTATTTTTCAATTGCTGCAAAATATATTCTTGAGAAATAGGATTACATATATCTATTTGGGAAATACTATCTATTTTAACATTATGTTTTTCCTTATCATAATTTCTAAATATACTATAAGTACTAATAGAACCTATAAATATACCTAAGATTAAAAATATAAGTATTTTTAGTTTCACAATTCATATACCCCCTATTTTATTTTACAGTAAATACTTTTAACTTGGTTCTACTTTACTGCTTTTAACCTTGCAATTTCATTCCAGTTCTTTGATGTTACTATTTCAACTGTATTTAAATCTCTTCTTACTTCTCTAATTTCATTAAGTAATTCAAGATGCCTGTTTGTATTGGATGGTTCTAACTCACTAATTATAGTTTTTATTTCATTTTGTCCTCTTTTAATTTCTTTTATATCATTTTTTAATATCTGTATGTCTTTTTTAATTGGTTCTAATTCTTCTTTTAAAACTTCTCGTATAATGCCTATCATTTCTTTATCCATATCAACAACCTCCACATCAATGATTATACTATAAAACAAATATTACCTCAAAATATTTCAAAATATCTTGATTTTGATTTTTACTTGTATTTTTCCGTGTATTCTAACAATGCTTAACTTTTTTCCTCATATTCTTTGACTCTTCTGTAGAAAGTAGGCTTAGATAAATTCAATTCTTTCATAGCTTCAACAGCTTTAATCTTTCCATTTTTCCATTTAGTGTACACTTTTTTAAATAGTTTATCATCTATTTCAACTTTAGGTCTTCCAAACTTGATTCCCTTTTCTTTAGCCACTTTAATTCCATCAGCTTGTCTTCTTTTTATAGCTTTTCTTTCATGTTCTGCAATTGTACTTAATACCTC
>NZ_LTBA01000052.1 GCF_001594005.1 Clostridium tepidiprofundi DSM 19306 | reverse complement strand
AAGATAAGATTTCCCATGACGAAAGTCAGTAAGACCCCTTGAAGAACACAAGGTTGATAGGTCGGAGGTGTAAGTGCAGTAATGTATTTAGCTGACCGATACTAATAGGTCGAGGACTTGACCAAAAAGAATCGCTAGTCACCAATCACTAATCGCTATTATTTCATAATTGATGGTTAGAGAAACTGGAGATTGGTATTCAGTTCATTATGCAATTTTGAGAGAACAATGTTTTCTCGATGTATACCACAAACGTCAATAACAAACTAAGTATCTGGTAGTTATAGCGTAAAGGGTTAAATGTCTAAATGACATTTAACGAGTAATTTAGCAAATCTGTGATTTGCGTTAAGAATTACTCCGGTTGCCATCAAGTCAGCTCTATGTTTAATAGAGAGAATTTAATATCAAAAATAGAATCTGGTAGTTACAGCGTAAAGGCAACACCCGTTCCCATTCCGAACACGAAGGTTAAGCTTTACAGCGCCGATGGTACTGCATGGGAGACCGTGTGGGAGAGTAGGTCACTGCCAGGTAAAATAAAAATAAGCTACTAAAGTGTATATAAAACATTTTAGTAGCTTATTTTTATACTAAAAAGTGAATAATGTTTTACGTATTAACAAGATGATTTTACTTACTCAATATTATTGTCATCAACATCCTGAGAAGAATTTTGTATACTTTCTAATGAGTATGAAGAATCAGTTTTGCTTTTATAAAGCACATATAAAAATATATTAAAAATAAGATTCCAAAAAACATCTATAAATTTCAATATCCAAAAACCTGAAGTATGCATTTGAGATATCATATTGAAACTTTGTATATTAAAAGAAAGATTTTTTAGAACAATAAACCCATATATGAAATCGGGTATGATAAATACTATGATACTAAGAAATAATATCCAATATGATTCTTTTGCAACACCAGCTCCACTACGAAGACTTTCCGTTACTCCAATATCATCTGATATCATTGCTGGAACCCATAATATAAAAAGAGGTGCCAAAAACAAAGTTGATAGTAATACTATAATGAGGATGATTAAGGTTCCTATAGATGGAATGTTACTTGATGATATATCTATTATGAAGGACAATATGAGTATTATTATTGAATAACCAAAAACAAATAAGCCAAACAACAATGCTGCTAAAAATAAACGCAAAGAGAAATTTTTTATTCCTGATAAGAATGTAGAAACTTTAGTTTTGCCTGAAATTACTGCTTCACCTACCATTGCATTAAATCCGGCGGTACACATTAATGACAAAACAAAAAATATAATTATGATAAGTGCTGAGTAGGAAAAAAACAAGTGATATTTTTTTACTAAATCTGAATTTAGTGATATATTTGATAATTCAAATATTAATGAAAATAAAATTAAAATAGGATTTTTTTTGAGGATTTCAAAACTTTTCTTAAGCATATCTTATCTCCTTTTCTAACAATATTTACTTATTCTTAATATATATTCTATACTAAAATAATAATACCTTCAATGTAATAAAATATATTTTAAAATTAAAAATATATATGTATTTATAAACATGAAAGAGGAATTTTACTTTGCTTGTAGTATATATTAAGTAAGGGAGTGGTAGTAATGGATATCAATTTTACTGTCGATAGTGGAGAAATAATTGATATTTTAAAGAGCATACATAATGAATATATAGCTACTAAACAATATTTTAGAGAGCATACAAATAGCGATGAAAGAGAAGGTATTACAAGTCCAGAGGAACTAAGACGTATTTATAATAAGTTATTGATTCAAACACAGGAGCAGAACAACTTGCTTTCACTTAGATTAATCAAAAATTCTGTAGATTAGGGAATTCTGCAGAATTTTTTATTTAGTTAAAATTATTGATTTTGGGTATACTTATTTACAAATATGTAAATGGTACGAATAGTTTGATTATGAATAATATGAAATGGTGTGATTGTATGATAAATAATAAAGTTATAATAAACTTACCTAATAAAGTTGATTATATATTAAATGTTTTAAATAAAAATGGTTTTGAGGCATTTATTGTTGGAGGGTGTGTCAGAGATAGTTTACTTAATAAAAATCCAAATGATTGGGATATAACTACTAATGCTTTGCCTAAAATAACTGCACAACTTTTTGAGAAAAGTAATAATAGAGTTATAGAAACGGGATTAAAGCATGGTACCGTAACTGTGATTATTGATGAAGAAATGTTTGAAATAACTACATATAGAATCGATGGTGAATATTTAGATAATAGAAGACCACAAAACGTTAAATTTACTTTATCATTGGAGGAAGATCTCAAAAGAAGAGATTTTACTGTAAATGCGTTAGCATATAATACTTCAGTAGGGTTGATTGATAATCATGAAGGAATTAAAGATTTAAAAGGCAAAACAATTAGATGTGTAGGAAAAGCAGATAAGAGATTTCATGAAGATGCTCTTAGAATGTTGAGAGCTATTCGTTTTGCATGTCAACTTGATTTTAAGCTTGACAAAGATATTTCAGATAGCTTAATAAAAAATAATAATTTATTAAAAAATATAAGTGCTGAGAGAATAAGGGATGAATTTAAAAAGATACTTATTAGCAATTATCCTTCACGAGGCATAAGACTATTAATGAAATATAATCTTATGAAATACATAATACCAGAATTATATGATTGCAAAGATTTCAATCAACATAATAAACATCATGATAAAGATGTACTTGAACATACACTATGTGTACTTGAAAATACTCCATCTAAACTCGAAACTAGGCTTGCAGCACTTTTGCATGATATTGCAAAACCAAAGGTATTTACTTATGGAGATGATGGTCAAGGACACTTTTATATGCACAATGTTGTAGGTGCAAATATGAGTAGAGAAATACTTAAAAGATTAAAATTCGATAATAAAACAATAGATAAAGTTTATATATTAATAAAAAAACATTTGATTATGTTTAGAAATATGGATGAGTATACAATTAAAAAGTATATGAGAAAAATTGGGATAGAAAATTTAAATGATTTGTTCAATCTACAGTTAGCAGATTTAAGAGGTTCTGCTCCAGAATATAGAAATTATGATATTGTATTAAATCTCAAAAAACGATGTCAAAAAATAATTGATGAAAAACATCCGCTTTTTATTAAAGATTTGAACATAAATGGAAATGACTTGATAAATTTAGGAGTAAGTAAAGGAAAAACTATTGGAATTATACTTGAAGAGCTACTCGATGAAGTTTTCAAAAATCCCAAATTAAATGAAAGGGAAAAATTAATAAGTATTGTTAAAAAAAGATATTTATAAAAATGGACAAATAAATTTGGGGATAATAATGCCAATTAATGTTTAGGCATTTTCAAAAAAATAACTAGTCAGTATGCTAGTCTATTTTGCGAACTACTTCATCGTCGGAACCCGTTGATAGAACCTACTATCAGCGGAACCCAACTCTTTGTATTTCACAAAATATACGTCGCATCTTTGACTTGTTATTTTCTTTCAAATGCCTTACGATAAAAATGAAAAACATTTAGAAATTATTCATAAAAGAAAAAATTAATATTGACAAAATCATCACAATCAAATATTATATAAGTATATTAGAAAATACTTATATAATATTTGGAGGGCGAAAATTATGTTTAATTGGCTTTATAAGTTAATAAGTCTTCTTGTTGAAAATGTATTTAGGGTATCTATGGAAACAAGATTAGGCTCTAGTATTCATTTCTTTTTCTATGATACAATAAAAATAATTATTTTACTTGGAATTATGATATTTGCAATATCTTATATCAGAAGCTATTTTCCACTTGAAAAAACAAAAAAAATTCTTGAACGGTTTGATGGAAATATAGGAAATGTTATGGCTGCATTATTGGGTATAGTAACTCCATTTTGTTCATGCTCATCAGTTCCGCTTTTTATAGGTTTTGTTGAAGCTGGAATTCCACTAGGAGTAACTTTTTCATTTTTAATTACTTCACCTATAGTCAATGAAGCAGCTTTTGCTATATTGCTTGCATCATTTGGTGTAAAAGTTGCAGTGATTTATGTGATTACAGGAGTTGTTATTGGTACTTTGGGTGGTATAATAATTGGAAAATTTAAAATGGAGAACCATGTTGAAGAATATGTATATAAGATGCAGATGAAGGATACTGTAATTAAAGAGTTAAATCAAAAAGAAAGATTTAAATTTGCAATAGATAATGTTAAAGAAATAGTAGGAAGGGTATGGATATTTTTAATTATAGGTATTGCACTGGGAGCTGTTATTCATGGATATGCACCAGCTGAAATATTAAGTAAATATGCAGGTCCTAACAATCCATTTGCGGTATTTGTAGCAGTTGTTTGTGGTATTCCACTTTATTCAAATGCACTTGGGACAATTCCTATTGCAGAGGCACTTATAAATAAAGGAGTGGGGATAGGAACGGCATTAGCTTTCATGATGGCCGTAACAGCATTATCACTTCCAGAAATGATTTTGTTAAGAAAGGTTATAAAACCTAAGCTTATAGCTACTTTTGTTATAGTTACAGGAATTGGAATCGTTATTGTTGGATATTTATTCAATATATTTATTACTGGAATAATTTAATAACTTCAATTTGTGATTTAAATTTAAGAAATGAGGAGGAAAAAATTGTGATAATTAAAATTTTAGGTAGTGGATGTCCAAAATGTAATAAAACTCATAAAAATGTTACAAAGGCTATAAATGAATTGGGTATAGATGCTGAAATTATAAAAGTTGAAGATATTGTTGATATTATGAATTATGGTGTTATGACAACACCAACATTGGTAATAAACGAAGAGGTAAAAGGAACAGGAAAAGTATTTTCAGTAGATGAAGTAAAAAAATATATTAAGGAAGAACTATAATTACGAGGTGGTTTTGTGAATCAAAAAGATATGGTTGTTAGGATTTTTAAGGCATTGGGTCATCCAATAAGATATGATATAGTCAAGTTTTTATTAGATGAGCCTAAATGTGTATGTAAACTCAATGAAAATATCGAATTTACACAGTCGAATTTATCACAGCATTTAAGAATATTAAAAGATGCAGGAGTTTTAAAAAGTGAGAAACAAGGGCTTAAAATAATATACAGCATTACTAATGATGAAATAAAAAATTTGATAAAAAATGCAGAAACTATAGTGGACGATTGTATTAAAAACATCAAGTGAAATATTTTTATTAAGAAGCTTAGTTATAAATTTTAAATTATGGGGGAATAGCTATGGATAAAAAAATCAATTTGTATTTGCTTTCAGGATTTTTAGGAGCAGGTAAAACAACTTTCTTGAGAAAAGTTTTGTGTGAACTTTCGAATGAAAAAGTTGGTGTCATCATGAATGAATTTGGTAAAATAGGAATTGATGGTCCTATAATAGAAAAAGACGGTATGGAATTAGTTGAAATAAATAGGGGTTCTATATTCTGTTCATGTTTGAAATTATCTTTTGTTAAAGCTATGATGGAATTAGCAGATCGTGAAATGAAATATTTGTTTGTTGAGGGTTCAGGACTTGCAGATCCTTCAAATATTGGAGATATTTTAAGAGGAATTAGAGCTGCTAAAGGTGATGTATATGAATTCAAAGGGGCAATATGTTTGATTGATTCACTTCACTTTTTAGAGCAAATAGAAGATTTGGAAACTGTAGAAAGACAACTAAAATATTGTCATTTAGCTATAATAAATAAAATAGATTTAGTTGATAAAGATACTATAAGTAAAATTGAAGAGAAAATAAGAGAAATTAATCCAAAAGCTGAAATAAGAAAGGCTTCCTTTGGAGATATCAGTTTTGATTTCTTAAATGAAGATTTAATGAAGAATGATTGGGCTGAAAGTGAAGAAACAACTAATACAGAGGATACTAAACCAAAAACATTGAATATGACATTTACTGGTGAGGTAAAGAAAGAAGATTTAACAAGATTTATAGATGCTATCTCAAAAGATTGTTATAGAATAAAAGGCTTTTTTAAACTTGATGATGGATGGAATCAAGTAGATGTTGTTAATAGAAAGATAGATTATAAACTTATAGATGATGATAAAGAAGTGTCACAGCTTGTGTTTATTTCTAAAATAGGACCGCATGTTATAAGACCAATATTTAATAATTGGGAAGCAATTATTGGACAGGAAATGAAGTTGAGATAAATAGTGAACTCGTTTTGCTAAAGCAAAACATCGGGACTTCAGGTGGAGACTCTACTCCACCTGAAGCAAAATCTTCAATCTCCCGCTTATAGAAGTGGGAGTCTTGTAAAATCGATAAAATAGATTATAAAGGCAAAGTATTCTGTATTGTGCAGTTTTCTTTGCTTTTTTTAGATTTTGTGTTTAAATTCATTTTAATATATAATAATATTAAAAATCATTTTAAGGTGTTTGAAAGAAAATGTTTGAAAGAAAATGACAAGTCAAAGATGTATTGACTAGTTATTTTTTTAAAATGCCTAAATTAGAACGTGAGGATTTATATGGGAAAATCATTATTTATAACAGAAAAACCATCTGTAGCAATGGAATATGTAAAGGTATTAAAAGTAAAAGGAAACAAAGGAAATGGATATATAGAATCAGAAAATGCTATTTTTACGTGGTGTGTTGGGCATCTTGTTAGTATGAGTTATCCAGAGGCATATGATGAAAAATTGAAGAAATGGTCTTTGAGTACTCTTCCTTTTTTGCCAAAAGAGTATAAATATGAAATTATTAAAAGCGTTGCAAAACAATTTGAAATTGTAAAACAGCTTTTGTTAAGAGATGATATAGACACAATTTATGTATGTACCGACTCTGGAAGAGAGGGGGAGTACATATACAGACTTGTTGATCAAATGATTGGAGTTAAAGGCAAAAATAAGAAGAGGGTTTGGATAGATTCTCAAACAGAAGATGAGATTAAAAGAGGGATTAAAGAAGCAAAACCTCTTTCAGAATATGATTATTTAGCGGATTCTGCTTATCTTAGGGCAAAAGAAGACTATCTTGTTGGTATTAATTTTTCAAGATTGTTGACTTTAATTTATGGAAAAGTTATTTCAAATATGATAGGAGAAGAGAAAATAGTTATTGCAGTTGGGAGAGTAATGTCATGTGTATTAGGAATGATAGTTGAGAGAGAGATTGAGATTAGAAATTTTAAAAAGACAAGTTTTTATAAGATTATAGCGAAATTTAATATTGATGATAAAAATATTTATGAAGGACAGTGGAAAGCTGTTGAAGGTTCGGAGTATCACGAATCTAATTTATTATACAATGCAAGCGGATTTAAGAAGAAAGAAAATGCAGAAAAGTTAATAGAAAAATTACATATAACGGGAGAAGAAAATAAAGTATTTGTTGAAAGTATTACAAAGAAAACTGAAAAAAAGAATGCTCCACTGCTTTTTAATTTAGCTGAACTTCAAAATGAATGTTCAAAAATATTTAAAATAAATCCTGATCAAACTTTAAGTAGAATTCAGAATTTATATGAAAAGAAAATGCTAACATATCCGAGAACTGATGCCAGGGTATTATCTAATGCAGTTGCAAAGGAAATTAGTAAGAATATCAAAAAATTAACAGCATATACTGGTGATACAGAGGTAAAATTAATTGCAGAAAATATACTAGATAATAAATGGTATTCTAAAATTAGTAAAACAAAATATGTTGATGATAGTAAGATTACTGATCACTATGCCATTATTCCAACAGGAGAGGGACTACATAATTATAAAAGTTTGAGTGATTTGGATAAAAAAATATTTAACTTGGTTGTTAGAAGGTTCTTATCAATATTTTATCCACCAGCTGTTTTTAAAAAAGTTAGTATTGTTACTAAAATTGGATGCGAGAGCTTTTTTTCAAATAATAAAGTTTGTGTAGAAAGTGGCTACTTAGATGTTTTAAAGACTGATAAAAAGAAAAGAGGAGATGGAGATTTAAAGTTTTTAAGTAATCTAAAAAAAGGGGAAAAAGTAGAAATCGAGGATATATTCATAAAAAATAGTGAAACGTCACCGCCAAAGAGATATACTACTGGTACAATTATTCTTGCTATGGAGAATGCAGGTAAGTTAATAGAAGATGAGGAGCTTAGGGAACATATAAAAGGTTCAGGTATTGGAACAAGTGCAACGAGAGCGGAAATACTGAAAAAACTTGAGAGAATAGAGTATATTAAATCTAATAGTAAAACACAAGTATTGACACCAACTCTTAAAGGTGAAGCTATATATGGAGTTATTAAAGATTCAATACCAAGTCTTTTAAATCCAAAATTTACTGCAAGTTGGGAAAAAGGACTTAAAATGGTGGTTGATAATGATATAAAAAAAGATGAATTTATGAATAAACTAGAAGGATACATAAGAAAAAGTATTACAAAAGTATTGAAACACAACAGGGCAATAAACATTGAAAAAATATTTTCTGAAATAATAAAGAATAATCAAACAAAAATCGATTTTAGTAGAAGTTTGGACATTTTAGGAGTATGTCCTTTTTGTCAGAATGGAAATATAGTAAAAAACAGTAAAGGGTATGGATGTACTAATTGGAAGAATGGTTGTAACTTTTTTATTGGAAATATAGCGGGTATAGATATACCGGCACAGCAGATTAAAAAATTGATAAGCAAAGGAAGTACCGACATTATAGATGGATTTAATTCAAAAAAAGGTACGCAATTTTCTGCTAGTCTTGTAATAGATGAAAATAAAATAAAATTTTGCTTCTATAAGTAATAAATTGGGGGATATCCATGAGGGGTAAAGTGTATGAAACAAACTTGTTTTTTTTATTAGTTATAATAATTACAATTATAGGGAGTTTGATTCTTGAGTTTTTTCCAGAAGGAATGGTTCAAGAATTATTTCAATATGTTTGTATTTTAATTCCAGCTTTATTATATGTCTATTTCAAAAGAAGGAGTTTCAAAGAAACATTAAAATTGAATTCTATTTCAATAAAAAATATCATATTGGTAGTGTTTCTTACGTTTGCAATACAACCATTTATAGTACTGGTAGGCACAGTTGCTGATATTATTTTCAAAAATCAATGTGAATTATTGTTTGGAGATTTGGAAAGTTATTCAATATGGTTTGCACTTTTTGGTACTGCTTTAACTCCAGCAATTTGTGAGGAAGTGCTTTTAAGAGGGGTCATACTTGATGGATATAGGGGCATGAGCATTAAAAAAGCAGTTATAATGAACGGATTTTTGTTTGGAATTTTTCATATGAATTTATTTCAATTTTCATATACATTTTTTATTGGAATTATTTTAGCTTTGATTGTTTATTATACGAATTCTATATATGCGTCTATTATAATGCATTTTTTGAATAATGCTTTATCTGTAGTTGTAACTAAATTTCCCAATAGTTTTTATGCTAGATTGGAAGATAACTTATACAGAACAGAAACAATAACACAAGTAGTTCTTATGGTTGTTTTAGCGCTTATATCCATTATTGTTTCCTACTTAATAATAAAGGCCATTGCTAGAACAAGTAAGAATGAAGGAGTATACACGAGGTATGTTGTGAGCAATGACCTTATAGTAAAAGAAAAAGTATTTAATTGGCCACTTGTTGTTTCGTTTATTATATTTCTTTTGATGTCTCTATTGATAGCTGTTGCGGCGAGTTTGAATGGTTTAATGTAGTTATTTTATATTACCATTTCATTATAAATTTTTTTAGAGTACCCTAAATAATTATAGATTTCAACAATTTTACTGTTATTTTTCTTTACTATCTTTGCAGGTATACCAACTGCGGTGGAATAAGGAGGAATATCGGATAATACAACTGAATTAGCTCCAATTTTACTATTAGCTCCTATATTAATAGGCCCGAGAATTTTTGCACCAGCACCTATTATAACATTGTTTTCTACTGTTGGATGCCTTTTTCCCTTATCTTTTCCTGTTCCACCTAAAGTGACAGAGTGATATATTGTTACATTATTCCCAATTTCGGTTGTTTCGCCTATAACGACTCCCATACCATGATCGATGAATAGCCCTTTACCTATTTTTGCACCTGGATGTATTTCTATTCCAGTTAAAAATCTTGAAAATTGACTTAAAGCTCTAGCTAAGAAAAACATTCTGTGATTATAAAGAAAATGAGCTATTCTATATAAAATTATTGCATGGATTGAAGGGTATAAAAGCAATACTTCTAGTACGGTTCTAGCTGCTGGATCATTATTCATGATGTTTCTAATATCATATTTTAGAGAATCAAACAAAATTATCACCTCCACATATTATCCATTACAAGACTGAATCACTCAAATATTCCCATTGACAAATATTTATTTCCACCGTCTGGAGATAAAGTAACCACTTTCTTACCTTTACCTAATTTATATGCTATTATTTTAGATGCTGCTATATTTGCACCGGATGATAAACCAACTAATAATCCTTCTATTTTTGCTATTTCTTTTGTAGTACTAAAAGCTTCTTCATCTGTTATAGTTATAATTTCATCGACTATAGAACTATCGTAAATTTCTGGGATAAAACCAGCACCTATACCTTGAATTTTATGTGCACCAGCACTGCTACCTGATAATACAGAAGAATACTTAGGTTCTACAGCTACAATTTTGATTTTAGGGTTAACTTCTTTAAGCTTTTTACCAACTCCTGTAATTGTTCCACCAGTCCCTACACCTGCTACAAATGCGTCAATATTATTTAAATCATTTAATATTTCAACAGCTGTAGTTTCGTAATGTTTATTAGGATTTGCAGTGTTAGTAAATTGATTTAGTATAAAAAATTTATCATTGTTTTTAACAAGTTCTAAAGCTTTATCTATAGAACCTTTCATTCCTTTTGTACCATCAGTTAGTATTAGTTTTGCACCATAAGCTTTAATTAAGCTTCTTCTTTCTATGCTCATTGTTTCAGGCATAACGATAATAACGTTATAGCCTTTTAATTTGCCAATCAATGAAAGTGCAATTCCAGTATTACCACTAGTTGGTTCTACAATTGTATAGCCAGGTTTTAATAATCCTTCAGTTTCTGCTTTTTCAATCATTCCTAAAACAGCTCTATCTTTAACACTTCCTGCCGGATTAGTTTTCTCAAGCTTTAAATAAATATCAGCCATATTATTTTCTACTAAATTGTTTAATTTCAATAATGGTGTATTACCAATCATATCTAGTATGCTGTTAAATAGCATTATATCATCTCCCTCTATAATCTTTTTTTATATTGTTAAGATATCATGTGATTTTTGGCCAAAACAAAAAAACTCCATCCCATATAGAGACGAAGTGATATCCGCGGTTCCACTCTAATTGATACTAGTATCCACCTTGTTCAAGCACTAAATAATGCTCTATCTCTGTAACGGGAGAAACCCGATGCAGCCTACTTAATTCGGTGCATAACTCCAAAGGGCACTTCATATAGATTTCCAATAAGAATCCTCTCAGCAAATGGTTCTCTCTCTGTAAATTCCATCTATATTACTTTCCTTCTTCAATGTATTTCCGAGTATTTTACTAGGAATTATTTATTTATGACTATTATATGCATTTGATAATAAAATGTCAACTACTTTATTAATATTTCAGAGATTTCGCATCAAAATTCCAGTTAAAAATTTGTTTTTACTAAAATTTATTTTTTTAACATTTACTTGAATAACTGGGAAGCCTGCAAACCGATAGGTCTTAAAAATAGTTACACCTCCCCCTACCCCAAGAAATTTTAATAATTAATTTCCAGTTTTGTTTTTAAATTATGTCTTAGCAAATATTGGATTAATCCAGTCTTCTTCTATAGTAAATCTTTCATCTCTTATATCTTCAATAATATCTATTTGTAACATTCGTTTTTTTCT
>NZ_LTBA01000051.1 GCF_001594005.1 Clostridium tepidiprofundi DSM 19306 | reverse complement strand
ATCTTTTGATGAACATTTTTTTAGTACCAAATGTAACAGGGGGAATAGTTTTATTATCAATATGTTTTTGAAAATAGGCTAATCTTCTTTTTCTTTTATCGAGCTTACTTTTTAAAGCATTCCTTTTATTTTGAGATAATTTATCATTTTTTAACTGTTTTTCAGTAGCCTTAACTTTCTTTTTATAATTATCTCTATTTTCTTTGAGCAATTCTCTCTGAGAAACTATTGTCTGTCTTGCACTCTCAACGGCATCTTTAGCTTGACGTATATTTAAATTATATTTATGCGCTACTATTTTTTCTAATTCACCTTTTTTTATTTCACCTTCAAGAAGTCTTTTGAAAGAAAACCTTATTGCAGTGCAAAATACTAACATCATATTATCAATTATTGATTTCTGTTTGTCATTTAGATTTATCAATATTGCTCTCATTGTTGTTTTCATTAATACTTTGCTCCTGCCTTTCTTTCTCTAATTCATTGATAGTTTTCTTTGATTTTATTCCTCATCCGATAATTTATATCTTCTATGTCCACCTAGAGTCTTATATGCTTTAAATTTCCCTCCATTATCCTATCTTTTTAATGTTTTAGTATATACACCAAGCATTTGACTTGCTTTTGATATATCTATCATATCTTTCATTAACTCTCACCTCTGATATAATAATATCAAAAGTTTATATACATATCAAATAATTCTAGTTAATTTTGTCTAAGTTTGAGCATTTTTTAAACAACAGCTGTATCCTCCTCAAATTATATTTACAAATATTTAAGAAATAATTGCACCCAATGCTATTGAATATAATTTAGATTTTGCAGTATCTGCCCTAGAAACTAACACAACTGGACACTTAGCTCCCATAATAACACCTGCATTAACTGCATTACCAAAATAAGTAAGAGATTTACCTAAAAAGTTACCTGCTTCAATGTTTGGAACAAGTAAAATATCACTATCTCCCGCAACTTCACTAACAATGCCTTTATGCTTAGCAGCTTCAATTGATACAGCATTATCTAATCCTAATGGACCATCAATAATGCACCCCTTAATCTGCCCTCTTTTATTCATTTGTGAAAGTGCTGAAGCATCTAATGTAGCTTGCATAGAAGGATTAACAACCTCAACAGCACATATAGGAGCTACTTTAGGGTTTTCAATATCTAATGCATGAGCAACCTTTACAGCATTATTGACTATTTCTATTTTATCTTTAAGTTCTGGGTATGGAACCATTCCACCATCTGTTAAGAAAAGCAATTTATGATACGCTGGAACATCATAAACCATAACATGAGATAAAAGACCTTTCCCTCTCAATCCAGCATCTTTATTTAGCACTGCTTTTAAAAGTGTTGAAGTTCCTAATAGTCCCTTCATTATATAATGTGCTTTACCTTGTGATACAAATTCAACAGCTTTTGCAGCAGCTTTAACTACATCTTTTTCATCAATAATTTCCATATTACCTAAGTCCAAATCTTCATCTTTAGCAATAGAAACAATTTTTTCTTTATCACCAACTAATATTGCATCTACTATTCCAAATTTAACCGCTTCACATACAGCTTCTAATACTGGCTTATCATGTGCTGCAGCTACAGATATTACTTTTTTTTCTCTCTTTTTAGCAAGCTCTAATATTTCCTCTAATTTTTTAACCATATTATCCGCCCTTTCGAAAGATTATTTATTTTCAGATTTTTAAGTATAAATCGACAACCTTATTAGAGAATAGTGAATAAGGAATAGGAAACAGTATTTGTACTGCAGACTAGAGATTGGAGACTAAAACAAAGTCACTAATCGCCAATCACTAGTCGCCAAAATATATTGTAACTTAGTCAGAGAAACCCTAGTACCTTCCTTTCCCTCCCAGCACCTAGTACCTAATAAGATACTGGTTATCAAGTTACAAATCTGTACTAGAGATTAGAGATTGGAGACTGGAGACTAAAACAAAGTCGCTAGTCGCCAAAACATATTGTGACTTAGTCAGAGAAACCCTAGTACATAACAGTATTACAGATCATAATATAATTGGAACTCAACTGGTGAAGGAACTGGAATAACTTTCTTAACTTCTTTGTTGTATTTATAATCTATCCAGTTATTAATGAAAAATTCATCAAAAACTCCGCCTTCGAACAAGAAATCATGATCTTTTCTTAATTCTTCCAAAGCTTCATCAAGTGATTTTGGAAGAGCCTCAATTTTAGCTTGTTCTTCTTCCGGCAATTCAAAAATATTCACATCATAAGGTCCAAATCCTTCTTTAGTTGGATCAATCTTATTTTTTATTCCATCAATTCCAGCCATAAGCATTGCTGAATACGCCAAATATGGATTAGCAGTTGCATCTGAAGGCCTAAATTCAAATCTTCTCTTTTCAGGATCTTTAACATAACCTGGAACTCTAATTACTGCAGTTCTATTTCCTGTAGCAAAACAAATTGATACAGGTGCTTCAAAACCTGGAACCAATCTCTTATAAGAATTTGTAGAAGGATCTGTAAACGCTAACAATGCCTTAGAATGTTTTAGTATTCCACCTATAAAGTACAATGCGTCCTGGCTTAATTCTGAATATCCATTTGCATCATAAAACATATTCTTTCCATTTTTTCTCAACAACATATGAACATGCATTCCACTTCCTGCTTCCCCATATAATGGTTTTGGCATAAATGTAGCTGTCTTACCATGAGCAATAGCTTCATTCTTAATTACATATTTAGCCATCATTGTATTATCTGCCATTTTAAACATAGGTGCTAATTCAACTTCTACTTCTAACTGTCCAGCAGAACCAACCTCATGATGATGATATTTAACATCAATACCCATTTCCTGCATTTTTAAAGCTATTTCACTTCTTAAATCATTACTTGAATCGTATGGAAGTGCCAAATGATATGCATCCTGGAATGGAGCTTTATATCCTTTATTATCTTCTTTAGAATTTGTATTCCATGGTGCCTGTTTTGAATCAATATGTACCTCTTGATGATGATTTTCAACGCCAAAATTAACTGTATCAAAAATATAAAATTCAAATTCTGGTCCAATTACATATTCATCAGCTATTCCTAAATTTTTCATATATTTTTCTGCTTTTTCTGCAATATATCTAGGATCACCTGAAAATCTTCCTTCATTTTTTCCAACTGTATAAATATTTGCAATCATACTTAAAGTCTTTACACTGCAATATGGATCAATAAACGCTGTTGCCATGTCTGGAACAAAACGCATGTCTGAACTTTCAACTGACAAATATCCATAACTAGAACCATCAAATCCTATCCCATCTGTGAATGTCTTTTCATTAAGCCTTTCTGCTGGTATAGTAAGATGTCTCCATTTACCTTGAAGTGTTACAACTTTAAAGTCTACCATCTTGACATCATTTTCTTTAATAAATTTTTTAATTTCCTGAAAATTGTTAAACATGGTATTACCCCCACACTAAAAATATTTTTTGCAAATTATCTCTCATTTTTAGTATAATACATGTTCATCTTTTGTCAATGTAATCTGCTAAAGTACAACAATAGAGATTGGCAAAATAACTACCAATCTCTATAAAAATAATTATTCTATTTTATATTTCACTCTTTGTACTATCTGTATAATATACTCTCATCAATATTTTTAACAGATTCACACCCAGTAAGTATCATAGCAGACTTTAATTCAGATTTTAATTTTTCAATATAAATTTTTACTCCTTCTGTCTGTCCCCCAAACGAAGCAGTAACAAAAGGCCTACCTATTAGCACTGCATCAGCTCCAAGTGCTAACATTTTTAGAATATCCACACCACTTCTTACACCACCATCTGCTAAGATCGTAATTTTACCCTTGACTGCTTTTGCTATTTTAGGAAGAACTTCTGCAACACCTGGTGTATGATCCAACACTCTTCCACCATGATTTGAAACAACTATTGCAGAAACTCCTGCTTTAATAGCAAGTTCAGCTTCATCAACAGTCATAATTCCTTTTAAAATAAATGGTAGTTTTGTACTATTAACAATTTCTTTTATATCATCAATAGTTTTAGGCATAACAGGTTTTCCATGAAGTGCGAGTGTGATTAATCCACAAGCATCAATATCCATACCTACTGCAAATGCACCTGATTCTTCAACCATTTTAATTTTCTTTATAACATTTGTGTTTTCCCACGGTTTAATAAATGGTATACCCTTACCATCATTCTTTTTCAATTGTTCTAGATTGGTAATTAAAAATGAATCTACTGCAGTATCTCCTACCATAGGATATATACCTGCATTTAGACATCCTTCAATTACCCATGATATGTATTCTTCTTCTGTAAATTTTCCTCCCATATTCAGAGTAGTTCCTGATACAGGTGCTGCAAATATTGGTAAACTCATTTTATGCCCAAACATTTCAATTTCTAAATCAGGTTCCTTAACATCATGTATTGTTCTCAAGTTAAGTTTGTATTCGTTAAGCGCTTTAATATTTTCCATAAATGCTGCTCCAGTACCTTTTCCACCCATTCCTGGTACTTCTCCAGCACATGCAACTCCATTACAAACTCTGCATACCCTACAACTTCCATTTAAGTTTTCTTTAGCATTTTTCAAAACTTCATCATAATTCATTTTTAATCCCTCCGAACAATATCTACTCAAGCGTTTAAAAGAAAATAACAATTCAAATATGTTAGTTATTTTCCTGAATACGCCTCATACTCTTCTAAAAATTCATCAATATTTTCTTCGGTAAAAATCTTGATTCCATGTCTCGACAATAGCTCCGCTGTAACACCATTACCATCCTTCTTATTACCTGTAAAAGAACCATCATAAATTCTACCAAATCCACAAGATGGACTTCTTGCCTTTAAAATCGCAACATTCGCTCCAACTTCTTTAGCTATTTTCAATGTTTCATATGCACCTTTTAAAAATTCCTGTGTTGCATCATCACCCTCAGGACCTAAAATCACACCCTTACCATCTAAAACATCTGCTCCAGTAGAATTTTGTATTTCATGAGGTGCTCTAGGTGTTGACTGCCCTCCAAGCTGCTCAGGACAAACTAAAATAGCTTTTCCTTCTCTTAAAAGTTTTAGTGCTTTCTCATTTATATTATTTCCACCATCATACTTACAATTAATTCCACACAAACATGCACTAATCAAAATCACAAAATCACTCTCCTATTCTTTTGTAAATTTCAACAATGATAACTTCTATTTAAGTTCAACAACAGTAACTCCAGTTCCTCCTTCTCCATAACTACCAATTCTGTAGGATTTAACATGAGGATGCTTTTTAAGCATATTCGTGATAGCTTTTCTCAAAACGCCTGTTCCTTTACCGTGAATTATTGTTACCTCTCCTAAGCCACCTAAGTACGCATCATCTAGATATTTATCTGCTGTATAAATTGCTTCTTCAGAATCCATTCCTCTCAAATCAACCGAAGATGAAACCATATTCATATTCAATTTAGCTTCTCTTTTAGAATAAT
Source organism: Clostridium tepidiprofundi DSM 19306 (assembly GCF_001594005.1). Lineage (GTDB taxonomy): Bacteria > Bacillota > Clostridia > Clostridiales > Clostridiaceae > Clostridium_AC > Clostridium_AC tepidiprofundi. Next base: position 7,155 of record NZ_LTBA01000051.1, on the reverse strand, counting down.
TCACTTTTGAAGTAGCACTACTGCTTTCTTTTATTGCTCTTAAATCATCTAATTTAACATTTATCTTCATTATGCCTGCTTGGACAAGTACTTCTCCTTTTTTATCTGGCTTAGACAAAACAATAACCTTTTGGTCTATAGTAGACAATAAAACCTCCTGCCCCTCCTCTACGCTCTTCAATTTTTGTCCCTTGTTCTTTGACTTATTAGCTAAATTTTCTTCTGCTATATCTAATTTATCCTTCAATTTTTTTCTTTCTTTTTCTAGCTTTTGTCTAACATCAGAAGAATATCCCATTGATTCTAGTTTTCTAATATTTTTAAGTATATCATCTGCCTCATGTTTTGCTTCTCTAATCACTCTTTTTGCTTCTTTCTGTGCTTCAATAATTGCTTTTTCTCTTATGTTTTCAAGCTTTTCAAGTTTTTGAGCATACCTATTTTTCAATTTTTCAGCATCCATCTTTAAAATTTCTGCTTCTCTTGCATCCTTTTCAGCTTTTATATTTTTATCCTGAAGGCTCTGAATTAAATTTTCAAATTCCATTGTATCTTTCGATATATTCTGTTTTGCATAGCTAATGATATACTCTGGTAATCCAAGTCTTCTCGAAATTTCAAAAGCATTCGATTTCCCCGGTACACCTATAAGCAATTTATATGTAGGTCTCAATGTTTCAACATCAAACTCTACAGATGCATTTTCAACACCAATAGTTTTTAAAGCATATCCTTTCAGTTCACTATAATGAGTAGTAGCTGCAATTTTACAATTTCTTTTTCTTAAATTTTCTAATATAGAAACAGCAAGAGCCGCACCTTCAGTTGGATCAGTACCTGCACCCAATTCATCAAATAACACGAGCGATTTATCATCAGCTTTATCTATTATGTTAACGATATTTGTCATATGTGACGAAAAAGTGGATAAACTTTGTTCTATACTCTGTTCATCACCAATATCAGCGAATATTTCATCAAAATAGCTCACAATAGAATTTTGCTTTGCTGGTATTAATAATCCACTCATTGCCATTATTTCAATAATTCCTATTGTTTTTAGTGTAACTGTTTTTCCTCCTGTGTTTGGTCCTGTAACTACCAATGATGTAAATTCTCTACCTAAATATATGCTATTTGGTACAACTTCTTTAGCATCTATAAGTGGATGTCTTGCATCTATAATGTCTATTATTCCATCTTCATTTATAATGGGAAGAATACAATCCAAATCTGATGCATAATGTGCTTTTGCAAAAATAAAATCAAGCTCCCATATTATATTTGCATTGTTTCTAACTGCATTTATATTATCATATATATCAGAAGATAACTCGGCTAAAATCCTTTCAATTTCGGCCTTTTCCTTAAGTTTCAATTCTTTAATTTCATTATTAAGATTGACCAAGCTCATAGGTTCTATAAAAAGGGTGGCACCAGATGAACTTTGATCATGAACTAATCCAGGAACACTTGATTTATGTTCTGCCTTTACTGGTAAAACATACCTATCACCTCGTATAGTATATAAGTTTTCTTGTAAATATTTAGAGTTGGATCTAACCATAGCATTAACTCTGTCTTTTACAGAACTATTTTTTTCCCTTAACGTCTTTCTAATATTAAATAACTTTGAACTCGCCCTATCAGCTATTTCATTTTCGCCTATTATTGCATTAAATATTTTTTCTTCAATTCTTTTTAGTGGTACTATACCAGCACAAATATCTTCTAAAACTGGATATCCCTCTTCATCTTCTTTATGAGCTATAAAGCTCTTAAATCTTCTTGCAGAACGCAATAATTGTGCAATCTTTAGCAATTGCCCAGGAAATAGAGTAGCCCCTTTACCAACATTATTTATAGCTTCTCTAACATCAAATAAACCTTCAAATGGAGGATTACCTTTTTTAGTTAACAAATTAAATGCTTCATCTGTTTCTTTTAAATGCTGTCTTACTTCAAAAACACTATCATAAGGCTCTAAACCATCAATAATATCTTTAGCTGCTGATGTTTGAGCATATTTCTTTATTCTTTCCTTCACTTTGTCAAATTCCAATATTCTTAAGCTCTTCTTATTCATAACAAAACCACCTTTTAACAATTTTCTCTATTCTACTCCCCTTTTGAAGTGTCCCCTTGTAAACTCTTTTTTCTCCCCTAACCATTTCTTATATTTAAAACTTTTGATAACACATATTGTTTCTTCATAATTCTCATCAATTAAATCTATTCTATATGATTTTAAATTTTCTCTGTTTAATTCATCAATGTTATCAATCAAATTGGTAGGAACACTATTATATATATAGCATCTACAGAATTTATCTGTTTTTAATTTAAATTCTTTTCCCATCCTATCTTTTAAAACAAATTTCCCTCTTGTACATTCTCCACTGCAATTTTTTTCTTCAGTTTTTCCACCAAAAACAGAACCAATAACACAATACTCTGAAACCATAATTTCATATTTTCCATATACAATAATACCACATGAAAAGTTATTACACGACTTCATTATTTCTTTTATTTCACTTTTGTTAAGCTCTACACTTAAATATGCCCCATCAAGAATATCATTAAAAAATTTAAAATTGTATTCATTAAATATGTTTAGCTTGTAATCCCCTATTATTTTCGTTCTACCTCTAAACTTATTTATTATACCTAAGTTAGCAGTTATTAATCCATTAATAGAGTTAATATTTTCCTCAATAATTTTAGAAACCTCTGAAAATTCATAGTCCTTAATTATATTAGGTATTTTGAAATATAGATTAAATTCTTTTTCTGAATGAAAATTTATATTACCATTTTTATTAAATAAAGTAACAGCAATATCCTGCACTCCTTCATCAAGTGCAGCTCTAAACTGCTCTTCTGTATTAACTACTACTAACAATTGTGGCATATTTTTTTCTTGTGTAAAATTATCACATATATTTTCATTCTCTGTTTTTACAATATTTTTTATATCAATTTTCTTGTTTCTTTTGAATTTATTTTTAATATGGTTTTCAATTTTAATTAACAGCTTTCTCCTAACATCATTGATTGCAGAAATAGGTAAAAATCCTTCTTCAAACACTTCAAAATTTACACTTTCAATTTTTATAAATATATCTCCAGCCTTATTTAGATTTTTTATTAACCTTTCTTTATTTAGCGGTTTATTTATAGCTTTTTGTACGATATCTCCCTCCACTTTAAATGTAACACCATCATACTCAGCTTCCAAAGAAATAGGTTTGTCAACTTTAAATAACACATTAGTTGTCACTGCTACTTTTTTATCAAACATATTTTTGTAGCTTTGATATAATTCATTTAACAATTTATAATCATATGTTTTGAATATAATTTCATTTTTACTATAATTAGATGGTTTGATTATAACATTTTCTCCTTCATATGCTTCATATACTTCTTTTCCATTCCTGATTATTTTATTTACTGTAAATCCTCCACTTTCAGTTCTTATTCCATCTTTGACTGCTAAATTTCCAAACAACTGAACATAATTGTTATTTAATACTTTACCTATTTCAATACCAGTATTTTTAGGAAAATTGTAAGCCATCATACTAGCTCCTGTATTGCCAAATAAATACGCTTTAGAAAATCCCTCCCTATTAAATAACTTCATTAATCTATTTTGTTGCTCATATACATCAAAATGACTATTATCATAAAAACTATCAATTGCCTTTCTATAAGCACTTATAACACCAGCAACATACTCTGGTCTTTTCATCCTTCCTTCTACCTTTAGTGATGCAGCACCGCTTTCTATTATTTTAGCAACATCGTTAATAGTACAAATATCCTTAGGACTCATTAAATATCCTTTTTTTTCTAAACCATTATTTAAATTTACAAGTTTATATGGTAATCTACATGGTTGTGCACACCTTCCTCTATTTCCACTCCTTCCTCCTATTATACTGCTCATTAAACATTGTCCAGAATAAGAAATACACAATGCTCCATGAATAAATATTTCTGTCTCTATTTTAAACTTTTTTGAAATATACTCTATTTCTCTCAATGTAAGTTCTCTAGACAAAACTATCCTCTTTAAACCTAAATCTTTTAGAAACAATGCACCTTCTGCATTATGCACCGTCATTTGAGTAGATGCATGGAGTTCAAATTCTGGTAAATATTTTCTTACTAAATATATAAGACCTGTGTCCTGAACAATTAAAGCATCAACTCCAATGTTGTACAAAAATTCACAGTATTTTAATGCATCATGAATTTCTGTATGCTTTAATAAAGTATTTAAAGTCACATAAACATTAACACCATATAAATGGCAATAGTCTACTGCCTTAACTATTTCTTCATCATTGAAATTACCTGCATACGCTCTTGCTGAAAATCTGCTTCCACCTATGTAAACTGCATTCGCTCCATTTTGAACTGCTGCAATAAGGCTATTCATTTCTCCTGCTGGAGCTAATAATTCAATCTTTCTCATATACATGTTCTCCTTATTTTAAACCCTGTTTTAACTTTCCACTCCTTATTATACAATAATTCTAAGAATATATTAATAAATATTACAAAAAACACAGACACATACTGTAATAACGTAATATCAGTATGTGTCTGTGTTCTTATAATAACTGCACATAATATTCATATATTCTACCACAATACTTTTCCCAAGAAAAATTGTTAGCAATATAGTTTTTGAGCCTTGTACTCTTTTTCATCTGTAATCCCATGTTAATAGCATTAAATATATCTTCTTCATCATATGGATCATTGTATATTGCCATATCTTTAAAATATTCATAAGAACATCCTTCTTCAGTTGAAACAACTGTGCAACCACTTGCAGCCGCCTCTAATGAAGATAACCCTGGCATTTCAGCAAAACTACAATTCACATGAACTTTTGCAAATCTATATGCATTATATATGTTATAGCTATCCATGAATCCAAAATATTTAACATTCTTGAATCTCATACACTTTTTAAAATATTTTCTATCTTCTACATTTCCTATCAATATAAGTTCTATACCCATTTCACTGCAAACTTTAGCCAAAACGTACTGATTTTTAATTTCACATATCCTACCAACACATAAAATATATTTATCTAGCATATACCTTTCCTTAAAATTGTATAAAGGAATGTCATCATTTTCTGCATTAACACCATAATGCACAATTTTACATGGTGCAATATAAGCAAATTCTTTCTTTAAATGCTCTTTTTCAATATTACTATTACAAAATATCATGTTACATTTCTTCAATATTTCATCTCTATATGGTTTACATCTTCTCCATAATTTTAATCCTTCAATATCACCAACATAGTCATAATATCTACTCAAATCCCAATAATTTGGCGAAACCACTATTGTTTTTCTGTAATGATGTGCTATCTTATAATACTTATATATTTCTCCAGTAGAATTTAAGTTGAATAGATGTATTATGTCATATGAAGAATAATCGACTGTTTCACCATTGTTTATCTCAAATGTTACCCCTAATTTTTTAAGATATTTTGCAACCTGCATAACTTGCATTGAATCTGATGCAAAATTTCTATAGTAATCCTGCCTAACACACAGCAGTACTTTCATTAAAAGTTCCCCCTAAAGATTTTTATATTGCCTTTTTAAAATTACTATGCTAATTTCAAAAAAAATATAACAAAGAACACATTCTACAATAAAATGTGTTCTTATATGTCATCCGCTTTCTTCAATGGATTTCTCATCTTTCTTTCTTTAGTAAGTTCTATTTCCTTTTCGAGTATATCTTTCTTTAAGCTTATAATTTCGCTATTATACGACTGATTTTTCATCTTTATAGCTTTGTTTTCTTCTTTCAACATTTGTATTTCTTGCAAATACTTTTTAGATTCCTCACCCATTATAGTAATCTGCTCATTTAATTTCTTAATATCTCCTTCTAATCTTAGTATATATTCATTATTATTACTTTTTTTAATTTTTTCTGTCAATTCAGCATTATAATTTTCTAAATGACTAAGCTGTTTTTTTAAAGAAATATTTTCTTCCTTTATTCTTTTATCATCATTATAAATTTCTTCAACCTTCTTAAACAATTCACTCAGTTCGTTTTTTATTTTAAATAACTCATCCGCAATGTTAACCGCAGTAAGTACAGCAGCTGAACTAGTACTTAATTTGTTATTATTTTCTTTTATTTCTGTAAGTTTTTTATCGACATATGATGCTACCTTATGCAAATACTCTTCTCTTTCTTCACCTTTCAAACTATATTCCACCCCATTAATAATTACCCTAACAGTGTTCATTTAGTCACCCTCTTAAAACATAGTTTAACATAATTGTAGCACATTTTACCTAATTATGAAAGTATTCAGACACAATATCAGCTCTAAAGAGCAAAATCTAGTTTGATCTATCTATCAAGCAAAAATTAAATGCCAAATTTTACACTTAATTACATATGATTTTTCAAAAAAAGACTAAGCATATTTTTTTTAATAATTGTTAAAAATTTTTACAGAAGTTTAGCACTTAAAAATTTTTTAGGTTGGTAGCCCATTGATTTATAAGAATTTAAGAATAATCAGTGGAAATATGAGATTTTCCGATTTTTACTGGAAATTATAGAGAAAAAAGTTGCAAAATAAAAGCATCCTTTTTATAATAGTTTTGTTTAGAAATTCACACAAAAAGGATGCTGATAAAATGAGCAAGAGTTATTTGAAACAATTACTCACCTATACTAATAAGGTATACCATATAGGTGAAAAAATCAATACCTTAAAAGATAAAAGAGTAAAATCAGAAGTAAAAATTTCAACAATTGCTTTTATTGTTTTATTTGGATTTATGCTTCAAATAAGAAGTTTCAATAGATTAGACCATTGGCTTGAAAAAGGTAAATTTAAAAAAGTGTTACCTAAAAAAACTAGAACTCCACGCATTGACTCTGTCAGGCGGTGTTTCAGTGGTTTTGATTTAGATGGATTAAAAGGAATTCATAGTCATATAATTAAAACTACTATAAAAAATAAGGTTTTTAGAGGTGGTACTATAGATGGGTTAAAGGTTGTTGCAATAGATGGTGTAGAGCTATTTGAAAGCACAAAAAAATGTTGTGATAAATGTCTTACAAGAGTTGATAAAA
>NZ_LTBA01000050.1 GCF_001594005.1 Clostridium tepidiprofundi DSM 19306 | reverse complement strand
AACTATTGAAGATATTAACTACTTAAATAAACGTACACAAATACGTTATTTATGATATATAAATTGTACTATGGAGGTGATAAAAAGTAAAGATTATTATAAAAATTTTTAACAATTATTAAAAAAAATATGCTTAGTCTTTTTTTGAAAAATCATATGTAATTAAGTGTAAAATTTGGCATTTAATTTTTGCTTGATAGATAGATCAAACTAGATTTTGCTCTTTAGAGCTGAAGTGGAATTTGCATACTTGAAATGAATATGATTTACGTGATATAATACTTATTGTGTTGGATATATAATAATTTTGGAGAAATGTCCGAGAGGTCGAAGGAGCTTGACTCGAAATCAAGTGCACGTCATTGATGTGCCGCGGGTTCGAATCCCGCTTTCTCCGCCAGTAGAAAACTTCAGCAGTTTTGCTGAAGTTTTTTTAGGTGCAGTGAACATGTTTTGCTAAAGCAAAAAGCTTAATATTAGATTGTCATTAAAAAGACCAATGTATTTGAAATAAAATAACAAGTCAAATATGCGACGTATATTTTGTGAAAATGACTAAGTACAAGTTATGGCATATGAACAAAAATTTTAATTATTATTAAAATTTTATATATTATACTCAAAATTTTGTGATAGAATATAAGGTAGTGATGTAATATTAATTGTATAAAAGAGGGGGAGAGTGGGTATGAAATTTAAAGACATGAAATATGAAAGACCAAATATTAAAGAGTATGAAAAGACATTTAGTGAATTGTTTGAAAAATTTGAGAAGGCTGAAAGTTTTGAAAAACAAGATTCATTGATGAAAGAAATTAATGAATTGAGAAATGAAATTGAAACAATGGGTACAATAGCTAGTATAAGACATACAGTTGATACGACAGATAAATTTTATGAAGAAGAACAGAATTATTTTGATGAAAATGTACCAATATATGAAGGATCGATTTCTAAGTATTATAATATTTTGGTTAATTCAAAGTTTAGAAATGAACTTGAAGAAAAATGGGGAAAACAGATATTTAATATTGCAGAGATGACTATAAAAACTTTTTCACCTGAAATAATTGAGGATTTACAGAAAGAAAATAAGCTTTCATCTGAATATACAAAGTTGATAGCTTCTGCAAAAATAATGTTTGAAGGTGAAGAGAGAAATTTATCTCAGTTGACTCCTTTTCAACAATCTACTGATAGAAATATGAGAAAAAGAGCGTGGGAAGCTAAAACAGATTTCTTAAAGGAACATGAAAAAGATATAGATGAAATTTATGATAAATTGGTTAAAGTAAGAACAAAAATTGCAAAAAAGCTTGGATATAAAAACTTTATTGAATTAGGATATGCACGTTTGAATAGATCAGATTATAATGCTGAAATGGTTGCAAATTACAGAAAACAAATAGAAAAGTATATAGTTCCAGTGGCAATTAAATTGAGAGAAAGACAGGCAAAACGTCTTGGACTAGATAAATTAAAATACTATGATGAAAGATTCAGTTTTAAAACTGGAAATGCAAAGCCTCATGGTGATCCTGATTGGATACTTAACAATGCAATTGAAATGTATAATGAACTATCTCCTGAAACAAAGGAATTCTTTAATTTTATGACTGAAAATGAATTGATGGATTTGGTAAGTAAAAAAGGTAAAGCAGGTGGAGGATACTGTACTTTTATGCCTAAATACAAAGCACCATTTATATTTTCTAATTTCAACGGTACTGCTGGGGATGTTGAGGTGTTAACTCATGAGGGTGGACATGCTTTTCAGGTGTATACAAGCAGAAATTATGAATTACCAGAATATTGTTGGCCAACTTTAGAAGCATGCGAAATACATTCTATGAGTATGGAATTTTTGACTTGGCCTTGGATGAATTTATTCTTTGAGGAAGATACAGATAAATTTAAATTCAATCATTTAAGTGAATCATTATTATTTATTCCTTATGGAGTGGCAGTTGATGAGTTTCAACATTTTGTATATGAAAATCCAGATGTATCTCCTGATGAAAGAAAGAGAGCATGGAGAGAAATTGAGAGAAAATATCTACCACACAGAGATTATGAAGAAAATGATTTCTTAGAAAGAGGTGGATTTTGGTTCCAGCAATCACATATTTTCAATGTACCTTTCTATTATATTGATTACACATTAGCTCAAGTATGTGCATTCCAATTTTGGAATAAGTCTCAGAAAGATAGAGAAAATGCTTGGAAAGATTATTTGAATTTATGTAGTGCTGGCGGAAGTAAATCATTTCTTGAATTATTAAAGGTTGCAAATTTAATTTCACCGTTTGAAGATGGCTGTTTAAGTTCAGTTATAGGAAATATAGAGAATTGGTTAAATTCTGTTGATGATACAAAGTTTTAAGCTAAAAAGGGGGGTAAACTGTTGCAGAATTATTATAAAAGTCTATAAAACTATCTAAAAATTGTTAAGGATACAAGTGCTGAATTTGTGATATAATAGAGTTAGCTATTGTGAATCTCGTATATTGCGAAAGTGATATAACCATTGGGTAGAACCATGAGGGTGGTAGTTAGCGAAAACCAAGCAAATGTTAGTGAATACAAGTAGTTACACTTAAAAGTAAACTTGTATATGTAGGATTCGTTGTATCCGAATTTAAGCCCTCGGACTGTTATATCAAACCAAAGTAGCTTCGGTAAAATGGGATAGGTTGAACAGGGAATTAAACAAGCTTTATAGAGTTTTATAAGGTTTTGGCAACGGATAATTATTATGAATAATGAAGCACAAAATAAAATGAAAGAGTTTAAAGAATATATTAACAAAATAGAGTATTTAAATAGTGCAGCTTCACTGCTTTACTGGGATATGAGTGTTAATATGCCTAAAAAAGGTGTGGAATATAGAGGAAAAGTATTAGGACATCTTACAGCTGAAATATATAAGCTAGAAACTTCAGATACTATGAAGGAATATTTGGAGTATTTTTCAAAAATAGATGATTTGGATGAGGTTCATAAATCTATGATTAAGAGTTTAAAAAAGAATTATGAACTTTCAAAAAAAATACCTGAGGAAAAATTTAAAGAGTACACTATTTTGACAACTCAAGCTGAAGCTGCTTGGGAGGATGCTTATGCTAAATCGGATTTCAGTTTATTTCAACCTTATTTAGAAAAAATAGTAGCATTCAACAAAGAATTTGTAGAATATTGGGGATATAAAGGTAATAAATACAATACTTTACTAGATAAGTTTGAAGAGGGAATAACTGTTGACAAGTTAGATAATATATTTAGTGAATTAAGAGAAGCTTTGGTAAAACTTTTGGATAAGATTAAAAATAGCAATGTTAAGATTGATGAAAGTATTTTTAAGAATAATTTTTCAAAAGAAAAGCAAGAGCAATTGAGTAAATTAATTCTAGAAAAAATGGGATATGATTTTGAAGCTGGAAGACTTGATGAATCTATTCATCCATTTACTATAGGATTTAATAGAAAAGATGTAAGAATAACTACTAATTATTGTGATAAAGATTTAAGACCAGCCTTGTTCAGTTCTATCCATGAAGGGGGTCATGCTATATATGATCAAGATATTTCAGAAGAACTTTATGGTACAGGACTTGGAGATGGAGCATCAATGGGAGTTCATGAATCCCAGTCAAGATTTTATGAGAATATACTAGGAAGAAGTAAAGAATTTTGGACATATTTTTATACTGAAGTTAAAAAAATATTCCAAGAATTCAAAGATGTAAGTCTTGAAGACTTTTATAGAGGAATGAATGTTGTTGAACCATCTCTTATAAGAGTGGATGCTGATGAGTTGACATATAGTTTACATGTAATAATAAGATACGAAATAGAAAAAGGTTTAATAAATGGAGATATTGAAGTCGAAAATTTACCAGAAGTTTGGAATGCTAAGTATAAAGAATACTTAGGTATTGAGCCTTCAAATGATAAAGAAGGAGTGCTTCAAGATAATCACTGGGCAGGAGGAATGATAGGATATTTTCCAAGCTATGCTCTAGGAAATATATACGGAGCACAGTTCTTTAACAAAATGAAACAAGATATTCCAGATATTTTTAAGCAGATTGAAAAAGGAAATTTTGAAGTGATTCATGAGTGGTTGAAGGAAAATATTCACAAATACGGTGCAGTATATACTCCTTCAGAATTAATAAAGAAAGTTACAGGAGAAGAGCTTACAGCTAAGTATTTTATAGAATATTTAAATAATAAGTATTCAAAAATTTATAATTTATAAACTTAAAAAGAGACTATCTTATAAAGGATGGTCTCTTTTTGAAGAATTAGGCATTTTTAAAGAAATAACTAGACAGTATGGTACAAAATATACGTTGCATCTTTAAATTCTTATTTTCTTTTAAATGCCTTATGGAGTAATTCACATATGAAGAATTATTAAAACTATACGATAAATGAATGTGGATGTTTTTGTACGTTATTGTTAAAATGAATTTGATTATAATCTAAAATTATATATACGTATACAAGGGAGAGATATTATGGGGAAAACAAAAAAATATTTGAGCATTGTTTTAGTTCTTATTGTTTTATTGTCTTTTGCAGCATGTAGTAGTAAGGATAAAGATAACAACAAAAATGATGAAGCTATAACAGAAAAGTCCACAGCAGGAAAAGTTACGGAATCTAAAGAGGATAAAAATAATGTTAGTAGTGATAATTCGAATGATTCAAAGAATATAGAAGAAGAAAAAAAGGCTTTATTAGAGAGTATAAATACCAAAAGGAAAGAATTGGAAGACAGCGCATTAAAGAAAGTAAATAAGGACAGAGAAGATTTTGATAAGCAATGCAAGTATGATATAGGAATTGATGCTATTCAAAGTAAGTTGGGAGAATTGAAAAAAATAGAGTTGGCAAATGCGGAAAATAGCTATAAAGTTGATATAAATAAGATAAACAATGAGTATGAGAATGAAAAGAATAAGGTTGATTTAGATAGCCAAAATTTGATGGATAAAATAAATGATGATTATAATGCTGAATTGGCTAAAATAAAATTAAATTATGATGCAGAATTAGAAAAAATAAAGAAGAACTATGATATGAGCTTGGATAACATAAAAAAGAAGTATGGTATAAGTATAGATGATATTATGGATATAGCAAACGAAGTAAAAAGGCTCAAACGAGAGAATCTAGAAGAAGAGGAATATAAAAATGAAATAGATGATTTAAAATACCAGTATGAATGTGATGTTGAGGCCATAGCAAGTGAGGTTGAAAAGGCAGAAAATGATAAAATGGAGGCAGAAAATAAGGCTCTTAAAGATAAAATTGAGCAAGAATTTAATGCACAGCAAAATAAGAATGAACAAATTTTTTCTGCTAATCAGAAAAAGATAGATGATATGCTTAAAGTAAAGCAGCATAAATCAGATCAGGAGAAGGAAGCAAAATCAAAATATGAAGAGAGCAAAGCTAATATAGAAAAGAGTATTCAAAGTAAAAAAGGTCAAATAGAGAAATTAAAAGCTCAGTATGATGACAAAATTAAGGAATTACAGAGTATGAGGGATAAGAGCATTGAGAACGAAAAAAATAAAATACACGAAAAATATGATAATAAGTTTAAACAAATGAGTGAGTGGGAAAGTAAAAACAGTCCTAATTGGGATTATGTTATAAAAAAAGAGGGTAATGATATTTTAGAGGTATATTCTAATTGGGAAAATGATTTTCATACTAAAGTAAAAACAATTAATGATTGGTTTAAAACAAGTGTTAATAATATAATAAAGTAAAAAAAGAAAACTTTGTAAAAAATATTTACACTAAAAGCTCTTGAATTTATGTATCATTGATAGTATAATAATATCTGTGTCTTTAAAAGAACATGGATTGATTATTTTTGGAGAGATGTCTGAGCGGCTTAAGGAGCACGCCTGGAACGCGTGTGTAGGGGAAACTCTACCGAGGGTTCAAATCCCTCTCTCTCCGCCAGTTCCGTACTAGTTGGGGAGTTAGCGGTGCCCTGTAACCTGCAATCCGCTATAGCAGGAATGAAGTCCCTCTTGAGGCTCTGATTTGTATGGTCTGACCTACATAAGTGGCGTTGAGAACTGGGTCCCACGCAACAGAGATTTGTGAACCTCGTCAGGTCCGGAAGGAAGCAGCGATAAGCAAACACCTCTGTGTGCCGTGGATTAACCTGGTTTGAGTTAACTGTGTGGGTAACGCATATGGATCATTGTCAAGGGAGGGTGTACGGTTTCAATATTTTTTGAGATTAGCTCGGCTAAGTTGATTAGCCGAGCTTTTTTAAATTTAGGAACACAAAAATTTATGAAAATTTTTTATTTTAGTGTATAATAAAGTTGGTTCAGTATTTTAAAACTTGTTTTGAAAAGGGGATTTTTATGGCATATACAGCTCTATATAGAGAATGGAGACCAAGGGTATTTAATGAAGTTGTTGGTCAGAAACATGTAACAGTAACTTTAAAGAATCAGATTAAAAATAATAGAATCGCACATGCATATCTTTTATGTGGAACAAGAGGTACGGGTAAGACTTCTACTGCTAAAATTCTTGCAAAAGCGGTGAACTGTCAAAATCCTATAGATGGTGAACCATGCAATGAATGTGAAATGTGCAAAAAAATAAATTCTGGGTTAGCGATAGATGTAATTGAAATAGATGCAGCTTCACACAATGGAGTTGATAATATAAGAGATATAATTGAAGATGTTCAATATCCACCGCAAGAAGCTAAATATAAAGTTTATATTATAGATGAAGTTCACATGTTGTCTATAGGAGCGGTAAATGCTTTTCTTAAGACGCTAGAAGAGCCACCTACTAATGTTATATTTATTTTGGCTACGACCGACCCTCAAAAGCTACCTATTACTATTCTATCGAGATGTCAAAGATATGATTTTAAAAGGATTAAAGGAGAATTCATATTTGAAAGACTTAGAAAAATTGTTGATGAAATTGGAATATATGCCGATGATAAAAGTTTAAAACTGATATCAAGAATATGTGATGGTGCTATGAGAGATGCTTTAAGTGTTCTCGATCAGGTTATTTCAATGAGCGATGGTAAGGTTGAATATGATAATGTTATAAATATTCTTGGGCTTGTAACTAATGAAAATCTTATAAAGCTTACTGAAGCTATAATAGATAGAAATATTGAACAATCTATAAAGACTATTGATGATATTGTCTACAGTGGAAAAGATATTAATTTATTTATAAAAGATATAATAAATCATATGAGAAATTTAATGATGGTTAAAATAAGCAATAAACCGGAAGAAATATTAGATATGTCTTCTGAGAATATAGAAATACTTAAAGAACAAGCGAGTAAAATAAGAACAGAAGAGATAATGAGGAATATTAGGATACTGCAAGAGGCAGAAGAACAATCAAAATGGAGTAAACAGAGTAGAATATATCTTGAACTTGCTGTTATTAAAATGATTAAAATAGAATATGATACATCTAAAGAAGTATTGCTTGCTAGAATAAATAGAATAGAACAATTATTAAAAAATAAAACATTAGTTTCTTCAGGTGTAAATACTGGTGTTAATAATACATATACTAGTACTAAAAGCAACAAAGTAACAAAAAGCAAATATGAAGAAAATAAAAAATTAAAAGAACCAATCGAAGAAAATCCAAATTCAAATTTAACAGTGGATATTGTAAAAAAATCATGGAAAGATATATTAGATTTATTTAAAGCTAGAAGGTTTATGATTCTATATGCCTCATTGATGACCGGGAAAATTGTTTCATGTAAAAATGGCATTATAGAAATCATGTATGAGGAACAATTTGCATTTAATAAAGAAAGGCTAGAAAAGGATCCTTTTAGAAAACAAGTAGAAGAGGTGTTTTCTGAAGTATTAAATGAAAAAGTAAGAATAAAATACATTGTAGAAAAAAAACAAGAAATAGTTAAATCACCTGAAGAATTATTAAAAGAAACTTTCGGTGAAGAAAATGTTGAAATAATTGATTGAACAGGTAAATTTGTGTAATAGTATTTTGAAAAAAATATATAATTTTGATATGATATAGTTGATTGAAACATCAAAAGAGATAATATGATTACTGATTTGATTTATACTGTTGTTTAACTGGAACAATAAAAAAATAAAAAAAAGAAAGGAGTGTACTGATTAAGTTTAGTCCAGTTTCTTAATCAGGTATTGATATGGCAAGAGGTGGATTCCCAGGAATGGGTGGAGGAAATATGAATAGCTTGTTAAAGCAGGCACAAAAAATGCAGAAACAGATGGAGAAGATGCAAGAAGAATTAGAAAACAAAACTTTTGAGGCATCTGTTGGAGGCGGTACCGTAATTGCAGTTGCAAGTGGTAAAAGGAAGATTATTGATATAAAAATAAAACCTGAGGTTGTAGATCCAGATGATGTTGAAATGCTTCAAGATTTAATTCTTTCTGCATGTAATGAAGCACTAAATAGGGCAGAAGAAGAAACAGCTAATGAAATGAGTAAATTAACAGGTGGAATGAATTTACCAGGATTATTTTAATATAAGTACATTGAACTCCCACTCTTGTAGTGGGAGTAATTCTTATGTATACGAGGTGAGAAAATGGACTTTTATCCAGTAGCGATTGAAAAATTAATAGAAGAATTTGCTAAATTACCAGGTATCGGATACAAAACTGCTCAAAGACTTACACTCTACGTTTTGAACCTCCCAAGTGATGAGGTTGAAGGATTTGCAAATGCTTTAATTGAAGCAAGAGGAACTATAAAATATTGTTCAATATGTGGAAATTTTACAGATACAGATCCTTGTCCTATATGTTCTAATCCTAATAGGGATAAGAGCATTATTTGTGTTGTTGAGCATCCAAAAGATATTAGGATTATGGAAAAAATAAGAGAATATAATGGTGTTTATCATGTGCTTCATGGTACTATTTCTCCTATGGCAGGCAGAGGACCAGAAGATATTAAATTAAAAGAATTAGTGAGAAGAATTAATGGTGAGGTAAAAGAAGTCATTGTTGCAACAAACCCCAATATTGAAGGTGAAGCAACGGCTATGTATATATCAAAAATATTAAAACCTCTCGGAGTTAAGGTAACTAGAATAGCTCATGGTGTTCCAGTAGGGGGAGATTTGGAATATGCTGATGAGGTTACTCTTTCAAAAGCATTAGAAGGAAGAACGGAAATATAAGAGAATGAATTTAGGCTATTTGATATTGTTGTCCATAAA
Source organism: Clostridium tepidiprofundi DSM 19306 (assembly GCF_001594005.1). Classification (GTDB taxonomy): domain Bacteria; phylum Bacillota; class Clostridia; order Clostridiales; family Clostridiaceae; genus Clostridium_AC; species Clostridium_AC tepidiprofundi. Next base: position 4,930 of record NZ_LTBA01000050.1, on the reverse strand, counting down.
ATTACTTATCAAATAGCCAAACTTTACACCAATGGTTTCCGTACCATTATATATCATATTGAGTTTCTAATTCATTTAATAGTTTATTATATAAATCAACATCCTTTTGAAATTTAAATAATACAGGCAATTCGTAAACATCATTAAAGAAAATTTTTTTATTATCATTAAAGTTGCTTAAAACAGCCTTTTCTCCTAGTTTGAATTTACCAAAAGAAGCATTAGTTAAAAAATACCCATCTTTCAAACTACTCCTTTTTAAATTTTCAGGAATTTTTATTTTTTGTAAAAACAATATATAAGTTTTATCTTTTTTCATAGATATATATCCCTGTATACACATATAACTTCTAGTATGTATAAAATAACTTGGTTCATAAATATACACTAGTTCTTTTGCATAATTTCCTTTTAAAACTTTCAAAACTTTACTTTTTCTTAATATTGATAATGCTACAGGTACACCATCATCTAGAGGTTTAACTTCTAGTACCACATTAGAATAGTTTATTAAATCATTTAAGTTTTGTATATCATATTTATAATAATATTCAAGGCTTCTATAATCTTTTTCTGTAGATATATATGAAATTGGAGGATTAATTTTTTTTAACTCATCAAGAGGTGGCAATTGAATAAAACTAGCACTAGTATTAAAGGCAATTAAAACAGACATAATAATAATAATAATACATGTGATCATTAACACTTTTTTTACCATTTTTAATTCCTCCTAGCTATTTTTTTTAGAGTTCCATCAACTAAATTTAAATGTTCATCGCAAATGTCTGAAATTTCATCTATAGTATGGCTAACTATTAAAATAATTTTATTTTTACTTTTTTCTTCAATCATTAAATCTTTAAACATACTAACTCCTTCGGAGTCTAAACTATTAGTTGGTTCATCAAGTAAGATGATCTCTGGATTTTCCATTAGAGCTTGTGCTATAGCTAAACGTTGCCTCATTCCTAATGAATAATTTTTTACTTTTTTATCTTTTACATCTTTTAATCCAACTTTATCTAAGTATACAAGTATTTCTTCTTGATTAATCTTTTTTTGTATAGATGCCAGAAATTCTAGTGTTTCTAATCCAGTTTTATCTTTCCAAAATAGAGGCGTTTCAATTATCACGCCTATTGAAGGTAATATAGAAACATCTTTATTCAATACTTTATTTTTATAAATTATATTGCCATCTGAAATCTTTGAAAGCCCACAAATGCATTTCAAAAGAACTGTTTTACCAGTACCATTTTTACCAGTAATACCGTAGATTTTCCCTTTTTCAAACTTAAAATTTACATTTTTTAAAACATAGTTGTTTTTAAATTTTTTAGATACATTTTGTAGAGTAATCATCAGTAAATCTCCTTTTTAAATAATAATATCATATATAATACTATTAAAAATATTATGAATAGCACATTGATAATAACCGCTGTTAAATAATCACTTAAATTTATTTTTAATGTATTTGTATTTGAAAATACTATAGATAGCATTATAGGATTTTTTGATAATAGACTAGTTTTGCCCATATATTTCGAAAATAAGCCTATTACTAAAAAAGTAATTTGATTAATGTAAGCTAGCGATAATGAAATTGAAAAAGAATAAAATATCATAAATATTAGAGTTATTAAAACAAATATTATAATTAAGGTATAATTCATAATAAAAGAAATTAAAATTGTATTTAAGTCGCTTATAGTATTATCGCTATAAAAGAAAAGTAACAATAACATTGTAAATACATACATTGTTGATTGAGTTATAAATGCTTTTTTAAAAACATTAACTAAAAGTTTAATTGAAAAAATTCTTTTTCCTCCTAGTCTAGTTACTAAAAAAGTATAATTATCATAATAACTTTTAGCTGTAACAGCTACAATGAATACCCAAATTGATAATGGTAAAGAATAAATAACAATACTAGTAATATCGATTAGATGGTTATAATTAAAATAATTATAAAGAATAATAATAGAACTACTTAAATCATTAACTTTACTTAAATAATTGCTTTTCAAAATAATTAAAACAATAGGTAATATAAGTATTAATATAATTTTTTTAGTTTTCATAAAAAGACATTATCTCCGTTCTTATTTTTATAAAAATAAAATAAAGGCTGTAAATTAGTACATTTATCACTATAAATATAACGATTGTCTTTATTATTCCATGACCCATACTCCATTTTCTTGAATCATATAGAGTTTGTAAGAAATCAAATATTTTTATGTTGCTTCTTGCAAAAACAAAAAATACTATAAAAAATATCGACGACCGTATAACACTTAAATTAGGTAAAATGAGTATCATACCACTGATTGATAAAAATAAGAAATATACTAAGAATATTGAACATATTTCTACTATGTTGTTGTAGTTATTTGTAATAATTAACTTATCAATACATAATATGATTGCTCCAATATATGTATATTCAATAATAATAGAAATTAACTTTTTATGCCATTCAATTTGCTGTTGAAACCTAACTATAGAATATACGGAATAATATGGTTTTAATTCAATATATAAAAAACATATGTATAAAGGTATAAAAAAACAAAATAATCTATATATTTCATAATACTTATTTGTAAAGAATAGAGTTAACAATAGAATTACTAACATTTTTAATTTATTATCTAACTTCATCTACATTACCTCGTCTTTTTTATTAACACCTATAAAATACATAGTTACTATAAATATAACTAATATGAGAAGTATACATACTAATATGAAAATATCACCATTTTTAGATGCTGTATTGATATAACTATAAAAGCTATATTTTGACATGTTTAGTTTATTTAGTATCAGATTATAACCTATATATATCGAATATGATAAAAAACAGCATAAATATTTATTAGCTTTTATAACTAAGGATATACAATATGTTATACATGCGAATAGAGCAAATATTAACGATGGTATTGCTGAACGAATTATAATATATATACTTGGGTGAAGTATTCTAATAATATCAAGTATATTATTTTTATCATAATGTATAATAAATGCTGGGGTTGCAGTACTATTATCTAAACCAACAACAGGGTATGTAATTAAGCATAAAATAAAATTAATCATTAATGGAATAAATAAAATTAAAAATGACAATATGAATATAGCTAGAATGTTGTTACGATGATATTTTCTTTTATTATCTCTTGTAAATAACATAGAAATACTTTGGCTATTTAAATCTTCAATATAAATATCCGAAAAAGCAAATGATATAAAAATAGGACCTACGATTGATAAAATTATAACTATATAGCGTGAATCTAATGATTGTATAAATGTATTTTCATAAGCTGAACGAATGAAATAAGTTGGTGCTCCATAATTCCATTTTATCTCTGAATAATAAGTAAATAATGCCATTAATAATATACATAGAAAAATGAATATAGCTTTGCTTCTAGTTACTTGTCTTTTAATTGCCATTAATAAATTCATAAATTCATTCCTTTCTTAAAAGAGAACGGTAGCTGCCATCCTCTTTTTAGCTTGTCTAAAATCAACTTTTTATATTTCAGTATATACTTTCTACTCTCCTTGTATTTTATTATAATAATTTTTCTGCGAAAATTTACAAATATTCTTTTTTGCACAGTGCTACACATATACATCTCCTATAGAACAATACAACTTTATTGTTTATTTATATAAATAATAACAAATTTATCTATATAAGTCACTATAAATATTTTAAGGTAGGCATTGTTTGGAAGGAATAGAGAATAAATGTATTTATGTATGAAAAACACGATCCGTAAATTTTTACTGAAGCGTATAGTATATAACCTCCAAATAATGTCAATAATTTCAGATAAAGATTATTGATATTATATAGGAGGAATTTTATGAATAAGAATAGAATTTTAAACATATTGTTTGAAAATGTTAAATATACTAATGAACAAAGAGAAATATTAGATGAATTAGAAAGAGCAAAATTAGAATGGAAAATTGCAAGTGAATATTTTGAACAAGTTAATGAACCTGAACTCATAGATTATGCCATATATAAGGAAGAAACAGCTAAGGCTAAATTCATGCATTATTTATCAAAAGCAAAAGAGAAAGATATAGAAATTGATTATAAATATTGTTTGAATAGGTTTTCATCGTAAATATAAAATTTAATATAAAAAGGGAGTGAGGGTATGAGGCTTATAGGATATTTTTTAATTACAATTATCGTTATGTATATATTGGTTAAGATATTTTCATGGCCTATAAAAATACTTGGAAAATTAATTATAAATGGATTATTAGGGGTTATACTATTAATGTTGGTTAATTTATTTGGAAAATATATAGGAATACATATAGCGATTAATGCAGCTACGGCATTGATTGCTGGTTTTTTTGGTGTTCCAGGAATTATATTTTTGATTATTTTTAAAATGATTTTGTAAAACAGAGAATTTTGATAAGGAATACTTATCCGGGTATATCGGTATATGAATTATAGAAAAAAAGCAAGATATCGCTTGTATGGTTAATATAAATCTTATTAATTAACTTTATAGATAATATTATGTTCAATAATTATGATAAGATATCACTTGTCGTTGCGGTGGATAAAGAAGTTCATAAAGCGGCGATAAGTAAACAGTCAAATGAGAGTTAAAAAAACTTTCAAAAAGCTGTTGACAAGAGCAAAAGTAATTTGCTATAATACAGAAGTCGCTTGAAGCGGCGGAGAAGAAATGGTCTTTGAAAAGTAAACAGAGGAAGTAAGAAAAACTCGTAATTCTTTAGAGAATGAAGTCAGTAATGGCTTGAGCAAGATAAACTTTTAAATTGAGAGTTTGATCCTGGCTCAGGACGAACGCTGGCGGCGTGCCTAACACATGCAAGTCGAGCGATGAAGCTACCTTCGGGTAGTGGAATA
>NZ_LTBA01000049.1 GCF_001594005.1 Clostridium tepidiprofundi DSM 19306 | reverse complement strand
TTTACTTCGTTTTCTCCGAAGAGTTTCTTGAAAATAAAATCATTCAAAGGTTTTAATCTCTCCATTATATCACCCTTTCCTCTACTTATATTATATCTTAATTTTTGTTGTATTTTCACTATCTTTTAAAAAGTATTTGTATTTTTTATTAATACAAATTCTACGATAAAAACAAGAAATATTGTTCGCTTCCCCTAACGAGTAAGGTTGAGGGTGAAGAGATAGTCCAGTGAACTCGTTTTGCTAAAGCAAAACATCGGAACTTCAGGTGGAGACTCTACTCCACCTGAAGCAAAAAGCTTCAATCTCCCACTTATAGAAGTGGGAGTCTTATAGAATCGATAAAAGCAACAAAGATTGTTTGCTTCACTTCAAGTCTTTGTAAGGTACCTGTTCATTACAAAAACTGCAATACAGTTTTTGTTGGTACAATATCAGAAGATATCAAAAATAGGATGCTTGGCTCCAATTGAATATTGGAACCAAACATCCATATATGCATGAATTTTAATTAAATTACCTGTCCACTATTGAAATGTCACTATTTAGGTCTGAATCCAAAGGAACTATCTATAAAATCCTGCTCATAAATTGTTGTTAGTAGCTTATTAATAGCTAATTGAACAATTTTATCCTCATATGAGGGTATGCCTAATATCCTTTTCTTATGTGTACCTGGTTTTGGAATATATGCTCTTCTTACTGGTTTAGGTTTATATTTTAATCCTTTCATTCTTTCTATTAAATTTTCGATATTATTTTCTAGATTTACCTCATATTCATTCTTTGTTACTTCATCTATTCCTGTCGCCTTATTCGGCTTAAGTTCATTGTAGCATTTAATTAACATTTCTTTGTTAATCAAATGTATTAATGAAGTAAATTTCTCATTTGGTCTTTCTTTAGCTATTTTCGCTATCCTTTGAAGTTTTGTATACACCATTTTCCTCCTCTGTGTGTAAGGTGATGTTTCCCTTTTCAAGGGCAATAATATGTTACATCCTTTCCTCCACAGGCATTACCCTGTTTCATCAGTACTATGATGTAATCCGACTACTCAACTATCTTTTGGTTTTTTCTTTTATACTTGTCCATCATACCCATCTCTGTATATGAGAATAGTTGAGTTCTCCCAAGTTCATCTCTGTATATGAGAATAGTTGAGTTCTCCCAAGTTCATCTCTGTGTATGAGAATAGTTGAGTTCTCCCAAGTTGACGTGATGTAACAATATCTGACGTGCCGTGTCCTACGACTCCGGGTAAGCTAAATCATTCTTACCATAACGAATGTTTAGTACTGTCTTCTATGCAGACCAACATATTGACCTTATCCAACTAGGTATTTCGGAGCTATCAACTTCAACCTCATTCGGCTTACGGCCCACCAGTTTGCTGTCTACGCTTAGCCCTTTGAGTCACCCCAAACAACTCAAAACTCGCTAATAACTGTTGGTTAAACTTTGTCATGCAGGATTTTCAAATGGTAGTGTTTCTTTATTTTTTCATGATTGACTGTTGATTAAACTTTGTCATGCAGGATTCTCACTTGCTATACATCACGCCCTTTGCTTGGCGAACGGTCTGACTCCTTTGCGAGGGCGCTTGCGACCGAGCTTGCTACCAATAATAAATAAACTTTTCATCACTATTCCCTCCTTGCAAAATGTGTTTCCTTAGTCTATTAGCACATTTAAATGAATAATCTACAATTAAAATTTTATTGTTTTTTGTTTTCCAAATTATTTACATATTAAGTTGATAACATTGACCTAGCGAGGGCGCTTGCGACCGAGCTTACCGATATTTGTAAAAGTTCTAATTTCTTGACTGAACAATATGCAAACCAAACTAAAAAATATACTTAAATAAATGATAAATCCTAAAAATGCATTATTTAATTTAGCAGTTATTAAAAAACAAATTATGTTTGCAAATATGAAAATATATTCTTTTCTTGTTAATTTAACTTCTTGAAAATGTTTAGATGAATATATTAACCATATATAATATGACATAGTTGTTCCTACTGCAATTACTAAAATATCATTAAAAATTAAAATTGCAATAACATTCAAAATACTTGCATTAATCAACATAATAAATACAGTAATTAAATATTTTTTTGCTTGTTTACTTGCTTTATAAAGATTGACATAAATAGCTAAAATGATAGTCATAGGAGGAATACATAAAAATAATATCTTTATGATATCCAATGCATTTAAATATTCATATAAAAACACTTGGATTATTCTCGTTAAAATAAAATATGAACTAATAAATAACATGCTGAGAATTATACCAAACGTTTTAACCTTGCAAATAAATTTAAAGTTATTTGGCTTTTTAGCTAATCTAGGATAAAAAGTTGAAGATACATAACTTACAAATACAAAAACCAATGTAATCAATGACGTTGCAAATGAATAATAAGCAAAATTTATATCATCAAAATTTGCTAAAACAAACCATCTATCAATAGTAAAAAAAAGATTATTTATCAAGTTTCCCAACATAATAATTATACCTAATGAAAAAATAATCTTAATATTTGAAATGTTAATTTTACTACATGCAAAGAATGTACTGGTTAATTTAGGTATATTAATCAATATTATTATAATGTAAGGTATTATAATCCCTATTATGAAATATTTCTCGTTTACATTTTTAAATAAAATACATAATAAAACCACTATGCTTAACTTTAATATACTTTCTAGCTTGACAATAAAAGAAAATTCTTTAAATTCTCCGACCGCTTTATTAATATGTTTAATAAGAAGTACAATATTCTGAGTAAATCCTAATATAGCTAAGCACACACATATATATTTTTTTATATAAATCCCAATCAATAGCATAGGAAAGAATATGAAAAATTGAAATACTACAAAAAATTTAATTTCTCCAATTAAACCATCATTTTTCAATTCTTTATAATTTCTTCCACCATATTTTATATACATTCCATCTATAAATCCAATAGATAAAATATTCAAATATGATGCTACTAATGTAAACTCTTTGTAAGTTCCATATTGGTTGACACTTAAAACTTTAGGAATAAAAAAAGTTTGAATTACTCCAACTAGTATTGATAATATTGCAGCTATAGAAACTTTTCTCATATCTCTTATTAATGACATATTCTAACACCACTTTAAATTTAATCATTCCAAAAATATTTTTTACGACTTTCAATAATTATTTCCTTATTTCTTCTAGGGTCCTTTAAATATTCTCTCCATTTAAAATTCTTATTTGTATTTATTAACTTATTCGCATATTCATCAATAGTACATATAACCTTTGCTGGGTTACCAGCCACAATTGTTCCTTTAGGTACATCTTTAGTAACTATACTCCCTGCAGCAACTATAGAATTGGGACCTATCTTTACATTGGGCATTATAATTGATTTTGCACCTATAAAGCAATTATCAAATATTTCTATACTTCCTACTTTATCTAATCTTCTTTCTAGTTTGAGATATCTACTTATTAAAAAACAGCTATTATCATGAGTAATAAATGTCACATCAGATGCTATTTCAACATTATCATGAATCGAGATTAAATAAGGTTCATTCCCAAAATCAACAGTAGTAAAACTACAATTCTTTCCTACATAATACAAAATATTTCTCTTTTTAATAAAATCAGCTCTTTTTTGGGGACCTATTAACTTTAATACCATTCTTAAAAATACTCTTTGAACTTTCCTACTTATCATAATATAACCTCTTTTCTATAGTTTACAGCAGTAAATATTCTTCAAGTTCTCCATTAAATAATACAAGTATACATATTATCACAATGGTATTGGGATTAAAAAATACATCCAACCATAATTGTGGAATTAAAAAAACTATAAACAATATGAAGAAATTATGTTTACTTTTTTTATTACGAACTTCAAATAACAAATTTATTTCAAACAAAAGCAATAAAAACAATCCTACTATACCAGATTCAGCCAATGTAGTTAAAAAAACATTATGAGCAATATGAGGTGTGCCAAGGTAATTTGCAGATAATTTTATTAATGTACCTACACCAGTACCTAAAATAGGAGACATTTCAAATACATTTATAGCAGCTTTGTACACATCAAATCTAGGATCATGTTTTATACTGCTAAATCTCGAAATAATTGATTGTAAAATTTGTATATTTTTAAAATTATACGATAAGCACCCTAAAAATATTATGCCTAGTAATATATTTATTGATATGAACAACATTCTTTTCTTATAACCCTTTTTTAAAAATATAACAGTAATATATATCGAATATGTTAACATAATCAATAATAATCCCGTTCTCGATAAAGTTAGCATAATATATAGATTTAAAATTATAAAATTCAATATCCTTAACTTTTTTTTTTGTTTTTGCAACTTTATCAAAGTAACAAATATAGCACATACACAAGCTATGGACATATAATTTACATCAGTATAATACAATGCCAAATATTGTCTGTTTAATACTGAAGTTGATGATTGATCTAAACTAAAAAGTAATTTATTAATAATGCTAGGATACATTAATATTCTAACTATAAAACCACTTACAATTAGAACCCCCCACCCTTCAATACCTGTCAATAAACATGATACAATAGCTTGTTTACTTTCCTTGCTTAAATATAAACTTATTATTATTAAATATATAATCAATGAAACAAAAATCCATAAATTTTTCATTACAATAAATACAGTTATCCCCTTAAATAAAGTAAATATTACGTTAATAATTAAATAGCATACAAAAATTATTAGTGAAAAAATTGATCTATTTCTTAAAAAAGTTAAATTAAAATTCTTATATACAAACAAAGTTGAAAATAGAGCAATCAGCAGTATAATATTACTCAAAGACAGGTTCCCAATAATATTAGGTTCTACCATAATACTTATTGACGTTATTAATGCCAATCTATCATACTTGTTGACAGCTTTCATTAACAAAACAATAGCTATAATAAATATTAATGCAAATATAATATTTATACTATTAAATCTAATATATATATAATTCAACGAAGCCCCAAAAATTATTAAATACAAAAATTTCAATTTATCGGTATTCATTACTTTATTAACATATATCCTGTATTCCAACTCATTTTTTATACACATTTCATCCACCCTCTATAATCTTAATTTTCTTATATTCTTTAGATGAGCAAAAATCATTACAGTGAACTCGTTTTGCTAAAGCAAAACATCGGAACTTCAGGTGGAGACTCTACTCCACCTGAAGCAAAAAGCTTCAATCTCCCACTTATAGAAGTGGGAGTCTTATAGAATCGATAAATTACAAATGACTTGACAACTCAATTTGTAATACTGAATTTTACTGTTTTACTGTATTAGATGATACTTAAGAATCATACTGAAATGTCATTTTACATTTAATGGATTGAAATTTGTTCATTTGTAGTTATATTAATGAATATGGATATTTGCTTTGGTACAAAGTTACTATATCTTTTCTCTTACTCAAACAAATAATCTTTTTTTCAATTTTCTCATTTATCAAGCAGTTTTTTACTTCTTTGATAAATTCATTTAATTGAATAAATAATTCAGCATTATCCATAGAAATTGACTTTATAAAGATTCTAATATCCTTCTTAATCACCAAGCTAAAATATATATTCCAAACAAACTTTTTTATAGTAGACATATTTTCTCTAAAAAACTCATCTTCTATATAAAAGTAAGCTTTTCTTAGTACGCACTCTGTTGCACCATCTGACATACTCCCTATTGAACATTCATAAAAATTTTCTATAATTTCTATTAAAATTGCATTCGTATAATATATGTATTTTTTCATAATATCAATGAAACTATTGTTTGTCTCAGGTATATAAGGTTTCTCCTTGTAGCAATAACATTCATTAATGAATGTTAAAAACTCTTTAGACTTAATAATTTTAGTAAAATATCTATATTCCTTGCCACTGTACTCATTAATAAAATCGATCCTTTGTTTATATGAAGTTTTTGTTATATTGTTATAGTACAAAATTATTGTGAGTAAATCTAAAGAATTTCTACAGATAGCATATAAATTTATTGTTCTTGACAAATTATTATCTTCAAATTGCAAGTTACTAATTATTGCATAGTGTCGGTATAATAGTATGTTATGAATGTCTTTCTTATCAATAACGAAATCTTTCTTAATTTTGCACATTTTGTCTTTATACTTTTTAACTATTTCTTCATTGAACTTACCATTATCTCCATAAATCAATTTAGAATTTGTAATAGTTTCATACATCAATAAAGTATCTTGATTATTAAACATTTTAACTGACAAAAAATCAACATCAACATGAAAAAAAGGTGTTTTTACTGGAGAGTTATTGTATTTGTATTTTATACGTTTTTGTATTTTTTTCTTTCTGAACTTATTAATATTAACATCCTTTTTTAGTATTGCAAAAAATTCCAAATCACTTAATAATTTCAATTCATTATTTATATTTATATACGATAACTCTCCTCTACCTCCACTTCCAGTTAATATCAAATATTCTACATCAGGTACTAAATTTAATATTTCACATTTTATATCATTAATTAAATACTGAATTTGACTTTCATACATTAATAAATTTGCATCAATCATTACATGCTGCTCCTTTATAATACTTTATCATTTCTGCAAAACTCCCATTTCTGTAAATTAAAAACTAAAACTTTTTGCCTTAAGCGAACTCGTTTTGCTGAAGCAAAACATCGGGACCTCAGGTGGAGACTCTACTCCAGCTGAAGCAAAATCTTCAATCTCCCACTTATAGAAGTAGATTCTTGTAAAATCGATAAAATTTTAAATAGAATAGAATCCGAAAAAATTTCACCAATTTTATATATCTAACACTTAGGTATTTTTAAAAAAATAACTAGTCCGTATGCTAATCTAAAATTTCTTACTTTGAATATTCTTAAATTTTAATAATCATGAATACTCTACCCCTTTAAATATTTATTAATAAATTTACTCAAATCCAAAGAACTATATTCTTCATCTAATTCAAAATTATCATTACTTAAAATAGCACAAATTCCATATTGTTCTTTAATGCCAGGAGCATATCCGTGATAACCCCTCATTTTCGTATAACCAAAATAATTTGGCGAAAATGCAACCCCATTATTTAACACAAAAATAAAATCTCCAAAATCATTTGAACCAAATCCATGCAGCCGTCTTTCACTATTACTAATCTTTGTTCCTGGTAACTTTTTAAAATAATTTTCTATTTCTTTCAATAGTTCTTGTCCATTATCATTTAAAAATTTAGCTTGAAAATATAATGAATCATAAAAATATATAATATCTTTACCAAAATATCTTGAAAATTCATTTTCAAATTTTCTTAGATTTACGTATTTTCTAGCAGTTGTCATACCATGATCTGAAAGTAAAATAATCTTTTCATAATTATTTTTTTTGGCTTCAATAATTATATCAACTAGCATTTTGTCATATAATTTCAATATTTCATTATATTCATTTGCTTCTGTTCCATAATAATGTCCATAATAATCTAACGTATAAAATGATAAAAATACATTATTACTTTTATAGACTTTATTGCATAATTTATCTTTCAGAGTTAGTATTCTTTTACTTATTTCTTTAGGCAACTCACTGTCTAATTCTTCTAAGTAAACATCATATGTTTCCCCTAAATATACGCCTTTCTTAGCTAATTCTCTAAAAAAATATTTCCCTTTTTTACTGAAATATTTTCTTCTATCGTACGGAATCATATCATCAATTTTTAAAACTAATTTTCTAAACACCTTTCTAAAAAATTCCATTCTCGTTTTTTCAAAAAATACATCAACAGATTTCAACATATGTCTTTCTTTTTGTACTTCGCAATTTGAATTAAACTCATTTCTATCTTTTTGTACTTCTGTATGTAACCTAAACTCATATCCATCTTTTTGTACTTCCGAATGTAAATTAAACTTATACTCTCCAAAAAAACCAACATAATCAGGATACTTTCCCTCAAACATTAAATAATGTAGATTAACGCTATATCCATATGAAGGTCTAATTTTAGATACCTTTAGTTGATTAATTATATTAGGAAAATAATCTATTTTCTCAAAAGGCAATGCATCTACAAATATAATAAGTTTTTTCAATGTATCCCTTCTTTCTACTTCAATTCGTAATTTAGATTTTTATCATACATATTACAACGAAAAAATGCAGTATGCAGAAATTTTCATAGTGAATATTAATAAAAAAATATATGACATTAAATATTTATATCGCATATTACGAATTGAAGTTCTTTCTAAATGCTAGAAATAATATCTACTATATTATTATTAAAATTATCTATGGTGAAATTCTGTAAATATATTTTTCGCGATTCTTTACCATACTTATTTATTAAATCTCTGTTTTTAATTAAAGTTTTCATATACTTTGCTAATTCCTCACCATTTTTCATACTAAAAACAAATCCATTTTTGTTATGCTTAACAATATCAGAACTTCCTCCAGCATTTGATGATATGATTGCTTTTCCCAAGCAACACCCTTCTAATAATATAGTTGGAAATGGATCATGTTCTTGAGAAGAAGATATTAGCATATCAGATTTACCTATTATTTCAACTGCATCATCTCTAAATCCTAGGAATTCAACATAATTATATAAGTCATTTATTTTCACATATCGTATTAATGAACTTAAATACCTACTATCATCTTTGCTTCTAGGACTTCCTAAAAACTTCACTTTAAAATTTGTTAATTTATATTTATTTATCAATATATTCACTGCTTCTAAAACAGTATTTTGCCCCTTCCACCTTGTTATAAAAGCAGGTTGTACAAATTCCACAAAATCATTACTTTTATTTAATGATATGCTCTTAACTCCTATATCTTCAATACCATTATTTAATATTATAGTTTTGTATTTTATACGTTCTGAATGGCAACTACAAACATGATTTGAAACACATATTATTTTATCTATATACTTTAATAATTTATTATCCAGTAAAAATTGCCTTATTTTAGACCTCTGATACCCATGTTCATGCCATATCACTTTAGTATTCTTCATTATTTCTTTTATGTTATAAAATATAATTAGTGGTCTCAAATTGTTTAGATAAATAATATCCGGCTTAAATTTATCTACCTCAATTTTTACATTATTAGAATCTTCCTTTAATTTGATATAATTTTGAAAAACGGAAATAACATTTATTATTCTTTTTCCCATAAACATAAAGCTATTTTCTTTTAATTCCTTTCTGCCCTCTCTATATAATTTAACTCTAATTTCATTATTTTGTAACTTTTCTTCTAAAATTCCTCCCGAACCTAACAAACATAAAATATCATGTCCATCTTCTTTAAATGCTTTTGCACTATTATAAAATATTTTTTCTGCTCCACCCCAAGAACCATATTCATTAATAAGTAATATTTTCATATTCTACTCCCTCTATAATCTTAAAATTTCTCCAATAACTTTAATAATTGTATCAGTTGAAAATATTTCTTTACCATATTCCCATGCTCTTTTTGATAATTTCTTTTTCTCTTTTTCTGACAGATTAAAATATTTTTTTATTTTATCAGTAAAATCTTCTGTATTCATCCGTTCAACCAAATATCCACTAATACCATTTTCTATTTGTTCTGCTAAAGCACCTACATCAAATGCAACAACTGTTCTAGAATGTCTATATGCTTCAACAACTACACCCGACTGCGTTGCCGATATATATGGCAATATAACTAAATCCGCATTAGTAAAAACTTCTTCCATTTCTTTTACCTCTATATAGTCATCCTTTATAATTACATTTTCATATTTCATTAAAATTTCCTTATATACTTTTGATTCTTCGCTAAATTTTCCTACAATATAGAAATTATAATCTTTTAACTCCTCAGCAAATTTTTCAACCAGATGTATCCCTTTATACGGATTAACTCTTCCAAAAAACAAAATATTTTTTTCCCATCTATCTTTATTATCATAGTTTTTCCACTTTCTCCATAACGGCACACAATATAAATTCCCTTTATAATTATAATAATTTTTAAATTTATCCTTATATTCCTTATTATGTAATACTATATTAAAAATCTGATTGCAAATGAACCTATTATATTTTTCAATATTTTTCGTGCTTTTCTCATTTTCATGCGGGAATGGATCATGTACAGTATGTATAATTTTAACTTTATTCTTCAATAATCTTATAATAATTAAATTCCACACATGAGAACTAATAAAATATATAACATCTACCTTCCTTAAAATACCTAATACTTTAATAAGCTCTCTAATATTGAATGTTTTAATTTCTATTCCAGGTCTATCTGGAGAATTAATCAATATATTTTCTTTACATATATCTGTATTTGTTATAACTTTAGAACTTCCCAAGGTTATAACCTCATTTTCTAACTCTTTCATATCTTCATACAATGTATATAAATATTCTTGCATATCATAATTATTCGAAAAACTAACTAATGCAATTTTCTTCATCTTTTTCTCCTTATATAGCTACTTTCTCTTTAACTTTTTTTATTCTATCCACATTCTCTTTTTTACCAACAATAATATATCCATCATTCTCTACAATAAAAATATCACTTAAACTATCAATAATAACTCTATTACCATTGCAAACAATCATATTATTCTTACCTTCCAAACAACAACCATTTCCTATTACAACAGAACCATCCCTATCTTTTTTCCAATACCTCTCAATAGCACTCCAACTACCTACATCATCCCATCCAAATTCACCAGGAATAACATAAATCTCCTCTGCTTTTTCCATAATTCCATAATCCACTGAAACTCCATCAACATATTCATACTTCTCTTCAAGTACTTTATCATATTCTCTTTCAGATGTTGTCGCAATTTCTGAAATAACATCAAAAGTTTTACTCAAATATTTTTTGGTCAAACTCAAAATATTATATGTTTTCCAAATAAACATTCCACCATTCCATAAATAATGTCCATCATCTAAATATTTTTTTGCCATTTTTTCATTAGGCTTTTCTACAAATCTATTTACACTCAAAATCTTTCTACCATTCTTTATTCCACTTATTCTATCAAAATTAATATATCCATATTCAGTTTCAGGTCTATTAGGCATAATTCCTATTGTAACTATAGCTTCATGATTATCTTCAACATATTCTTCTCCAGCTTTTAATACATTCAAAAATTCTTCATTATCTTCAATCAAATGATCAGATGGAAGAACAACTATAGTTGCATTAGAATATTTTTTATTAATACAAAATGCAGATAAAACTATGCATGGTGCTGTATTTTTGCCATAAGGCTCTATAATAATATTGTCATGTGGTATATTAGGTAACTGTTCTTTTACTAAATCAACATATTGCTTACCAGTAACAACAAAGACTCTTTCTATTGGAATTAATTTTTCTATTCTCTTGACAGTCATCTGAATCATCGTACTATCACCAAGTAAATTTAAAAATTGCTTCGGCTTTTTTTCAGTTGATAGTGGCCAAAACCTTGTTCCTTTTCCGCCTGCCATAATCAAAGCACATAACATGTTCTCCCCTCCTGTAGTGAACTCGTTTTACTAAAACAAAACATCTGAACTTCATGTAAAGACTCTACTCCCCTGAAGCAAAACACTTCAATCTCCTAATTATAGAAGTTGAAATCTTATGGAATCTATATCTACACTAGCCTTTGTATTATAAACAAGAATGTATATAATACTTATACCCAAACTGATACAAAAGCAGAAAACATAGGAGAATTAAAAACAAGAATGTATATAATACTTATGTCCTCTACTCACTCATAGCAACTTCTCCCATTCCCTTATAAATTTCTCTATAATATTCAATGGTCTTTCTTAGACCTTCTTTAATCTCATATTCATTACTAAATTCAAGTTTGTCTTTAGCTTTCTTATTATCTAAATAGCTATGCAAAATATCTCCTTTTCTTTCTTCGCTATAATTCACTGACATACTACTTTCAAAAATTTCTTTCATACTTTTATACAATTCATTTACAGTTACTGCTTGATTCGTACTTACATTAATTATTTCATTATCTCCATTCTTTAAAGCATTCAAATTCGCCTTAACTATATCCTCTACATAAATAAAATCTCTCGTTTGTTCACCATTACCAAATATTGTAGGTTGTTCTTTTTTTAAAAATTTATCCAAGAAAATCGATACAACTCCACCTTCTCCCTTTGGCTCCTGCCTAATTCCATAAACATTTGCATACCTTAAAATAGTATATTTCATACCGTACAACTGTGAATAAACTTTGATATAATGTTCTGGTGTGTGCTTTGATATCCCGTAGAAAGAAATCGGATCCACTTTATGCTCTTCATCGACTGGTAAATATTCTGGATCACCATATACCGCAGCAGACGAAGCATATACTATTTTTTTAGCCTCCCAATTTTTACAACATTCTAGCACATTTATTGTTCCAACTATATTTATAACTGCATCCTCAGCAGGATTTCTTAGAGACTTTTGGACATCTATCTGAGCAGCATGATGAATAACAATTTCTGGTTTTTCAACTTCAAAAACAACATTTAATCTTTCAACATCTCTAATATCACACAAATAAAAACTCGCTTTACTATTTACATTTTCTATTTTACCTGTTGATAAATTATCAATTACCGTTACATCATATTTTTCATCAATAAGCCTATCAACAACATTAGAACCAATAAACCCTGCTCCCCCTATCACCAATACCTTCATTCTGCACATCTCCCTTATTTTATTCCTTAAATTTATCTTGCTCCACTACCTGTAAACACTACAGTCACAGTTTTAAAAATTATTTTCATATCCATGATAAAATTTCTCTCTCTCATATATACCATATCCCATTCAAGCTTTTCTTCTGGGCTCATATCATATCCGCCATTCACCTGTGCAAGTCCCGTGAGTCCTGGTGTTACTAATAATCTTCTTCTAAATGGAATTCCTTCATTCTCAAATTTATCATAAAACACTTCTCTTTCAGGTCTTGGACCTACTATAGCCATATCCCCTTTCAATATATTCCAAATCTGTGGAATCTCATCAATTCTAGTTTTTCTAATAACCTTACCAACTTTTGTCACCCTAGGATCATTTCTTTTTGCCCACTGCACACCATTTTTCTCTGCATCTATACTCATACTCCTAAGCTTATATAACTTAAACTTTTTCCCGCTTTTTCCTAGCCTCTCTTGCGAATAAAAAATAGAACCCTTTGATTCTATTTTAATGAATATAGCAGCCAAAATTACCAATACAACTCCTATTGGAAATGCTATTAGACATAATATTATATCCAATAATCTTTTAACCTTTTCATATACTGGTTTATCCAAACTATGCTCAATCCCTAGCACTTCAGGAGACGTATTTAGTGAAACTCCTTCCCTCACCTCTGCCATTGTCTACTTTCCCCCCATATAACATACAAACTTAATAATTTCTTCAATTCGTAATATGCAATATAAATATTTAATATCATGGTTATCTCACAAAAAGTATTTTAAATAGAAACTCATCACTATATATGCATAAGAACCAATTTCATAAATACTATATATTGTATATTTGAAATTTATCCATAGCTTATTGTGGTTTAACCATATCATATATTTTTTTATTAATATTCACTATAAAAATCTCTGCATACTGCATTTTTTCGTTGTAATATATATGATAAAAATCTAAATTACGAATTGGAGAATAATTTATTAATCAACAAAGATAAATCTACAATACGTGATCCATTGTCTTGTAGTGCGATAAGTAGATTTATTAATCAATATAAAGATAAATCTACCTTTAGTAAACTCGTTTTGCTAAAGCAAAACATCGAGACTTCAGGTGGAGACTCTACTCCACCTGAAGCAAAAGCTTCAATCTCCCGCTTATAGAAGTGGGAATCTTGTAAAATCGATCAAACACTGCTCTAAACCTTCCATAAATTTCAAACATTATTTTAAGTCTTATAAATGAGCAAATTCCAATCCATTAAATGTAAAATAACATTTTAGTGCGATTCTCTAGCATCATCTAATATAGGGAAACAGTAAAATTCAATATTACAAATTGAGTTGTCAAGTCATTTGTAAATTATTGTAATGATTTTTGCTCATTTAAAGTTAAGTCTTATAACAAATACTATGAAAACAATGTGTTTTAACTCTTACAACAAATACTATGCAAAACAATGTGAGAAATATGCATATACTGTAAGAATAATTTACACCAATAGCTTTTTCATACAATATCACAGCAATATCAGGTGATAAACAAATTTCTATCGCTAATAATGAAAAACATATTAAAAGTATTTGAACAATTAAGTAATGTGTACCCCTATAATAGGCTCATTAATTTCTAGTATTCTACCTGCTCGTATTTAAACAATTAAATGACGTGTACCCTCGTCTCCAGCACAAAGTATTTTATATAAAATACAGAAAATTCCTCCCGTAAAGTTTCACCCTCTCATTTATAAAAGTAAGGATCTTGTAAAATCAGTAAACTGAAACATTATAGAAAAATAAAAAAACATGGAATTCCATGTTTTTTTATCAAATATCCTTTTTATCAAATATCCTTTTTATCAAATATCCTTTTTATCAAATATCCTTTTTATCAAATATCCTTTTTATCAAATACCCTTTTTATCAAATATCCTTTTTATCAAATATCCTTTTTATCAAATATCCTTTTTATCAAATACCCTTTTTATCAAATATCCTTTTTATAAAACTATAGTTGAGAAAATTTCATAACATATATTTACAACTGAATAATTTTATAACTTCAATTCGTAATATGCACCATAAATATTTAATATCATGGTTATCTCACAAAAAGTATTTTAAATAGAAAC
>NZ_LTBA01000048.1 GCF_001594005.1 Clostridium tepidiprofundi DSM 19306 | reverse complement strand
ATAAAAATATAAATAAAAATATAAATAAAAATATAAATAAAAATATAAATAAAAATATAAATAAAAATATAAATAAAAATATAAATAAAAATATAAATAAAAATATAAATAAAAATATAAATAAAAAATAACAGAGCTAGGTTTTGCCTAGTTCTGTTGAAAAGCGATTTACAACAAATACTAATGATTAGTTTGAGCACTTTTGTTGACATGTGAGATAACTTATGATAAATTATCTTATTGGCGATGCTTTTCATTAATTATTGCTTTTGTGATGAAAGCCGGGAGGTGTAGAGAATGAGAGTTAAAGTAACACTAGCATGTACTGAATGTAAACAAAGAAATTATAACACAATGAAAAATAAGAAGAATAATCCAGAAAGAATAGAATTGAAGAAATACTGCAAATTTTGTCACAAGCATACACTTCATAAGGAAACTAAATAGTGCAGTAACATTCTTTAGAAAAAAATAAGGATGTGAATAAAATGGCTGTTAACGGTAAAGTTAAATCAGGTAATAGCACTTATAATGGAGGTGTGGTAGGTTTTTTTAAAGGTCTTAAAGCAGAAGTTAAGAGAATAACTTGGGCAACAAAAAAGGATACTAAAAAAGCTACTACCGCTGTTTTGAGTTTTTGTATTATGTATATAATTCTTGTTGGTTTATTAGATGCAGGATTTAAAAATATATTTGGATTAATCTTTAAATAATCGAAGGAGGTAGGGACATTATAAATTGGTCCCTTTGGTTATGGATGATAATAGAGTAAGATGGTATGTAGTTCACACATACTCTGGATATGAAAATAAAGTTAAAGCAAATATAGAAAAAGTAGTAGAGAATAGGAATTTAGAAGAATATATTAAAGATATTCAGGTTCCAATGGAAGAGCAAGTCGAGATTAAAGATGGCAAGAAAAAGGTAACTCTTAAAAAGGTTTTTCCTGGCTATGTTATGATAAAAATGGTTATGAATGATGAAACATGGTATATAGTGAGAAATACTAGAGGTGTTACTGGATTTGTTGGACCTGGATCTAAGCCTGTCCCTCTTTCAGATGAAGAGGTAAGATCAATGGGAATTACTGATAGAGTTGTTAATGTCGATTTTGAAGTCGGAGACAATGTAAAGATAGTTTCAGGTCCACTTGAAAGTTGTGTGGCGTTGATTCAAGATATAAATTTGGAAAAACATAAAGTGAAGGCATTAGTTAACATGTTTGGCAGGGAAACACCTGTTGAACTTGATTTTAATCAAATACAAATGATAGATTAAATGCTTATGTAAGACTTTGTCTTAATAAGTGGGAGGATTAATAATCCGTATTACCACAATATAGGAGGTGTAAACTCATGGCTAAAAAAGTAACAGGAATGATAAAACTTCAACTTCCTGCAGGTAAAGCTACTCCAGCACCACCAGTTGGTCCAGCACTTGGACAGCATGGTGTAAACATTATGGCATTCTGTAAGGAATTTAATGCTAAGACTGCAAACCAAGCAGGAATGATAATTCCAGTTGTTATAACAGTTTATCAGGACAGATCTTTCAGTTTTATTATGAAGACTCCACCAGCTGCTGTATTAATTAAAAAAGCTGTTGGAATCGAGAGCGGTTCAGGAGAACCAAACAGAAATAAAGTTGCAAAGATAACTAAGGAACAGTTAAAACAGATTGCAGAAACAAAGATGCCAGATTTAAATGCTGCATCATTAGAAGCTGCAATGAGTATGATTGCTGGAACAGCTAGAAGCATGGGAATTGAAGTTGTAGAGTAATATTCTACAAATACAAAGTTATTTATTTAAAACAGTGGGAGGTAAAAACCGATAATACCACAAAGGAGGATATGGATATGCCAAAAAGAGGTAAGAATTACATAGAAAGCGCAAAACTAGTTGACAAAGATACATTATATACTCCATCTGAGGCAGTTGAGCTTGCTATAAAAACATCTAAGGCAAAATTTGATGAAACAATTGAACTTGCTGTTAAGCTTGGGGTAGACCCAAGACATGCAGATCAGCAGGTTAGAGGAGCAGTTGTGCTTCCACATGGAACAGGAAAAACTGTTAAGGTTTTAGTATTTGCTAAAGGTGATAAGGCAAAAGAGGCTGAAGCAGCTGGGGCAGATTTTGTTGGCGCTGAGGAATATGTACAAAAAATTCAAAAAGAAGGTTGGTTTGGTTTTGATGTAGCTGTTGCTACTCCAGATATGATGGGTACAGTTGGTAAAATAGGTAGACTATTAGGACCTAAAGGTTTAATGCCAAACCCTAAATCAGGAACTGTTACATTTGATGTAGCTAAAGCTATAGCAGAAATTAAAGCAGGTAAAGTTGAATATAGAGTTGATAAGACTTCTATTGTTCATGTACCAATAGGTAAGAAATCTTTTGGTGCAGAAAAGCTTCAAGAGAATTTCAAAACAGTTATGGAGGCTATAGTAAAAGCTAAGCCATCAGCAGCAAAGGGACAGTATATAAGATCAGTAGTTGTATCAAGCACAATGGGTCCTGGAATAAAAATAAATTCAACAAAAGTTTTAGAATAGTATTGACTATTTCAAAAATAATTGATATAATACGTTTTGTTTGATAAATGTAATATAGAATATATTCCGTAGACAGTAGGTGCTAGTTGATAGCGTAAAGATTGATTCGCCTACCGAGGATTCCAATGCTTAGAAGTAATGGTTTCTTCGTTTTGCGGAGAAACCTTTAATTTTTTAAAAGTAAACTGTGAGGAGGTGGACACACAGTGAAAAGTAATAATAGACAATTAAAAGAAGCAAAAGTTCAAGAGATTAAATCTAAATTAGAAAAAGCTGAAGCAGTTATCCTAGCAGATTATCAAGGATTAAATGTTGAAGAGGATACTGAACTTAGAAAAAAATTAAGAGAAGCAGGTATTGAATATAAGGTATACAAGAATACGCTAACTAAATTAGCTGCAAAAGAGATTGGAATAGATGGAATCGATGAATACCTAGAAGGACCTGTATCTATTGCTATTGGATATGAAGATCCAACTGCACCAGCTAGAATTTTAAATGATTTTGCTAAAGAGCACAAAAAGTTAGAATTGAAAGCTGGTATAATTCAGGGAGAAATATTTGATACTGACAAGATTAAGCAACTTGCAGAGATCCCACCAAGGGAAGTATTACTTGCAAAACTTCTTGGAAGCTTCAAGGCTCCATTATCAAATCTAGCTTATTTGCTAAATGCAATTAAAGAGAAAAAAGAAAGTGAATCAGCAGAATAGTAATTTAAAGTAAATTTGGAGGTGTATTAATAATGACAAGAGAAGAGATTATTCAAGCTATAAAGGATATGACTGTTCTAGAGTTAAATGAATTAGTTAAAGCATGTGAAGAAGAATTCGGGGTAAGTGCAGCTGCACCAGTTGCAGTAGCAGGAGCAGCAGGAGCTGCTGGAGCTGCTGAAGAAAAGAACGAATTCGATGTTGTACTTGCAAGTGCAGGTTCTTCAAAGATTAAAGTTATAAAAGCAGTTAGAGAATTAACAGGATTAGGATTAAAAGAAGCAAAAGAAATAGTTGATGGAGCTCCTAAAACTATAAAAGAAGCAATGCCTAAAGAAGAAGCAGAAAGCATGAAAGCTAAACTTGAAGAAGTTGGAGCAACTGTTGAATTAAAATAATCGACAGCAGAGAAAGAATTAGAAGGGCACTTAATTAAATTAAGTGCTCTTTTTTAGATTTTATCGTGTATAAAGTTTGACAATATAAAAATTATATGATAATATAAATAATTGCATTGATTTATTAAAGGGCGGATTTTTTTATCAATATTATACATATGGTTATAATATTGAATTGTTTTGATAATGTTGGATATACTAAAAGAATGAAGAAAAAATGGGATTAAATTTGCGTCCTTGGGGGACAATGTTTTTGTCATTTTACTTAAGCAAGGAGTGATAGTTGATGGTACATCCTGTCCAAGTTGGTAAGAGAACTAGAATGAGCTTTTCAAGAGTCAAAGAGGTTACGGAAATACCTAATTTAATTGAGATTCAATTAAATTCTTATGATTGGTTTTTACAAAGTGGATTAAATGAAGTTTTTGACGACATTAATCCTATTCAAGATTATACGGGTAATCTTGTGCTTGAATTTGTAGATTACAAATTGGATGAAGAAAACATTAAATACTCTATTGAAGAATGTAAAGATAGAGATGCTACATATGCTGCTCCATTAAAAGTTAAAGTGAGATTGCGTAATAATGAAACAGGTGAAATTAAGGAACAAGAAGTGTTTATGGGTGATTTACCTATAATGACAGAGCAAGGTACTTTTATAATTAATGGTGCAGAGAGGGTTATTGTAAGTCAGTTGGTTAGATCACCAGGGGTTTACTATAACTATTCTGTGGATAAAACAGGTAAAAAGTTATATTCTGCTACTGTAATTCCAAACAGAGGAGCATGGTTAGAATATGAAACTGATTCTAATGGAGTGATTTACGTTAGGATTGATAAGACAAGGAAACTTCCTATTACAATACTTGCAAGAGCCATGGGTAATGGAAGTGATGCGGAAATAATCCAATTATTTGGAAACGAAGAAAGATTGGGTGTAACAATAGAAAAAGATAGTACTAAAACTGAAGAAGAAGCTTTATTGGAAATTTATAAGAGACTTAGGCCAGGTGAGCCACCAACAGTTGATAGTGCAAGATCGTTAATTGAGTCGTTGTTTTTCGATGCTAAGAGATATGATTTATCAAAAGTTGGTAGGTATAAATTTAATAAGAAATTAGCGTTAAGTCTTAGAATTACCAATCAAGTTGCAGCTACTAATATTGCTAATCCAGAAACTGGAGAGCTTATAGTAGAAAAAGGTGAAAAAATTTCTAGAGAACAGGCTCTAGAAATACAGAATATTGGAATCAATAAAGTAGAAATAGAAAAAGAAGACAAAGTAATAAGTGTAATTGGTAATAATTTTGTAGATATAAGACGTCATGTAAATTTTGATGTTGCAGAATTGAATATAAAGGAATTTGTACATTATCCAACATTAAAGGTTATATTAGATAATTATTCTGATGAGGAAAGTATAAAAGAAGAAATTAAAAAGAATATTAATAAGCTTATTCCAAAACACATAATAAAAGATGATATTATGGCAACAATAAGCTATCAGATTGGATTGGCTTATGGAATTGGTGACATTGATGATATTGATCATCTTGGGAATAGAAGATTAAGATCTGTTGGTGAGTTATTACAAAATCAATTTAGAATTGGACTCTCAAGAATGGAAAGAGTTATTAAAGAGAGAATGACAATTCAAGATCAAGAAGGAATTACTCCACAGGGATTAATAAATATTAGACCAGTTACGGCAGCTATAAAAGAATTTTTCGGAAGCTCACAATTATCTCAATTTATGGATCAAACCAATCCACTATCAGAATTAACACATAAGAGAAGGTTATCGGCACTTGGTCCAGGAGGACTTTCAAGAGAAAGAGCTGGATTTGAGGTAAGAGATGTTCACCATTCTCACTATGGAAGAATGTGTCCAATAGAAACACCTGAAGGACCAAATATAGGACTTATTAACTCGCTTGCTACTTATGCTAGGGTTAATGAATACGGTTTTATTGAAACACCATACAGAATTGTGAAAGATGGTAGAGCATTAGATGAGATAAGATATTTTACTGCTGATGAAGAAGATTCACATTTGATTGCACAGGCAAATGAGCCATTAGACGAAAATGGCTATTTTATAGATAAGAAAGTTACAGTAAGAAATAAAGAGGAAGTGTTGGTAGTACCTAGTACTGAAGTAGATTTAATGGATATTTCGCCAAGACAAATTGTTTCTGTAGCAACTGCTATGATTCCATTCTTGGAAAATGATGATGCGTCTCGTGCTCTTATGGGTTCTAACATGCAACGACAGGCAGTACCATTATTAAAAACAGAAGCACCAATTGTGGGTACAGGTATAGAAAACAAAGCAGCAGTTGATTCAGGGGTTCTTCCTAAAGCTAAGCATGCAGGTGTAGTTGAATATGTTAGTGCAGATGAAGTAAGGGTAAGAAGAGACTCCGATGGAACAATAGATACGTATAGACTTTTGAAATTTAAGAGATCAAACCAGGGTACTTGTATAAACCAAAGACCTATAGTTGAAAGAGGCGAAAGGGTTGAAGTAGGAAGTGTTCTAGCAGATGGACCATCCACTGATCTTGGAGAAATTGCATTAGGTAAGAATATTCGTATGGGCTTTATAACATGGGAAGGTTATAATTACGAAGATGCTATGCTTATTTCAGAAGAATTGGTTCGTGATGATATTTTTACTTCAATTCATATTGAGGAATATGAATCAGAAGCACGTGATACAAAATTGGGACCTGAAGAAATCACAAGAGATATTCCTAATGTTGGAGAAGATGCTTTAAAGAATTTGGATGAAAGAGGAATAATTAGAATAGGTGCTGAGGTTAAAGCTGGAGATATATTGGTGGGTAAAGTAACACCAAAAGGAGAGACAGAACTTACAGCTGAAGAAAGACTTCTAAGAGCTATATTTGGAGAGAAAGCTAGAGAAGTTAGAGATACATCGCTTAGAGTTCCACATGGTGCAACGGGAATAATTGTAGATGTTAAAGTCTTTACAAGAGAAAACAGCGATGAATTACCACCAGGAGTTAACAAACTGGTAAGATGCTACATTGCTGAAAAGAGAAAGATTTCTGTTGGAGATAAAATGGCAGGAAGACATGGTAATAAAGGGGTTATTTCTAGAGTACTTCCTGTTGAAGATATGCCGTTCTTACCAGATGGTAGACCGCTTCAGATATGTTTAAATCCTTTAGGCGTTCCATCAAGAATGAATATTGGTCAGGTTTTAGAAGTTCACTTAGGTTGGGCTGCGAGCAAGTTGGGTTGGCATATAGCAACGCCTGTTTTCGATGGAGCAACAGAAGAGGATATAATGGAACATTTAGAAAAAGCGGGATATAATTCTGATGGTAAAACTGTTTTATATGATGGTAGAACAGGAGAGGCGTTTGACAATAGAGTTACTGTGGGTATAATGTATATACTTAAATTACACCATCTTGTAGATGATAAGATTCATGCTAGATCGACAGGACCTTATTCTCTTGTAACACAACAACCTCTAGGAGGTAAAGCTCAATTTGGAGGACAGAGATTTGGTGAGATGGAAGTATGGGCATTAGAGGCTTATGGTGCAGCATATACATTACAAGAAATTCTAACAGTAAAATCAGATGATGTTGTTGGAAGAGTTAAAACCTACGAAGCTATTGTTAAGGGTGAAAATATACCTGAACCAGGAATTCCTGAATCATTTAAGGTTCTTATAAAAGAGCTTCAAGCGTTATGTTTAGATGTAAAAGTATTAAATGACAATCATGATGAAATAGAAATTAAAGAATCTGTTGATGACGAAATTGATGATTTAGAGATAAACATAGAAGGTAATGAGGATGAAACTCAGCGCCTTGCTAATAAAGATAATTTAGTTAAGAAAGAAGACATTGTTGAAAATGTTGATGATGTTGAAAATGTTGAGGACGATGTCGAAATTGATTTTAGTGAGTTGCCTTTAGAAGGTTTTACTGAAGAATTAGAGCTTAATGATATCAATGATGAACACTAATGTGAAGGGAGGATGTACCCTTGTTTGAATTAAATAATTTTGATGCTATACAAATTGGATTGGCTTCACCAGAACAGATTAGGGAATGGTCTAGAGGTGAAGTAAAGAAACCAGAAACTATTAATTATAGGACATTGAAGCCTGAAAGAGATGGATTGTTCTGCGAAAAAATATTTGGACCTATTAAAGACTGGGAATGTCATTGTGGAAAATATAAGAGGATAAGGTACAAAGGTATTGTATGTGATAGATGTGGCGTAGAAGTTACAAAGTCTAAGGTTAGACGTGAAAGAATGGGGCATATTGAGTTAGCTGCACCTGTATCGCATATATGGTACTTTAAAGGTATACCTTCTAGAATGGGATTAATATTAGATGTTTCTCCAAGAGCATTGGAAAAGGTATTGTATTTTGCTTCTTATATAGTAATTGACCCTAAAGATACGCCTTTAATGAAAAAGCAATTATTAAGTGAAAAAGAATATAGAGAATCAGTTGATAAATTTGGAGAAAATAGTTTTGAAGCTGGAATTGGTGCAGAAGCTGTAAAGAAACTATTACAAGAAATTGATTTAGATAGTCTTTCTAAAGAACTTAAGGAAGAATTAGAGGTTAATACTGGTCAGAAGAAGATAAGATCAATAAGAAGATTGGAAGTAGTTGAATCATTTAGGAAGTCAGGAAATAAGCCAGAGTGGATGATAATTGATGTTATTCCTGTTATACCACCAGATATTAGACCTATGGTTCAATTAGATGGTGGAAGATTTGCTACATCTGATTTAAATGATTTGTATAGAAGAGTAATTAATAGAAATAATAGACTTAAAAAATTACTTTCATTGGGAGCACCAGATATAATAGTACGTAATGAAAAGAGAATGCTTCAAGAAGCAGTAGATGCTCTTATTGATAATGGAAGAAGAGGTAGACCGGTTACTGGACCGGGAAATAGACCACTTAAGTCTTTGTCCGACATGTTAAAGGGTAAACAGGGTAGATTTAGACAAAACTTGTTAGGTAAGCGTGTTGATTATTCGGGACGTTCAGTTATAGTTGTTGGACCAGAATTAAAGATGTATCAGTGTGGACTTCCAAAAGAAATGGCACTTGAATTATTCAAACCATTTGTTATGAAAAAATTAGTTGAAAGAGGGACTGCACATAATATAAAAAGTGCAAAACGAATGGTTGAAAGAATAATGCCAGAGGTGTGGGACGTTCTTGAAGAGGTTATTCAAGATCATCCAGTAATGCTTAACCGTGCCCCTACTCTTCATAGATTAGGTATTCAGGCTTTCCAACCTGTACTAGTTGAGGGTAGAGCAATAAAACTTCATCCATTAGTGTGTACAGCGTATAATGCTGATTTTGATGGAGACCAGATGGCAGTGCATGTTCCATTATCAGTAGAGGCACAAGCTGAGGCTAGATTCTTAATGTTAGCAGCTCATAACATTATGAAACCTTCTGATGGTAAGCCTGTTTGTGTGCCAACTCAGGATATGGTTTTAGGTTCATACTATTTGACAATTGATAAAGATGGTGCTAAGGGTGAAGGACGATATTTTTCTTCTCAAGAAGAAGTTTTGATGGCTTATCAGTGCAAAGAAATAGATGTGCATGCAAAAATTAATGTTAAGATAGCAAAAATAAAAGATGGAAAGAAAGTTTACGGTATTATTAAAACAACGCCTGGTAAAATAATATTTAATGAGGCTATACCACAAGACTTAGGTTTTGTTGATAGAACTAAACCGGGGAATTTCTTTGATTTGGAAGTTAACTTCTTGGTAAGTAAGAAAAACTTAGGAACAATAATTAACAAATGTTATAAAAAGCATGGCCCTAGTAAGACATCGATTATGCTTGATAAAATAAAAGCAACGGGTTATCATTATTCTACTATAGGAGCAATAACAATATCGGCTTCTGATATGGTCGTACCTGAGGCTAAGAAAACTTTACTGGCTGATGCTGATGCTACAGTAGAGAAGATTGAAAAGATGTATAGAAGAGGTTTCATATCTGAAGAAGAAAGATATGAAAGAGTAATTGATAAATGGACTAAAACAACAGAGCAAGTAGCAGATGCTCTTATGGATAGTTTTGATAAATTTAATCCAATATATATGATGGCTGATTCTGGAGCCAGAGGTTCTAAGAGCCAAATAAAACAATTAGCTGGTATGAGAGGATTAATGGCGAATCCTTCAGGAAAGATAATAGAGCTTCCAATTAGAGCATCATTTAGAGAAGGACTTGACGTATTGGAGTACTTTATTTCTACACATGGTGCAAGAAAAGGTAATGCCGATACAGCATTAAAGACAGCAGACTCTGGATACCTTACAAGAAGATTAGTTGATGTAAGTCAGGATGTAATAATAAGAGAAGAAGATTGTGGTGCAACTGAAGGGTATGCTGTTTCGGAAATAAGAGAAGGAAATGAAATAATAGAATCACTTTCTGAAAGACTTACAGGTAGATATACTGCTGAAGATGTTATTGATCCAGATACAGGTGAAATTTTAATAGGCAAAAATGAGTATATAGATATTAATATGGCGGAAAAGATTGAAGAGCTTGGAATAAAGCAAGTTAAGATTAGATCAGTATTTACATGTAAATCGAAATTTGGAGTTTGTGCTAAGTGTTACGGAATGAACATGGCTACAGGCGAAAAGATTAACATAGGAGAGGCTGTAGGAATTATAGCAGCACAATCAATTGGAGAACCAGGTACTCAGCTTACAATGAGAACATTCCATACTGGAGGAGTTGCTGGTGCAGACATTACTCAGGGTCTTCCAAGAGTTGAGGAATTATTTGAAGCAAGAAAGCCAAAAGGACTTGCAATTGTAAGTGAAGTTTCTGGAACGGTACGAATTGAAGAAAATAATAAAAAAAGAATTGTAATTATAACTACAGATGATGGCGAAGAAGTAAGCTATGATATACCTTTTGGTTCAAGAATAAACGTTACAAGTGGAAGCAGGATAGAGGCTGGTAGTGAAATAACTCAAGGTTCTGTTAATCCACATGACATCTTAAGAATTAAGGGAGTGAATGGTGCTAGATACTATTTACTATCTGAGGTTCAAAAAGTGTATAGACTTCAGGGGGTTGATATTAACGATAAGCACCTAGAAGTCGTAGTTAGACAGATGACTAGAAAGGTTAAGATAGAAGACTCAGGTGATACAGCATTGTTACCTGGTTCATTAGTTGATATTTTTGAGTTTGAAGAAGAAAACAATAAGGCTATTGAAAGAGGAGCAGAACCTGCAAAAGGTAGGATTGCACTTCTTGGAATTACAAAGGCAGCACTTGCAACAGATTCATTCCTTTCAGCAGCATCTTTCCAGGAAACTACTAGGGTTCTTACTGATGCAGCAATTAAGGGAAGGATTGATCCGCTAATTGGATTAAAGGAAAATGTTCTATTAGGAAAGTTGATTCCAGCAGGTACAGGTATGACGAAATATAGATCTATGAAAGTGATTCCAAAGAATGATATGATTCAAGAAGAAATGATAAAAGAAAGTCATAATATATAATTTATTGACATAATACTTTTAAAATGTTAAAATACAATTTGTTGTGAATAACTATTTTGTAATATTAGTGTTGTGTTAATGTATTAAGAAATTGGGGGGTATCAATAATGCCTGAAGGAGATAACCAGAGGGTTGTTGGTATTAAGCAAACACTTAAGGCATTGAAAAAATATGAATGTAAAGTTGTCTATATAGCAAAGGAAGCTGATAAACATCTGGTTCAACCAATAATTGATTTGGCCGAGAGTAAAGCGATTGAGATTGTTTATATGGACACGATGAAAGAATTAGGTGAGTTTTGCCGTATAGATGTAGGAGCTGCAGCGGCTTTAGAATTAAAATAAGTGTGTTTCAGAAAAATTTTTCAATAGAATAGCAGCTTTGCTATTCAATAAACTTAAGTTATAAATAAGTAAAACGTAGGAGGTGTAAATGTGCCAACAATTAATCAATTAGTAAGAAAAGGTAGAAAGACTACACCATCAAAATCTACAGCACCAGCATTAAAGAAGTGTCCACAAAAAAGAGGGGTTTGTACTGTAGTTAAAACAACAACTCCAAAGAAACCTAACTCAGCTTTAAGAAAAATTGCAAGGGTTAGACTTACAAATGGATTTGAAGTAACTGCGTATATTCCAGGTGAAGGACATAATCTTCAAGAACATAGTGTTGTTCTTATAAGAGGAGGAAGGGTAAAAGACCTTCCAGGTGTAAGATATCATATCATTAGAGGTGCTTTAGATGCTGCTGGAGTAAATGATAGAAAACAAGCAAGATCAAAATACGGTACTAAGAAACCAAAGAAAAAATAGAACAATATAAATAGAATAATATAGATTGCTGTGGCTTCGCGTTTATATATATTTTTCTAGTAAGATTTTTAAATTGGGTGTTACTGAGATTTTAAAATGTATAGTAAGGTTGAGTAGAGTAAGGACTTTACGACACTTTGCGATATTTTAAAATATCGAGTACCTTTGATTTAAATGTATATGTTTAAGGAGGGAAGAAAAGTGCCAAGAAAAGGAAGTATTCCAAAGAGAGAAGTATTACCAGATCCAATGTATAACAGTAAAGTTGTTACTAAGTTAATAAATGGTATAATGTTAGATGGTAAGAAAGGTGTAGCTCAGAAAATTTGTTACGGTGCATTTGACATAATTTCTGAAAAAACAGGTAAAGATCCTATAGAAGTTTTTGAAGCTGCTATGAATAATGTTATGCCATTATTGGAAGTTAAGGCAAGAAGAATCGGTGGTGCTACATACCAAGTACCGATAGAAGTTAGACCAGACAGAAGACAGACATTAGGAATAAGATGGATTTTGATTGCAGCTAAAAAAAGAGGCGAAAGAACTATGAAGGAAAGACTTGCAGGAGAATTAATAGATGCTTCTAACAATACAGGAGCTGCAGTTAAAAAGAGAGAAGATACTCATAAGATGGCTGAAGCTAATAAGGCATTTGCTCATTATAGATACTAAGATACAAAACTGTTTTGGGTATGCCAAAACAGTTTTGTCCAATTATAACTAGATGGAAGGAGGAAGTAAAATGGCTAGACAATATCCTTTAAAAAAATTCCGTAATATTGGAATAATGGCTCATATAGATGCAGGTAAGACAACAACTACTGAGCGTATATTGTACTATACAGGTAAAACACATAAAATAGGAGAGGTACACGAAGGTGCTGCAACAATGGACTGGATGGTTCAGGAACAAGAAAGAGGTATAACAATTACTTCAGCAGCAACTACATGTATGTGGAAAGATCATGTAATAAATATAATAGATACACCAGGACACGTAGATTTCACTGTTGAGGTAGAAAGATCTCTTAGAGTTCTAGATGGAGCAGTTGGAGTTTTCTGTGCGAAAGGTGGGGTTGAACCTCAATCTGAAACAGTATGGAGACAGGCTGACAAGTATGGAGTACCAAGAATTGCGTATATAAACAAGATGGACATAATGGGTGCTGATTTCTTTAGAACTGTTAACATGATGAGAGAAAGACTTCATGCAAATGCTGTTCCAATCCAATTACCAATAGGTAAAGAAGAAACATTTATAGGTATAGTTGATTTAATAACTAACAAAGCTCGTATATACAAAGATGATTTAGGAACTCAAATAGAAGATACAGAAATACCAGAGGATATGAGAGAACTTGCAGAAGAATATAGAACTTCTATGATAGAATCTATTTCAGAATTAGATGAAGAGTTAATGATGAAATATCTAGATGGTGAAGAAATAACAGTTGAAGAATTAAAAGCTGCTTTAAGAAAAGGGGTTTGCAATAATGAGATAGTACCAGTTATTTGCGGTTCTTCTTACAAAAACAAAGGTGTTCAGATGATGATTGATGCTGTTATCGATTATATGCCATCACCATTAGATATTCCAGCTATAAAAGGAATTGATCCAGAAACTGAAGAAGAGGTTGAAAGACCTGCAGATGATAATCAACCATTAGCAGCATTAGCGTTCAAGATTGCCACTGATCCATTTGTTGGTAAATTAGCATTTACAAGAATTTATTCAGGTGTTATGACAAGTGGTACATATGTATTAAATTCTAACAAAGGTAAAAGAGAGAGAATTGGAAGACTAGTAAAAATGCATGCTAATCACAGAGAAGAAGTTCAGGAATTAAGAGCAGGTGAATTAGGTGCAATAATAGGATTAAAGAATACTATGACTGGAGATACATTATGTACTGATGAGGCACCTGTAATTCTTGAAAGCATGGAATTCCCAGAGCCAGTTATCTCTGTTGCTATTGAACCAAAAACAAAAGCAGGTAGAGATAAGATGAGCATAGCTTTATCAAAGCTTGCAGAAGAAGATCCAACATTCAAGACTTATACTAATCAAGAAACTGGTCAAACAATAATAGCTGGAATGGGAGAATTACACTTAGAAATTATTGTTGATAGACTTCAAAGAGAATTTAAGGTTGAATGTAATGTTGGTAAACCTCAGGTTGCATATAAAGAAACTATCCAAAAAGCTGTTAAAGCTGAAGGTAAATTTGTTAGACAGTCTGGTGGACGTGGTCAGTATGGTCACTGCTGGATAGAAATGATACCTCACGAAGGTGATTATGAATTTGAAAATGCAATTGTTGGTGGTGTTATTCCAAAAGAATATGTTCCAGCAGTTGATGCAGGTATTCAAGAGGCAGCTCAAAGTGGTATAGTAGCTGGATATCCAGTTATAAACTTTAAAGTTAGATGCGTTGATGGATCATATCATGATGTAGACTCATCAGAAATGGCATTTAAAGTTGCTGGTTCTATGGCATTCAAAAATGCTATGGCAAAGGCAGATCCAGTATTGTTAGAACCTATAATGAAAGTTGAAATTACAGTACCTGAAGAGTATATGGGTGATGTAATGGGTGATATAAATAGTAGAAGAGGAAGAATTGAAGGAATGGAACCACAAGCAGGTGCTCAAGTTATTAGAGCAATGGTGCCACTTTCTGAAATGTTTGGTTACGCAACAACTTTGAGATCAAGAACTCAAGGTAGAGGTAATTACAGCATGGAATTTGCTACTTATGAACCAGTACCAAAAAGCATTATGGAAAAGATTGTAGGAGATAAATAATATTTTAATACATTAATATAATTTTATTTGATAATAAAGGAGGAAAAAGAAATGTCAAAGGCAAAATTTGAAAGAAGCAAACCACATGTAAACATAGGAACAATAGGACACGTAGACCATGGTAAAACAACATTAACAGCAGCAATTACAATGACATTAGCAGAAGAAGG
>NZ_LTBA01000047.1 GCF_001594005.1 Clostridium tepidiprofundi DSM 19306 | reverse complement strand
TGGGTTCGATGATATTTGGATTGTTAGACAAAATGTTGATATTAATGATTTAAAACTTCAATATGAGGAAGTGGCTGATGTAAAGTGGGCTAGTGAGAATGAAATAAAGGAAATGGTTCAGGAAGGGAAATTTATAGAATATAATTATATTGATGTTTTATTTGAAATGTTAAATTCAAATATTAAGCTTAGCAAAGCAACAGTAGATGATGCTGAAGAATTATTATCCATGCAAAAGGAAGTTTTTATGCCTTTATATAAAAAATATAATGATCATGAAACAAGTCCAGTAATGCAAACAATGGAGAGATTTTTAGGAAGGTTTGAATTTGGTGATTATTATAAGATTTTATATGAAAATAATTTAGCAGGAAGTGTATTTGTTTATGAAAAAGAACCTAGTATAATGAGACTCCATATTATAAATATACTTGAACAATACCAAAATAGAGGTATTGCACAGGAAGTGATGAAGCGTCTTGAACTTATTTATCCTCAAGCAGAAAGTTGGGAAATTGAAACAATATTAACGGAAAAACGTAATTGCTATATCTGTGAAAAAATGGGATATGTCCAAAATGGGAACTTTAAAGTAATTAATAATAAATTAACATTAGTAACGTATATAAAGAATAGAAACTTGTATAAGCTTGCTGGGATATGATATCAGTAATAATAAAAATTGCTTATTTTATTTCGAGTTTTGAAAAATTAAATCATGTAAGTGTAGACATATTAAATATATTTTCAATAAATATAAAAAATACTGGTTAATGTAAATTTTTCATTGGTCAGTATTTTTTATTGTCTAAAAACAACAATAATTGTCGAAATTATTGAAAAATAATATCTTTAATTATATTATTAAACAGATAAATTAATTTTACTAATAAATATATTGTACATTTATTAGTAAAATAAAACTAAAAAATATTAAAGAATCCCATTATGTGTCCATGTTAAATATTATAATGGTATTATTGAGATAAAGAGGTGATGAAGGTTTTGAATTTAAGCCTTGATTATAATGGTAATAAAGGATTTAGACTTTTAAGTATATATGAGAGACTTAATAAAGGTGAGTTAGTAAAAAAGGGTAAACTTGCAGAATTTTTTGGAGTTACTCAAAAAACTATACAACGTGATATAGATGATATTAGGGCATATCTTGCAGAGACACACTTTTTTGAAACTGAGGTAAAAATAAAATATGATAAAGTTAGAAATGGGTATTATCTTGTTCGCTTTGAACGTGAGTGGCTAACCAATGAAGAAGTAATGGCTTTGTGTAAGATTTTATTGGAAAGCCGTGCTTTTTGTAGAGAGGAATTAGATAGACTTATAAGTAAGTTGCTAATCCAAGTAGTTCCTAATGATCGTAAAAAGGTTGAATACATGATAAATAATGAACAGCATTATTATGTTCCACTACGGCACGGAAAACATTTATTACCCATTCTATGGGAGATATCACAGTTGGTTACAAATAATGAAATAGCACAATTTACATACACTCGTCAAGATGGTGTTGTAAAAGAAAGGGAGGTGAAACCAGTTGCCATTATGTTTTCAGAGTACTATTTTTATCTGATAGCATATATGGGAGATGGAAGTAAAGATTTTCCTACTATATTTAGGATAGATAGAATTACTAATCTAAGAGGTACCAAACAACATTTTAATATACCATATAAGGACAAGTTTAATGACGGAGAGTTTCGCAAGCGTGTGCAGTTTATGTATTCAGGTGAACTTAGAAAAATTACATTCGAATTTAGAGGGACATCAATAGAGGCTGTACTAGATAGATTGCCAACTGCAGAGATTGTTGAAGAGCACAACGGTGTATACACAATTAAAGCAGAAGTTTATGGTAATGGAATTGATATGTGGTTAAGGAGTCAAGGAGATTTGATTACATTAAAATAATGGGGGTTGAGCATATGGCTAAAACAATAAAATTTAATTTGATTTGTGATGGGAATCCAGTAAGGACATTAGAAGATATGAAAAATAACTTTTCAATAGAAGATATTATAAAATACTTTAACAATAAACTTCTTCATAGATGGCTTACTGTGCGTGGATATAATGAGGAGCTTGAAAAAGTAGAAAAACTTCAAAACTTAGATTCTTTGGAACTTGTAAAAGAATTAATTAAGATTTTTGACGTAGAAACTGATCCTACTACAATAGCTGAAAATACATATATTTTGCAGTACAAACAGGAAAGAAAAGTTTTATTAGAAGAGTATAAAAAGATGGATTTTAAAGTGTCTACAATTATAGATGACTATCATCAAGGCTATAGAGAATTAATTGATACCATTCTAGAAAATAAAAATGATATTGCAAAAATAAAAGCAGCAATTAAAGAAATTGACAGAAAATATAGTAATTTATATAAATTAAATTATCGTAATTTATTTTATAACCTATTTTATAATGCACCTATGGCTGTATTTGTAATGCTAATGAATGATAATATGAGGGAAGAATATTTACCTTTTTCTACTACAAATGAAGATGGTACAGTTACAAAAGATATAGATAAAAGAGATATGTATGGATTAATTTGCAACTTAATTTCAAAATACAATCAATTAAAAGAAATACTTGGAGATAATTTGAAGGTATTTTCTGGTGCAACAGATGGCTATTGGAAAGATGTTGAGCCTAAAGGTAAAAAATATATGATTTTATCAATGAGGAGTGGAAATTATATTCGCAGCTCAGGTGTCTTAGGCGGTGATTTGAATAGCGATGATATAAATAAACAATTTTTGATATTAGATGGTATAGATTATAAAAGCAATAATGAACATGATAAATTGCTTTATATGGAGGTGTAATTATGCGTAAAAAATTTGAAGATATATTGGCTTCTTATATTGATGCGTTGCACCCCATAATATATATTAATCATTTTGATTTTAAAGTTATAGATGAAACATTAGATAAAGTAGCTCAAGGGTCAAAAATAATTGAGTTTAACAATGCACTTGGTGCTATTGATTTTTATACAAAAAGTCCTACTTTTGAATGTGATTTAGAAACTTTTCTTAAACTTTCAATGGATGATGGTTTTGAAAATGAAATATTTATTGTCTTAAAAGATATTCATGAGAGCCTTAACAATCCTAAGGTTATTGCACTACTTAAAAGAATAGCTGAGTACAATTTGTATCGCGATGATTACTATGCAACAATTTTTATAGTATCATCAAAAACGATTATTCCATTTGAAATAGAAAACTACATAACTGTATTTGATACTCCATTACCTAATAACGCTGAGATTATGAGAATTATTGAAGAATTTGAAGAAGATCTTAACATTGTAGTTGAACAAGATGTAAAGAACGAAATTGCTCTTTCATTTAAGGGATTGAATGAGTTTCAAATTAAACAAATACTAAATCTTGCATACCAAGATGGGGGATATATTGATGCTGAGGACAAACTCTTGATTTTAAAAGAAAAAGAACAATTCATCAAAAAAACTGGTATGTTAGAGATTGTAAATTTTGATGAAACTATTGATGATATAGGAGGACTTGAAAACCTCAAAGAATGGCTTAAGAAAAAGGCTAAAGTTTTTAGTAATTTAGATAAAGCAATTAAATTTGGAGTTGATATTCCCAAGGGAATTATGATTATTGGTATGCCTGGATGCGGAAAAAGTCTTACTGCAAAGGCAACTGCTAGTTTATTTAAAATTCCATTGGTACGTCTTGATGTTGGTAGATTATTAGGCAAATATGTTGGGGAATCTGAAGATAATATGAGAAAGGCACTCAAACTTTCAGAAGCTATTAGTCCTTGTGTTCTGTGGATTGATGAAATTGAAAAGGCATTTGCTGGTGTTGGTGGAAATGGTGGTGGAAGTGATGTCACTACACGTTTATTTGGGCATTTTCTTACTTGGATGCAAGAGAAAGAAAATACTGTATTCATAGTAGCTACGGCTAATGATATTTCAAAGATGCCAGCTGAGTTTTTACGCAAAGGTCGTTTTGATGAATTGTTTTTTGTAGATTTGCCTAATGGAGAAGAAAGACGTAAGATACTCGAGATTCATTTGAAGAAACGTGGGAAGTGGACGAAAGATATTGATACTATCGCTCTCATTAAGGAAACAGAAGGATTTAATGGAGCAGACTTAGAAGCTGTAATAAAGGATACTATTGAAAATGCCTTTATTAATGGACAACAGACAGTGACTACTGCTGATTTACAAAAGTCAATTAAAGATACAAAATCAATATCTAGTACATTAAAAGAGAAGATTTCACAAATAAAAGATACAATCAGTAAAATAGATATCAAGCCAGCGAGCAAAGCAGATACTAAGTAAGGAGGGAAATTTATGTCGGAACAAGAGAATAATGGTGTTTTACTGATAGATGATTCATTTAGACCATTATTAACAGTAAATGATGTTGAAAGTTTAAAGCCAATTCAAAAAAAATTTATGGAAAGCTATATAATACATAAAGATATTATGTCTATTGAAGAATGGCTACCGATGGAATTACAAGTTAATCTTCCAAAGAAGTCAGATGAGGAGATTAAGGAGATTAGCTCTGAAATTATTACGACAATAAAATTGAATGAAGAAAAGAAACATTCACTTGAACAAGCAATTAAGAATGGACGTAGCAAGGAATCTTGGTTTGCATCAGAAACTAAAAAAGCTATGTCACATATGAGTGCTCAGGAAGCAGCAAAATATCTTCAAAATTTAGATAATGCTCTATGCTCAGTAAATAATGCATTATATGAAACAATAGTTACTCAAAATGGTACAATAAACTTAAATCCACAACTAGATGGATTTATAGCTGAGCAATATCATGCACAAACATTTAATTTAAATGCTGAGGCTACCAACAGTCAGTATAGAGCGAAAGTACTAAAACCTGAAGGTCAAGGATATGCTAAAAATTCAGTAGATATTGTTATTGTTGATGGCAATGGAAAAGTTGTAAGAAGATATCAATCTAAATATTGCAAAAATGCTGATAGTACTTTACATGCTTTCAAAAAGGGAGATTATAGAGGACAGAGGAAGTTGGTTCCTGATGGACAAGAAACTTATATTAAAAATGCAACTAGTGTTATTGAATCACCAGATGGAACAACAAGTAATCCACTTTCAAAACAATCGGCTAAAGAATTACAAAAAGAAGCTCAGAGCGGAAAATGGAATGATTTGAATTGGAGCGAATATAAGGCAAAAGACTTAGCAATGGGAATAGGAAAACAAGCTGGACAGGTTGCTTTGATGGGAGCTGCAATAGGGGTAGGATTTAATGTTGCTCAAAAAGTTTGGGAAGGAGAAACAATTGAAAAAGAGGAAATTATAGAAACTGCATTAGAATCTGGTGCGGATTTTGGAATTAAAGCAGCTACAGCTGGAGCTATAAAAGTAGGGGCAGAGAAGGGACTTATTTCTGTTATTCCCAAAGGCACACCTGCAGGAACAATTGCAAACATTGCACACGTAGGAATCGAAAATGTAAAAGTTGTTGGTAAAATTGCTACAGGGGAACTTACATTGAAAGAAGGATTTGATAAAATGGAACAGGTTACTGTTTCAACTGTTGCGGGTATAACAACAAGTGTTAAAGGAGCTGCTATTGGAGCGACTATTGGAACTGTATTTGGGCCAGTTGGTACAGCAGTTGGAGGTTTTATTGGTGGAACGGTAGGATATATGGCGGGTTCAAAGGTTGGAGAAACGGTTGCAAAAGGTGTTCAAAAAGTTCGTGAAGTTGCTAAGAATGTAGTTAAATCTATTGGAAATACAATTAAATCGGGTATAAGTAGTATTTGCAGTGGAATTAAAAGTTTGCTTAGTTGGTAATAGTAATAGAAATTGTTTATTTTATTCTCAAACTATGTTGCTTTAAGATATGTGTTTACCGACAAAATGTATGAGAAGTCAGATGAATTGTTGGGAGTTGAATTTATTTTAGTTACTATGATAGGTGTAGTTGAAATAAAAGCAAAAAGATTTGAGGATAGATAATTAAAAAAAGAGTTCAATTATGTGTTTAGGCAAATTAATGATAATAAAGTTTAAATTCAAAGATTCCTCTATTTAGGTTGCATAGCATAAACTTTTAATTGCAAAAGTAGTTAAATCGTACAATAATAAATTTTATATTTTAATTTAAAATTGTTTTTAGGAAGAAGTTGAAAAAATGGAAAGTAACATATATAAAAAATATAAACTTTATAGAATAAACTTAAAAAATCATCCTATTATCAAAGAGGATTATCATACCAAATTATATTATTTTACAATTTTATATACTACATTAAAACAAGATAATATTTTAAATTGTTATATTAAAAACCTCTTAGATTCATATAAAAAAGTATTTGGTATAAAAGAAGAAGATTACAATAAAATAGAAAAGTTTAATATCGAAAGAAATAAAGATGCTTTAAATAAAATGTTTAAGGTTCTTCGAAAAACTCATTACAAATTAACTAAATGGAGGATATATACAAAGAATTATAAATATCTTTTAATATGTGAATTAATGTATTTAGAAAGCAGATTAGATATATATGAATATATAAATAAAAGTTATATTAAAGATGTTGCAAGAGATTTGAAAATTAATAAAAAAGATTTAAATTATGTATTGGAATTCTTTGAAAAATTATCTGAGAATAATTTTGAAGAAGCAAATGAAATAATATCTAAATCAAAATTTGTTTTACTAAATTATTTTCTTAAAAAGTACAAAGATGACTTTGAATTTGAGAAAAAGGAAGAAAAAAATATATTAGTTATAGCTACTATGAGTTCTGGAAAGTCAACTCTAATAAATGCAATATTAGGACAAGATATTTTACCTTCTCAGAATGAAATATGCACTTCTAAAATAATTACTGTTACCCAAAATTATAGTTTAGATAGATGTATAGGTTTCGCTAAGGGAAATAAGGAAATATTGCACAGTTATTTAAATAATAAAATATTAAATGATTGGAATATTAGTCCTGAGTATAAAGAAATTGAAATAGAAGGTGGTTTATCTAATATAGGTAAATATAAGAAAAAATTAAAATTTATAGATACTCCAGGAACAAATAATTCTATAGATAAAAACCATTATAAATTAACTTATGGAACACTCAATAAAAATAAATTTGATTTAATAATATATGTTTTAAATGCTACAAATTTAGCTTGTGATGATGATTATATTTTATTAAATACAGTTGCTGAATATTTAAAGAAAAATTCTAAACAAGATATATTATTTGTATTGAATAAAATGGATGAAATTGATATTGAATCAAATGAAAGCTTACAAGAAATATATGATAATGCTATGAATTATATAAAAAAAGCAGGTATTAATGAACCGAAATTGATTTCTATTTCTGCTTATGGAGCAAAGTTATTCAGAAAAGTTCTAAATGGAGATAGCTTAACTAGAAAGGAAAGTATAGATTTTTTAGAATTGTATGAAATGTTTTTAGATGAACAATATAATATGAATAACTATACAAATGTAAAAGTTAATGCAATGAATAATCTTATAGAAAATAGAGAAGAAAATTTTGTGGAAATAAGAAAAGAAAAAATAAGCCTTAAAACAATTTCAAATATATTAAAAAATACAGGATTATTACAATTAGAATCATATTTAATATCAGATTAGGGAGGAATTAATTTTGATGACAGAAGTGTTTATAAAGTACAATCCGTATAAAGTAGAGACTATAATAAAAATTGATGGACAGGATATTGCTTCAGGAAGTAAACTTGCTTCTTTTAAACATGAAAGATTACAAGTATGGTTAGATCAACTTATTCCAGAATTATCAGAAGAATTAAATGAAGATAATTTTAAAATTATATTTCATGGGACAAATTTAGATTATGAAGATGTAAAAGAAATATGTAATTCTTATACTGATATAGAAATAGAATTAGAACATATATCAGCAAAAAACTCAAAAGATAAAATACAAGAGCTTTCAAATTTAATTGACTATATGCAAGAAGGACCTTTTGAAGAGTTTAAAGATAAAAAAATAAAAGAAAATTTCAATAAAGTGATTAATTCGGAATTTGAAATAGGCGTAATAGCTACTATGAGTTCAGGAAAATCTACTTTAATTAATGCTTTTTTGGGTAAAGAATTAATGCCTTCAAAAAATGAAGCATGTACTGCAAAAATATCTAGAATAAAGAATATAGATGGATATTTAGGATTTAAAGGAAGATGTTTAGACGAACAAAGAAACGAAGTTGTTCCTTTTAAAGAAATTGAATATGAAGATATGAATAATTTTAATGAAAATCCTATGATATCTTATATAGAGATAGAAGGAGATATACCTAATATATCATCGAGAAAAATGAATTTAGTATTAGTAGATACACCAGGGCCTAATAATTCACAAAATAGGACACACAGAGAACATACTTTTAGTGTAATTAAAAATGACACATACAAACCTATGATTTTATATGTATTAAATGGGACTCAGCTTGGAACTGATGATGATAGTGCATTATTGTCTGCAGTAGCAGATGCAATGAAAGTTGGAGGAAAACAATCAAAAGATAGATTTATATTTGTTATAAATAAAGTTGATCAATTTGACCCAGATAAAGAAAGTATACCTGAAATGATTGAAAAGGCAAGAGTATATCTGGAAAACCATGGCATAAAAAATCCTAATATATATCCTACTTCTGCAGAAATGGCTAAAGTAATAAGGATGAATAAAAATGGATATAAACTAACAAGAAGTCAAAAAAGTACTTTAAGAAATTGTGATTTATTTACAGATGAACCGAGTATGCACTTGCTTCAATATACACCTCTTAGTAATACTGTTAAAAACAGAATAAATGAAACAATTAGCTTATTTAGGATTGAGAATGATATCAACAATGAAGCATTATACCATTCAGGAATACCTTATATAGAGACAGCTATAAATGAGTATTTAGAAAAATATGCTGTTGCATCAAAAATAACAGCTGCGGTAAATTCA
Source organism: Clostridium tepidiprofundi DSM 19306 (assembly GCF_001594005.1). Lineage (GTDB taxonomy): Bacteria > Bacillota > Clostridia > Clostridiales > Clostridiaceae > Clostridium_AC > Clostridium_AC tepidiprofundi. The sequence continues at coordinate 6,457 of NZ_LTBA01000047.1, read as the reverse complement.
TTTAAAAAGATTGTTGAAGAAAGACAAATGATTCAAAATATTCAACAAGAAATAGAAAAAGATGAAAATGCTAGAGAAGAGCTTTATAATCAAATGAAAGAATTAGAAAAAGTGATTAAAAAAGGAGAGAAATCAAAGCAATTCAAGAAGAAAATCGATACTTTAAAATTTGATAAATATGAAGGAGTTAGAAAAATAAGAGGTAAAATAGAACAAAAACTTCTAAAAGTATCAAGTAAGTTTAGAGCTGAAAAAGTAAGCAAAACACAAGCAAGAACTATAATAAAAGAAGCTACAAAAGAGCTATCTTATTTAGAAAGTGATATATTTACTGATTTGGAAAATATGATAAATGTTTCTTTAAAAGAAAGTGCTGAAAATTTGTTGAATGAATATAGAAATTATATAAAGGATTTAGTGGGAATAAAAAAGAATAATAGCTTTAAATGGAATAATATAGAATTATTCACGAAAAATCTTCCAGATGCTAATGAATTAATAGAGAATAATAAATACACAGAAAAAGAAAAAGTGGGAGAAAGATATGTGGTAAATGATAATAAAAAATGGTATAAGCCATGGACTTGGTTTCAAAAAAAAGGATGGTATGAAGATGTTTATGAAACTAGAGAATATGTAAATGTGAATGAATTAACTAGAGAACTATCTTATCCATTTAAGGAAAACTTATATAAAAATATAGAAAGTTGCATTTCTTATTTGAATGATGAAGAGAAACGTTTAAAATCATACTTTAAAAATGAAATACAAGAATTGGATAACATGGTATTAAATAAAGCAAAAGAGTTAAAAGAAATGTCCAAAGACAGCAAAAGTCTGGAATTGAGAATAAAAAATGAAAAAGAAAATAAGTATTGGCTAGATAATTTTGTTGAAAAATTGGATAATATTTTGGAAATTTAAATTAAAGGGGGATATTATTATGAACTTTGAACCAGAAATGTTCTTAGAAAATGCAGTGAAGGAAAAAGACGTCAGAAAAATAAAAGTTGCACTTAGCACATATATAACAAAAGATCCAGGAAATCATGATGGAGAAATACAAAAAGCACTTGAATACGTAAAGAAAAATTATGGCGAAGTTTGGGAAGTGCATGACAATAGAAAAGAAGAACCAAAAGAAAATTGGAATATAGAGTATATGGGATTACTTCAAAGTGACTTAATGAATAATTTTTCAAAAGAAAGATTTAATCACATACTAGAGGTAGGACAAGCACTTTATCCTAGAAATCAAAGTAGAAAAGCAGAAATAAGAAGAGAAACAAATAGAAAAGATGGTGATGCTTTGGGAAAGTATCTAGTGAGTGCCGCACTGGGAATAGTAGCAGTAGGCATAGCAATACATTTTATAATAAGGAAATAAGATTAGATAAAGATGATAGCTCGTGGTATATTATGTCAAACGAAGAGGAAATAATGAGAAATATTTCTTTTGAGCAATTTGACAGAAAGTTTACTGAAAAGAAAATAAAAACTCAAACAAAGATAGAAAATAAAAAAATCTATAATGCTACGTTAAAGCTGAGTACTAAAACTCCGTAATAGAAAGGAGAAAATTAATTGAATGAATTAGATGTAAGAAAAGAAGAAGAATTAACGCAAAGTTTTGAGTTAGCTCAAAACTTTGTAAATAAGAATTATTTAATGGATTTATCGCATTGCAAAGTAGTTCCAGTACCAAATGAAATTAACAATTTAACTATTAGAGACAATATAAGATTGTTTAAAATAAATAAAATAGTATATGATAAAAATGAGAATGGTATAGATAAACTTTCTAATGTTTATAATGCTTTAGGAAATGTGAATGCTTCATTAATTGTTATTATTAATAGTGATAGAAATAACACAGATATGTATATAGGAACAAGATTAAACACTAGAGGAGTGAATTCAGCGAAAGAAGCAATAGAAAAAAGTTTAAAAGGCAATTTTCCAGGAACTGAAATAGAAAATTTAAAAAATTCAAAAATAGAAAATTTAATAAAAGATTTAATGAAATCAGAAATAAGAGAAAGTAATAAGATAATATCTTGTGTATCAGGAATACCTTCATTAAAAGATGATAATAAAGATAGATTTGTACAGGGTATAGAAAAATTTGTGGATGCTATGAAAGGAGAAAAGTTTTCAGCAATATTTATAGCAGATCCAATAAAAAATATTGATATAGAGAACATAAAGTCTGGATATGAAAATTTATATTCAAGGCTAGTACCATTTGCAAATACAGAACTTAATTTTAGTGCAACTGATAGTGAAGCAGTAACAGAAGGATTAACAAAAGGAGTAACTATAACAGTAAGTGAGAGCTTAACAAAGACACAAAGTCATACGTCAGGTTATACAAAATCTACTAGTCGTACTGATAATAAATCGACTACAAAAAGTATGCCAGGAGCATTAGGTGCAGGGGGAGCTACTGTAGGAGGTATAATGTTTGGGCCTGTAGGTGTGATGGTTGGTGGAGCTATGGGTTCTGGTTTAGGAAGTATAATTGGAAGTTCAACAAAAGGCGAAAGTAATACATATTCAAGTACTAAAAATAACTCAGATACACAAGGAACTTCAGAACAAAAAGGAAATTCTAAATCAGATTCCATTCAAGAGAATAAATCTACAACTTCAACTGTAGGAAATTCTAAAAGCTTACAAATAAAGTTTGAAAATAAATCTGTTATTGAATTGTTAGAAAAGATTGATGAACAACTAAAGAGAATAAGAGAATCGGAAAATTTTAGGATGTGGAATTGTGCATCTTACTTTATAGCAAATGATGTACAAACGTCTAAAGTTGCTGCAAGTACTTTTAAGGCACTTATGCGTGGAGAAAATTCTGCAATTGAAAAATCATTTATAAATACATGGGATAACAATAATAAAAATAATTTGATAGAAGTTTCAAAATATATAGAAAAACTAAATCATCCTTTGATAGATTTGAATGTAAATATTGGGATGAATGTTCCTAATGTTACACCAGGCTCGCTGATAAGTGGAAAAGAATTAGCTATTCAATTTGGATTACCTAAAAAATCTATTAGTGGGGTTCCAGTGATAGAAATGGCTGAGTTCGGTAGAAATATAATAACATATGATAACGGTTATGATAGTGAAAAGATAAAAATTGGGAAAATTTTTCATATGAGTAGTATTGAAGACACGGATGTTGAAATAGATTTGAATAGTCTTGCAATGCATACATTTGTAACAGGATCTACGGGTTCGGGTAAGTCTAATACAATTTATAAATTGCTAAATGGATTAAATAAAAAAAATGTTAAATTTTTAGTTATTGAACCAGCAAAAGGTGAATATAAAGAAGTTTTTGGTGGAAGAAAAGATATTTATGTATTTGGAACTAATCCAAAATACTGTGATTTATTAAAAATTAATCCTTTTAAATTTCCAGAAGATATTCATGTTTTAGAGCATATTGATAGATTATTAGAAATATTTAATGCTTGTTGGCCTATGTATGCAGCAATGCCTGCTGTTTTAAAGGAGGCAATTGAAATGGCTTATGAAATAAAAGGATGGGACTTAGATTATTCGATTAACGTAAATGAAACTTATATATATCCAACTTTTGAAGACTTATTAGAAACACTTGCTGTTGTTATAAATAACTCAAGTTATTCACAAGAAGTAAAAAGTAACTATTCTGGAGCACTTATAACAAGAGTAAAATCTCTTACGAATGGGCTATTGGGGAGAATATTTAATGAAAATGAAATAGATAGTAAAATTTTGTTTGATGAAAATGTAATTGTAGATTTAAGTAGAATAGGATCTGTTGAAACGAAATCGTTAATTACAGGTATCTTATTTATAAAATTACAAGAATATAGATTTTCAAATACTTCAAGTAGAAATTCAAATTTAAAACATGTTACTGTTTTAGAAGAAGCACATAACCTTCTCAGAAGAACATCATTTGATCAAAATCAGGAAGGAACTAATCTTCAGGGAAAATCTGTTGAAATGATATCCAATTCAATTGCAGAGATGAGGACATACGGGGAAGGATTTATTATAGCAGATCAAGCTCCTAACTTATTAGATCAATCGGTGATAAGAAATACTAATACAAAGATTATTTTAAGACTTCCAGAAGAATTAGATAGACAAACAGTTGGAAAATCTGCAAGTTTAAATGAAGATCAAATTAATGAAATACCAAAACTAAAGACAGGAGTGGCGGTAGTTTATCAAAATAATTGGATACAGCCTATTTTATGCAAAATTGATGAATTTAAAATTAGAATACCTTTTGTATATAATAGAGATTTTAAGTCGGAAATTAAATATAATAAAAGAATGATGGGTTACCTATTAAAAATACTCTTAAACGCTAGAGTAACAGAAGAAAATAAAATAGACTTAGAAACTATTGATTTGGAAAAAATTGGAGATTGGCTAAAGGGAGTACAAATAGGAAAAGAATCAAAGTATGTATTGGAGAAAGATTTACAAAAACTTAAACTTGAAAAAACTATGGATTTATGGAAACAAGAAAACTTTGAATTATTATCAAAAATAACAACTGAATTTTTAGATAAAGATAAATTAATAAGGTTTGCTAGTAAGTCTAGTGATTTTACGAGTTGGAATGAAAAATTTTTATTGGGCCTTAGGAAATATGTAGACTTAAATGAAAATGAAGAATTTGAAAAATCACTTATGCAGTGTTTGATACATCAAAAAGCAGCAGATGATGAAAGTTTTAAAGATTTTTATTTTAAGTGGGTTGAAAATGTTAAAATAGATAGAGGTGAATTGAATGATAGAATCTTTAGCCATGGCTTCTAAAGAAATTGCGAATGAGAAATTATATAATAGTTCACTCGATTTACCAAAGTTTATAAATTTAATCAAATCTAAACAAATTATTAACTTTGAAGAAGCAGATAAACCTTTATACTTAAATTGCAGAAATGAGAATTTAGAAGGACAGAAACATTCAGAAACAGGAGTTGAGTTTAAAAGAAAAACAATAGAACTAGCTAATGAAAGGGAAGTAACAGGTGTTTTCCCTGAATTTGATACACCTTTTGAAATGAAACTGGACGAATCTCTATATCAAGAATCAGATAGAAAACAATTCGAAGCATGTAATGAAGAACTAAAAGAAGTTATACAAAATAATACTGATTTAAGAAATAAATTTACAGAAGAACAAATACAACAAATAATTGAGAAGGAAACACCAGACGGATATACGTGGCATCATAATGAAGAACCAGGTGTTATGCAATTAGTAGATACTGAAGTTCATGCAAAAACAGGACATACAGGTGGAAAGTTTATATGGGGTGGAGGAAGTGAAAATAGGTAGAAATAATTTAAAAGAAGGTGTTAGTTATGAATAATAAAATTAAGTGGAAATTTGTAAAAGATACTCCAAGTACCGAAGAAATAAAGAATGTAGAAACTAAGTTTAATATTAAATTACCATTAGATTATATAGAGTGTATTAAAGAAAATAACGGCGGAAGACCAAGACCAAAAATTTTTGATTTTAATAATCATAATGAAATTGTTTTTGCTTCATTACTCAGTGTAATGAAAAAAGATAAAGAAAATGTTATAGATGTTTATGAATGGATTAAAGATAGATTGCCAGATAACACGTATCCATTTGCTAAAGATCCATTTGGAAATTATATATGCTTTAGATATGAAGGGGAAAATGTATCCATTGTGTTTTGGGACCATGAAAAAGCAAACCAAAACAAAGAAGAGGCTGTTAAATTTATTTGTCAAACATTTGATCAGCTTTTAGATAAATTATATTAGGCATTTGAAAGAAAATAACAAGTCAAAGATGCAACGTATATTTTGTGAAATACAAAGAGTTGGGTTCCGCTGATAGTGGATTCTATCAACGGGTTCCAACGATGAAGTAGTTTGCAAAATAGACTAGCATACTGACTAGTTATTTTTTTGAAAATGCCTTAGTGGATTAAGTTATCATATCTGTACTGGTCAGGGAAGATTATGTCTTGGCCAGTTTTTTACTGTCTAAAAACAACAATGATTGTCGAAAGCATTGAAAAATTTAAGGGATATCTTAAATGAGATAGATTTGTAATGATAGCATGCTTGAATTGAAGATTAGGTTTATTAGGGAATATATATTCTGGATGAATATAACAGTAGGAGATGGTTACAATAATCAATGACATATAATTTAAAATCGATACATTATATGTCGATTCGAGAAATTAAATTTACAAATCGTGTATTTTGTGATATGATTTATTTTAATCGGAGGTGTGTGAAATGCAAAATACTATAGTTCGTACTATAAATGAGAAAATTTAGATACAAATTTTTACAGTAGATATTTACACTACGCCTTATGCTACTTTCATGGTTTTAAAAACAGTTTCAATAGGAATATTATTTTTAGCACATTCATAAATCCATT
>NZ_LTBA01000046.1 GCF_001594005.1 Clostridium tepidiprofundi DSM 19306 | reverse complement strand
ATTGCCTAAGTACACCTAGTAGGAAAGGCTTAGGTGATTAAAATATTTTGAGGAATGGGTAACTCCCATAATCTTGTAGGACTCTATTGGGATAATTGAACAATAGTGGCAAGACGAGATTTAGCAATGCTATCCTAGTGGTTGAATCCTGTGATACCACCATCTTATTGATCCAGTAAGGTGAAAAATTTAGACAGGTAAGATTGTCTGAATTTTAGAAATCAGGTTATACGAGGAATAATACTATATACAGAAAAATATTTAACAAAAAAGGTGAAATGATAAAAGATGAATTTATAACAGAGAATCATGCAATAATGACTTATCAGCCTTATTTGGAAACAGCACAAAATTATAATAATATGAGGTGAATAATATGAACAAGCCAGTAAAAAGAGTTGCAGCAATACATGATTTATCGGGATTTGGTAGAGCATCTTTGACAGCTATTATACCTATTTTATCAACCATGGGAATACAGGTTTGTCCAATGCCTACTGCGGTGCTTTCAAGTCACACAGGTGGATTTAATGGATACAGCTTTGTGGATTTAACTGATAGTATGATAGAATATAAAAATCATTGGAAACAATTGAACATAGATTTTGATTGTATATATAGTGGTTTTTTGGGTTCAACAAAACAAATAGATATTATTTCAGAGTTCATAGATGATTTTGGTACAGATGATAACATTGTTGTTGTCGATCCTGTAATGGGGGATAATGGTGAATTATACGATACTATGGATAGTGAAATGATTGTGAGTATGAAAAAATTAGTATGCAAGGCAGATATAATTACACCTAATTTTACAGAGGCTGTGTATTTGCTCGATAAAAATTATGATTTGAATATATCTGAAAAAGAAATTAAGGAATATCTAATTGAATTATCTAGTATGGGACCTGATGTTGTTATAATGACAAGTGTTCCAGAATCAAAAACGAGTAAAAATACAAGTGTTATTGCATACGACCGTAAAACAAATAAATTTTGGAAAGTGACTTGCAAATACATACCGGCTTATTTTCCGGGTACAGGGGATTGCTTTACTAGTGTAATAGTAGGTAGTTTGCTTCAGGGTGATAGTTTACCTATAGCATTGGATAGGGGAGTGCAATTCATAACAGCGTGTATAAGAGCAAGTTATGGTTTTGATTATCCTCATAGAGAAGGTGTTTTATTGGAGAGAGTGCTCCAAAATCTGAATATGCCTGTTATGGTAAGCAGTTATGAGTTGATATAACTTATACCACCCCAGGGGTGTAATATTTTACATATATATAAAATATTACACCCCTGGGGTGAAATTTGTGCTTGACTACATTCATATTTTGTAGTATAGTGTAGTAAGAATTAAATAGAGTATCCTTTAAGTTGGCCCTGTGAGGTCGAAAAGGAAGAGTGATTGTGCAGTATTAATGCTTGGTACATTTTACGCAATGATGTTGCAAAAATATGTGCTATGATTTGTACTACTTTGAGTTGCGATTATGCCTTCCTTTTTAAGGAAGGCTTTTTATATACCTTTAAATCTAGTCCAGAGAGACTAAAAAGGAGGAGTTTATAATGTTAAAAGGAAAACACTTAATTGATCCAATGGATTTTACTGTTGAGGAATTAGACGAAATATTTGAGTTTGCAGAAAGAATAATTCAAAATCCTAGTGAATACTCACATATTTGTGAAGGAAAGTTATTAGCTACTCTATTTTACGAACCAAGTACAAGAACGAGATTGAGTTTTGAAGCAGCTATGCTTAGATTAGGAGGAAAGGTACTTGGATTTTCACAAGCTAATTCAAGTTCAGCTGCAAAGGGTGAAAGTGTTGCAGATACCATAAGGACTGTTGAATGTTATGCTGATATTGCAGCAATGAGACATCCTAAGGAAGGTGCTCCTAAAATAGCTTCTATGTATGCAAGCATTCCAGTTATAAACGCTGGAGATGGAGGTCATCAACATCCAACTCAAACACTTACGGATCTACTTACCATAAGAAATCTAAAGAAACAATTATCAAATCTTACAATAGGAGTTTGTGGCGACTTAAAATTCGGTAGAACAGTTCACTCTTTAATAAAAGCCATGTCTAGATATGAAGATAACAAGTTCATTCTGATTTCACCAAATGAATTAAAAATCCCAGAATATATTAAGAAAGAAGTACTTGAAAAAAATAATATAGAATTTTTAGAAGTAGAAAAATTGGAAGATGTAATAGACAAGTTAGATATTTTGTACATGACAAGAGTACAGAGAGAAAGATTCTTCAATGAAGAGGATTATGTTAGACTTAGAGATAGCTATATATTAGATAAAAAGAAAATGGAAAATGCTAAAAAAGATATGATAGTTTTACACCCTCTACCAAGAGTAAATGAAATATCAATAGAAGTAGATAAAGATGAAAGAGCATGTTATTTTAAACAAGCAAAATACGGTATGTTTGTGAGAATGGCATTAATTGCAAAATTGTTGGGGGTGGATAAATAATGATAACAATAAATAGCATAAAAAAAGGTATAGTTATTGATCATATTAAGGCAGGATTAGGAATAAAGATATTTAATTATCTTGGTTTAGATAAGGCTGGGTATTCGGTTGCACTTATAATCAATGCTGACAGTAAAAAACTCGGCAAAAAAGATATAATAAAAATTGATAATGAAATAGATTTGGATTTTAATGTGTTAGGCTTTATAGATCCTAATATAACTATAAACATAATTGAAGGCGAAAATATAATGAGAAAGATACAATTAAATCTTCCTGAAAGAGTTGAAAATGTTATTAAATGCAATAATCCAAGATGTATAACTTCTATAGAACAGGAGATTACTCACAAATTTTATCTTGTTGATAGAAAAAAAGGATTGTATAGATGTGAGTATTGTGATGAGATTCATAAACTTTAAATAATAGGGTGATTTTATGGAAATATTAATCAAGAAAGCAAGAATTGTTGATGCTTTTAATGACTTTTCAGCTGATATATACATTAAGGATGGAATTATATCAGAGATAGGTTGTAATATAAACAAAGATTGTATATATATTGATGCTTCAGAAAAAGTAATTTTGCCATCATTAATAGAGATGCATTGCCATTTTAGAGATCCTGGTTACACATATAAAGAAGATATTTTGACAGGAAGTATGGCTGCTGTAAAGGGTGGTTATACTGCTGTGAATTTAATGGCAAATACCAAACCAGTGTGCAGTAGTATGGATATTGTTGATTATGTTTTAAATAAAGCTAGAGAGATAAATTTGATAGATATTAATCAAGTTGTATCAATAACAGAAAATAGCGATGGTAAAAGCATTAAGCATTTAGATAAAATTGATAGCAAAGTTAAATTTATTTCTGATGATGGCAAAGGTGTATGTGATGATAAGATTATGTATGATGCTATGATTAAGGCAAATGAAAAAGATTTAACCATAATTTCACATGCGGAAGCACAAGAATTATCGGAAATAGATATGAGATTAGCAGAAAATGTTATGACAGCTAGGGATATAGCATTAAGTGAAATAACTAATTGCAAACTTCATATGGCGCATGTTAGCACTAAAGAAGCAATTAACTATATTATTGAAGCAAAAAAAAGAGGAGTAAATGTTACATGTGAGGTTACTCCTCATCATATTGCACTAAATGATAAAACAGAATACAGGGTTAATCCTCCACTTAGAAATGAAGAAGATGTAAATGCACTGATTGATGCAATAAAAGATGGATGGGTTGATGTTATAGCTACAGATCATGCTCCCCATACAAATGAAGATAAGCTCAATGGTTCACCGGGTATATCTGGTATTGAAACAGCATTTTCAGTTTGTTACACAAAACTTGTAAAGGAAAATAGTATTTCTTTAAGTGAATTATCTAAGCTTATGTCACTAAATCCTGCACGAATGATGGGTTTAAATAAAGGAAGAATTCAAATTGGATATGATGGTGACTTAATATTAGTAGACTTAAAGAAAAAATACAAAATAGAAACTAAAAATTTTAAATCAAAGGGTAAAAATACACCATTTGAGGGAAAAGAAGTATATGGTGAAATCGTTGCAACAATTAGAAAAGGAAGAATTGTATACCAAAATGGGGAGGTAATTATTGATGATTATAGATAGGCTATATGAAAACGTTCAAAAATTAGGGAATGTATGTATAGGACTAGATACTGACATAGCATATATACCAGAATGGTTTTTAAAGAAATTTATTTCTTACGAAGATGCGGTTTTTGAATTCAATAAGAAGATTATCGATGCAACAATAGATATAGCAGCATGTTATAAGGTACAAATAGCTTACTATGAAGCGTACGGAATAGAAGGGTTAAATGCTTACAAAAAAACATTAGAGTATTTGAGAAATTCAAATACAATTATTATTGCTGATATTAAAAGGGGCGACATAGCTAAAACAGCAGAAATGTATGCTAAAGCACATTTTGAAGGTGATTTTGAAAGCGATTTTATAACAATAAATCCATACATGGGAATGGATAGCATAAGTCCATATATTAAATACATTGAAAAACATGAAAAAGGATTATTTGCCTTAGTTAGAACATCCAATAAAGGTGCAGAAGATATACAGTATATAGAATCTGAATCTGGAAGTAAAGTTTATGATATAGTAGGACACAAAATTCATGAATTAGGGGAACAGTTTAAAGGAGAGTGCGGATATAGTTCTATAGGAGGAGTAGTTGGATGTACTCATGCAGATGATGCATTGAGAATACGAGAAGAGCTTAAAAATATGTTTTTCTTAATTCCAGGTTATGGTGCTCAAGGTGGAAAAGGTGACGATGTTAAACTTTACTTAAAAAATGGTAACGGTGGAATAGTAAATTCATCTAGAGGAATACTTTTAGCTTATAAAAAGTTTGGAGATAAAGAATTATTATTCGATGAATGTGCAAGGAAAGCGGCAATAATGATGAGAGACGATATTCTAAATTAAAAAATAAGGGATGATGATGTTTGATTTGTTCTGTTGAAAAAATATTAGATAATGTAGAGATTAGAAAAGGTATTTTTAAAATTTCAATTGAAGGGAAATATGAAGCGAAGCCCGGTCAGTTTTATATGTTAAAGGTTGAAGGGGAAAACATACTCCTCCCAAGACCAATAAGCGTATATGATTGTACAGAAAATTATATTTCTTTTCTGTATGCAGTTGTTGGAAAAGGAACAAATGTTATGAGCAAGCTTTCTAAAGGGGATAATATACAGATAATGGGGCCTTTGGGGAACGGTTTCGAAGTTGATAAAATTCAGGGGAAAATTGCTATTATTTCGGGTGGAATAGGAATAGCACCATTGCATTTTTTAGTAAAAAAAATCAATAATTCAACCATAGATTTTTATGCTGGTTTTAAAACTGTGGATTATACTGTGGATAATGTGGAAAAATATGTAAATAATATATATTTATCCACAGAAAATGGAAGCAAAGGGTACAAAGGATATATTACTGATATTTTTTATCCAGAAAAGTATGATTTGGTTATTTGCTGCGGACCTAAGATAATGATGGAAAAGGTTGTAAAAATGTGTGTAAATAAAAATATACCAGTACTTGTATCAATGGAAAACAGAATGGCATGTGGAATTGGAGCGTGTCTAGTATGTACCTGTAAAACTAAGGAAGGCAATTTAAGAGTTTGCAAGGATGGTCCAGTTTTTAGAGGAGAGGATTTGATTTTAAATGATTAATATAGATTTGTGCGGTGTAAATTTTAAAAATCCTGTTATAGCTGCTTCTGGTACATTTGGATTTGGAGAAGAGTATAATGAATTGTTTGATGTTTCAAAACTAGGGGGCATATCTTGTAAAGGACTTACCATAAATAAAAAAGAGGGTAATTATGGAATAAGGATATATGAAACAAATGGGGGAATATTGAATAGCGTTGGGCTTCAAAATCCAGGAATTGAATGTTTCATAAATGAAAAGTTACCTGTAATGAAAAAATATGATACTGCTATTATTGCAAATCTAGGGGGAGGAAGTATTGAGGAATATTTAGCAGGGTGTGAAAAGCTAAACAATACAGATGTTGATATTATCGAATTAAACATATCTTGTCCAAATGTTAAGAGCGGAGGAATGGCATTCGGAATAAAATCGAGTACAGCATATGATGTTGTTGATAAGGTTAGAAAAGTATGCAAAAAGCCACTAATGGTAAAGCTTTCTCCTAATGCTGAAAATATTATTGATATGGCACAAAAGTGCTGCTTGGCAGGTGCAGATGCAATATCACTTGTTAATACATTTAATGCACTTGTTATAGATGTAAAAAATAGAAAACCCATATTCAACAATATTACTGCAGGATATTCGGGTCCACCTATTAAGCCTATTGCACTCAGAATGGTGTATGAAGTTTGTAAAAATGTAGATGTCCCTGTAGTTGGAATGGGAGGTATAATGAATGCAGAAGATGCTATTGAATTTATAATGGTTGGTGCGACAGCAATACAAGTTGGAACTGCAAACTTTGTTAAACCGGATATTTGTATAGATATAATTAATGGGATAGAAGAATATATGAAAAAAGAAGGAATTAAGGATTTAAGTGAAATAAGAGGAATTATAAAGTGAACTCGTTTTGCTGAAGCAAAATCTTCAATCTCCCACTTATAGAAATGGGAGTCTTGTAAAATCGATAAAAACTGGAGGTACAAATTAATGAAAATAGATGTTTTAGAAATATTAAAAGAATGTGGAGCTTTATTGGAAGGACATTTTTTACTATCATCAGGTAGACATAGCAATAAATATTGTCAGTGTGCAAAATTATTGCAATATCCAGATAAAGCAGAACAAGTGATTAGCGTTATAACTGAAAAAATTAGAGATTTGGATTTTGATGTAATTGTAGGTCCTGCAATGGGAGGGATTATTCCAGCATATGAATTGGCAAGACAAACGGGCAAAAAAGCAATTTTCACAGAACGTGTTGATGGAAATATGACTCTAAGAAGAGGTTTTGAAATAGAAAAAGGGCAAAAAATACTGATTGTTGAAGATGTAATTACGACTGGAAAATCTTCATTAGAAACTGTTGAAGTAGTAAAAGAGTTTGGTGGAGAAGTAGTCGGAATGGCATGTATAGTAGATAGAAAAAGCAGCAATATTGAATACAAAATTTATAGTGCTGTTGAGTTGTATATCGAAAGTTATGTATCAGAAGAATGTATTCTATGTAAAAAAGGTATTGAGTATGTTAAACCTGGAAGTCGTAATATAAAATAATATTTCAATTACATACAATTCCAGTGAAATTTTTAATTTCGATGGAATTGTAATTTTGTTATTAAGGAAAAGTTCTAGTACAATATACTAGAATATACCACCTCTGCGTGAGTAGGTGGTGAGTAGTTCACTGCTATATTCTTCCCTCCTAATAGATTGCAAAGTGAACTCGTTTTGCTAAAGAAAAACATCGGGACTTCAGGTGGAGACTCTACTCCACCTGAAGCAAAAGCTTCAATCTCCCACTTATAGAAGTGGGAGTCTTGTAAAATCGATAAAAAGTCTGCAAATTTTCCTAGAAATGGTATAGAGATACTTAAAGAATAAAATCATTTTCTAAGAATTGATGAGTATTTCATAAAAATTCAAAATAACCCATCAAATTGGTTACTATTTTATTCAAAATAAGTTATAATATTAGTAGATTTTTTTATTTGGAGGGATTTTAATGTCAAAGCCAAGTATATTTAGTAGGGATTATGAAAAAATTATGAAACGTAGAAGAAGACGTAACATAATTTCAATAATAATAATAATTTTACTAATAGGGATTGTTTTAATATACTTTAAATGTGATAATAAATTTGGTGATATTAAAATATTGAATAGATTGACGAGTGTTACTAAAATATTCAAAACTGAAAAATTATATTTGACATCTAATAAAAAAATCAATGACAGGAGCAATAATAAAAACAATGATTTAAAAAATAATAAAAACAATGATTTAAAAAATAATAAAAACAATGATTTAAAAAATAATGAAAACAATGATTTAAAAAACAGTGATGATAAGGAAAATAAAAATACAGAAGAAATAAACAATGATGAAGAAGACTCTCCACAAAATATTAATACAGTAAAGTTTTCTCTTACAGATGGACAAAATATAGAAGCTTCATTTTATATTGTTGATGGTAAAAGATACTTTAGTAAAATTGATAGTAATAACGATATTTCTTTTGATTTTAGTCCTTCAAGAAAAGGATTGGTTTTATGTAGCCTTAAAAATCAAGATATGTTTTATGCTACAGCTGATGGCAGTTTGATAGAAATAACTAAGGAGAAATATGTTTCGTCTTCGAAAAAAGAGTATCCTAAATATGAAGAATTGAAAAAGAATCCCAAATATATTTGGCATAAAGATCCTAAATTTATAGATGAATATAATATAGCTTATGTAAGTGAATTACCTTGGATAGATGATAGACATATAAACTATCTGTGGGTATATAATTTAAAAAGTAAGAAACACAGGTATATAAGCAATACAAAACTGCAAGGACATAAAATTATTTTAAAAGAATTGCATGGTGATTTTCTAAATTTGTTAGTTGATGGTAAGAGTTTCGAAATCGATTCTGAAGGAATAATAAAATAGTTTAAAACCTAGTTATTGTATAGGAAAAACCTTTATGTTATAATAAGTAAGTTAATAAGCATATGTGAGTAGGAGGAATACACAATGGACGTTAAGATTGAAAAAAAAGAAAAGAATATTGTAAGACTAGAAATCACAGTAGAAGCAGAAAAATTTAACGAGGCTTTAAGAAAATCATACTTCAAGAATGCAAAGAAATTTAACATACCTGGATTTAGAAAAGGAAAAGCTCCTATGAGTATCATCAAAAGATACTATGGTGAAGGAGTGTTTTATGAAGATGCTATTAATTTTTGCTGCGATGATACATACCCAAAAGCAATAAAAGAAAATGACATAAAGGTTGTTGACTATCCACAGATTGATATAGTTCAAATTGGAGAAGGAAAAGACTTTATCTATTCTGCAGAAGTTGCAGTATATCCTGAAGTGACTTTAGGAGAATACAATGGTGTTGAAGTGAAAAAAGTAGAGTATAATGTTACAGATGAAGATGTGGAAAATAAATTAAAACAAGTTCAGGATCAAAATTCAAGAATTGAAGAAAAAAATGACGGAGAAATTGAAAACGGAGATATTGTTACAATTGATTTCAAAGGATTCATTGAAGGAGAAGCATTTGAAGGTGGAGAAGCAAGTGACTATGAACTTGAGGTTGGTTCAAAATCATTCATAGATACTTTTGAAGAACAGTTGATTGGAATGAAAGTAGGGGATTCTAAAGAAATAAATGTTACTTTCCCAGAAGAATATGGCAGAGAAGACTTGAATGGCAAACCTGCTGTTTTCAAAGTAACAGTTAAAGGAATCAAGAGAAAGGAATTGCCTGCTTTAGATGATGAATTTGCAAAGGAAGTATCTGAGTTTGATACATTAGAAGAATACAAGAATGATATAAGAAAAAATATTCAGGAGGCAAATGAGGCAAAAGCAAAGAGAGAATATGAGGAAGCTGTTATAGATGCAGTTTGTGCTAATGCTGAAGTTGATATTCCAGAAGCTATGATTAATAAAGAAATAGATTACATGATTAAAGACTTAGAAATGAGATTAAAATACCAAGGGCTAGATCTTAAAATTTATTATGCATTTACTAATACTTCAGAAGAAAAAGTTAGAGAGTATATGAAAGAAAATGCAGAGAAAAAGGTTAAGACAGAAGTAGTACTTGATGCAATTGCTAATAAGGAAAATATAGAAGTATCTGATGAAGAAATACTTGATAAGGCAAAGGAAATTGCTAAAATGTATGGTGACAAAGAAATAGATAAAGCAGCTGAGATGATTGCTAAATCTCAGAGAGAATTATTAAAAACAGATGTAATAAATGAAAAAGTTGTTGAAATGTTGGTTAAAAATAGTAAAACTATAGCATAATATAAACAAAGATAAATTGCCAGATATATTCTGGCAATTTTTGAACAATTAAATTTTTAATGAAAGTATAATTTTAAGGAGGGGATAACATGAGTTTAGTACCTGTTGTTGTTGAACAAACTAATAGAGGAGAAAGATCATATGATATTTATTCTAGGTTATTGAAAGATAGAATAATATTTTTGGGGGAAGAAGTTAATGATGTTAGTGCAAATTTAGTTGTTGCACAGATGTTATTTTTAGAAGCTGAAAATCCAGATAAAGATATTTATCTCTACATAAATAGTCCAGGAGGGTCAATAACTGCTGGAATGGCTATTTACGATACAATGCAATATATAAAGCCTGATGTTTCAACAATATGTGTAGGATTAGCAGCATCGATGGGAGCATTTTTATTAACTGCTGGTGCTAAGGGAAAAAGATTTGCTCTTCCTAATAGCGAGATTATGATACATCAACCATTAGGAGGATTCCAAGGTCAAGCAACTGATATAGATATTCATGCGAAGAGAATATTAAGAACAAAAGAGAACTTAAATAAAATTTTGAGTGAAAGAACAGGTCAGCCGCTCGAAAAGATTAAGCAGGACGTTGAGAGAGATTACTTTATGAGTGCTGTTGAAGCTCAAAAATATGGATTAATTGATGAAGTAATTACTAAGAAAAAATAGCAAAAACTCATAGAGAGGTGTAAAGATGCCAAAATTTGATGATAAGAAACAATTAAAGTGTTCATTTTGTGGTAAAACACAAGATCAGGTAAGGAGATTAATTGCGGGTCCAGGAGTTTATATCTGTGATGAGTGTATAGAGCTTTGCTCAGAAATAATTACAGATGAATTTGATGATGATATACAGATTGACATGGAATCATTACCTAAGCCTGTTGATATCAAGAATTATCTTGATCAGTACGTTATAGGCCAAGAAGAAGCAAAGAAATCACTTTCTGTTGCGGTTTATAATCACTATAAAAGAATTCGTTTAAATGTTAATACGGATGATGTAGAACTTCAAAAAAGCAATATTCTTATGTTAGGACCTACAGGTTCAGGTAAGACTCTTTTAGCACAGACATTAGCAAAATTTTTGAATGTTCCTTTTGCTATTGCAGATGCTACTACTTTAACTGAAGCTGGATATGTAGGAGAAGATGTTGAGAATATTTTGTTAAAATTAATACAAAATGCAGACTATGATGTAGAAAGAGCTGAAAAAGGAATTATATATATTGACGAGATCGATAAGATTGCTAGAAAAACTGAAAATCCATCCATTACAAGAGATGTATCTGGTGAAGGCGTTCAGCAGGCATTATTAAAGATTTTGGAGGGTACTGTTGCTTCTGTACCACCACAGGGCGGAAGAAAACATCCTCATCAAGAATTTATTCAGATAAATACATCCAATATACTGTTTATATGTGGTGGAGCGTTTGATGGATTGGATAAGATAATAGAGAAAAGAACAAGAAGAAGCAGTATGGGATTTGGTGCAAAAATACAGTCAAAAACTGAAAAGGATATTGGTGAAATATTCAAAGAAATAATGCCAGAAGATTTATTGAAATTTGGATTAATACCTGAATTTGTTGGAAGAGTACCGATAGTTGTTACACTTGATTCTCTTACAGAAAAAACTCTTGTAAGAATACTAAAAGAACCTAAAAATTCTTTAGTAAAGCAATATCAGAAGCTTCTTGAAATGGATAATGTTAAATTAGAATTTGAAGATGAAGCTTTGCTAAAAATAGCTAAGGAAGCTATTTCAAGAAATACAGGAGCGAGAGGGTTAAGAGCGATAATTGAAGAAATAATGAAAGACATAATGTTTGAAGTACCATCTAATGAAAAAGTTTGTAAAGTTATTATAAATAGCGATACTGTAGAAAATAAGAAGCCTGAATTGGTTTTGACTGAAGATGAAAAAAGAAAACCTTTAAAGTTACAAAAACACAGTAAAACTTTAAAGGGTCCGGAAACTGCATAAATGAGAAGGAGTTGTCCATAATTAGGATAGCTCCTTTTAAATTTGTATTTTGTGTTTATATGGTAAATTTATATTAAACAATTTTAGCTTACAGGAATATTCTGAATTACAATTGTACATAATATAAGAGGCTAGGTATATTTTTCTAATGCAAGTAAATATTAAAATATTATGTCTGAAGGTGATTGTATGGTATGGAATATTGTTTTTGCTATTGAATTGTTTTTTTCAATCATTATAGGTATGTATTTTTTAAATGCTCTAAAGGGTCAACAGCGAAATAAAATTGTTGTGAACAAAGAAAGTAGCAAAGAACTTGAAAATTTAAAGAGAATGAGAAATATGAGACTTACTGAACCATTAACCGAAAAGAGTAGACCATCAAGCTTTGATGAGGTTATTGGTCAAGAGAAGGGAATAGAGGCACTTAAAGCTGCTATTTGTGGCCCTAATCCGCAGCATGTTATAATATATGGACCACCTGGAGTGGGTAAGACAGCTGCTGCAAGATTGGTGCTTGAGTATGCTAAAACAAAAGAATTTTCTCCATTTTCAAGAGAAGCTAAATTCATAGAAATTGATGCAACTACTGTTAGATTTGATGATAGAGGAATTGCAGATCCGCTAATAGGTTCTGTACATGATCCTATATATCAAGGGGCGGGTCCACTAGGGGCAATTGGTGTGCCACAGCCAAAGCCAGGTGCAGTAACGAAAGCACATGGTGGAATATTGTTCATTGATGAAATTGGAGAACTTCATCCAATTGAACTCAACAAATTATTAAAGGTAATGGAAGACAGGAAAGTATATTTAGAAAGTGCATACTATAATTCTGAAAATAACAATATGCCTATATATATAAGAGAGGTTTTTGAGAATGGATTACCAGCAGATTTTAGGCTGATAGGAGCTACAACTAGGAGACCAGAGGAAATAAATCCTGCTATAAGATCGAGATGTATAGAAATATTTTTTAAAGCTTTACTTCCAGATGAAATTGAAAAGATTGCATTAAATGCTGTAACCAAAGTGGGTATTAAGATGGAAAAAGAAGCATATAAGATAGTAGGCAGGTACACAACTAATGGTAGGGATGCAGTCAATCTTGTACAGTTAGCTTGTGGTATAGCTATAAATGATGAAAGAGAAGAGGTTAGTAGAGAAGATATTGAATGGGTGATTGAGAATGGGCAATATTCTCCTAGACCTGATAAAAAAATTAATGATAGCCCTCAAATTGGATATGTAAATGGGCTTGCAGTATATGGTGCAAATATGGGAGCGATTATGGAAATCGAAGCAAGTGCAAAAAAGAATAAATTTAATAAGGGTAAAATGAATATAACAGGTATCATTGAAGAAGAAGAAATTTCTATGTTTAATAAAAAAATGAGGAGAAAGAGTACTGCTATGTGTTCAGTGGAAAATGTTATTACAGTTCTAGAGGACGTATTTAACATTTCTTGTTCAGAATATGATATTCATGTTAATTTTCCAGGAGGTATGCCAGTAGATGGACCATCGGCAGGAATAAGTATCACAACAGCAATATATAGTGCTATAAATAGAGTACCTGTAGATAATAAAGTAGCAATGACTGGAGAGATATCGATTCATGGTAATGTCAAGCCTATAGGTGGAATAAGTGCAAAAATACAGGCTGCACAGAAAGCAGGAGTTAAAAAAGTAATAATTCCTAAGGAGAATTGGCAGGATTCATTTAAGGATATTCATGGAATAGAGATTATACAAGTTTCAAACATAAAGGAAGTAATTTTAGAGGCTATATTAAAAGATGATATTAACATTAACACTACAGTAAATAGCGATATAAAGAATGATGTTGATATGTTAACAGCTAAAGCTTTGAAAGCATGATATTGAAAAAAGATTATTTTATGGTTATAATATATAGGTTGAAGTATATCTACGATTCTCTTGAGAAAATTTTACATTTTGTATTAACTTTGAAGTTTATCAATGTATATTAGTGTATTTGGTATTTGAAAATAGTTATATTTTAAAAGTATGTTTTACAATAATGAGTTAATATTAACTTCAGTTAGAATACTTTTCTATCTGAAGTTTTGGTGTTTTATCAATTATATAGTATTTTTACTTATATAAGTAGTATGATGAAGTTTTTGATTTAGATGGAGTAGAGTCTCCGCTTGAAGTTCCGATGTTTTGCTTTAAGCAAAATGAATTTGCTTTGATGAGATTATTTAATTGAAATAAGATTGGTGTACATAAAATATATATTACAGCTGAAGGGGGTATAATGAATGGATAAGGATATTAAGAGCTTTACTATGATTCCACTGAGAGGCATAACTATTTTTCCTAATATGGTTTTGCATTTTGACGTTGGAAGAAAGAAATCAATACGTGCACTTGAAGAAGCTATGATAGATAGTCAAGAGATATTTTTATCTGCACAAAAAGAAGCAATTATAGAAGAACCTGGTGAGCAAGATATACATAAATATGGAACTATATGTGATATAAAACAAATATTGAAATTACCTGGAAATACGATTAGAGTATTAGTTGAAGGAAAATGCAGAGGTAAAATAGTAGAATATGAGAGTACTGAGCCTTTTTTTAAAGTTCAAGTTGTTGAAGTAGAGGATGTTTTAAAAGAGAATGAAGAAAACAAAAGAGAAGCATTAGTTCGTTCTGTTAAAAAGTCATTTGAAAAGTACATAAAATTACTAGGTAACATTGGTCCAGAGGCCATTATCAGTTTAGAAGAGCTAGATGAAAATAATTTTGTAGATAGTGTTGCTTCATATTTGATACTTAATCAAGAAGCAAAGCAAGAACTTCTTCAGATAGAGGATGCATGCGAAAGGTTGGAAAAACTTTTAACAATAATTGAAAATGAAAACTCGATATTAAGTATTGAAAAGAAAATTGGCATGAAAGTTAAGAAAAAAATAGATAAGAGTCAAAAGGAATATTTTTTACGTGAACAAATGAAAGTTATTCAAGAAGAATTAGGCGAAGAAGATGAAAGTAAAAAGGAAATTGCTGAGTATCAAAGAAAAATTGATAAAGCTAGATTGCCTAAGGTAGTTAAAGAAAAGGCTATTTATGAATTAAACAGGTTGAAGGGAATGGGAAATTATTCACCAGAGAGTTCTGTGATTAGAACTTATTTGGATTGGATTATTGAACTTCCATGGAATAAATTAACAAAAGATAATCTCGATATTAAAAAAGTTAGAAAAGTGTTAGATGATGAACATTATGGTTTAAAGGATGTAAAAGATAGAATTATTGAATATTTAGCAGTAAGGAAGATAAGCAAGACTCTTAGAGGACCTATATTATGCTTAGTTGGTCCACCGGGGGTAGGTAAAACTTCAATAGCTAAATCGATAGCTAATGCATTAAATAGAAATTTTGTTAGAATGTCTTTAGGTGGAGTAAGAGATGAATCAGAAATAAGAGGGCATAGAAAGACATATGTTGGAGCTATACCTGGAAGAATAATTTATTCAATGAGACAAGCTAAATCAAGAAATCCATTGTTTTTGTTAGATGAAATAGATAAAATGAGTAATGATTTCAGAGGAGATCCGGCAGATGCTCTGTTGGAAGTTTTAGATGGTGAGCAAAATAGCACATTTAGAGATCATTATCTTGAATTAGATTTTGATTTATCTAAGGTATTATTTGTTACAACGGCTAATAGGCTAGATACAATACCATTACCGCTATTGGATAGAATGGAGATTATTGAAGTTTCAGGGTATACATATGAAGAAAAATTAAATATTGCTAAAAAATACTTAGTGCCAAAAAAACTTAAAGAACATAATATTGATTCCGATAAGATTAAGTTTTCAGATAATTCATTGAAGCATATAATTAATTATTATACAAGGGAATCGGGTGTAAGAGATTTAGAAAGAAAAATATCTTCTGTTATAAGAAAGAGTATTACTGAAATACTTGAAAAGGATAAAAAGAGTATATTGATATCTGTAAATCAGGTTAGAAAATACTTAGGAGCGGAAATATATAATTATGACATTATAGATAAAACAGATAAGGTTGGTATAGTGACAGGACTTGCATGGACAGCATATGGTGGCGATACACTTCCAGTAGAAGTAAGTGTTATGAATGGAAATGGTAAACTTGAACTTACAGGTCAATTGGGAGAGGTTATGCAAGAGTCAGCTAGAGCTGGATATAGTTACGTTAGAGCACATGCTCATGAATACAAAATAGATGATGAATTTTACAAAAATAAAGATATACATATTCATGTCAGAGATTTCGCATCAAAATTCCAGTTAAAAATTTGTTTTTACTAAAATTTGTTTTTTTAACATTTACTTGAATAACTGGGAAGCCTGCAAACCGATAGGCCTTAAAAATAGTTACACCTCCCCCTACCCCAAGAAATTTTAATAATTAATTTCCAGTTTTGTTTTTAAATTATGTTTTAGCAAATATTGGATTAATCCAGTCTTCTTCTATAGTAAATCTTTCATCTCTTATATCTTCAATAATATCTATTTGTAACATTCGTTTTTTTCTAAAACCTCTAATACATCTAAAGAAATATAATT
>NZ_LTBA01000045.1 GCF_001594005.1 Clostridium tepidiprofundi DSM 19306 | reverse complement strand
GACTGACCTCTAGTGCACCAGTTGTTCCGCCAGGAGCACAGCTGGGTAGCTAAGTCGGGAAGGGATAAACGCTGAAAGCATCTAAGCGTGAAGCCTCCCTCAAGATAAGATTTCCCATGACGAAAGTCAGTAAGACCCCTTGAAGAACACAAGGTTGATAGGTCGGAGGTGTAAGTGCAGTAATGTATTAAGCTGACCGATACTAATAGGTCGAGGACTTGACCAAAAAGAATCGCTAGTCACCAATCGCTAATCGCTATTATTTCATAATTGATGATTAGAGACTGGAGATTGGTATTCAGTTCATTATGCAATTTTGAGAGAACAATGTTTTCTCAATGTATACCACAAACGTCAATAAGAAGTTAAGTATCTGGTGGTTATAGCGTAAAGGCAACACCCGTTTCCATTCCGAACACGAAGGTTAAGCTTTACAGCGCCGATGGTACTGCATGGGAGACCGTGTGGGAGAGTAGGTCACTGCCAGGTAAAAAACGTTCCACGGTAGCTCAATGGTGGAGCACTCGGCTGTTAACCGATAGGTTGGAGGTTCGAGTCCTCTCCGTGGAGCCATATGGCTCGATAGCTCAGTCGGTAGAGCAGAGGACTGAAAATCCTCGTGTCACTGGTTCGATTCCAGTTCGAGCCACCAAAAACACCTCAGATTAGTTTTAAATTAATCTGAGGTGTTTTTATTTTTTTGTGTGGGATAAGAGCAAAGTAATTCGTCTATAGTATTGTATGGTAAAATCAAAATATGATAAATTATTGAAAGGAAGGGTATTATATGAAAAAGAAATTTATTTATTGTTTTATGGCTGCATTGGTGATGTTTACATTAATATTCACAGGTTGTGGTGTTGATGTAGTAGAATTAGATAACAATAAAACCAAAGATTTAAAAGAGTATAGTATAGACGAAGAGAAAAATGAAAAAATATCAGGTCTAAATAAATTATTTATTAATGCTTGCTCTGATATTAATATTATTCCAGAAGATAGAGAAGATATTAAAGCACATTTACATGGAGACATAACTTGTAATTTTGAACCTAAATTGATTATGGATTTAGCAAATGATTCTATCAAAATTAAACTAACTGAAAAAACTGATAATATAACCATAAGAAAATCGAACTTGAAATTAGATATATATATTCCTAAAACTTATTCAGATAGTATAAATATTAACAATATATCTGGACGGATATCTGTTAAGAATTTAAAACTAAATGATTTTCATATTAATACGGTTTCGGGTAACACAAGTATTCAAAACTTAACAGCAGAAGATTTTTATTATAATGCTGTTTCAGGCGATTTAGATGGCAAGAATGTATTTACAAATGCAGTGAAATTTACGTCTGTATCAGGAAATATTAAATTGGATAAATTTAAAGGAAATATAAAAGGTAAAAGCGTTTCAGGTAAAATAGTATTGAATTACGAAACGTTCAATAATGATATAAATATTAAAAGTACATCAGGGGATATTAATATAACTCTTCCACATACTTCAGAATTTTATTTAGATGCTGAAGTTATATCAGGAAAGATTAATTGTGATTTCCCAATAAAGATTGAAAGCTCTGAAAAAAAAGGTAAAAAGATAAAAGGAACAGTTAGGAGTAACAAAAATAGTATTAGAATTGAAGGAGTTTCAGGGAATATAAATATAAATATAAATACGAAGTAGAGTATCTTTAAAAAACAGCCAGTAAGTATGCTGGCTTATTTTGCTAAAGCAAAACATTTGCTTGAATTATTTCCCAGGATATATTGTTTTTTTCTTCAGTATATTAGGAATAATGATTAGAGCTAGGCATAGTGAACTACCCTCCACTTACTTCGTTGAAGTGGGGGCTTCTTGGTCAATACTCCCAATGGAGCAAGTTTACCCAAGCTAACATAGAATATGGGAGATTTCTGTTAGGCATATTAAATAAATAACTAATTAGTATGATAGTTTATCGATTCAATAAAACTCCCACTTTTATAAGTGGGAGTTTGAAGATTTTTGCTTCAATTGGAGTAGAATCTCCATCTGAAATCAATAAGTTCAAGAATAATTATATGCTTATGAGAGAAAATACTAAGGTGTTACTAACAGACTAAATTTATTTGCTGGAGTGATTTTATGTTTAATGCTAGAGCTAATCATGTATTCAAAGATAAATACTATATAGATTCAATTTTGATATTGGTGACTATGATATGGGGTATGAAACCTGTAGTTATCAAGATAGGATTATTTAATATTTCAGCTATTCAGTACAATGTTTGGAGATTGATATTTGCAGCTATAGCTTCATGGGTGGCTTTACTTTTGAGTGGAAAATATGTACACGTGATGAAGAAAGATAAAATGAAAATACTATTCGTATCTGTATGTGGATTTTTTATATTTCAATGGTTTTATGGAATTGGAATAGGAAAGACAACAGCGGGTAATGCTTCACTAATAATGGGGACTATTCCACTCACAGTTGCAATTATAAGTCATATAGCAGGAATTGAAAGAATGAATGTAATAAAAGTTATTGGAATAATAATATCATTTTGTGGACTAATTGTAGTTATATTAGGGACAGAGAGTACAGCTTTTGCAGATGACAATATATTAGGAAGTGCTTATATTTTTATAGGTGCGTTTGGATATGCAATATATATGGTGTTTTCTAAGCCACTTTTAAAAAAATATCCACCATATCAAATAACAGCTTATGCTATAACAATTACTGCAATACTAGTTATGTTGTTTTCAGGTTTTGACATAAATATTAATGCTATGACACCACCATTAGTATTTAATTTATTTTATACAGGTGTGTTTGCAATGTATGTAGCAAATTATTTATGGACATGGGCGATTAAAAGGAGTTCCAGCACAAGGGTTTCATTATACAATAATGTAACACCTGTTTTTTCTATAATTTTTGCTGCATTATTTCTAAGAGAAAGAATAACAATTGAGCAATTTGGAGGTATAGTTATAATATTTTTAGGGTTGTATATTAGTATTTATAGGCTTAAAAAGTTTATTTAGGCATTTGAAAGAAAATAACAAGTCAAAGATGCGACGTATATTTTGTGAAATACAAAGAGTTGGGTTCCGCTGATAGTAGGTTCTATCAACGAGTTCCAACGATGAAGTAGTTCGCAAAATAGACTAGCATACTGACTAATTATTTTTTGAAAATGCCTTAATATAAGGTAGCTCCAAAAAAATAACCTGTGCAGACTTTCTTAATTATATAAATCAATAAAAAGGAACTGTATTTTTAAATAAGTTTCTTCAACTAGTTTATTTAGGGAAGTCTGTACTAGGCATCGCAAAATCTAGGTTATTATAACTGTAGTTCCTATAGGGACTGTATTTGCAAGTTCTAGTATATCTTTATTGTACATACGAATACATCCATTAGAAACTGCTTTTCCTATAGAATTTGGATTATTGGTTCCATGTATACCATAACCAGGAATGCTTAAACCTAACCATCTTACTCCAAAAGGACCTCCTGGATTTATAGCTTTATTAATAATTTTAAATGTTCCTTTTGGCGTTGGTTTAGAAGGCTTACCTATTGCAATAGGGTAAGATTTTATAAGGTTATTATTTTTATATAAATGGAGACATTTAGTATTTGTATTTACGATAATCTTATAAGTATTTTTTTTTAATCTGTACGATGGATAAGATAAAAAAACCATTTTTCTCCTCCGAATATTTATATATTCTATTATATTCTTATATTTTTATTAAGGTGAATGATTAAGTTTTTTTGTTCTATAAATAAATGCACCATTTTTCTTTATACTTTTACCGTAATTAAATCCATACATAGATAACTTCTTTTTTAAGAGTTCAAATTTATTATGAGGATTTTTATTAGGAATTAGTGCACTACCCACGAGTAACATATTTTCTTTAGGAATTGTCCAAGAATAAAAATCTGTTATCTTCATATCAAATATTGCTGAATAGTATGGAAGGGGTTTATTTACTTCGAACCATTCTTGGATTGCTATATATTGATCTGGATAAATATGATTATCAGATATATTTTTTCTTAATATTGAATTAGCACCATCTGCACCTACTAATATTTTGGTGTATTCTGATGTTTCTTTACCATTTTCAAAATAATTTATTTTGATATTGTTATTTTCATTTTTGAATGACTTGAACAAACAATTATATTTTATGTTAACTTGACTTGGTATAAGTGAAATCAACCATCTATCAAATTTTATTCTATCAACATTAATATAGTGTCTTTGATAATATTTTTCGATTGAATTATCCATATCAATTGTTCTTACAGAAAAAAGTTGAGGTCCTACTAGAATTTCTTTTGGAACTCCTAATCCTAGTTTTGCAAGCATTTTTTGTGAATCTGGTGCAAGCAATCCACCACAACATTTTTCATAAGTAAAATTAGAATTATTTTGAAAATCTCTTCTATCTAGTAATAAAATTTTAAATCTGTCCCCTAATAATCTAGCTAAAGTTGAACCAGCGGGACCAGCACCAATTATAGTAATATCATACATAAATATAAGACCTCTCTTTCAAATTGATCGATTTTACAAGATTCCCACTTCTATAAGTGGGAGATTGAAGATTTTGCTTCAGGTGGAGTAGAGTCTCCACCTGAAGTCCTGATGTTTTGCTTTAGTAAAACGAGTTCACTTTGCCAAATAAAATACTTTACATTTGACAATATATATCGTTTATTATAATATACAGATAAGGCTGTGTAAATATTTTACATTAAAATGGAAATTGAATTTGGATGAACTATAAAATGAAAGGTGGGAGCTAAATATTAATGAAAACAACAATGGAAACAATAAATGTATTTATTACGTTTTTCAGTGAGAATTCGTATAAACATACCAAAAGCTTAGGAATTGCTTTAATAATATTTTTAGCATTTTTATTTTTGAGGAAGTTTTTAGCAAAAAGGGTATTAAATATAATGTTAAAAATAACATCTAAAACTAAGACAGACATGGATGAAAAAGCAGTTATGGGATTTCAAAAACCTATTAGGGTATTGTTTGTAGTGCTTGGAATATACTTTCCTCTGAGGTATTTGGGATATGATTTTCATATAAATATTGTCTTTATAAACAAATGCTTAAGTTCGATAATAATTATACTTATTTCATGGGGATTGTATAATTTAACAGGTGAATATTCAGTGTTATATGAAGAAATGAGAGATAAATTTGGACTAAAAGTGGATAAGCTGTTATTTCCATTTGTATCTAAATCTTTAAGAGTGGTTATAGTGGCTTTTGCAATTACAATTGTTTTAGCTGAATGGGATATAAACATTCAAATGTTTGTGACAGGATTAGGTTTAGGAGGACTTGCAATTTCTCTTGCTGCAAAGGATGCTGCTGCTAATATAATTGCTGGAATAGTTATAATTATCGAGAAACCATTTAGCATAGGGGATTGGATAGCTACATCTGAAATTGAGGGGACGGTTGAAGATATTTCATTTAGGAGTACTGTTATTAGAAAATTTGGTAATGAGTTGGTTACTGTACCAAATTCAAGTCTTACTACAGTTCCTATCACAAATTTTTCAAAGAGAGGCAAGAGAAGAATAACATTTAATTTAGGACTTACATATTCTACACCTAAGGAAAAAATAGAAACATGTGTTGCAAAAATTAAAAACATGCTAGAGGAACATCCGGATGTTCATAAAGAAACTATTTTTGTTACATTTGATAAATTTAATGATAGTAGTTTGGATTTATTTCTATATTTTTTTACAAAAACAACTGTTTGGGGAGAATATCTAAAGGTTAAAGAGGACATAAATCTTAAAATAATGGAAATATTACAACAAGAGGGAGTTTCGATAGCGTTTCCAAGTACAAGCATTTACTTTGAAAATAAATTATTGTATGAAAATAAGGATGGAATTTTAATTAACACAAATAATAATAAAAGCATAAATTAATAATAAATATTTGGCTATTAAGTAAAAAATAATAAAAAGTTTTAAATTACCACTTTATATTTTATTAATTATGATGTATAATTAGTAAGACATGTTTTAAATATACTTTCAGGAGGTATTATATGAAAAAATTTAGAATAGTGAGCATTGTTAGTTTGATTATTTTTGTGATGGCACTATCAGGGTGTGGCTCAAAAGAAGATGCTCTATTTGATGCTATTGAAAAAACACAAAATATTAAAGCTTATTCATTTAAAGTGGATGGAGCGGTGAAGGTTAATTTGCCTGAAGAGCAACAACAGAATCCATTTGTAGCTACAATGACTAATGTTAATTTTTCTGCTACTGGAAAAGCTACACAAGAAAGAAATAAGTGGGCTAAAACAAATATGAATCTTAATATGGGAATGATGGGGGTTAATGTAAGTTCTAATTTAATGGTGGATGTTTCATATGGCGATGAATATAAGTACAAAGCATTTATTGAAATTCCAGAAATCGTAAAACAAATGGGATTACAACAAATGATTGGTGATGCTAAATATTTATATATAGATTCAGATTCTATGAAAGAAATTCAATCTGCTGATAAAAATGCAAAACAGCTTACAACAGAGGATATGGCTAAGATCCAAAAGGATTCAATGGATATTCAGAATGATTTAATAGATTTCACAAAAAAATATTCAAAGAAACACTCAGAATTTATTAATGATGAAGGAAAAAAAGATGTCGAAGTAAATGGAAAAACAGAAAAAGCTAATGTGTATGAAATCAAATTAAACAATGAAAATTTAAAAGATTATCTTAAAGAGTATTTAAGTGATGAGAAAAGAGCTAGTAAGTTAGAAGATATGTTTAATATCATGAAAAAATACAGTGTTGCTAAAGGTTCTGAAGACGAAATTGATAAATTTAATGTAGAAGAAATTAAGAAAAATATTGATAAAATGCCTAATTTCATAGGCAAAGATGGAATAACATTAGAATATTCAGTAAAAGATGGATATGTTATTAAATCTAAAATTAATATTAACATTGATATTGAAGATAAATCTAAAAATGAAGTTACAGGTGTAAGTTATGTTGTGACAGCAGACCTATTTGATATTAATGATAATATTAAGGTCGAAATACCAAATAAAAAAGATGTGAAATGTGTTGACATAAACCAATTAATAACTCCTCAAATGTTGGAGCAAAAATAATTTTTTTAGAAGTCCTATTGCTGATTTAAAGCTGATGGGGCTTTTTTTAGAATAAGGCATCTTAAAAAAATAACTGGTCAGTATGCTAGTCTGTTTTGCACTATATTACGTTGTTATAACTCGTTGAGAGCTTTACTATCAGAGAGAAATTTGTATACTTGTCGATACAAGATATATGTCGCATTTTTGACTTGCTATTTTCTTTCAAATATCTAAAGTTTATGATAAAATTATAAGTAAATTTGAGGAACTATTTTGTTAGGAAAAATTTATGATTAAAGGAGTTTTAAATATGGTTAGAAAAAGTTACAAAAAAACCAAAACAAGAATAAGGAAAAAGCGGAAGAATAAATTTTTTAGTTATGCAGTAATTTTTATTTGGGTAATACTTCTTGGGACAAGCATAGGTATATATTCATATAATCACAGCAATAAACATACAAAAATGGTGATTGCAGCAACCGATAATAAAAACCAAAATAATCGAAAAAGTGATGATAATAGATTAAACAAACAAAATGTTGATAACAAAAGTAGTAAAAATGATAAAAGTGATAAAAAAGATAATAATGTAAAAGAAAAAGGAAGCATAAAAGAAAAAAGTAATATTACTGATAAAAAAGATAGCAGTATCAAGAAAAAAGAGGCAATTTCAGTAGTTATTGATTCGAATAAAAAGGTTGAAAATAAAAAAGTTGAGAATAAAAACACACAACAAAGTACCACAGAGCAAAAAACTAAAAGTACAACGATTGAGAATAAAGAAGCATCTAAAAGTAAGGGTACAGAGAATGCAAAAGATACATATGATAATGTTAAAAAGGTAAAATTTAATGCTGAAAATAAAGTTATAGTTATTGACCCAGGCCATGCTGACCATCCAAATCTTGAAAAAGAACCTATAGCACCAGGATCTAAAACAATGAAAATTAAGGATGGAGGGGGAACTAGAGGAACATTTACAAAGACTCCTGAATATGTTGTTGCTATGAAAGTTGCAAAAAAGCTTAAGACATTATTAGAGCAAAAAGGTTTTACTGTCATCATGACTAAAACTGATAATAGTGTAAGCTTAGGTAATGTCGAAAGAGCTGAAATAGGTAATAAAGCAAATGCAGCTTTGGTAATAAGAATACATGCGGATGGTGCTGCTAATGCTTCTGCTCATGGAGCATCAATGCTTGTACCAGCTTTAACAAAGTGCACTGCTCCAATTTATGATGAGAGCAAAAGATGTGGTAAAATAGTTATAGATACTTTAACTAAGGAAGTTGGTATGTATAATAGAGGTGTTGTTTACAGAAAAGATATCACAGGTTTTAATTGGTCAAAAGTTCCAGTTATATTAATTGAAATGGGATTTATGACTAATGAACAAGAAGATCATCTTCTTAATAGTCCAGATTATCAAGATAGTATAGCAAAAGGATTAGCTGACGGAATTCAAAAAGCATTGACACCATAAAAATTAATTACCAATCCCTAATATAATAATTACTAGGGATTGGTAATTGGAGAGTGGGGTCAATAATAATAAAACAATTCATAATAGTTGTGAAACTTAAAAATGAATTGAAAAACAGAAGTTCTTTCATCCACGGAAGGATAAAAGTTGGATTTTCAAAGTAATCTCTTATAATTACGAAAAAGTTTCGCAAATATGAAATTAAAATTATTATATCTTGCATTTGACATTTTGTCAATAGTTAATTGATTATTCTTTAATTCGTAATTTAAATTTTTATCATATATTACAATGAAAAAATGCAATATGCAGAGATTTTTATAGTGAATATTAACACGAAATATATGATATTAAATATATAAATATTAAATGCTTATATTTAATATTACGAATTGAAGTTATTATTTTAAAAAGTAGGTGAGAATGTGAATGAAAAAAGTTTATTAAAAAATTTGTGTATGGGACATGCTCCTAGTGGAAGGGAAAATTGGATATTCCCTCTAATAAAAGAAGCTTTTGAGCCATATTGTGACGAAGTAAGACAGGGCAATTTGAATAATGTTTATGCAATAAAAAAAGGTAATGGAAAAGAAAGCATAATGATTATGGCTCATTCTGATGAAGTGTTCCTTATGGTAACTGAAATTTGTAAAAATGGATTTATCAAATTTGATGCAACGGGAATTGATCCTAAAACATTAATTTCACAAGAAGTGTGTATTCATGGTAGAAAGAAAATTGATGGCATTATTGGCATTAAACCTCCGCATATCATGAATGAAGACGATAGAAAAAGTGCAGTAAAAATAAAAGATTTAATGATTGATACTGGAATAAGTGAAGAGAATATTAAACATATAGTAAGTGTAGGGGATTTTGTTACATTAAAAAGAGAGTTTTATGAATTGTTAAACAACAATGTAACATGTAAAGCAACCGATGATAGAGCTGGAATAGTAGCTATGTGGTCGTGTGCAAAGGAATTAAAAAACATAAATAATGATTTGGATGTATATTTTGTGGCATCTTGCCAAGAAGAAGTTGGACATAGAGGTGCTAAAATGGCTAGTTATGATTTGAATCCAACTTTAGCAATTGCTATTGATGTTACTTTTGACGGTGGAAAAATGGGCGATGAAGATAGAGAAACCAAGCTAGGGGGAGGTCCTGTGATTTGTATTGGACCTAATATTCATCCAAAATTCAGAGAAAAAATTATGAAAATAGCAGAGGAATATAATATAGCTTATCAAATTGAAGTTGAACCTGGTAGTACTGGAACTGATGCATGGGATATTCAGATTTCGAGAAAAAGTGTACCTACATTATTGATTTCTATTCCGCAGAAGTATATGCATACTTCGGTTGAAATCGTAAATATGGATGATATAAAAAATACGGGTAGGCTGATTGCTAAGTTTATTGAAAAAGTAAATTCTTGTGAAGTGGAGGAACTATTATGCTTTTAGAAAGATTAAGTAATGCAATAGGACCTTCTGGCTTTGAAGGGCATGTTAGAGATATTATAAAGAAAGAAATTAGTTGTTATGTTGATGAAATAAAAACAGATAGAATGGGAAATATAATTGCACATAAAAAAGGAAATGGTAAAAAAGTTTTGATAGATGCACATATGGATGAAGTCGGTTTTATAATAACTGGATTTAATTCTGATGGTACATTAAAATTTGCGTCTTTAGGTGGAATTAATAGCAAGGTTATAGCCTGTAAAGTGGTATATATTGGTGAGAATAAAATTCCGGGCGTGGTTGGATTAAAGCCTATACATCTTCAAAGTAAGGATGAGAGAAAGAATAACGTGTCATATAGTCAGTGTTGTATTGATATTGGAGCAAATTCTGAAGAAGAGGCAAGAATGCACGTTAGATTAGGTGATTACGCAATTTTTGATACTAAATTTAGTGATTTTGGTGAAGGGTTGATGAAAGGTAAAGCATTTGATGACAGAATAGGATGTGCAGTTCTAATTGAGATATTAAAGGAGAATTATGATTGTGATTTATATGCTGCATTTAATGTTCAAGAAGAAGTAGGAGAAAGAGGAGCATTTATTGCGGCATATGAAATTCATCCAGAAATCGGGATAGCACTTGAGGGTACTATATGTGCTGATATTCCAAGTGTACCTGAGCATATTAGTGCAACAGTTATTGGAAAAGGACCAGCAATTTCAATAATGGATAGGACAAGTATTTTTGATAGAGAAATAACACAGTCTATTGTAGAAACAGCAGAGAAAAATAATATTCCATATCAGTATAGGCGTGCAACGGCAGGAGGAAATGATGCAGGCGCAATGGTTTTAAGTAAAGATGGATGTAGGGTTGCTACTGTTTCTGTACCATGTAGATATATTCATTCTTCCATATCAGTAGCTAGTAAAGATGATTTTAATAATACTGTTAAGCTTATGAAAGAATGGATTAAGACATTATAAGAACAGAACACAACTTACTTAGAAACTATATATTACAATAGGAGCAAATGTATAATAAATATCAAAAAAAGATTGCTAGGGGGCTGGATTGCCAGAGGGCTAGTACTGGTCAACAAGTGCAGCTTTGCTACACAATATGTCCAAAAGATGAACTTGTTTTGCTAAAGCAAAAAGCTTCAATCTCCCACTTATAGAAGTGGCAGTCTTATAGAATCGATAAAATTTTGAATGAGGTGATTTGAAATGGATATAATGTTAGAAAGATTAATAAATACATTTGGAGTTAGTGGGCGTGAAGAACAGATTAGGAGACTTATTCTTGATGAATTAAAAGATATTAAATGTGATATTATGGAAGATAATATGGGAAACTTGATTGTAAAGATGGGAGAAGGTAATGAAAGGGTTATGATAACTTCCAATATGGATCAATCGGGTCTTATTGCAACTCATATTGAAGATAACGGTTTTGTAAGGGTTAGTAATATTGGAAATGTAAAACCTATGAACATCCTTCACAGCTTGGTTGCATTTGAAAGTGGAATAGTAGGTAAAATTGCTGCAACCAAGGAAGAACCTAATATGGAAGATTTATATATTGATTTTGCTCTCACAAGTAAAGAGGAGGTTTGTAAAAAAGTTAAAATTGGAGATGCAGCATGTTTGTTGGCCTCTGGGTTTGAGATTGAGAATAGAATAGTTGTTCCGGGACTCAACAATAGAATAGGATGTTATATATTATTAAAAATAATTAAGGAAATAAATAATACTAACAAAGAAGTTTATTTTGTTTTTTCAAGTCAGGGAGAATTAGGAGGAAGAGGTGCAAGAGCGGCAGCTTACGATATTAAACCTGATTATTGTATTGTTTTAGATGTAAACGAAGCTGGAGATTATATTGGTGGTGTAGGAAATATTAAGCTAGAAAATGGACCGGTAATTAGGATTAAGGATAAAACTCTTATAATAAGTCAAGAAATAAAAGAAATACTTGAGAAGGCTGCAGAAAAATTACAAATAAATATTCAATATGGAATATGTGATGAAGGGACAGATGGGGCACTTGTACATAAAGAAAGAGGCGGAATTAAAACAGGTGTTTTAGCTGTCCCAATAAGGTATAATCATACGATATCAGAAATGGTTTCTATGAAAGATGTTGAAGAAACTATTAGACTTATTAATGAATTATTATAAAATTAAGTAATTATTGTATCGAGTGTAATCAAATAAAAACAGGTGAAATGGAATATTCACCTGTTTTTATCAACTTACAAGATTCGCACTTATAAAAGTGGTCTATTAAAGCTATTGCTTTGGGTGGGATAGGGTTTCTACACAGAGTTTTTACACGGAGATTTTACACGGAGATTTGGCTTTGATGTTTTGATCGATTCTATAAGACCCCCACTTTTATAAGTGAGAGAGTGAAGTTTTTTGTTTCAGGTGAAGTAGAGTCTCCACCTGAAGTCCCGATGTTTTGCTTTAGCAAAACGAGATTACTTTGTTA
The DNA here is from genome assembly GCF_001594005.1 of Clostridium tepidiprofundi DSM 19306. GTDB lineage: Bacteria > Bacillota > Clostridia > Clostridiales > Clostridiaceae > Clostridium_AC > Clostridium_AC tepidiprofundi. The sequence continues at coordinate 4,537 of NZ_LTBA01000045.1, read as the reverse complement.
TTCTAATAAGTTCATAAAAGATATCACGTACACCTTTGCTCCAATTTGGGTCACTAGCATAACGTCTATTAATCCACTCAAAAGGATCTACATTTGAGGGTCTACCTTTTGATAGATTAATTATGGTTTTAGCAACAATCTCAGAAGAGTCTGTTATAGTTGTATTATAGTTTTTCCAACTGCAGTAAATATTGTAAGGATTATTTGCGATTCTGCTGGCGTATTTAGAGTTTTTTGGTACAAAAGATTGCTCTTGCCCGGTAATAGCAAATAAAACCAAAGGATTTAAATTATATTTTTTGCTAACAGCTATTATTTGAGAGAAATAAGGTTCTTCAGCTAATTTTGAATTTCGTCTATTCAAGTAATTTCTTAATTTTGCTTGATTTATATTTGTGTAGCTGAAGTACGAGGGGAGGAATTTTAATTCAGGTCTTTTGATTTTGATGAAATTGTTTGTGGAAATGGTTATTGTCTTTTTTGCCAAATTTTTGTTATATATACTAAGATTGTTCTTGTATTTTTTTACAGGAACACCGTTGTTTGTAACATTGCTGGCTGTAGTATTGTTGTATGATGTAGTTATATTTTTGCTACTGGGTGCTTTGGTTTTAAAATTTGATACATTTAAGCTTGATACAGTCTTTGTTGAATCTAAATCATTGGGCGTAGAAATGCTACTGGTATTATTTTTAGGCGCAACAAAGAACAATTTGCTTTTTGCTAATGGGAATTTCTGGTTAGCTATTTTTGACAGAACAAAACTCTCATCTGTGAAAACATCTTCAACTCCAAAACACATTATGAGTGCAGCAATAAACATAACTGCTAAGAAGGGAACAAACACCATTTTCCCTGATGAAACATTCTTAATTGAACCTAATAAATATTTTATTATCCCAGTACTATTAGTACATTTTTTAATATTTTCATTTTCACAAACATCGATATTAGTTTCAGAAAATGAATAATTTTCAGTACAAAATCTTCTTGTGGAAATATTGTCTATTCTGTTTTTGCAATTATCAATATTCAATTTTGAACCTAAAATTAACTTTTTAAATTTAAACGAATAAGTTTTCATTTACACCAACCTCATAATAAATAATTATTTTATAGACTTAAAAGCGTCTCACTTAATTTTTCCCAATCATTCCTATAAATATTCAAGAATTCCTCACTTTTGTTATATATTAGTGAAGAAGGGTGGTACATGGGAAAAATATTTCTATTGATTTCCTTATTAAAAATTAAATTTCCGTGACATTCTCCAATGCTTTTAAAATCTGTTAATCTTTTCAGAGGAATATTACCCAATGTAACGATTATCTTAGGATTAACTAAATTGATTTCATCATTTAGAATGTCCTTAAATAGGTTTATTTCAGAAACCTTAGGAGGTCTGTTACTAATAGTTTCTCTTCCTGATTTGCTGATCTTTCTTTTTATAGGTCTAAAATAGCAAGTATTAGTTATTCTTACATTATCGCGTCTTAGTCCAATACTATTAAGATATTTTTCAAAATTAGCTCCAGCTTTTCCAACAAAAGGTTTGCCAAGTTCAACCTCAGTTTTTCCGGGTGCTTCTCCAACAAACATGATATCACAAGGAATAGGACCATCACCTGTAATGAATCCACCTATCATGTCATTAGGATATTGTTCGGAAATGTTTTTAATTCTTTTTTCAATATTATTTAAAGTATTCATAAAACAACTCCTGTTATTTGGATAAATATGATGCAATTGGATTCGAAGTAATTAATCAACGCATTTTAATATTCTAACACATTTTAAAAAAAAATAAACACTTTTTTGATGAAAAATCTCAAAAGTGTTTTAAATTAATTGTTATTGGACGATGAATAATAAGTTTCAACATTGAATAGTTGTATGCTTGTAGCTGTTGTATTAATTATTATTAATATTAAATATAAACTCTATAATACAGAGATTACAGTAATATTGGTATTTTTTAGTAAATTAATTTCATAAGGTGTTATTTTATGTTTATTTATATCATAGATTACTCGCAGAACAGGTCTATCTGGGAAACCTGGATTTTGTTTCACTACAAAACCTTCAATTCCATTTGATAATTTTAAGCAGCTGCCCAAAGGGTATACTGAAAATGTGTTTTTAAAAAGTTCTACTAATTTAGGATCAAAATATGTACTGCTTGAAGAAAGAATTAATTCATATGCTTCATATGGGTCAAATCTATTTCTGTAATTTCGATTAGAACTTACTGCTGTAAAAACATCACAAATTGATATGAGTCTTGCGTATTCTGATATTTCATTTCCGCTAATTCTGAAAGGATAGCCTGTACCATCAAATTTTTCGTGATGTTGAGCAACACCGTCTATGACGCATGCAGGAATAGATGGTATTTTGGAAATTATTTCTTTGCTATAAAAAGGATGAAGTTTTATTATGTCAAATTCATTTTTAGTCAATAACCCTTTTTTATTTATAATAGAACTTGAAATTTTTGTCTTACCTATGTCATGAAACAAGGCAGCAAGAGCTAGATTTCGTAGGTTTTCTTTATCATAATGCAGACGAGCTCCTAAAAATGTTGACATTATGCATGTATCTAGACAGTGTATATAGGTATAGTTATCATAATTTTTAACTTCATATAGGTTAGTATTAATGGTGTCTTCTCCACTTATATAGTCTATAAGCTCATAAACGGATACTAATGCTTCGTTTATAAATTCGGTATTTCCGGTGAGTAAATTGTTAAATATATCTGGCATAGATTTTAATGCGGTTTCTTTCAATGAATTTAAATAGGTATCTTCATATATGTCTTCCAAATCTTCATCTTCGATGTATACAAAAAATATCTTATATTTTTTTAGGTTAGATATATGTTCTTGATTTACTCTTTCCCCATGTTTTAATAAGAGCTTCCCATCTTCTGTTATTATATTTTTTGCTAATATTTCATTTCCAACTAAGTTGCTTACTAGAGTTAATCTCATCTAAAGAGTGGCAAGTGTTTTTTAGCTTTTATTTAAGTTAGTGAATAATTGGTTTTTGCAGATAGCTTGTCTTGCCACTGTACACCTCTCTTTCTTTGCAAAGTATGTTAAATATATAATAATACATCCCCACTGTATATTAATATTATATAATAAGATTTTACAACAATAAATAATTATTTAAAAATTCAGTAAATTAGGGCAGAGTTTTAATCACTAATCTCTAGCCTCCAATCGCTAGTCTCCAGTACAGATTTGCCATCTGTATACCAGTATCTGTTTTAAGTACTAGGAGCTAAAATAAGTTTGCTAGGTTGCTATAGGGCTAGTGCAGATTTGTAATTTGAAAACTAGTATCTATTTAAGAACAAAGTTCTAGGTATTAGTTTTCATCAAAGTAACAATATGCTTTGGTGATTGGTGATTGGTGACTCTGTTTTAGTCTCCAATCTCTAGTCTCCAGTACAAATTTGTGACTTGAGAACCAGTATCTGTTTAGGTTCTGGGTGCTAGGAGGAAGAACAAAGTACTGGTATTTATTCTCTGACTAAGTCACAATCTGGTTTGGTGACTAGTGATTGGCGATTAGTGACTTTGTTTTAGTCTCCAGTCTCCAGTACAGATTTGCCATCTGTATACCAGTATCTGTTTTAGGTACTAAGAGCTAAAATAAGTTTGCCAGGCTGCTAGAGGACTAGAGGGCTAGTGCAGATTTGTGACTTGATTATTATATGCTTTGATAACCAAATGTTTTTATATACATTTAGGAAATCGTATAACGATTTCATCATTAACTAGTAACTAGCCACCTGGAAAACTGGCACTCTTATATTAGTTTTCATCAAAGTAACAATATGCTTTGGTGATTGGCTATTGGTAACTTCTGTTTAATCTCCAGTCGCTAATCGCTAGTCTCTAGTACAGATTTGCCATCTGTATACCAGTATCTGTTTTAGGTACTAGGAGCTAAAATAAGTTTGCTAGAGGGCTAGAGGGCTAGTGCAGATTTGATATCTTGATTACTGTACACTTACTAGTCACTGGCCGACTGGTAACTAACGGTTTTGTATTAGCAGAATGGTTCTATTACTCTGCCGAGTGTATCAGTATAAGAAATAAAGAGAAATTTGTAGAATTATAAAGAAAAATGCTTATAAATATGAATAATAATAGGTCAGGTGATGATAGCAAAAATATTGTGTGATAGAATACTTACTGTCGCTGCGGCGGACAAAGAAGTTCACAAAGCGGCGATGAGTAAACAGTCAAATGAGAGTTAAAAAAACTTTCAAAAAGCTGTTGACAAGAGCAAAAGTAATTTGCTATAATACAGAAGTCGCTTGAAGCGGCAGGGAAGAAAAGGTCTTTGAAAAGTAAACAGAGGAAGTAAGAAAAACTCGTAATTCTTTAGAGAATGAAGTCAGTAATGGCTTGAGCAAGATAAACTTTTAAATTGAGAGTTTGATCCTGGCTCAGGACGAACGCTGGCGGCGTGCCTAACACATGCAAGTCGAGCGATGAAGCTACCTTCGGGTAGTGGAATA
>NZ_LTBA01000044.1 GCF_001594005.1 Clostridium tepidiprofundi DSM 19306 | reverse complement strand
AAGATAAGATTTCCCATGACGAAAGTCAGTAAGACCCCTTGAAGAACACAAGGTTGATAGGTCGGAGGTGTAAGTGCAGTAATGTATTAAGCTGACCGATACTAATAGGTCGAGGACTTGACCAAAAAGAATCGCTAGTCACCAATCACTAATCGCTATTATTTCATAATTGATGGTTAGAGAATGGAGATTGGTATTCAGTTCATTATGCAATTTTGAGAGAACAATGTTTTCTCAATGTATACCACAAACGTCAATAACAAATTAAGTATCTGGTAGTTATAGCATAAAGGCAACACCCGTTCCCATTCCGAACACGAAGGTTAAGCTTTATAGCGCCGATGGTACTGCATGGGAGACCGTGTGGGAGAGTAGGTCACTGCCAGGTAAGATTTTATTTTTGTGCAGGTGTGGCGGAATTGGCAGACGCACTAGACTTAGGATCTAGCGCCTACGGCGTGGGGGTTCGACTCCCTTCACCTGCACCATGAATTTTTGATATGCGTCTTTAGCTCAGTTGGATAGAGCAACGGCCTTCTAAGCCGTGTGCCAGGGGTTCGAATCCCTTAAGACGCGCCAATTTTTAGTGTTGGGATGTCGCCAAGTGGTAAGGCGCCAGACTCTGACTCTGGTATTCCGCGGGTTCGAATCCTGCCATCCCAGCCAAACGATATGATCTACTAGCTCAGTCGGTAGAGCACATGACTTTTAATCATGGTGTCCGGGGTTCGATTCCCCGGTAGATCACCAAAAATCCTTAACTTTTAGGTTAGGGATTTTTTTTTATCAGTTTGTGAATAGATAAAAACTCACTTTGAAGTAAAGTGAGTTTTTATTAACAGTGTTGATTATTTGGACAATATTTTGTGGATAAGTTTATTGTTATAGTGGATAAGTTTCTAAAACATACGCTTTAATGTTATTTTGAGCAACTTAGTATCTGGATTATAATTAATTTCTGCTTCATCTGACATCATTCCAACTAAGGTTAATTCAGTATCAGTGTCATCATCACCTGAAAGATTCCAATAATATTCTTCCATTTCTCTACATCTTGGAGCTGATAAGAGAGTATTCAATATTTCTAAAGTTTTTTCAGAAATATGTTCAATATATGCTTTTAAGTCTATAATAACTTTATTGTCGGTGTTCTCAATATTTATATTAATTTTTTTAGCACCATATTTGTAGCAAAAACTCATTAATTCATCTACCAACTTAATATTTCTAAGATTTATATGTTTCATAAATTTTCTCACCTCATTAGTAGTCTTTATCTTTTTTTAGTTCATCTACACCAGATATAAATTTTTGTCTAAAAGCAGAAATAATAGGAACTAATATTATTGCGACAATGCCTCCTGAAAAGCCATTATTATAAAGATTAATACCGCCATGTAGATAGCCTATTTGCATAACTATACAAACATGTATAAAACCAGAAATCATACCAAATTCCCAACCAAAATGCCCCGATATTGGAGCTAAATTTGTGCTAAATAATATTGCAAGTATTAAACCAGGAGAAGTTAAGTTCCAAATGCTTAGGAAAGAAGCAAGTAATGCACCAAGAGCCACAGGAATAGTGTTTTTAATATGTTTACCAAATGAACCAAAACCTACTATTGTAAAAATACCTCCTATTGTAGGGCCATTTAAATCGGCACCTATAACTACTATAAATACAGTAAAAACTAATCCTAGTATTCCCATATTTATAAAAGATGAACCTTTTCCATATATAAGGAAGAAATCAGTAATAAGTCTTCCTGGCTGTTCTAATATTTTAAATAAATTTTTGAATGATTTATTATTTAAAATATATCCAATTATTATCATACTGATAAATAGAATTGATAAAAATGTTCCAAATAGTAAGTTATGTCCAGTTGACCATAACAATCTGTTGTTAAAATTTATTCCAAATAATCTTAAAAAAGACATCAATACTGTTCCAAGTAATCCAGCTGCGAAACCAGTGTTATATAGGCTATAACCTTGATGAAGTTTAATACAATACGAAGCTAATGGGGGTAAAATAAATCCTATAAAAACACTTGTTAGTATACCAAATATTATTCCTTGCCACAAAGGGAAAATACCAGTAAAACTGAATTCATTAAATGTTGGTGATAATGTTGTTCCGAATAAAGCAATTAAAACATAATTTAAAAAATGTTCTTTTTGATACTTGGAATACAGCCACACGCCAAATATTACAGGCCATACATTTATAATGTTTTTTCCAAATAATCCGAATCCGGAAATTAGCCATAAAGCGGCTACAATTGCACCGTTTGGTTTAAGACCTAGCATAACAATAATAAACAAACAAGTTATTGACAATAAACCAGAATTAATAAATGCAGCTCCAATACCACCAAGTTCAATATAATCTGTGATCAAAATATTTGATTGAAAAAGAATTTTCTTAAAGCCTTCAAGTATTTCATGTGGTGAACTCATTATAAATCCGAAAACAATAAAGAATATAAAATAAGCTAGAAGAATATAGTATGTTTTATACATTTTTCTTTTAATTTTTATTTCCATTAAAACCCCCCTATTCCTAGATTAATATTATTATAACCTAAATCAATTAATAATTCTAACAATTACTGCTAATTTGGATGAATTTACAATGCTTCTTGATGTAAAAGAGTAATAGTAGCTTCAAGGGCAGGTGGAGCGAATACAGAAGAAGTGCTAAAAAAGTATGGATATGATAAAATGATTGCTGAAGAAGGAGTAGGACATGGAAATATTGAATATATCGATATTAAAGGTGTAAAGTTAATTGAATTAGAAAAGGAATTTTAGGAAAGTCTGTACTAGTTAAAAACTTGAAAGGGTGAGTGTTATGGGATTTAAGGGAGATAACTGCAAAAAATGTCCAGAATTTCTAAATGGAAATTGTGATGGGAATGATGAAAAATGCATGTGCAGAAGGTGTCCGAGAAATTTATCAGAATGTTTAGTTACAAGGTATTGCAGAGAAACAGAATCACCATTAGAAATTACGCTTAGCGATTATCGATAAGTATAAGCTATACTTATCAAACTATAGAATTTGTATTTTTGTTTATATTGTTATATGTTTTTAAGAACTTTGCAAGTATATTAAAAAGCCTTCAATTCGTAATATGCAATATAAATATTTAATAGCATATATTTTTTATTAATATTCACTATAAAAATCTCTGCATACTGTATTTTTTCGTTGTAATATATATGATAAAAATTTAAATTACGAATTGAAGTAAAAAGTATTTGCTGTAGAAAAGAAATTTTACAGCAAATGCTTTTTTTTAGAATTAAATCAATAATAAGTTGGAATACTAACACTGTGTGATTGAATTTAAAGCGAAAAGCAAATGTGAATCTCAGACTCAACAAAGGAGTGATTTTGTGATTTCTAGTGAATTAAAGATGAGAGTAGCCCAAAATTGCCCTGGTTATCATCCAAGGTATATATTTTCTTCTATGAGTATGGGTACATCCTCAGAAAGCTGTAATAACTGTGTTAACTTTGTAAGGGGAAAATGCAGTAAAAATTTATTTGATGACATAAAAGAAACAATAAGAATAAATTAAAAAACAGCTAATTGGCTGGTGTTATATTTTGCGAGTATTATTTTGGCTTTTTTACAAAAATATAACTTTATGAGGAGGTGAGAGCTGATTTCAGTAGCTAATGCTACCGTGCTATAAATTTTTTAGCATGAAGAACCACAGTATATGATGGTTCTTGAAATCAGAAACTATATATGGCAAATTCAGCAAGTTTACAAGATAGGATGCATGTTGCAAACAGTTGTTCAGGGTACGAGCCTATTTCAAGTGGTTTTGTATCATCTATAGGGAGTTCTCATAGTAAAAGCTGCGATAACTGTAAACATTTTAAAGATCAAAAATGCGAATCAAATTTATATGATGCAGTTTTAGCAAGTTTAGACCAATCTTAAATAAATATATAAACATTTTAATTAAAAAACGTATATTATTTACCTTATTAATGTTGAGTATTTCACGGTTAAGTGTTAAAATGAAGGTGGTTATAACGTAAATAACAAATATTCGTAAAAAATATGGCATCAGCCAAATTTGGAGGGTGAATTATGCATAAGAGATTATTTATTCCAGGACCTGTAGAAGTAACAGATGACGTATTACAAAAAATGGCAACACCTCAGATAGGGCATAGAACAAAAGAAGCTTCTGATCTTCAAAGAGGAATTAGTGAAAAAATGCAGAAGGTGTTTAACACAAAGGAACAAATCATGCTTTCAACTAGTTCAGGAAGTGGATTAATGGAAGGTGCAGTTCGTTCTTGTACTGCAAAGAGAGCAGCTATTTTTTCAGTAGGAGCATTCGGTAATAGATGGTATGATATGGCTATTGCTAATGGTGTTCCAGCGGATAAATTTGAATCTGAGTGGGGACAGCCAACAACTCCAGAAATGATAGAAGAAGCATTATCGACTGGAAAATATGATTTAATTACAATTACTATGAATGAGACTTCAACAGGATTAATGAATAATATGGAAGAGCTTTCTAAAGTATACAAGAAGTATCCTGAAGTCGTTGTATGTGTAGATACTGTAAGCTGTGCTGGAGGTACTGAAATAAAAGCTGATGAGTGGGGAATTGATATTTGTATTACTTCAACTCAAAAGTGCTTAGGTTTACCAGCTGGTATGGCAATATGTTCATTTTCTAAGAAGGCTATTGAAAGAGCAGAAAAAGTTGAAAATAGAGGTTTCTATTTTGACTTATTGAATTTGTATAAATATATACTTAAAAAAGACCATCAGTATCCATCAACTCCATCTTTAGCACATATGTTTGCTTTAGATTATCAACTAGATAAGATGCTTAATGAAGGACTAGAAAATAGATATGCAAGACATATTGAAGGTGCAAAAATAGTTAGAGAATGGGCTGAAAAATATTTTGAGATATTCCCAAATAAAGATTATATGTCTAATACACTAACTAATATAAAGAATACTAGAGGAATTAGTGTTGCAGAATTAAATAAAAAATTAGGTGAAAGAGGATATATGATATCTAACGGATATGGTAACCTAAAAGAAAAAACATTCAGAATAGCACATATGGCTGAAACAACTCCAGAGGAAATAAGAGAATTATTAGCTATAATTAATGAAATATTAGGTCTTGAATAACATATAGGAATATAACTTTGCGATGTAATTTGAAATATTAGGTTTAGGTTGCTAGATAAAAATCTAGTAGCCTAAATCTTACTTTGCAATTTTATATTATATGGTTAATAAAAATAATCAAATTTATTGAAAGTATTAAGAATTTTGATAATTTTGGTAATAATCAGAGGTTGGGACGACCTTGTTAGCTTGGGTAAACTTGTTTCATTGGGAGTATTGACCAAGAAGTCCCCACTTCAACGAAGTAAGTGGAGGGTAGTTCACAATGTAAAGCTATTGAGAATTATGTTATGAAAGGTAGGTATTGTATATGTACAGAGTTTTGGTTACTGATGGAATGGATAAGGGTGCAGTTGAACAGTTAAAGCAAAAAGGTTACGAAGTTGTAGAGCAACATTTTGAACCAGATGCACTAGGAGAAGAACTAAAAAACTTTGATGTAATGGTAGTTAGATCGGCTACAAAAGTTAGACAACCAATCATAGATAAAGCAGCAGAAGCAGGAAGATTAAAGTTAATAATTCGTGGTGGTGTAGGATTAGATAATATAGATGTAGCATATGCTATGGAAAAAGGAATTAAGGTTTCAAATACTCCAAAAGCTAGTAGTAGCTCGGTTGCTGAGTTGGCAATTGGACATATGTTTGCAATATCTAGATTCATAAACATTTCTAATGTTACTATGAGAGAAGGAAAATGGGAAAAGAAAAAATATAAGGGTGTTGAACTCGCTGGAAAAACACTAGGACTTATAGGCTTTGGAAGAATTTCAAGAGAAGTTGCTAAGAGAGCGGAAGCACTTGGAATGAAAGTTATTTATACTGATATTATAGGAAAAGCAGAGGGATATGATCAGTATAAATTCTGTGAATTAAATGAATTATTAAAAGAAGCTGATTATGTATCACTTCATATTCCTTTCATAAAAGAACAAGGTCCTACAATAAGAAAAGAACAGATTGAGATGATGAAAGATGGAGCTTTCTTAATTAATTGTGCAAGAGGCGGAGTAGTTGAAGAAGATGCTCTTTATGAAGCATTGAAGAGTGGTAAATTAGCAGGAGCTGCTATTGATGTTTTTGAAGAAGAGCCAACTAAAAATGAAGCATTAATTAATCTTTCAAATGTTAGTGTTACACCTCATATTGGAGCTTCAACTAAGGAAGCACAAAAAAGAATCGGTGAAGAAGTAGTAAGTATAATTGAGGAGTTCTTTAAATAAACAAATAACTTTTATTAAAAATTGAGGAGGATGTAAGAATGGCAGCAGTTAGACCATTTAAAGCATATAGACCACAAGAGAATTTAGTTGATAAAGTATCTGCACTTCCATATGATGTTATGAACAGTGAAGAAGCTAGGGAAATGGTTAAAGGAAATCCGTATTCTTTTTTACATGTTGATAAGGCTGAAATAGATTTAGAACCTGGTGTGGATTTATATTCAGAAAGAGTATATGAAAAAGCAAGAGATAATCTTAACAAGATGATTGAAGAAAAAACATATATTCAAGATGAAAAACCATGTCTATATATTTACAGGCAAATTATGAACGGTAGACCTCAAACTGGAATAGTTGCGTGTGCTTCAATAGATGATTATATAAACGATGTTATTAAAAAGCATGAATTAACTAGAGCTGATAAAGAACAGGATAGAATTAATCATGTTGACTATACAAATGCTAACACAGGTCCTATATTTTTAACTTATAGACATAAGGAAGAAATAGATAATATAGTTGAAGCATGGACAAAAGAACATAAGCCAGTATATGATTTCGTATCTCAAGATGGTGTAACACAAATTATATGGGTTGTAGATGATGAAGAAACTATAAGCAAATTATCTTCTATATTTGCAAACATTGATTATTTATACATTGCTGATGGACATCATAGATCAGCTTCAGCTGTAAAGGTTGGATTAAAGAGAAGAGAAGAAAATCCAGGATATACTGGGGAAGAGGAGTTTAATTACTTCTTATCAGTAATTTTCCCTGATAATGATTTATATATTATGGACTATAACAGAGTAGTTAAAGATTTAAATGGATATACATCTGAAGAATTTATGGAAAAAGTATCTGAAAAATTTGATATTATACCATATGAAGGAGAAGGACAGTATAAGCCAACAGAAAAAAGAACATATGGAATGTATTTAGATGGAAAATGGTATAAATTATCTGCAAAAGAAGGCATTTATGATGCTAATGATCCTGTGGATAGATTAGATGTATCAATTCTTCAAAACAATCTTCTTAATCCAATATTAGGAATTGATGACCCAAGAACAAATCCAAGAATAGATTTTATTGGAGGAATAAGAGGACTTGAGGAATTAGAAAGAAGAGTAAATGAAGGTATGAAAGTTGCATTCTCAATGTTCCCAACAACTATGGATGACTTGATGGATATAGCTGATGCGGGGAAAACAATGCCTCCAAAATCTACATGGTTCGAGCCAAAATTACAGAGTGGAATTTTTGTCCATAAATTAAAGTAGATGCAATAGATATAATAACTATTGAGTGTTAATAATTGAATAATTAAAAGGCATATGTTGTTCTAGGGGTGTTTTACGCGACATATGCCTTTAGTGCATTTAAACAAGTTTTACTTTGATTGATTTGCGTGTTATGGTGATAAATTATAGCAGTAATGCAGTTGATAAGTAATTGTGAAAGGGGTATATTATGGATAGTAATGTTGCTTTTGTCATAGAGAAAAGAATAGAAAGAACTATTAATAATTTAGAAAAAAACAATATGAATGGTTATTTTGTTAAAGATAAAAATGAGGCTATTAAAAAAATAGAAGAATTGATAAATGAAGGGGATACAGTAGCAATTGGCGGTTCTATGACGCTATTTGAAATTGGAGCAGTAGACTTATTGAGAAATGGAAAATATAATTTTTTAGATAGATATAAAAGTGGATTATCACAAGAGCAGATTAAGGATATATACAGAAAAGCATTTTCATCAGATGTTTATTTAAGTAGTAGCAATGCACTTACAGAAGATGGAGAACTATATAATGTTGATGGTAGGGGAAACAGAGTTGCAGCGATGATTTATGGACCAGATAAAGTTATTGTGGTTGTAGGTATAAACAAAATAGTTAGAGATTTAGATGAAGCTATAATTAGAAATAGAGAAATAGCTGCACCTGCTAATGCAAAAAGATTAAATAAAAACACTCCATGTGCACAGGTTGGTCATTGTATGGATTGCAACAGCACAGATAGGATATGTAATGAATATGTTGTGATAAGGAGACAAATGAATCAGGGACGAATACACGTAATAATTATAAATGAAGAATTAGGTTATTAAAAAACACAGCCACAAGCTGTGTTTTTTAATTATTCGCTAATATTACTTTATGTTTTTTAATGTATGCTATAAAATTTAAGTTCAATTCTACTGCTCTAGAATTCATGAGATCAGCAAAATCTTTTGAGGATTTACACACATTTTCAGCTATCATATATGCAATATCGTTGCAGGATTTTAGAAGTAAAGCATCCATAGCATTCTGTGCAGTCATAGTTTCACCTGATGGTAAATAGTGTATTCTAGTTGTATAAGATACAGGCTCTTGAGCTTGAGCCTTACTGCTGTAAGTCAGTATATTATTTTTATCAAAGTTTTCAGTCAGCAGCACAGCAGTTAAAAGCTTTGTAATTGATGCAGGATATGCCCTTGTATCAATATTCTTTGCATATATAATTTCATTAGTTTCTAGGTCTATAGTTACTGCATATTGGCCATTAATATTAGGAGGTAATTCTGAAGCATATGTATTAAGGGGAAATAAGTATATAAACAATAAAATAAATACACATATGTATTTTGATTTTTTCATTCTACAACATTCCTTTAAGAATAATTATTTGAATATTCGCCAAATTTCCAATTTTTATTTACAATTAAATATATCATTTATGCAAGTTTGAGTCAAGTTATATGTTGGTAAATTTTTCATTTATACTATTGTCTATTATTTTGTATTAGTGATTTAGTATTTTCTTGCCAATAAGTGTTCAGTAATTATAACTTATTCTTATTTGGTGTATTGCACTCCTATTAATTGTGCTATAATAATTTTACTGGAGGAGGTGTTGTCTTGAAGAGAAGAAATATAATATTGATAATTTTTATATTTATTTTGATGGCACTGCAGGCTGGAGCAGAGAATATGATAAATATTTTTATTCCTACCCTGAAAAATGAATTTGCTATCAGTAATGCTAATATAGGAACAATGATTTCATTAGGTTCATTAGGATATGTTGCATTTACATTTATAGGTGGTATATTGTGTGATAAAATAGGTCAGAAAAAGGTTTTTATATTTGGAATATTATTTTTGATAATATCATTATTTTTATATGCAAATACCAATAGTTATTTTATGTTAATAATTGATATGTTTATACTGAATGTAGGGCTTTCTCTTGCAAGTATTGCTATAAATACATTAGTACCTGTGCTGGTTATGAGCTTTCAGGCAATATTAATGAATATGACACATTTTTTCTATGGAGCAGGTTCAGCTGCAGGACAGGGAATAGGCGGATTTTTATCAGCAAGAGGAGTTAATTGGAGAAGTATTTATTTTGGTTTGGCTGTAATGTTTATTATAGCTTTAATTTGTATTATATTTATTAAGGTACCTGATGTACATAAAAATGAAAAGGAGAATAAGATAGGATTAGTAAAAGTATTAAAAAATAAACTTGTTATTTTTTATATATTAGCATTAGGTTTCTATGTTTTTGGAGAAATAGGAACGTATAAATGGCTGACTAATTATATATATGATAATTACAATTATTCTCAGAGTAGAGCAGCATTTTATGTAACTTTATTTACTGTAATATTTGCAGTAGGAAGACTTTTTGGAGGTATTGTTGTAGAAAAATTAGGATATGTTAATACTGTCTTGAAATCATTAATAATAGCTTGTTTAATGTATACTATAGGTATAATTTTTAAGCAGAATGGACTTATAATAATTTCAATTTCAGGATTATTCTTTGCGATAACATTTCCTACATTAATTTTAAGCATAAGCAAGGTATTTAAGAGCAATGTATCATCCATTATAGGAATAATCATAACATTTACGTCTTTAATAAATATGGTTATGCAGATGATAATAGGAATATTGAATGACTATTTAGGAACTTATTCTGCTTTTTATATTATTCCTATCAGTTTAGGAATATCTATTTTATTTATAGCATTAATTTATTTAAATACAAAAGAGAGTTTTGTAATTGGGAGAGAGTAGATATGAGTGGAGAAAAAAGTGTAGTTTTGACCCTTGTTAGTGGTACTGATGATGAGTATATTATAAAAGATTTGCTAGGCATAACATTAGGAAGAATATTTATTATTGAACTTAATAATAAGAATAAATATTGTATGCTTAGAATAAAATTTTATAAACACAAGGATAATAATTATGATTATTTATTTGATACAATTCAGATAATGCTTATGACTTTGTTTAAAAAGATGAATTTAAAAAAAGTTAATATTGTTGTAGATGAAGAAATAAATATTGAACCTTTTATGGATTTAGGGCTCGAATTAGAAGGTTTTCTTCAAAATAATATTATTGCAGATGGAAAACAGAAATCAGAACTGATTTTTGGAATAGATGTTATTTCATATGAACAGGTCTTTTTTGTAAAAAAGCTTACTTTAAAAGGAATAAATATTCAGTTAAAAATATTAACTCCAGAATACTGTGAAGACATGTTAGAGTATTGTATTAGAAATAAGGAACACTTAAGATTATTCGAACCTAATAGAGATGAGAGTTATTACACATTAGAATATCAGAGAAAAAATTTGATTGAAGATTATAAGCAGTTTTTAAATGGAAGAAATGTTTCGTTTGGTATATTTAAAAATGATAATCTGATAGGAAAGGTAAAAATATCTAATATTGTTATGGGGGTTTTTAGGAGCGGGTTTATAGGATATTCTATTGATAAAGAGCATCAAGGGAAGGGTTATATGAAAGAAGCGGTAAATATAGCCATTAATTATGCATTTAATGAAATGGAACTTCATAGGATAGAAGCATCTGTTTTGGTTGATAACATAAGATCACAGAGAGTCTTAAAAGCTTGTGGCTTTAAAGAACTTGGAATTAATGAAAAGTATTTGTTCATAAACGGTAAATGGCAAGATCATGTAACGTATTATAAATTGAAGTAGCTTATTTGCAAATATATTTTTGTTGTTGATTCTATAAGACTACCACTTCTATAAGTGGGAGATTGAAGTTTTTGTTTCAGGTGGATTAGAGTTTCAATTTGAAGTTCCGGTGTTTTGCTTTAGCAAAACGAGTTCACTTATGTGATTAATAAAGTTTCTACTAGATGATTGAGAAATTGATAAATTGGTGTTTTACGAGCTTTTTAATAGCCATTATATTAACAAATGCTATTATTTGTTAATATAATGGCTATTTTGTTTTACAAGATATAAATGAGAAAAATTCAATCCATTAAATGCAAAATAACATTTTAGTGCGATTTTCGAGCATCATCATAGTACAGTAAAATAGTAAAATTTAGTATTGCAAATTGAGTTGACAAGTCATTTGTAACTTATCGTAATGATTTTTGAGCATTTAAAATTGCAAGAATGAAATTAACATTATTGCGGAATACTAAATATCATGAGGGGTGCTAGGTATATACTAGATGTGGATATTAGATGTATATACGAAATAATAGATACATAAGGATTATACATGTTTCTGCTTTTGTCATTCACTCTATTTTTCAGTCGAAATAGTAGATATATAAGGGTTATACCTGCAAAGGATGGGTTAAATATGAATGAAAGCCTTTCAAATAAACAGATTATATTCATAATATATGGGACAATTGTAGGATACGGAATAGTGGGACTTCCTAGGAAAGCTGTGGAAGCTGCAGGGACTAGCGGATGGATTTGTATATTGATTGCAGGCATAATTTCTACTTTCGTAACACATATGATTTTGTACCTTTCGTATGTTTACAAAGATAAAACTCTTTTTGAGTATAGCAATATATTGGTTGGTAAATACATAACGTATGTATTTGTTTCAATATATATAATTTATTTTTTTATTATGTTTACAATGATAACCAGAATATCAAGTGAAGTAATCAGATTAACTATTCTTTTAGAGACTCCCCAAATGGTATTGTGTATATTTTTTTATTTGGTTGCTTATTATGCAGTAATGAAAAAGATAAGAGTTGTTGGGCGATTAAATGAAATATATAGTATTATAACGATTTGTTTTATTGTTAGTATACAGTTAACTATGTTTTCACAAGGTAAATTGATAAATTTAAAACCTTATGTGGTTACGTCTGATGTGGTTGTGTATTTTATCAATTCTTTTAAGATGATATTTTCATTTCTGGGAATGGAAATACTAGTTGCTATTCCATTAACTAAAGAAAATGATAAGAAAATTTTTAAATATTCTTCATTTATGATAATAGGATTAACATTTTTATACATTATATTAACGGAATCATGTATAGCACTTATGGGTGTTGATGATGTAATACATTATAAGGATGTATTATTTGTGGCTATAAGAAGAGTAGATATACAACCATTGCAGTTTTTAAGAAGAATGGATGGTATTTTTATAAGTGCATGGATTATGGTTATAATATGTTCGGTAATGCTGTTTTCTTATGGGGCAATTTTATTTGTAGATAAATTATTTAATAAAATTAAATATAATATTATTGTTTTTGTTGTTTTTGTGTTATCATTTGTTTTTTCGCAAATACCCAAGACAATTGCTCAAATAGAAAAGATTATTGATATGTTATCGTATTTAGGTGTGGTTACAGTTCTGATTATACCTTTGATATTATTTATAATTACGAAGGTGAAAAGATATGCTTAGAGTATTTGTATGTAAGAATGTAAGTAAAATATATAAATTATTATTGATATTTATATTATGCTTTCAATTATGTGGATGTTGGGATTATAGAGATATTAACAAAAGGAGTATTCTAATATCTATTGGAGTAGATAGAATAGGAGATTTAATACAGTTTTCTGGTGAAATTGCTGGAGGAGCAGGAGCAGAAGGAAAGAAAAATCAAGAGGTCAAAAGAGTGAGTGTTTATCCATTTGTGAGTTATGGAGAAAATTTTGAAATAGCAAGATTAGATCTTATAAATAAAGTTCCTCAGCCAGAATTTCTTGGAGCTGTTAAGGTTGTTGTTTTTAGTAAAAAATATGCTGAAGAAGGTATAGAAGCGTATTTGAATAGAATTAATGGTGAATATGATTATAGAAAAACTTTGCTTGCGGTTATAAGTAAGGATCCACCTAAAAAATTATTTTGCATAAATACTAATAAAGAGCAATCGATAGCTTCATTAATAGAAAATAATATAAATTATCAAACAGGTCATGGAAAGGCTTTATACACTACGGTAGGAGAGATGCTTTCAGATATATCAATGAAAGACATAGGATATTTAATACCATATATAGGTTGGGAAAATGATTCTATAACGTACTTAGGGCTTGGAGTTATGAAAGATTCAAAGTTGATTGATATAATTCATGTAAAAGATACAGATGGTATATTGTATTTATTAGCTAAAAATCCAAAGATGACTGAAGAAATTCCAAGCATATATAAAGATGAAAATTTATATTCTCTAAGAACGACAGTCAAAAAGCGAAAAATAACTACAAACTATGTAAATAATAAGCCTGTTATAAATATTGATTTAGATATATATGCAAGGGTGCGTTATCAATATTATATAAAACCAATAGATGATAAAGAAATTGAAAGGGTGGAAGATGAACTATCAAGCAGAATAAAAAAATATGTTGAAGATGCTATATATGTATCACAAAAAAAATATAAATGTGATATATTTGAATTTGCAAAATATTTTAGAGGTGAGCATCCGGAGATTTATAGGAAAATAGATTGGAAAGAAGAATATACTAATGCAATTATCAATGTGAATGTAAAAACAACTATTACTAATTTAAATTTATATGATCACAATACAAGAGTTAAGTATTAGCAAACATAAAGAATTATATTTTGGACTTTAACAGTATAACATCTATAAATGAGCAAATTCCAATCCATTAAATGTAAAGTATATTTTAGTACGATTCTCAAGCATCATCTAGTACAGGAAAACGGTAAAATTCAGTATTACAAATTGAGTTTTCAAGTAATTTGTAACTTATTGTAATGATTTTTGCTCATTTAAAGTAAAGTAAGACATAATACAAAAGTTAAATATTAGGGGAATATAATATGGTGAAAAACAATTTTCTTAGAAAAATACAGGAAAATAGAAAAAGTTTAGATATTTCATTAAGAAGGTTAAAAATTTATAATAACGAAATTTATATAACATATATACCTCAAATTACTGATAAGAATAGGGTTTCAAATGACATTATAAGGCCAATATTACAGTATGGAAAAGATAAATTACTTACAATAGATATGATAATGGAATCTGTAATTTATATTGATGATGTTAATAAAGACTATAATGAAGATAAAATTATAGACTATATATTACAAGGGAAATCCATTATTATAATGACATACGAAGATAAATATATAGTATGTGATACAACTAAAGTTGAGAAAAGACAAATACAAGCACCAACTTTAGAAGATACTATAAGAAATCCGAGAGATTGTTTTACAGAAAATATGGATAGTAATTTATCTTTGATAAGGTATAGAATAAAGGACGAAAATTTAAAAATAGATGATTTTACAGTTGGAAAAAGAACTAAAACTAAAGTAGCAGTGGTTTATATCAAAGATGTTGCTAATGATAAGTATGTTAATGATATTAAGAACAGAATAAAAAAAATAAAAACAGATGGAATATTAGATTCAGGAAATATACAGAGATTTATAGTTAATAATAGCATGACATTATTTCCTGAGATTGGAATAATAGAAAGATCAGATAAAGCATGTACAACTTTATTAGATGGAAAAGTTTGCATAATAGTTGAAGGAAGCAATATAGTTTTAAGTGCACCAAAAGTTTTTAGTGAATTTTTAGATAGTAGTGATGATTATAATGATAGTGTATATTGGGCAATTTTTTCAAAGTTTATAAGAATATCTTCTTTGTTAATGTCTTTGGAATTATCAGCTTTATATGTTGCTACAATTGCTTTTCATCCTGATGCATTACCAGGTGAATTTATTATGGCATTAGCTAGTTCAAGGGAAACTGTTCCGTTTAATGCTTTAACGGAGGCTTTTCTTATGGAATTAGTAGCTGAAGTGCTTAGGGAGGCTAGTATGAGGCTACCTAAGCAAATCGGTACTGCAATTGGTATTGTAGGAACAATAGTTATTGGGCAAGCAGCAGTTTCAGCAGGGCTTGTAAGTCCTCTTATGGTTATAATAGTATCATTATCGACAATGTGTTCTTTTGTTGCAGGTGATTATACAATAATGAATTCTATTAGAATATTAAAGTTTTTTATGATTTTTATTACAGGTATGTTAGGGTTGTTTGGATTTGTTATAGGAATCACTTTTATTGCGATAAATTTAATTTCAACATCAAGTTTTGGAGTGCCGTATTTAGCGCCAATAGCTCCGTTGAATTTTAAGGATTTTAGAAATTATTTTTTGAGTGATAGAACATTAGCCAAGAAAAGACCTAAATTTTTAAAAACGAAGGACAATACTAGGCAGTAATTAACCTAACTTAGGGAAACTAATTTAGAGAATAGTGAATAGAGTATAAAGAATAGTAAAGGTTGAAATTGCTTCGCAATTTCTTCAAAAAGAAGATTGCCAGTTACAAGTCGGCTAGTGGCTAGTTAATGTTGAAATCGTTGTACGATTTCTTGAATGCAATGTGCTAGGTTGTCAATTACTAGTTACTAGTTAGTTTCGAAATTACTACGTAATTTATTTAAATATATGCTAGTTTTCAAGTTACAAATCTGCACTAGCCCTCTAGCCCTCTAGCAACCTGGCAAACTTGCTTCATTTCTAGTACCTAAAACAGATACTGGCACACAAATGTCAAATTTGTACTAGCCGTCTAGCCCTCTAGCAAACTTTATTTTTAAATAGATAATAGTTTTCAAGTTGTTGTAAATCTATACTGGAGACTGGGGACTAGGGACTAGGGATTTGAGATTAGATAAACTGGAGACTAAACCAAAATCACCAATCGCCAATCACCAATCACCAATAACCAGTCGCCAAAGTAGATTGTGACTTTGATGAAAACTAATATAAGAGTGCCAGTTTTCCAGGGGGCTAGTTACCAGTTAATGATGAAATCGTTATACGATTTTCTAAATGTATATAAAAACATTTGGTGATTATAAGCATATAGTAATCAAGTTACAAATCTGCACTAGCCCACTAGCCCACTAGCCCACTAGCCCTCTAGCAGTCTAGCAAACTTATTTTAGTGCTTAGCACCTAAAACAGATACTGGTATACAAATGGCAAATCTGTACTTGAGACTAGAGATTAGAGACTGGAGACTAATAAATAGTTGCCAATCTCCAATAACCAGTCGCCAAAGTAGATTGTGACTTTGATAGATATTAGTATCTAGAATTTTATTCTTAAATATATGCTAGTTTTCAAGTTACAAATATGTACTAGAAACTGGAGACTAATAAAGTTGTAAATGTCAATCACTAGGAGAGATTGTGATTTTGATGGAGATTATAGATTGGAGACTGGAGATTAAAACCTAGCACCTTTTTTAACTCCTGGCACCTAGCACCTAATCCCTAGCACCTTGCTTCCTATCCCCTAGAACATTGAATTAAAACATATCCTAGTGTATCAGCATAAGCAAAACGATGAAAAAAGAAACAATTAAAAGTTATATGTACATAATTAATCATATTTATATAAGACATTATAAAATGATTTTATCAATATGATAGAATAATCCTTGTCGCTGCGGCGGACAAAGAAGTTCACAAAGCGGCGATGAGTAAACAGTCGAATGAGAGTTAAAAAAACTTTCAAAAAGCTGTTGACAAGAGCAAAAGTAATTTGCTATAATACAGAAGTCGCTTGAAGCGGCGGAGAAGAAA
>NZ_LTBA01000043.1 GCF_001594005.1 Clostridium tepidiprofundi DSM 19306 | reverse complement strand
TTTTATCAACTCTTGTAAGACATTTATCACAACATTTTTTTGTGCTTTCAAATAGCTCTACACCATCTATTGCAACAACCTTTAACCCATCTATAGTACCACCTCTAAAAACCTTATTTTTTATAGTAGTTTTAATTATATGATTATGAATTTCTTTTAATCCATCTAAATCAAAACCACTGAAACATCGCCTAACAGCGTCAATGCGTGGAGTTCTAGTTTTTTTAGGTAACACTTTTTTAAATTTACCTTTTTCAAGCCAATGGTCTAATCTATTGAAACTTCTTATTTGAAGCATAAATCCAAATAAAACAATAAAAGCAATTGTTGAAATTTTTACTTCTGATTTTACTCTTTTATCTTTTAAGGTATTGATTTTTTCACCTATATGGTATACCTTATTAGTATAGGTGAGTAATTGTTTCAAATAACTTTTGCTCATTTTATCAGCATCCTTTTTGTGTGAATTTCTAAACAAAACTATTATAAAAAGGATGCTTTTATTTTGCAACTTTTTTCTCTATAATTTCCAGTAAAAATCGGAAAATCTCATATTTCCACTGATTATTCTTAAATTCTTATAAATCAACGGGCTACCGACCTGAAAAATTTTTAAGTGCTAAACTTCTGATATAATGTTATAAACTGTTACCAAATTCAACTTATGAAAGCAGTTCTTTTAATTTTTCCTCTATATATTCTTTTATCTCTACTTCTCCAATAAATGTTCTTTCATCAAAGTCACTTGGTTTAACTCTGAAGAAATTAATCAAAAGCATATTGTCCTTTATTATATATTCCTGCATGTGCATTGGCGAGAAAATAACTTCTAATTCTTCATATTTTTCTTTATCTTTGTCGAATTTTATATAATCTTGAAGTTTATCGACTAATTCTTCCAAATTTAACTTTTTCAATGGCTGAATCATCATATTGGTATATTCAAAATCTTCCATAACCCACATATTATAATTCCAAAATCTCTTTTCCTTTTTGTTTCCTGTAAATGGCTCTCTATTTTTAATAGCACTTAATGTTCTCCTAATAGACTCTTCATTAAATTCATCATCATACATATACTTCATTGCTGGCATAAGTGCTAAATCATTAAAAAACTGTTCTGATACATTTTCTTTTTCGCTAGCGGCTGTCCAAAAATAATACATAGCCTCAACAGCATCTAAATTTACCTTTATTCTTTTTAGCATCAATATTTCTCCCCTTTATTCAGCTACTTTAACATCATATTTTCCCTTAAGTTCTTCAACTTTATCAAGATATACTTTATTTTGTTTCATACCAAGTAACATTTGAGATATTTGCTGTTTTGATTCTTCAAATGATTTAGTCTCTTCTTGTTTCTTGTCTGTAACTTTTATTATATGATATCCAAATTGAGTCTTAACCGGAGTGCTTATTTCATCTTTTTCCATTGAAAATGCCGCTTGTTCAAATTCAGGAACCATCTTGCCTTTAGTGAAATAATTCAAATCACCACCAATAGAAGATGAAGGGCATTGGGAATATTTCTTTGCTGCCTCTTCAAAAGAAAGTCCCTCATTTATTTCTTTTAAAATATCATTAGCTTCGTTTTCCTCTTTAACAAGTATATGACTTGCTCTTACACTTTCAGGTGACTTAAACATTTCTTTGTGTTCATCATAATATTTTCTGATTTCTTCTTCATCAACACTCACACTTGTAAGCAATTTACTCATAGCATACTGCTTAAGCATTGTAATCTTCATATTTTCAAATTCTCTTTTAAAGTCTTCTTCCTCTTCAAAATTATTATTTACAGCATCAGAATAGAACAACTCCTGATTTATCAACTCTTCTAATAATCTCTTTTTACCTTCTACAGACATAAACTGTGCAGCTTGTTGTGGCCCTAACCCCTTTAAAAGTAGCTCAACATCTCTCTCTGTAATTTCTTTTCCATTAACAACTGCTAAAACCTTACTATTGTTCATCATTTAGCTCTCCCTTATAATTTTATTTAGCTTTTTAAAAACTATAACCATACTATATAATGATAACAAATATATATTAAAGTTTCCAGTCGCTAGTGTAGTATAACGGCATATACTATTCCCATCTGTGCAGCTAGATAAGTTGCCCAAACCCAAATTCCTACATTCTTGATTCTAATATTAAGTATATCAGATATAGCTATCATAAAATCAGATATAATAAATATCATAGCAGATATAAAAGTTATCCACCACTTTCCACCTAATGAGAAAGCTAAGAAAAAAGCAAATGATGCCATTAATGATATACATGCTCCATATAAAACTGCAGCAATCCTTACCTTATTCGCTTTTATATCCTTCTTAACAAACAGCATTTTACAAATAATTATAACAATAATGCTAATTACTAGAGAAATAATAACATACATACCTATTTTAACGTCGCCATTAATCATTGTTGCAACATAAGCAAAAATATAAAATATATGTGTGATTGCAAAAAAGGTCATCCCACCTATTAATCTGTTTTTTAGTTTTATAACTGAAGCCATGGTTAAATCCCCTATGAAAGAAAACATAATGCCAAGGAATACAAAAATAGAATAAAAAAAAGTCGCTTTAATTCCATAAAAAGCAATAACAAAAGCTGCTGTAGTCATTGAAAGACTTATAACTATTTTTATAGAAAGTGGTAAACTCCGCGCATTTGTTTTATTTCTTAAAGCTAAAACAACCCCAAAAATAAACAACAATATCTGAAGAACAAACAATGTTTTAATTGATGATAAATAATTAATTCCCAAAATATTACCCCCATGATTTATATTATTATAATTATATTATAATACATAATTTTCTAAATATTAAGTAAATTTATATAAATGGGGATATATTATGTCTATTTTCTTACAATCATGTGTTTTTGAGGTCTTATTGTTATATCTGTAACAACAGTACCTTCTCTCTGTGATAATATCATATCCACCGCATCAGCAATACACTTTGTCGTGATATAAGTTTCCTCATTATCTCCTTCTCTAAAATTTGAATTATCATAAAAATTCGTCTTAGTCATATCTGGATGAATTGTAACAACTTTAACACCTGTTTTTCTAGTTTCCTCGAAGAGACTAGAAGCAAAATGAGAAAGCCCTGCTTTTGTAGCCGCATATGCACAACCATAAGTACTCCATTTTTTTGCAGTAATTGATGATATATTTATTATAAAACCAGAATTCTTTTTTAATTTTCTTAAAAGAAGCTGAGTTAAAATTAGAGGTGCTTCTAAATTTGTTGCAACCATAGCATGTATCTTAGAAACATTCAATTCTTCATGAGGGCCAAAGAAACCCACTCCCGCATTATTAACAAGTATATGAATTTCTTCAGTTTTGTTTATTTGTTTTACTTTTTCAGTAAGTTCCCCTATTTTAGTAATATCACAATTCACTTTAACAAAGTTCCTATCATCGAAATTAACTTTTGAAAAATCTCGTGAAATACCATACACCCTATAGTTTAATTTTAAAAGTCTCTTGCTTATTTCCAAACCAATTCCTGATGAAGCCCCTGTTACAATAGCACTTTTCATAGCATTATTTCCTTTCTAGAAATATCCTTAAAATATTTTATACATTAAAATATTTTAAGCAAAATTTTATACATAGATTTTTTCTGCTGGCACGTAATATAGTAATTTTTCATAAACAAAATTCACTAAATTACTTGAATGATTCTCTGTATATGTGCATACACCATTTTTGCACTCAAAAGGATAATTCAAAATCAAAGAATACTCTCTTCCCTTTCTCATTTTCTTTAGATAATCCTTTGACACTCTGAACACACCTACACTAATATCCAAAATATCATCTGGTGATATTTTATTAAATGTATCATCAATACATTTTTCATAGTTCTTTTGCCAATCTTCAACATAAAGCAAAGGATCAAAACAAAGTCTAACATTCCATCCTTTTTTTATAGCATTATTAGCACTTTCTAATCTGCTATTAAGTGACGGTGTATTTTTTTCAAATTTTTCAATAATATTTAAAGGGGATAGTGTCCAAGCTAATATAACATTATTTATGGCTGGTATATACTGTATAGCAGCAAAGTTAGCACTTTTAGTTCTCAATTCAATTTTGAGATTTGGATGTTTTAATGCAAACTCCAACCATTTTGTTGCAAAAGATGTTATTCCCTCCAGCGCTAATATATCTGTATCATATGAAATGCAAAGATATACAGCATGTTTCTTTAAAAGCTGTTCTACCTCATAAAATATATCCTCAATATTAACGAATATAACAATATTAGAAGAAGGATACATACCTTGAAGGTAACAATACTCACAATCATAAATACAATTCATCATAGTTGAAGTATAATAAAAATGTGAATTACCAAAATCCTCACAAACTTCTGCACCTTTATATATAAAATTATCTCTCTTTACTGCTAATATTAGCTTTGGACTATTTTTTTGAAGAGCAAAACTTTGATGTCCTCTGCAAAATACATCCTTGTAATGCTCTATTTCGATTTTTGTTGCATCTTTAAAATTCGACAAAATTCTCTTGGCATTTATATTATTTATAGCTCTTTTTTCAATATATATATGTGAAAAACTAGAATTCCATAAGCTTTTCTTTAAGTTTTGCAAATTGTCTCTTCCCTTCATTTTTAGATTTACATTCCACTTCTAAAAACGGTTCTAAAATTTTTTTAATATTGCCCTTTCGTATTTTATAATGTTTTACCAAATGAGTTAGTTCATTTCTCATAGTTTCTGATAGTTTTAGATTATAAAATAATGTTTCTATATACTCATTATATTCATCTATTAAAATATTCTTTGGTTGCATATCAATTTGTCCTATTTTATCAATCCATGAAACAATGTCATATATATTGTCTTCAATAAGCTTTGTTACCTTTTCTGATGAAATACAATGTGTATCTAAAAAATCTGATACTATCTTTATGCAATTGATTTGATGCATAGATAAGAAATGAGAAGCCGCTTCAAATACGCCTGCTGCTTCCATATCAATAAAATCTCCTTCTGTTTTATGAAAGTACTCATTATTAATTACCTTTGAAAACGTCTGAAGCACACCTTCTACAAAATTATGTTTAAAAAACATATCTGGATAAAATATCTTACCACTATCAGCATTTATTATTTTATGTGCAAGTATAACACTACCCTTATCTACTTCCATTATTTTGTTACCAACTTTTTTTGTTTTAATTTTACTGCCGCAGATTCCTATGTTAAAAAAGAAATCATTAGGTTTGACTTCATACTTCGTAAGCATATGTGTCACCCCTACCGCAGAGGATACAAGTCCTGTACCTGTAATTATCAAAACAATTTCATCATTTTTAAACACTTGAAATTTTGTAAAGTTATTATCTTTTTTAAGACCATAGTGTAAAATAAATGGCCTTGCCTCGCAATACATTGCCGTCGAAATAAAAATCACTGTTCTTCTGTTACTCCTCTCTTGTCACATAATATGACTAAATATATTTTAAATAACAAAAACTACTCTTTGACAGTAAACTCGTTTTGCTAAATCAAAACATTAAAACTCCATGTGGAGACTTTATTCCACATGGAGCAAAAGCCTCAAACTCCCACTTATAGAAGTGATTCTCTTATAGAATCGATCAAAAATACCATATACAGTATTCTTATAAATGTAAGTATCTATAAGCTCATTATTGCTATTTCTTCTATTCTATCCATGTAATCATTATATATCGTTATCATAGCATCCACAACATTAGGATCAAATTGGGTTCCTTTATTTTTCTTTAGTTCATGTATAGCCTTTTTATAACTCATAGCTTTTCTATATGATCTATTTGATGTTATTGCATCAAATGTATCAGCAACTCCTATTATAGAAGCTTCTAATGGTAGCCTACTTATTTGTTTATCTTCTGGATATCCTTTCAAATCAAATCTTTTATGATGATATCTCACAATATTCATAATAGTATCTGAAAAACCAACCCTTTCTAATATCTTATATCCTATTTCAGGATGTTGCTTTATTTTATCATATTCATCAACATTTAGCTTTCCCTTTTTAGTAAGTATTTTCTCGTTTATTCCTATCTTACCTATATCATGCAAAAGACCACCTATCTCAATCTTCTCACACATTTCCTTAGATAATCCCATTTCTTTAGCAATTAAAAGAGCATACTTTGATACCCTCAATGAATGTCCTTCAGTGTATTTATCTTTTGCCTCAACAGCCGCAATTAATGCTTTAATAGTTTTTAAGTAATTTTGCTTGAGGTTCTCATATAACTTAATGTTTTCTATCATAATAGCTGTTTGATTAACCGTTGATGTTAATATATTAAAATCACTTTCTGTCAATTTTTGCGTAGTAACAATTATTAAAACACCCATTGATTTTTTCCTTGCAACTATTGGCATAATATTAAAGTACTTTATAACTTCATCCTTTTTAGGCTTATTATAATATTCGCAAATTTCCTTTGTTGCTCTTTCATTCTTAATGATTGTTTTTGAAATAACAGCCTCTCCAATTATCTTATCTGTTATAGATATTTCTTTTTCTAATAGAAGCTCAGTATGATTACCAGAATATGCTGTAAGCTCTAACTTTCCATCTTCTCTCAAAAGTCTTATTGTACATATGCGCAAATTAAGTAAATCTGATAAATTAAATACCACATTTTGAAGCATTTTTTCTAAATCCATAGTTTTATTTAAATCCGCACTTATCTTGTTAATCGTTTTCAATTCTTTATTCATTTTTAATATTTCTTTTTCAGACTTATCTAATTGGTATGTAGTAGATAGTAATTGCTCATATGCCGCCTCATATTCTGCATTCATTTCTTGAAGTCTTTCATTAGTATCAATTAACTGTCGTGTTCTCCTTTTTAATTTATTATCATACCCCTTAAGAACATTGGCAGTATTATTAAAAGCATCTGCAAGTTCTCCAAATTCATCTTTTCTATTCAATAATACTCTATAATCATAATTTCTGTTTTGAAGTTCAATAATACCTGTTTTTAGCTCATCTAATGGCCTTAAAAGCTCCTTTGCTATAAATAATCCTAAAATAATCATTACAAAAAATGTGATTATACCATTATATAATATATACTTTCTAATGCGAATAAGATTACTATACAATATATCCTTTTTTTCAAAAGAAATTATTCTCCAATCTATTCCTTTAATATCAGCACAAGCTACAACATATTCTTTCTTAATATTTAAAATATTATGATTATTTAATGAGACACTACATTTTTCTAATTGCTTAACATCTAACGAATCTTCTCCAAAATGACATACTATATCACCATTATTGTTTATAATATATGTTGATGCATAATTATCAATTTTGATTTCTTTTAAATTTTTTATTATATCTCTAAATTTAAAATCCGCCCCTATTACTCCTTTTACATCATAATTTTGATCATAAAGCGGCATTGATACTGTAATAACTAAATCTCCCGAAATTATATCTTCATATGGTTGAGTCCAAACAATTTTTTTGTTTTTAATAGTTCTAACATACCATTGTCTTTTTCTTAAATCGATATTTGTTATCCCCCCAGATGAAGTAAAATATCTACCATCCTCCATTACAATATACAAATTGTAAAAATCGCCTACCAATTTTAGCTGTTCTTTTAAATATGAATTTACTTTATCAAAACTATTTTTAGAATTTATCATACTTTCTAAATAAATGTAGTTACTCTGCATAAGCCTCAAAATATCTTCCTTATTTGAAAACCATTTCTGATGCTTATTCACTTCATCAACCATTGATTCTATCTTAATCTGCTCATGTTTCTTAACAATATCCTTTTGTACTTTTGAATTAATACTTATCCCTAATACAATTGAAGGCAAAACTGACAAAATAATGAAAAGAGCAACCAATCTACTCCTGACTGAATGAAAGTTCAAAAATACCAATTCCTTTCTTGCATATCAATGATTTTTTAATTTATTCTTTAACTTTTTCTTATCTTTTTATTTAATTTATTATATATTTTTCCATACGGGTTTTGCTTTTATATATTTTAAGTTAATAATTTAACAATATAAGCACCCACAGGCATAAAATAGTTTTTGCTTTGATTTTTTTGCTTTATATGCTTTATATGCTTTATGCATTTTAAGTTAATTCTTCTACATAAATTTACATTTTCCTTCTGTTTGTATCAGATTATATCATAAATTATTAAAAAAATTATAATATTTTCGCAAAAAATTTTCTAATTTCTATACCTATATAGGGTATATTATGTTATAATCAATTAGTCCATAAAACTTATAAATATCATATGTATGTATGAAAACCATTTTTAAATGAAAATTTTTTCCAAAATAAATAAACTAACTATAAATGAGTAAATTTTAATCCATTAAATGTAAAATGGCATTTTCGTACGATTCTCAAGCATCATCTAGTACAGGAAAACAGTAAAATTCAGTATTACAAATTGAGTTGTCAAGTCATTTGTAACTTATTGTAATGATTTTTGCTCATTTAAATAAACTAATTAAAATAGCTTATTTTCAAGTATACTTCTTTTTCTTATTGACTTAGGCATTTTCAAAAAATAACTAGTCAGTATGCTAGTCTATTTTGCGAACTACTTCATCGTTGGAACCCGTTGATAAAACCTATTATCAGCGGAACCTAACTCTTTGTATTTCACAAAATATACGTCGCATCTTTGACTTGTTATTTCCTTTCAAATGCCTTATAGAAGTAGGAGTCTTGTAGAATTGATAAAATATATTATAAAAGGGAGTGTTACTTATGAAAGAATATGATGTAATAATTATAGGAATGGGACCTGCTGGTATGGCTGTCGCAGGTATGGCACCAACTATGGGATTAAAAGTATTAGCAGTAGAATATCATAAAGTTGGTGGAGAATGTCTTAACTATGGATGTATTCCTAGCAAAGCTTTATTAAAAGCTGGCGAAACAAATTTTAATGCTAACAACATGGAAAAATTCGGTATTAAATTATCTGGAAACACAGAAATTGTAAATCCACTTGAAATCGTTAGAAACAGAATATCTCAAATCAATAGTCCTAAAACTATGAAAATGTTTAATAAAGTTGATTTTGTTTTAAATAAGGGAAAAGCAAAATTCATAGATTCGCACACTATACAGGTTGGAGATGAACAATATACAGGAAAAACTATTTTTATTGCAACAGGTACAAAACCTTTTATTCCCCCAATTCCTGGATTAGATACAGTTCCAAAACTTACAAATTTAAATATGTTTGCTCAAAATGATATTCCTAAAACACTTACCATTATTGGTGGTGGTGCAATAGGAACTGAAATGGCTCAAGCTTTTTCAAGACTGGGTTCAAATGTTACATTAGTACAAATGGATCCTCATCTTATACCAATAGGAGACGAAGAAGCAGGCAAATTATTGGAAGATGTATTTAACAAAGAAAATATAAAAGTTTACAACAGTACAAAAATTGAAAAAGTAGAACAAATCGATGGTATAATATACACTCATACTGATAAAGGGGTATTTGAATCCGAAAAAATACTTGTTGCAACAGGTAGACAACCTGTCCTAGAACCACTAGCACTAGAAAATGCAGGTGTGGAATATACTAAAAAAGGAATTGTTGTTGATGAATTCAACAGAACCAGCCAACCACACATATACGCAATTGGTGATTGTAATGGGAAAGCTCAATTATCCCATGCAGCCATGCATCAAGGTATGTTGGCTCTAATGAATTCTTTAAGCCCTCAACCTATGGAAAAATTAAAAAGAAGCAATTTCTTAGTCCCATGGTCAGTATTCACAAAACCTGAAATAGCACAAGTAGGTATTACAGAAAAACAAGCTAAAGAAGCTGGTATAAATTACTTTGTTGTAAAAGAGGATTATGAAAACTACGGCAGAACAGTAACTGATGGTCAACCTATTGGTTTCGTCAAAGTTCTAACTGATGAACAAGGTAAAATTTATGGAGTTTCAATTATCGGCGAGGCAGCAAGTGAGCTTATTCATGAATGGACATTAGCTATGCAAAATAATTTATCTATGTTCGATATTGCTATGATGCAGCATTCATTCCCTACAATTTCATTAATGAATAAAAGAGCTGCAGAACAATGGATGATGCGAATAGTTCAATCTGGAAAAATGCCTAACCTAATGAGTAAACTTTTATAAAGTTAAACCTGTTATGAGTTTGTTAGGAGAATTGGGAAAACTATTATAGAGTAAACTTTTATAAAGTTAAACCTGTTAACTTTATTTAATCTTTATGCAAACTAAGCTATTAAATAAGTAGACTTTAATAAATTTGTTAATGAATTACCCGAACAAAAGATATAGACATAACTTTAGCATAAATAGACTTTAGCAGATTTTAATCTAATTCTAAAATTATTCTAAAATGTGATTTTTAAATTTGCTGAATCTACTAGCATGTGTAAAAATCTATGAATATATGCATATGCAAAAATCTATAAATATCTGCAAATTAATTTTATGTGTAAAATATGGTTTTTAGTTCTAAAAATCTATTATTAAACAGTATTAAACGGAAGCTAGAAATTTTAAGACAAGCCATTCTTGGTTTTTAAAATTTTACCAAGAATGGCTTTCAATTTATATTCATTTTATATTCATTATCCGAATTGTGCTTATAGCCTCTATATTCGTTACATATTTATTTATCTATAATAAATTCCTGTACTCCCATATAACCAGGAGCTATTTCATATTTATCAAATACAATAACAACCTTGCCATCTTTATTTATATAAAATTTCTGATCATCTTTTATTCCATTAAAACCCATATCCCCATCAAAGAAGCTATTATCTGGATTTTTCTTTCTTTCCTCAATCTGCTTTCTTATGCTTTTATTGCAAATATCTTTGTAATCTTCACCCAGCATATCCTTTAGTGTAATCATTTTATTATTCTTCAAATCAATATTATAATAATATATTTCTGAATATGCACTTGCAATTGTTTGATATTCATAGACTGTAAATGACAAAATATTTTCATTTGAACATTTAAGATCATATCCTACTTTAACACTCACAGGATGAAAATCTTCTTCTTTTCCTCCTGTTTCAAGAAAAGCCTTCTTATAATCTTCAGCATTTTCTTTAGCCTCTTTTATTTTTTCTTGTACTTTTTTGTTAATCTCATCATTAATTTTCTTTTTTAAATTATCATCTTTTAATTCATCAATAGCAGGGATTTTAATTTCACCATTTAAAGTATCAGTATGAATTTTATAATCCCTAAATGTAAATAGTTTCGCTATCTTTCCTATAACTGGAACACTACCAACATTTTGTGCAAAAGTTTTGTTTAAATTAACTCCAGCAAACAACATCCCTGTTGATATAGCTACTGTTGCTGCTACTGCTCCAACCTTTTTTCTATTGCTTCTTTTCTTGTTTCTTTCAACACTTGCCATTTCAATCGTCTCCTTTACTATATTGTTTAGTTCACTCGGTATTTCTACCGATTTGTACTTTTTTACCAATTCCTTAATTTTATTTTCCATTTCAATTTTCACCCCTCACCATCAATAATAATTCTAAGCTTATTAATTGCAGAGTAAAGTCTTGACTTTAAAGTATTTATATTGCATTGAGTAACTCTCGCAATTTCATCAAATTTCATATCTTCAAAATACTTCAATACAACAACCGTCTTTTCTTTCTCACTCAATCTATCTATCGCATCATACAAATCTATATTTTGTTCCAAATCATTTTCACTGTTATCAAATTTTATCTCTATTTTATCTGAAACAACAGTGTATTTCTTTTTTCTTATGTATGTAATACTTGTATTTATAACTATTCTATATACCCATGTCTTTATATACTCAAAACTTTTTAAAGTATCTGCCGAAGATAATGCTTTATAAATAGAATCTTGTACAATGTCTAATGCCTCTTGCTGATTTTTAACATAGCTATATGCTAATCTATAAAGATTATCCTGGTTAGTTGTTATAAATTTTACAAGTTCATCATATATTCTGTTTTTTGAACTAACCATATGCTGCCTTACCTCCTTTTTTGTTGGGGACGGTTCAGTTCTTTTTAACCTTTTACCAAAAATATCAAATTAAATTATTGGGATTATTAGGAATTGTTGAGGAGATTACTAGGGACGGTTCATTTTTCTAACCTTTTCCCAATAAGATGTCAAAAATTCAAGAGTTTTAGCTGGACAAGTATTCTCTCTATTATTCTCTCTTATCTACTCCCTACTCCCACTAATCTGTTCACTACTCTACATTATTATATTATTTTGTTAAAATTCAATGTTTAAATTCAATTCTCACTCTTATATCTTATATCTCTCTTATATCTCTTATTTATATCTCTTTTGTATCTCTCTTATTTACTATACACTCTTTAGACGTCTGAAACAGGCAAAAAGTTTGAAAAAATCTTGGGGACGGTTCATTTTTATTTTATTATATCCCAATAATTGAAAATAAAAATAACCAAGCCCTAAGTAATCAAACCTTTTTCTCTTTTAATTTTCTTTCTTAATTTTAAATCATACAACCCTCTATTGATTAAACCACCTTATTCTTGTCAATAATCTAAAATAGATGTTGAGCAAATATATCATAAATAAGAAAATTTCAATCTATTAAATGCAAAATAATATTTTACATTGATTCTCAACCATCATCTAGTACAGAAAAACACTAAAATTCAGTATTACAAATTGACTTTTCAAGTCATTTATAACTTATTGTAATGATTTTTGCTCATTTAAAATTAAATATAAATTGTTATCAAAGGAGCTGTTATTATGCCTAGAAAAACTAGATTTAAAATTGTAAATGGGATTTATCATATTATGTTAAGAAGTTTAAGCGATTTCCTTTTATTTAGAAATGATAAAGATAAAAAAGTTTTCTTAAATATCATAAAAAAATATCAGATTAAATATAATTTTAAAGTTTATGCTTATTGTATCATGTCTAACCATGTCCATTTATTAATTGATTCCAATGGAGCAGACATAAGCCAATTCATGCATAGCATAAATCAGTCATATGCCCAATATTACAATAAAACATACGGCAGAAGGGGGCATGTCTTTCAAGATAGGTTTAAAAGTAAAATAGTAGACACTAATTCTTATCTATTCGTACTTTCTGCTTACATTCATAGAAATCCTAAGGACATAAAAAAATACAAAAATCACATTGAAGATTATAAATATTCAAGCCTTGGAGTATATCTTGGCTTAAGAGAAGATTCTTTTGGTATTCTAGATGAGGATTATGTTATGCAAATGTTTGACAAAGATGTAGAAAAAGCTCGAAAAGCCTATTTGTTCCTTGTATATAACTGTAATGATAAAACTTTAAAAAAAAGCTCTGAATTTAAAAACGAAAAAACAGAATACAAAAGCGAAAGACATGTTATAGATAGAAATTTTGATCATGAAGAGATACTGGATTTTGTTTCGAAGTATACAGGTGTACCAAAATGGCAAATTATTCTGAAAAGTAATAGACATATCACTAAAGTCAAAGCTTTATATATATTGATGTTAAAATGTTTGTGCAATTATAGAGATAAAGACATATGTAAGCTTATTGGAAATATAACCCAATCACGAATATCCGCTCTTTGTGCAATTGGTATTGAAATTGTACTGCATGATGTTAAGTACAAAAACATTATATATGATTTTATTACACTTAAAGCTAGTTAAAACCCATATTCCACGCATATTCTGCACAATGATGTTATATTGATAATATTCAGAATTTCTATTTAAATATCTGCACTAACTTTTTTCTGAAAAGCTTAGCTATTTAATATTTCTTACATGGAAAACTTTGCAAACAGAAATTCTTTTTTCTTGTAAACCTTATTTAAACCCAGCACAGGAATGCTACCATGTACACCAAATCAAAAGTTGCATTTGGAATTCTAGAAAGCTGTACAGCATCATCTTCAATAAATACTGCACTTTTACACTTTTCTTTTGCCTTATTTAGCATTCCTCGAGATTGGTCTACTCCCCAAACCTCTGCCTGTGTCAACTCTTGAATAACCTTAATATAGTTTACCGTTCCACATCCAATCTCTAAAACATGACTTTCTTCATTAATCTGAGCTTTTTCTATTATAAACTTCACTATTTTAAGATCAGCCTCTCGCACGTCATCATATATTTTGGATATTTCATTATAATCATACACCATAATGAGCCCTCCTGAGTGAATTTGTTTTGCTAAAACAAAAGCCTCAATCCTCCCACTTCTATACGTGGAAATCTTATAGAAGCAATACACAATATAATACTTAATTTAATTTTAAAACAAGCATACTACAATCCAATTTAAATCCATTTTTATAAAGAGCGTTCTCTAATGGATAATTTTCCTCATCAATATCTGCAATTACTTTTTTTATATTATTTTCACTTAATATTCTAACACCTTCCACTAACAGATCATTTACATATCCATTTCCTCTTTTTTCTGGTACAACGCCAATATAATTAATAGCTCCAACAGTATCATTAAATCTTTGTGGTATCACTAAACCTATAAACTCATCGTGTGAATATGCCAATTTCCACCAATCATTATTGAAATCAATATCTTTTAACTGATTGAAATATTTTGCTGCTGCTTGCTCATCTCCATATTCCTTAATACATTCTATATCATCTTTATCTAGCGTTCCAACTGTAACTTGTCTGATTGCATCAATATAACATTCATAAGAACCAAGTTCTCTTAAACTTCTAAAAGATAATCTTCCACCACCCACTTCAGTATTATGCTGCATTGTACACTGGTAACTACTTCTTTCCCACACAAAACTTTTCTTTTTTTGGGTAATAACAAATCCTTGATTGATTAACATTTCTACATACTTTTGAAAATTGTCCTTGTCAGAATATAGATTGCATCCAACTTTAGCAAATCCTTTAGACCTCATTTTTTTCAAACTCTCATATAATAATTCATGTCCAATATCATCATTATTTATATGCTGGATATTTATATCTAAAATTTCTAGTTCATCATCAAATACACCATATATTATTCTCCCTACAAATTCATTATTATCTTCAGCTATGAAGCACCATTCTAATTTTGTAATTCCATCATTTAGCCATGACAAATACATATCTTTAAATGATACTTGATTCGCTGCCAATTTTGCTAATAAGTCTATCTCTGTACTATCTATATTTCTTATTATCATGATTTCCCACCATCCCTCTATAATATTTAACAATGCCATTATATTTTCTATAAATTTATTACATTTATAATACTTCCTTCTATAACTAGTGCGGGCTTTCCTGAGTAAATAAACTAGTTATAGTAACTTATTTACAAATATATTTCTTTTTATTGATTTATGTAATCAATAAAATCCGCACTAGAAAATTGAAGTTTCTTGCATCAAGTAAAGCAGAACCTCCATCTGAATGTTTTACTTTAGCAAAATGAATTCACTTTGCACTTCTTCTAAATATTTCAAACGAAACTTGTACCCTTTCCAATTTAAAGTTAATCGTCCCTATTTTTCTTATATATTTTTTTCATATTTTTCTTCTAAATATTTCAAACAAAGTTTGTGCTCTCTCTAATTTAAAGTTAACCGTCCCTTTATCTTTCCCCTTATCTTTTATCTTTTATCTTTATTTTTTTATCCAATTTGATATATCATCTATAACATATTGAGGTATATGATTTTCAATGTAATATTCATTAGGACTGGATTTTCCTGTGCCTTCCATGAATAAATGATTTAACTTTTTATATGATTTAAATTCTACATTTTTCCTATTAGAAAGAAGCTTTTTCCACAATTGAAAATCCTTCATTGTAACTTGATAATCTCTTTCTCCTTGAAGAATAAGCATTGGTTTCTTCGATTTTTTAACAATTTCAGCTATGTTATGTTGTTTCAAATCAACCCAATATCCAGCTGGTACATTGATAAGTATTTCATTAGTGTCATAATTATTTACATCTAATGATTTGATTTTCTCTACGTCTTTTTTGGTTTGTTCTAAAATATCCTTCTCTTTGTCAGTAATTTTCCCATCTAATGAAAATAAATAAGTATATTGCTCTACAAAAAAATCCTCTAGTGGCCTTGCTGAACCTGCTAAACATATTAATCCTGCAATATTTGAATCTTGTTGTTCTATTCTTGGTAATAAACTTCCACCTAAGCTATGTCCTAATACAAATATTTTACTCTTATCAACTTCTTTTCTATTTCTAAGTAAATTTATTGCTAGTAATGCATCATCAATTGTTTCTGTTTGTACAGTTATACCTTTCTTCAGCTTAAGCATTTTTTTGCCATAAACCAAAGTTCTTTTATCATATCTTAAAACCACAATACCCTTTGAAGCTAAACCATGAGCTAAATCTCTAAAAGGTTTATTTGGACCAATAGTTTCATCCCTATCGTTAGGTCCTGAACCATGTACAAGAACAACGGCTGGGAAATTTCCTTTACCTTTTGGAATTGTTAATATACCAGGCAATGCCCATTCACCCGCACCTATTGTAACTTCCTTTTCATAGAATATATTTTTACTTTCATCATCTATATTATTTTTATTGGATTTTGGAATTATTTTCGTTTTAACAAAAAAGAATCCTACTATATTTTTGTCTTTATCAAAAGTGACTTGAATATCCAACGTGGTTTTGTCAAATTTACAGGTTACAAATACTTTATCAAATTTATCATCATGCTCAGTCCTTGTACCAAGTATATTGTTCACTTCACCAACTTGTGTCGATGCCGTAGCCCACGTTTCTTTTAATTTTTTAAGAGTAATAGCCTTTTTAAATGAACTACCGAATTTATTATAAGCACTTTCAAAATTACCTTTCGATAGTTCATTAACAAATTCGACTGCAATTTTCTCTAAATTCTCATTATGTTTTATAGAATTACTTTTATTACCGGTATTATCACTTGTATTTATAGCATTATTAGTCGAATTAACTGAATTGGACTTATCAGAACATGCTGAAAAAGAAATAATTACTACTATACTTAATAAAATTGTTAAAAATTTTTTCATAGACTATGCACCTCATATAAAATTTTTTGATACAAAATCTTACGCATACCAATGCCTCCCTCAATCCACTTCCAAATTAAAGTTTATTAACTAGAATTATACACCATTTAAATATATGATTCAAATGTGAACTACCCTCCACTTACTTCGTTGAAGTGGGGGCTTCTTGGTCAATACTCCCAATGGAGCAAGTTTACCCAAGCTAACAAGGTCGTCCCAACCTCTGATTATTACCAAAATTATATAGCTAAT
>NZ_LTBA01000042.1 GCF_001594005.1 Clostridium tepidiprofundi DSM 19306 | reverse complement strand
TCATTTCTTTTCTTGACTTTGAATATATTTCTTTATTATAAGAATACTTAATGATTATTTGTATCTAATTTCATTACTATCACTCATTTATATTATTTACTGCTGACTTTATTTTAGTACAAAAAAAGTGAACTCGTTTTGCTAAAGCAAAACATCGAGACTTCAGGTGGAGACTCTACTCCACCTGAAGCAAAAGCTTCAATCTCCCACTTATAGAAGTGGGAGTCTTGTAGAATCGATAAAATAATAGGAGCAAGTTGTTTTTACGCATTCATCTCCCACTTATAGAAGATGGGAGACTTCTGCTAGGTACGTTAAAAAGTTCCATTTTGTTTCAGATGTAATTATAGCTATAAATATTAGCACACATCCTGCAATCATTTTGATAGTAAATATTTCTTTCAAAAATATCACAGAAAAAATTGATCCAAAAACCGATTCTAAACACAGTATAATAGCAGCATGAGTTGGATATGTATACTTTTGGGCTACATTTTGAATTATAAATGCTAACATAGTGCTGAAAATTGATATGTATCCAACCCCAATAATTAAACTTTTATTTATTGTTGTAGGTGGTGTTTCAAAAACAAAAGCACATATCAATGAAAAAATGGTTACCGCTGCCATTTGTACTATAGATAATATTATTGGATCTGTTGTATCTGTGTAGTATCCCACTGCAACTATATGACCCGCAAAGAAAAAAGCACATAATATGGTTAAGCCATCCCCTATTCCTATATATAGTCCACCATTTAAAGTCAACATTGCCATTCCTATAAAGCTTATAAATGCTGAAACAAATGCATAAATATCAGGTTTCTTTTTGCTAACCATCCAATACAAAAATGGTACAATAATAACATTTACTCCTGTTAAAAAAGCATTTTTACCAGCAGTGGTGTATTTTATTCCATATGTCTGTGCAACAAACCCTAAAAACAAAAATATTCCAACTATAACACCTGCTTTTATGTCCTTTTTAGTTATATTTTTTATTCTTTTATGTAGTATAATTGCCATTATTATACTTGAAATACCAAATCGTAGTGTAAGCAAATAAAACGGTGATACATCATCAATAGAATTTTTTACAGCAATAAAACCACCTCCCCATATTATTGCAACAATAAACAATGACAAATCAGCATACAAGCTCTTTTTTCTATCAATATTCTTCATATAGTCCCCTACCTTTCTTAACTGATAGTGTAAAGTATTTACAATATTTCTTAACTTTAAGCGCTAAATATATTATATCAGTTTCAAACGTATAATTACCAACAATCAGCATCAAAAATTTTAAAACACTTAAGTTCAGTAACATAATTTAAAACAATCTCATAATATACAACATAGACTAAAAATTATATGCAGTTCTGTAATATCTTATCATGTTTTGAGCAGCAAAGTACTTCCACTAATGCTGAATATTATATGCAGTTCTGTCGTATGCCAAGTTATGTTATCTTAATTTGTATTTGCTATCATAAAATAGACTGACTAAAATCATGCATAATGCAGTCCTATCAATTTATAAACAGGTGGTTATAGTGAAAAATATTATGAAATTATCTGAAGTTCCTGTTAATTATACTGCAAAAATAATAAACAATCATTTGAAAGGATTACCAAAACAAAGATTACTAGATTTAGGTATAATTAAAGGAAGTAAAATTTATGTCCTTAGAAAAAGTGCATGGGGAGATCCTACCGCCTATTTTGTTAAAGGTACCTGTATAGCATTAAGAGTAGAAGAAGCTAATAATATTGAGGTGGAATTATGGGACTAAATAGATTTTCTTCATCAAAAGATGCACTAATTGATTTGTTTAATATAACTAAAAAACATAATGATGACTTCG
Source organism: Clostridium tepidiprofundi DSM 19306 (assembly GCF_001594005.1). Lineage (GTDB taxonomy): Bacteria > Bacillota > Clostridia > Clostridiales > Clostridiaceae > Clostridium_AC > Clostridium_AC tepidiprofundi. The sequence continues at coordinate 15,693 of NZ_LTBA01000042.1, read as the reverse complement.
TTATAGCACTTGCAGGTAATCCTAACACTGGAAAAAGCACTGTTTTTAATGCCTTAACAGGTCTTCATCAACATACAGGTAATTGGCCTGGTAAAACCGTAACAAGTATGCAGGGAGATTTTACTCATAAAAAACAAAATTTTATTCTGGTAGATCTTCCTGGAACATATTCTCTTTTGGCAAGTTCTCAAGAAGAAATAGTTGCACGAGATTTCATTTGCTTTGGAAAACCTGATGCTGTAATAGTTGTCGTAGATGCAACCTGTATTGAAAGAAACTTAAATCTTTTACTTCAAATCTGCGAAATAACAGATAATATAATATTGTGTTTAAATTTAATGGATGAGGCTAAACGAAAAGGAATATGCATTGACATACCGTTATTATCGAAAAAGTTAGGTATTCCTGTGATTCCTACAACTGCAAGGGATAACAAAGGTATAGACGAATTAAAAAACATTACTCTTAAAGTATGTACAAAAAAAATTATTCCTTCACCATATAAATTAAAATATAATGAAGATATTTCAAACTATATGCTAAAAATAGAACCACTACTAAAAAATATGTTCAATAATAAAATAAATTCCAAGTGGCTTGCACTTAGGTTTTTGGATGGAGATAAATCAATATTGAATTCAATAAACAAATATCTTAAATATGATTTTTCAGATATTAATTCTTTTAAAAACAAAGTTACTGGTACTTTTCAAAACAATATTAGTAGAGAAGTTATTGTATCAGATATTTATAAAAATGCCGATAACATATTATCAGATTGTTTAAATAAAAATGATAGTCAAATTGTATCACAATATAAAATTGATGATATACTAACATCAAAAATATTTGGAATTCCTATAATGCTTCTCACTCTTGCTGTTGTGCTCTGGCTAACTATTCAAGGAGCTAATTATCCTTCTCAAATGCTATCGAAATTTTTATTTCTTATAGAAGGAAAATTAACCAAATTATTCACATATATAAATGCACCATCATGGATTCATGGTATTTTGGTTATCGGAATATATAGGACAACAGCATGGGTTATTTCAGTAATGCTACCTCCTATGGCAATATTTTTTCCTATATTTACTATTTTAGAAGATTTGGGGTATCTTCCAAGGATTTCATTTAATTTAGATCATGTTTTCAAGAAGGCTTGTGCACATGGTAAGCAAGCTCTAACAATGTGTATGGGATTTGGCTGCAATGCTGCTGGAATAATCTCTTGCAGAATTATAGATTCTCCAAGAGAAAAACTAATTGCTATTCTTACAAATAACTTTGTTCCTTGCAATGGAAGATTTCCAACTTTAATTGCTATAGCATCAATATTCTTTGGAATAGGTCTTTCATCAACCATGAATGGAATATTAGCAGCTTTAATAGTTTCTGGATTGGTAGTTTTAGGCATAGCAATCACATTGCTAACATCTTTTATTTTATCGAAAACTTTTCTCAAAGGTGTTTCTTCTTCATTTGCATTGGAACTTCCTCCATTTAGAAGACCTCAATTTACTAGGGTAATTTATACTTCTATAATAGATAGAACTATTTTCGTTCTTGTAAGAGCAGTTAAAGTAGCTGCACCTGCTGGAGTAATTATATATATACTTAGTAATATATATATTGGAAATATGAGCATAGTAGGACACATTGCTGCATTTTTAAATCCTTTTGCACATATTATAGGACTAGATGGTTTTATTTTGCTTGCTTTCATACTAGGCTTTCCAGCAAATGAAATAGTAATACCAATTTTGATAATGGCGTACCTATCTAAAAACACCATGACAGATTTTACAAGTTTACACGAGTTAAAAAATATTTTAGTAGCCAATGGTTGGACACATTTAACCGCTTTAAATGTTATGCTTTTTTCATTGCTTCATTTCCCGTGTGCAACAACTGTTTTAACCATAAGAAAAGAAACTAAAAGTATTAAATGGACTCTGTTTTCAATATTTATGCCAACATCTATAGCAATAATTATATGCTTCATAACAACCCAAATGTATAATTTAATACAATTCTATAAATAAGCAAATATCAATCTATTAAATATAAAATACATTTTAGTGCGATTCTCAAGCATCATATAGTACAGGAAAACAGTAAAATCCAGTATTACAAATTAAATTATCAAGTCATTTGTAGCTTATTATAATGATTTTTAATTATTTATAAACTACAAATCAAATTAGCAAGACTTTTGTAAATTATTTAAAGATAATAATACTTTGTAAATTTTAGGACACTTTAAATAAAGTGTCCTAAGGGGAGTTTAAATATTTAATTATGGGGGAATAGTATGCACTTCATAGTGCATACTATCTTAAGGGATTGAGGGATCATAAGGGCTTATATAAAAATACATTGTTTCTACGGTTATAAGTATCCCCACCACAAAACTTTTTATTCATATAAATTCATTATTTTATAAAGAATTTATAAAATAACAAAAACTATCTAATATTTTAATTTTGAAAGTTTTTCTGTTAATTCGTCAGAAACCAATTTGAGTTCTCTAGCCCTCTCATCAAGAATACCTATTGAATTTACTTGACTATCTATATCCGCTGCAACTTCTTCAACGGATGCATTATTTTTTTCTGCAATATGTGTAAGCTTTTCTATTTTATTAGCAACCAATGTAGTATTTGCTGACATTTCCTCTGCTGCTGATGAAACTTCTTCAACTCTACTTGACACATTATTAATAGACTCTACTATATCATCAAATCTGCTTGATACCTCATCAACATATTTACCTTGATTCATAGTTTTATCCGCAACCTGATTCATTGATGTTCCCGTATCTTCTATGCCTTTTTGAACCTCCTGAATTAAATTAAATATTTCTTCTGCTGAACTAGATGATTCTTCTGCTAATTTTCTAACCTCTTCAGCAACCACAGCAAATCCTTTTCCATGTTCTCCTGCTCTAGCTGCCTCAATAGAAGCATTAAGTGCCAATAAATTTGTTTGTTCTGATATCGCTGTTATTGTATCCACTATACTATTAATCGCTTCAGATTTTTCAGCTAATCTTTTTACAATTTCAGATGTATTATTAACAACATCCATTATTTCTTTAGAAAACATCTCTAATCTTTCCATTGATTTATTTCCCTCAACTGCATTTTCTGAAGCTTTTATAGCTTGTTCTGTTACTTTCTGAGAATTATCTGCAACTTGATTTATAGCTTCACTTATAGAACGAATTTGAGTTGCAATTGTTTCCAAATCATCTGTCTGCTCATTTATGCCAGATGCTATTGTATTAGTCACATCACTCATCTGTACAAACTTAGAAGATGCATTATTAAATAGTCTTATAAATTCTTCATTTGTATTATTTAATTTTTTAGCAGATTCATCAAACTGTATTAAAATATCTCTATATGAATCTAACATTTTATTTGTATACTCAGCCAATTCTCCAATCTCATCATTACTGTCAATCTCAATTCTTTTAGTTAAATCGCCCTCAAGATTAGCCATATTTCTCATTTTATCAACCAAAATTTCAATAGATTTAGTCTGTTTCTTTGTTATTCTGCCAACAATTATTCTAATTAAAATCAATGTTAACACCATTATTCCAGCAAAAATACCTATCATTACAACCCATATCATAACTAAAGTTTTTATATCAAATTCAATACCAAAAACAACTCCGGCATTGTCTTTTGACTTTACTGGAATATAAACATTCATTGTAGTAATTTTATTTTCTAAACCAAGTAACTTATCAGAAATAGTTATCTCTCCTGAATTACTTGCTTTTTCAATTAGATCTATATTATCCCCGTTAAACACATCTCCATATTTTGCTTTGCCCTCTCTAGTTTTATCTATTAAATAAACCCATTGATTGTTATTTTTATGTACAGCATATATACCTTTAATAAATCCTGAACTTTTGTCTATTACCTTCCCTAATGCTAAATCAACTTCCTTATAAAGTTTATCATCATACTCATCCACACTAATATTAAGGTTTTCAATTAAATTACTAATATCCGACGTCATTACAGAAATATTAGACCTAATAATATTCTTAGTCACTTTCCCCACAGCTACATACGTGATAATAGATAATACCACAAATATACCTACTATAGAAGCCATAATTTGTCTCGTTAATTGCTTTCCCATTGTTACCTTCTTCTTCTTCATACAAATCCCCCCAGTTTTAATAATATGCAGTATTGAAATTCATTCTTTTATATACATATTAATGTAGCATTATTATTATATACTATTTTATGGTGTAATTTCTAGAGTAATTTAAATTATAAACTTTTTTATCCAATATATTACTTTTTAATCTTTATAATTATAATTCTATATAGTATAATAAATATGTTGATTAGGTTGTCAACTTCTCATTTGTATATGCTAATACTTTTATTAGTATATACCTTATATGATGAATAAAGCCTGTAAATATAGCATATATTTTAGAGATTCATCGAAAAGAGGCGATTTTTAATGGAAGATATAAGTATCGAAAAACTAGAAAAAAATAAAAAGTATCTAAAATTATTATCTGAACAATTTCCTACGATTGCTTCAGCTTGTACTGAAATTATCAATCTACAAGCAATCTTAAATTTACCAAAAGGAACAGAGCATTTTTTGACAGATATTCACGGAGAATACGAAGCTTTTACTCATGTTTTAAGAAATGCTTCTGGTGTCATTAAGAGAAAAATAGACGATATGTTTGGAACTTCTCTACGTGAAAGTGAAAAAAAGAGCTTAGCTACTTTAATATACTACCCTGAACAAAAATTACAAATAATAAAAACACAAGAAAAAGACATCAATGATTGGTACAAAATAACATTATATCAATTGATAGAAGTATGCAGAAATGTTTCCTCAAAATATACAAGATCTAAGGTAAGAAAAGCATTGCCTAAGGACTTCGCGTATATAATAGAAGAACTTCTACATGAACAAGAAAACAAGTCTAACAAACAAAATTATTATAATCAAATTATTAAAACAATAATTGACATTGACAGAGGAAGCGAATTTATTATTGCTCTTGCTAAACTTATTCAGCGTCTTTCTGTGGACAGACTTCATATACTTGGAGATATATATGATAGAGGTCCAGGTGCACACATTATTTTAGATGAACTTATAAATCATCATTCTGTTGATATTCAATGGGGTAATCATGATATACTATGGATGGGCGCCGCAGCTGGCTCCGAAACTTGTATAGCAAATGTAATTAGAATTTCAACTCGATATGCAAATTTAAAAACTATAGAAGAAGGATATGGAATAAATATGCTTCCTCTAGCAACGTTTGCACTCGAATTTTATAAAGATGATAATTGTATACCATTTAAACCAAAAGTTCCATCGCAAGCTGATTACAGAGAAAAAGATATCCAGCTGATAACAAAAATGCATAAAGCTATAAGCATTATTCAATTAAAACTAGAAGGTCAATTAATTAAAAGAAGACCTGAATTTAATATGAATGATAGACTTTTACTAGATAAAATTGATTATGAAAAGGGAGTTATAAATTTATATGGCAAGACATATAAACTCAATGATACTCTATTTCCAACGATAGATCCAAAAGATCCTTATAAATTAATAGAAGAAGAACAAGAATTGATATCTCAACTTAAAAATTCTTTTACAAATAGCGAAAAACTCCAAAAACATATTAGGTTTTTATATTCTAAAGGAAGCATGTATTTGAAATTTAATTCTAATCTCCTTTATCATGGTTGTATAACTATGAATGAAGACGGAAGTTTTAGGAAAGTTACTATCAATGGAAAGAAATACTATGGCAAATCCCTTCTTGATAGGCTTGATAGACTTGCAAGAGAAGCATATTTCGGCAAAAAAAATAGTGCTGATCAACAGTATGGTTTGGATATGATGTGGTATATGTGGTGTGGAGAACATTCTCCGTTATTTGGAAAGGATAAGATGACAACATTTGAAAGATATTTTATCAATGATAAAGAAACTCATGTTGAAATAAAGAATCCATATTTTAAACTTAGAGATAATGAAAAAGCTTGTTGTAATGTTCTTAAAGAATTTGGACTTAATCCAAAAACTTCCCATATAATTAATGGACATGTGCCAGTAAAAACCAAAGACGGAGAAAGTCCTATAAAAGCAAACGGTAAATTATTGGTAATTGATGGTGGTTTCTCAAAAGCTTATCAGCCTCAAACAGGCATTGCTGGATACACACTTATATATAATTCATATGGTCTTCTTCTTGCATCACATGAGCCATTTGAATCAATACAAAAAGCAATTGAAGAAGAGAAAGACATTCTTTCTACCACCACCGTGCTAGAAAAAACCTCAAAAAGAAAATGCGTATCAGATACTGACATAGGCATAGAATTAGAACAGCAAATTGGAGATTTAAAAATGCTCTTAACAGCCTATAGAAAAGGTTTAATTAAAGAAAAGCAGTAACAAATATATCATGTACGTGCTATAATTTAGTTATAATATTGAAAAGGAGTAATAATTATGAGCGAAAACTATAAATTTTTTCAACATAAAGATTGTGAGTTTTTCCCTTGTCATAAAGTAAAAGATACTAAAGATTTTAATTGTCTATTTTGTTATTGTCCTCTTTATACTCTCGGCGATAAATGTGGTGGAAATTTCAAATATGTTAATGGAATAAAAGATTGTTCTAATTGTTTAATTCCTCATTCAAAAAACGGATATGATTATATAATGTCTAAATGGGAAGAAGTTTCAAGACTAGCTTCAGAAAATCATAAAAAGTAAAATCCCTCTCAATAAATTGAGGGGATTTTAAGGGGGACTATATATATTACTAAATTTATTTAGTAATTTGCAATTAATTAATTTTGATTGCTTTCCTCTTGACCCTCTTTTTCATTCTGAGGGATATAAATAATTGAATTTGCCTGCAATAAATCAGCATTCTCTATATTGTTGCTTTCTTTTAACAATTCAACCGCCGTATCTACACTACACCAAGTCATCTTACTAGCAGCAATACTGCTTAATGTATCTCCAACCTTTACTTTATATGCAGTTCCCTTTTTATCAGGCTCTTCATCTTCAAAATTTTCTTGAGTAGGAATATATAACTCCTGACCTACATATATTTCATTAGAATCATTAATTTTGTTTGCTAATGCAATATATTTAACAGCTTTACCTACTACATCTTGAGGAAAAAATTCTCTTGCTATGCTAAATAGTGTATCTCCCTTTTGTACGGCATACTTATCCTTATATACTTCAATTTGAATTGCATTTTCTTCTTCTTGAGCATCTTCTTCATCTTCAATTTTACTACTATCATATGACATACCTTGGTCAAGTATTTTTTCCTTTTGAGTATCAATCTGTTCACGATTTTTATCATTAATATTTGAATCATCAACATTTTCATCATTAACATCTTCGTTAGTCGTAGAGTATCCTATGCTATCATCTGTTTCTTTGTTATCCTGCTTATTCTCTAAGTTTTCATTTTCATTCAATGTTGCTTTATTTGTAGAATTAGTACCACCAAATGAATTGCTTATTTTAATTCCTACAAATAACCCTAATACTACTATTATAGCAACACTTAAAATTAATACCCCTTTTTTAGGTTTCATAATCAGCACTCCTTCACTATATATCTATTTATTAATATCATTTAATTATATTTAAATACTTGCCACTTTTCTTAATCTTATACATGAAATATAAATTTATTTACAAAAAAACTAATCTCTTTATAAATCAGAGATTAGTTTTTATTCACTGACTATTCAATAGTAATTATTCAATAGTAGATTCTATTTCACTTTTTATATTTTCAGGCGTTTTTCCATCGGCATTCATTATTATGCTTTTAGTAATAGTATCTTGTATTCCCATAACATTTAAATCTTCACCTTTTACAACGACAGCATCAAACTTGTTTAAGAAATTTTTAGCTGTCTTTTTGCTATTATCAAACTCTTTTACGCTATATCCTTCATCTGCCAAATAATCCTTAACAGGCTTTAGTCCTTTTTCTACAGCAATTTTCTTCATTTTAATCCCCTCTCATTCATATTCTCATAGTTATTATCTGCATTTTTTAAAACTGTATGCAAAATAAGAGCAGCTAATTTTTAGCTACTCTTTAAATAACGGTATATCCTACATTTTCGATTGATTCTATAATTTTATCTACATCTACAAAGTAATTGTCATAAACTATTTCAACCTCACCATTTTTGGTTTCAATCTGACAGGCTATAATGCCTTCATTATCTGAAATTGCTTTTTTAATATTAACCACATCTTTAGCCGAACGTATATCACATACCTTCAATACTGTCTTCATATGATTTATAACCCCCTATTTTCCTTTAAGTATTTCTTTTATATTGTCTTTTTCTGCATCATCTTCAAGAACCTTATTTAATACCATAACATCTTCATCATCTTCTATTTCAACATTTATAACTTCGTCATTATCTTCTATTTCATATTGACCCGAAATTAAAGAAATATCATTAATCGATACACATTTAAATTCATCTTCATCATCCTGTATTTTCAACTTAACCTTAACCGTTTCTTTAACAAGATTATTGTCTACTACTTCTCCATGACCATAAGGTGTATCTACAATAGAACCCCTTTTAGGCATTCTTTCCCTTATATATCTATATGTATCTTGCTCATAGGTCAAACAGCACATAAGTCTACCACAAATTCCTGATATTTTTGATGGATTTAAGGATAAATTCTGTTCCTTAGCCATCTTTATTGACACAGGTGCAAATTCCCCTAAAAATGTTGAACAACATAATGGACGACCACATGGTCCTAAGCCACCAATCATCTTAGTTTCATCTCTAACTCCTATTTGTCTTAATTCAATTCGCGTTCTGAAAACACTTGCTAAATCCTTTACAAGTTCTCTAAAATCAACTCTCCCATCCGCTGTAAAATAAAATATTATTTTATTGTTATCAAATGTGTATTCAACATCTATAAGCTTCATGTCTAAATTGTGTTTTTCAATTTTATTTAGGCAAATATCAAATGCTTCCTTTTCCTTTTCTTTATTAATTTCATTAATTTTAATATCTTCTTCTGTTGCCTTTCTTATTACATCCTTTAATTGTGCATTAAAATTTTCAGTATCAAATTCCTTTATACCAATCACACATTCCCCAAACTCTATTCCTCTTACTGTTTCAACTATTACATAGTCTCCTTTGCTAACTTCCACATCATTAGGATTAAAATAATATATTTTCCCTGCTTTTTTAAATCGTACCCCTATTACTTTAGCCATATTATACCTCCTGTATTTTTAGAAGCATCATATCAAAAACCAGTGAAGGATTCAAATTTTTGTCCAACCTTTTCCTTGTTTCATCTACAATATCAACTAATTTACTTAATTTATTAAAAGAAAACATATTGGAAAGTTCTTTTATTTCATTAGTCTTATCAATATTAATTATAAACTTTTCTATTCCCAGTTCTTTATATATCATCAAATCTCTAACATAAGAAATCATTGAATTTAATATTTCTTCCCAATATTCTCTATTTTCAATGAAAAATTTCTCATATTTTATCATTTTACCCTTATTTATACGTGAAGAATTAGCCAGTATCTGTAATGTTTCCTTTCTAATTTCATTGAATTTATCATCTTTTAAAAATCTTTCTATTCTTCCTGGTACTCCATTACTAAAAGCAATAAGTATTTTCTTTTCTTCATCCATTAGGTGAGTATATTTTTTGTCAATGAAATCCATTATTTCCGAGTCACTCAAAACTCTTAGCTTATGTATTTGACATCTCGACTTAATTGTATCTAATATCTTATCTAAATTTTCACATAACAATATTATATAAGTACCCTCAGGTGCTTCTTCAATTGTTTTTAAAAATGCATTCTGTGCTTGTACTGTCATATTATGTGCTTCATACACTATTATAACTTTATTTTCCCCTTCATAAGGTTTTTTGTTTATCTCTTCAATTAATTTTCTTATATCATCTACACCCAATGACCTTTTATTTTTTGCCATCTTCCACTCTATAATATCAACACATTGTGTATCACGATTTTTCCCAAGTATTTTAAGCGCTATATAACGTGCTATTAAACTTTTCCCTATTCCGTCTTCACCTACTAATATGTGAGCATGTGCAAATCTTCCTTCTTCTATTGCATTTATTAATTCTTTTATAATGTTTTTGTGGCCTATTATACCGCTAAAATCCATAGCAGCCCTCCATACTTATATTTTAATATATTTATCTACATCTAGCACAAATATCGTTGCTCCTCCTACCTTTACTTCCACAGGGTAAGGTACATATACTCCCGTAGATCCAGCGGCTGGTGAAGGTGATGTTACAGTTTTCTTCTGTGTCTTGCATTCTTCCTCTATAATCTCTAATACATGTTCAACCTTATCTTTTTCTACACCTATCATTAAAGTTGTATTACCTGCTTTTAGAAAGCCTCCTGTTGTAGCTAATTTAGTAACTCTGTATCCATTATCCGTTAAAATACCAATCAATTCATTTGACTGTTCATCTTGTACAATAGCAACTATTAATTTCAATTAAATCATCTCCAAATAATTATTAAATTTATATACGCTCTTACTCCCTTACTCAATATTTTATCACAATTTAATTTATTATAATATATAAAGAATCATCATTAATCCATATTATTGAATTCATCGATTTTACAAGACTCCCACTTCTATAGGAGTGGAAATTGAAGCTTTCGCTTCAGCAAAACAAGTTCACTTAGCCTTTATAGTTTCCTATAAACATGAATTTTTTGTATTTAATCTATTTCAAACAGCTTATCAAGCAATATCTTTATTTCATTAAAAACATTATCTATACTTTGATTAGCATTTATCATCTTTATTCTCATTGGTTCTCTTTTTAATAAAGTCAAATATCCCTCTCTAACTTTATTATGAAATTTCATATTTTCTAAATCCAATCTATTTACTTCTCTGTTTTTGCTTGCAGATATTCTTTCTAGTCCAATCTTCGGATCAATATCAAGATATATCGTTAAATTCGGCATATATCCCTCTATTGCAAACTCATTTATCTCCATCACTTTTTCTATACCTATTCCTCTAGCGTATCCTTGATAAACAAGAGAAGCATCAATAAACCTATCGCAAATTACCGCTTTACCTTCTTTCAAAGCTGGAATTACCTTTTCAACAAGATGTTGCCTTCTCGAAGCAGCATATAATAAAGCTTCTGTTCTTCCATCCATACTTATATTCTTTCTATTCAAAATAACTTCTCTAATTTGTTCAGAAATATTTATTCCCCCAGGCTCTCTTGTAAATACACAACTAATCCCTTTACTCATAAGATACTTTTCTATAAGATTTATTTGAGTAGTTTTACCAGCTCCTTCTCCTCCTTCTAAAGTAATAAACAAACCTCTCTTATGCATAATGTTATTTCTCCTTCATAGTATTGTTAATTCGCAAGTATAACTATAATTATTATACATCAATTATTGTAATGCTTCCATTTTCAATTCCCAAAATACTTCTTTCATTTATTATATATTGATTAATGATATTTAAAATATCTCTATTAATTACTTCACCAGGCATTATAATAGGTATACCTGGCGGATACGGCACAATCTGCACTGCACTTATATTGCCTTCAGCCTCTTCTATAGGAATTTTTCTAGTAGCTTTATTCATAATCTCATATGGATATAACTCAATTTTTGGCAATTCATTATCTAAAAATATACTATCATTTTTTTGTGTTCTTATACTTTCTAATGGACATTTTTTTAGCACTTCATAAAGATATTCAAATTCCTCTTCTGTATTAAAAGGTGAAAATATTAATATGACATTTCTTGAATCGCTCATTTCACATTGAATTCTATTTTCTCTTAAATATCTACATAATTTGTGTCCACTATATCCTAAGTCAACATTGAGTATATACCTAGTTATATCTAGTGAACATTCCCAAGTAGTTTCTGCATTATCATAATTTAAACTATTGATATCCGTCATATCTAGTATTTTGAATCCTCTTATATTATTTATTTTATATTTATATTTGCTGCATAAATTTATTAGTTCATTATAGTGCTCTTTTCCGTATTTTTCTAAATAAAATCTTGCATAATCCATAGATGTCATAAACATATATGAAGGACTTGTACTTGATAATGCACTAACATAAAAATCAAGCTTTTCAAATTCACTATCACTTTGAAATGCTTTATCACCTATATGAAGATATGCAGTTTGGGTTAAACTTGGAAGCGTCTTATGTGCACTCATAACAACAATATCAGCACCTAATCTTATAGCATTTTGAGGTAAACTACTACAAACTCCAAAATGTGCCCCATGTGCAGAATCTACAAGCACCTTCATACCATATTTGTGTGCAATATTTACTATTTTATTTAAGTCAACACATATTCCATAATAATTAGGATACGTTATTACTATGCCCTTAGCATCTCTATTATTATTTATTACATTTATAAAATTTTTCTTATCAATAGAAACTGGAATGCTATATTCTGAATTGAATTTATTCTTTAAATAAATTGGTTTTAATTTTTTTAAAACTATTGCATTATATATAGACCTATGGCAGTTTCTTTCAACTATTATTTTGTCTCCTTCATCAAAAACTGAGAATATCATAGCTAAATTTCCACTAGTGCTTCCATTGATAAGAAAATATGACTTTTTACTACCATAAAATTCACTTAATAAAGTTTGTGCTTCTTTTATTATACCTTTTGCATCATGATAATTATCTACTCCATCAACTTCAGTAATATCACCTTTTATGAAATTATCGTATAATTTTTTTCCTTCTTTCGTCTTTATAAAACCTTTGCCATTTTTATGTCCTGGCATACAAAAATATATGTTTTTTTCTTCTATATATTTATTTATGCCATCTACAAGTGGTAATTTGGACAATCTCTTTCCTCTCCTTTTAATAGAAAATGTGCAATACTTCTTCTAATACGCTTCTTATAGTATTCGTAGAAATCTGTGTTCACTTCAGCTTTAATCAATCTCTCTTCACACGACTTACAAATTCTTCTTCCATTTATCATTATACCATCATTTAGAGGCTTCCTGCATATAACACAACACTGTTTTTTCATATATTCCTCCTTTTATTGCTATTCAAAATAAATATATCTTATTTTGAATTTTTGCCTCTACAATATATCTTATTCATTTACATTGATTTTTTTATTTTGTCCACCTAAATTATTTTTAAAAATATTAATTTTATATATTGGGCATACTATAACCTGTGAAATAAGTATCTATTAATAGGAAGTGATTTGATTGAAACAAGAAATAATAACTTATTTAAGTACACTAAAAGAAGAGTTGTTTCAACTTTCGTATTTTCTCTATACTAATCCTGAAAAAAGCTTCGAAGAATACAAAGCAAAAGATTATATCACTAATTTACTAAAAAAATACAACTTTAATATTACTCATAATTATATGAATATACCTACTGCCTTTTATGCCGAATATGGAACCGGTCATCCTAAGATATGTTATATATGTAAGTTCTCTGCTTCTTCTTTCGAAAACACTCATATATATGGCAACAATATGAATTGTTCAATGTCAGTTGGTGCTGCACTTGGATTATCAAAAATAATTTCCAAAACCAAAGGAACTGTAATATTATTAGGTTGCCCAGGTGATGATTTTAATGGTTCCGAACTTACAATGGCTAAACAAGGTATTTTTGAAGACATTGATGTTGTCATTGCACCACATTCTGATGTGAAGAATTTTGAAAGTGGAACATCAATGACCGTTATGCCCATGCAAATTGAATATTTATCAAATGATTCTATCGAAAAAAACACTTTAAATTATTATTCACCATTAGATGCATGCTTGTTTACATTTAATGCACTTGGCATTCTCTTGAAAAACACATGCAATGAATGCTCAATAGATGGTATTTCAATTGAAGGTGCTAAAAATCCTTATATATATCCGTCTTACGCAAAAGCTAAATTTTATATAAGAACTCAAAATGATGAATATGCTGAAATTTTGGAAGATAAGATTAGAAATTTCATAAAAGCACTATCTCCAATTTTAAACGTTAAAAGCAATATATCGTTTTTTGAACTTCCAAGTCAAAGTCTTTTAACGAATAAAGCATTATCAAGATTATTCGAGCACAATCTAAAGGAAAGTGGAATTATAAATATTGATTGTTGCAAAGATTATAAAGTAGGCTTGAGTATTGGTTCAATAAGTCATACAACCCCCTGTATTTATCCATCAATAGGCATAGTAAATGATACTACTGTTATATTTCCGTCAAAAGAATTTGCTGAATGCACAGTATCTGAATTTGGTAAGGAAATTTTATTGAAAGCATGTCAAGCACTTGCATTGACCGGACTTGACATAATCGAAAAAGAAGAACTTTTAAGAGAAATGACTGAAGAATTGTACAAAAATACATAATTTCATTAGTATTAGTACTATACTCCCAGTTTAGCATAAACAATTTTACCGAATAGTAACCTTATTTTACCATATACATCAAAACTTCAGGTGGAAGCTCTGCTCCACCTGAAATAAAAAGCTTTAATTTTACACTTATAAAAGTATTTATAATAAGTGTTATAGAATTAATTAACTGAATCGACATACATAAAATAACATTTTATTACTTATTGGATTCATTATACTTTATACTCTTTTTTATATTCTTCAATAATTTGCTACTTGGTTCAAAATAAAACTTCTTAAATTTATCTCCATCTTTATATATACAACAATATTTTTCAGAACTAAACATGGAAGCTATATAATTATTAGATTTTTCAACATCAAATTTAATATTCTCATCTTTTGGTGTTCCTATAAATTTGATATCTTTAAATTTGATATCCTCAACAATTTTCTCATCATTACCATTTAATTTATGAATTATTAATTCATCTTCTATGACAGAATATCTATATTTAATAATACACTTTTTCAATTCTTGTATTATTATGATCAGCATTATAAATGTAAAAAAAAGTTTAGAAGCCCTTCTGAGGCTATATGTTCCTATCATAAATTTCCCCAAAAAATCTGAAATATATATGACAATAGTTAGAATAATAAATAATTTCAAAATCACTGGAAGTTTCTTTCTTTCTACTATCTCACGGTAAATAGCCATAATATCCCCCTTTTATACAATATTAATATTTCTCATATAAATTATCCATAAATAAGCAAAAGCATATTGCTAAATTAAAAATTACTTAATAACTATAGTTGTACCAAAATACTATTTTACACTTACTAGACTAGAATCTGCTTATTTATATCAAATTATAAAACAATTAACATTATTGTTCATTTTACTGATAGCATAAGTTTTATTATACATAATTTATTATAATATTTCAATTATAAAATGTTATTGTTTTCATTCATAATTTAGATTTTTATCATAAATATTACATCAAAATACAGCTCTAAAGATTAAAAATTCTTCGCATTAAAATGTTATAAATATGTATATGTACTCAACGAATATTATTAGTGGAATACTAATTTATATTGTTTGAGGAGGTTTAAATAATTGAGGAAGACTAGA
>NZ_LTBA01000041.1 GCF_001594005.1 Clostridium tepidiprofundi DSM 19306 | reverse complement strand
AATATTCAATGGATTTATGAATGTGCTAAAAATAATATTCCTATTGAAACTGTTTTTAAAACCATGAAAGTAGCATAAGGCGTAGTGTAAATATCTACTGTAAAAATTTGTATCTAAATTTTCTCATTTATAGTTAAAGAATATGGTTATGTAAGGTTTTTAGAACACAACTTTATTGTTGATAATAATACTTATAATCTTATTAATAATGAAATCGATAATAACCCTGAATGTTTTCCAGAACAAGTCAAACAAGATATAAAAAATCAATTAGAATTTCATCAATTAAGAAGCCATATATATGGAATTAATAAAACTATACTAGACAAATTGAATGTCAAATTAGGATATATAGATTATGATAAATTTAAAAGTGGAAATTATATAATAGTATCGACAAATGATGAAAATAAAAAAACATCTTTGTATAAACCTGGGGATAAGGTTGTATTAAATAATTCAAATAATATAGCAAAAGAATATGAAGTATTGGCTATTGCTGATATTCCATATGTGTTATCAGCAAGATACGTGCAATCATTCAATTTAAGTTTCTTTATTTCAGAAGAAGAGTTTAATGCACAATATGGCAATATTCTACCAATGATAGTGACTTTAGATGTAGAAAAGGATAAACAGAAATATATTGAGTCTTATTTAAAAAACTACACAGAAAATAGGAATAATATTTCTTATGAATCAAGGAATTTATTTGAAAAAGAATTTAATTCTACTAAGAGAACATATGAAACAATAGGGTTAGTATTAAGTTTCATATTAGCATTAATAGGAATTATGAATTTTACCAATACAATTATTACTTCTGTAATTTTAAGGAAACATGAACTGGCAATGTTACAAAGCATTGGAATGACAAGAGTGCAAACAAAAAAAATGTTGATGTGGGAAGGAATAATTTACTCAATTATGACATCTGTATTCGTATTAACAATAGGTATAGTTATTAACTATTTCATAGGAAAGTGTATTATATCCTCTATTTGGTTTCTTAAATTTAAATTCACAATAATTCCAGTAATAATATGTTTGCCAATATTATTTTTTATAGCAATTACTGTACCAAGTATATGTTACAAGTATTTAAGCAAATTAAGTATAATTGAAAGATTAAGAGAAATAGACTAAATATTCACAATCGGGTAATAACTCGTCATATTGACAGTCATTACCCGATTGTGGTAGTTTAAAAAAATGGCTATTTAATAAATGTTGTGCAAAGTGGCTATATTGAAGCTGCTCACATACTTCGTTAATGCTTGTTTTAGCTACTTCTTTAGCAATAAATTCAATGAACCTATCGGTTTTTCTTTGATATTTATTAAGAAAAGGAATATTTACTGATATTCCTCTATGACCACAGCAAGCACATCTTAATCTGATTTTTTCAACAATCAGTATTACAGGTTTACCATGAATAGGTATATCTCTTACAAAAAATTCTTTTTTTATCATGCAGCCTGTCGGCTATGCTATCGCATTTAGGGCATCTTAAAGATTTTTTTATTGGAGATACTCTTATAAAAATAGTGTCATTATATTCTTCTGCATTTAATATGGAACTCTGGTAAGTCTAATGAAATTTTGATATAATTATATTGCATTTGCTTTCTCCTTTGTTAGGGTATTATTGTTGTTCTCACTACAATAATAGTAAATGCATTTTTTATTTGTAAAGTTTTTCTACACAAGAAATATTAAATAGCCAATTTTCTTAACAAGGTTACTACCTAATTATATAATAAAAACTGAAAGGAGAAAAATATGTTTATACAAACAAATCCAGAAGGGAATACATATTATAATTTATTGGACATAGCATTTGATACTTGCGATACTTTTATATTTGTTATTCGTAAAGATATGGATAGTAATGATTCTATTTTTAATATTATAGATATGTTAAAAGAATCATTAATAGAAATGAAAGAAGAATCAAAGTGGCCTGGGACAAAATTATTAGAAGATACAGCATATGTATATTATTATAAAGCTGATGACAATGCAAAAAAAATTATTAAGGATATTTCTAATTCCCTTTACGAATGGGTACAACCTAATTTTCCAGAAGATTTGTCATTTATTAAAGATGAAAAAAACTGGTTAATAAACATGGCACATGAAAAACAAGCATATATTATTACGGAAGATTTGGACTTAGTTACGAAAATAAAATCTATAAAAGATCTAGATGTTGTATTATAGTAAAGATATTTTAGATACTATAGTTGAGAAAATTTCATAACATATATTTACAGTTAAATAATTTCATAAAAAAATAGAGACAAATTTCTCTTTTTGTTGTATAAATTATTTTGAATACAAACTTTAACAACAGGAGTGAAATTATGTCTCATAAAAATAGTTTTGATTGCTATGGAAATATTTCGAAATATTTTGTATACTTTAATGTGTGTGGAATTGTAAGTGTTTAAAAAATTTAAATATTAGAGGGAGGTAATAAAATGAGCAATGAATTGAAATTTGCACAAGAGCTTATAGATTTTATTTATGAAAGCCCAACAGCTTTTCATGCTGTAAAGAATGTTAAGGATACTTTAGTGGAATCAGGTTTTGAAGAATTAGAAGAGCATGAAAAATGGAACTTGAAAAAGAGTGGCAAGTATTTCGTTACAAAAAATGATTCAGCATTGATTGCGTTTGTTGTTGGAAAAGGGGAAGTATATGATAATGGATTTAAGATTATAGGTGCTCATACTGATTCACCTACATTTAGAGTAAAACCTTCTCCAGAGATTACTGTTGAAAATACATATGTTAAGTTAAACACTGAAGTTTATGGAGGACCAATATTAAACACATGGCTAGACAGACCTTTAGCTATTGCAGGTAGAGTTGCTTTAAAAAGTGAAAATGTTTTATTTCCAAGATGCGAATTAATTAATATAAATAAACCTATATTAATAATACCTAATTTAGCTATTCATATGAATAGAAAAGTTAATCAAGGCATAGAATTGAATAAACAAAAGGATTTATTGCCTTTATTATCTATGATAAATGAAGAACTAGAAAAGGGTAATTATCTATTAAAAGCGATTGCTGATGAATTAAAAGTTAATGTTGAGGAAATTATAGATTTTGATTTGTTTTTATATGAATATGAAAAAGGATGTATTATGGGACTAAACAATGAATTCATTTCATCTCCTAGATTAGATGATTTAGCGATGGTTCATGCAGGGATAGAGGCTATAAAGAACACAGAACCTTCAGAAGCCACAAATGTTATGGTATGTTTTGATAATGAAGAGATAGGAAGCTCAACAAAGCAGGGTGCGAATTCAGATATGCTTGCTAATATTTTAGAAAGGATAACATTAGTTTTAGGAGGAGATAGAGAAGAGTTCTTTAGAGCACTATCAAAGTCATACATTATATCTGCTGATAATGCTCATGCACTCCATCCAAATAGCCCAGAAAAGCATGATCCAACTAATAAACCAGTTATAAATAAAGGACCTGTAATTAAGGTTAATGCAAATCAAAGCTATACAACTGATAGTAATTCAGATGCAGTTTATGAAGAGATTTGTAAAAGGGCAGGAGTACCATACCAAAAATTTGTTAATCGTTCTGATGAAAGAGGTGGTTCAACAATAGGACCTATTTCATCGACGCATTTGAATATACGTTCAGTAGATATAGGAAATCCTCAACTTGCAATGCACTCCATTAGAGAGTTAGGTGGCGTTGCAGATCACACATATGTTGAAAAGTCATTTGAAGAGTTTTATAAATTGTAAACCAAACTGGAAAGCAGAGAATATTGTAAATTTAATATCGGTACTAGGTATACTCAAAGTTTTACAGGAGTAATGAAAGCAGAGAATATTGCATATATAAAACCACGGGCTATGCCTGTGGTTTTATATAGCTTTTTATATAAATTTTGTAATAAAGCACAGAAGGTAAGGTGTTTGGAACAAAATAATTATAAACTAGCTCTAGTGTGCTTTTATGTATTCATGTTTGACTCTATTGTGTATATAATTTTCAATTACTTCCATATATAGTTTCTCAACTGCTTCTCCAAAATGTTTTGATGATAATGATTCTATGTTATTATAGGCAGCATTAATCATTTTATTTGTGGTAGTTTTATTGTTAATAACATCGAATAATATATCTGAAAGCTCGTTATCGTTTTTAAATATTCTTCCAGTAACTTTATCAGTAATAATTCCATCTAAATTTATATCATACTTAGCAACTATGGGAACTTTGGCGGCAATAGCTTCACTAAATGTTAAGCCTTGAGTTTCTGTTATTGAAGCACTTACAAAAACATCACCTAATTGATAATACATACCTATTTCATTCCAAGGTTTTTCTCCTGCAAAAATTACATAATCTTCAATTTTTATATTTTTAACCAATCGTTGTAAATTTTCTTTTTCAGGACCATCGCCTACAATTAGTAATTTTGCATTTGGAACCTTATTTATAAGATGTAGCATACTTTTTATAATAACATCTATGCTTTTTTCGGAAGCAACTCTACCAATGTATAGAACTACAATGTCATTTTCTGATATTCCTAGAGAGCTTTTTAAGGAAATCAATGATGAATTATCGTAATTTTCTTTTTTAAAAGGTTCTAAATCAATACCAGTAGGTATTACATTGATATTACTATTATCTAAACCATAACTCATTAATACTTTTTTTACTTTAATAGATGGTACTATTACTGCATTACAGTCCTTACAATAAAGAACACTTCCTTTTTTAACTAATATTTTTATTTTATTTTTCATTGCTTTTTTAGATATATAATGAACATAATCTTCATACATTGTGTGGTAAGTATGAACTACAGGAATATTTAATTTTTTTGCAGATATCCTTCCAAATATACCTATACTGAATTCTGTTTGAGTGTGTATTATGTCTAAATCTAAATTTTTAATTTTGTTCATTATTTTGTGAGAATACATTGCTCCAATCCTTTGTTCAGGAAATGGTAAGAATGGTATGCTTGGTAGCCTTATTATATTAGAATTATCTATATCTACGTCTGGGTGTTTGACTGTTACAATGGTTACGTTATGTCCCAAACTTTCTAATTCCTTTTTTAACATCATAGTGGATGTTACTACTCCACTAATTTGTGGATAATATGAATCAGTAAAAATTCCAATGTTCATAACTCTTCTTCTCCTTAGTTTTAATATCTATTAATTCAACAAGATTTCCTTTTCTATAAGTGGGAGATTGAAAATTTTTGTTTCAGGTGGAGTAGAGTCTCCATATGAAGTACCAATATTTTGCTTTAGCAAAACGAGTTCATTTTTGATAATTTCTGGTTCTTTCAATACTTAATTGAATTTATTCTGTTCTGTTATATAAAATCAAGATAATACTTAATTTTGCATAAATAGTTTGATAATTCTCAACCAACTTTGGAAAGAACCTAATTTTTCTTTTCTAATAATTTTTCAGATGATGATAAATTCATAACAGCAAATGAACCAAATATAATGCATGAATAAAATGTTAATAATCTCCACAGAAGTATGGCAGACATAATATTTTTTTTGCTAAAAAACAAACTAAAAAACATGTAAAATCCACCTTCTGCACCGCCTACAGCCCCAGGCAAAGGAACAAATGATGTGAGCATTATTACAAATGAGTTTGCAGCAATCATATTGGATATTTTGACTGCATTCATACCAAAACTGCGGTATATACAATATGGTATAGTGAAAAATGCGGTTAATTGCAGTGTTGTAAATATTGCAGATTTTAGCATGAGCATTTTATTGTCTTTAATTATTAATATGTCTTCGTGGAATTGTTCTAAGTTATCATCTATTGATTTTTTAAATTTTTCGATATCCTTTACAATATTAAGTTTGATAAGTATTTTTGAAAGTATGCTTACAAATTTATGGGTTAAACCTCTATGGCTTGAAAAAACAATCAAGAATACTATTACACTTGTGTTTACGGTAAAGCCCAATAGTATTAAATAAAATAAGTGGCTCATTCTTTGAGTGAAGAATGGTGTTTTCCATAATATCAATACTAGTGAATATATTGTTAATGTTGATTGATATATTATGAATTTAATCATTAATATAGAACCAGCTGTGCCAGTTTCAATACCTTCTTTTGTTAAACCATACAATTGAGCGGGTTGCCCTCCAGTTGCAAATGGTGTGATAGAATTGAAAAACTGTCCCATCATAGTTACCTTAAAAGCACTAGTAAATTTATATTTCCCATTTAAAGATGCTATTATTACATGTAATGTCTTACTTTCAAATATCCAATATAGTACCATAAGACTAAAACCTAAAATGATCCATACTAAATTCAAATGACTTAGCTGATGAATTAAATCTGTCCAACCATGAGTTAGAATGATCAAAACAACAAATATAATGCCAGAAGATAGTCCTACTATTAGATTAAACTTTGTTTTGTTCATTTATGTTCCCACCTAATTTATTTTCATATGTTTTTTTATAAAAATCGTATGTTTTTTTATAAAAATCGTATGTTTTTTTATAAAAATCGTGCCACATGTTTAATATGTGATCTTTTGAATAAAAAGAATTTCCTCTTTTAGATTTTTCTACAGCTGATTTATAATAATCTGAATCATATTTTAGCTTTTTTATTTCTTTGATGAATTCTTCGTTATTCTTTCCTTTAATGTAATAGTCAAATAGTATGTAAGTATATAATTCTAAATCTCTTAAAAGTATAGGAGTATGAGTGTTCATTGCTTCTAATATTGACATTGGAAAAAGTTCATTGTAAGATGGCATAAATAATAAGTCAGATACATTATAAAGTACATTCATTTCAGTTCTATCAACGATTCCTGTGAATATAACATTTTGGGGTGGGTTATCGACTATTTTTTTTAATTCTTTGTACCCATCTGTTATGCCACCAAATGAAAATCCTCCTGCCCAAATAAATTGTACATCAGGCATTTTTTTAGCTACATCAATAAAGTCTAGTACTCCTTTTCTAGTTTGAACTTGACCAACACCAATAACTACAAAAGAATTTTTGTCAATATTCAATTTAGTTCTTTCTTCATATATTCTTTCTTTGGTGATTTTATAGAATTTTTTATTTGATACGAAATTGGGTATATAAGTTATTTTATTTCTATCAATTCCATATGATTCTAGCTTAGAAATAAAAACAGGGTTTACAGTCACTAAATAGTCCATACTTTTATAAAATTTAATTATGTAACTATAGAAAGCTTTTTTAAATGCTTTAGGTAGTTTTAAGCTTCCTTCTATTGTTTCAGGCAAGAAATGCACATATCCTATTGTTACACCTTTTTTCTTTGCAAAAGGAATGCTTAAAAAATGTTTTAAATCGATTGTATGATAGTGCATTATTTCAGTTCTTTTCTTTTGATTTACAACAACTTTAAATTCATTATTCAATCCGTTTTTTACCAAGTCGACTTGCTCTAAATAAGCAGAACCTACTCCTTGACCTTTAACTTTATCAGCTGATGATAACATATTTATAGTTAGCAAAATAATCACCTTCTGTATTTCCTAATCTTCTTTTATTACTTATCATGGTTAGTCTTCCTCATTAAGTGTAAAATATTCATCAAGGGTAATATTTTACAGTTTGTATTTGAAGACTATAAATGAACAAAAAATAAGCAAATTTCAATCCGTTAAATGTAGAATAATATTTTAGTGTGATTATTAAGTATCATTTAGTGCAGTAAAACAGTAAAATTCAGTATTACAAATTGAGTTATCAAGTTATTTGTAAGTTATTGTAATGATTTTTGCTCATTTGAAGTTAAATACATAATATTTCTATTTTATATAAATTTAAAATTTTATTAATAATTTTATTAATAATAGGAAACAATAAATAGGCGAATCTATTAAAATACTAGAAAGGGTGGAACGAAATGCATATAAGTGCAGAAATAGTAATAGCATTGCTCCTAATAGTATTTGCTTGCTTATTTTTATTTAAATATTTTAAAGAACATGATGATAACTTGATGAATGAAATTCCAGCAATAGATATTGAAGGCGATAGATTAGAAAAACATGCTAGCGATATAGCAGATTTTTATTCAAAATCAAAATCATATAATTGCAGGAAAAAACTGATGCGAAGTTTGGATAAAAGTTTTGAAAAAATATTGGATACTTATAACTTTATTGATAAAGAAACTAAGAATAAAAAAGATATAGTTCCGGCTGCAGAATGGCTTTTAGATAATCTATATTTGATTGAAAAAGAATATAAGGATATTAAACGTAATATGCCGCGTCAATACTATAAAGGGTTGCCTACTGTTTGCAGTGATGGTTTAAAAGGATATCCAAGAATATATCATATTGCTGTTGAAATAGTATCTCATACTGATGGTAAGATAGATGGACATATAATTAAGAAATTTATTAAGTCGTATCAAAAAAAGTCAGTGCTTGAAAGTAGTGAACTTTGGGCATTTCCTATAATGATTAGAATTGCGTTGATACAAAATATAAGTAAGTTATGCGAAGAAATAAAATATGTTCAGAAAGAAAAAATTAAAAGTGATTTAATTGCTGAAAAAATTATAAGTGCTTTTAATGAAAATAGAATAGAACGAGAACTTAAAGAATTGTCTAAAATGAATATTGAATTTAATATGTATTTTACAGAAAGATTGTTAAAAATATTGAGAGACAATGGAGTTGATAATCATAATACATATCTGTGGATTGATGAAAAATTAAACAAAATGGGAACGAATTCTGAAAAAACAATAGTTCATGAACACCAAAAAGAAGCTAATTTACAGATAAGTATGGGTAATAGTGTAAGCAGTTTGAGAAAAGTTGAAGCATTAAATTGGAAAAAGTATTTTGAAGCTTTATGTGAAATAGAAAATATTCTCAGAGAAGATCCTTTAGGCGTTTATCAACTTATGGACTTTGAGTCAAGAGATTACTACAGGCATAGAGTAGAGAAGTTAGCAAAAAAGTTAGGTGTAGCAGAAACTTTTGTTGCTAAAAAAGCTATTGAACTTGCAAGGAATGCAGAATCAAGTAGTGAAAAAGAATATCTAAAACATGTAGGTTACTATTTAGTTGACTATGGAGTAAGTGAACTAATTAGTAGTGTGAAAGACAATAAGGGTATAATTAGAGGAATTAAAAACCAATTTACTAGTAACAAGACGGGTTTTTACTTGGGAACAATTATTATAGGAACTGTTTTTTTAATTTCTTTGTTTATTTATACGAGTATGATTTCTGATGATGATTTTATTTTATGGAAGTATATTATTGCAGTAATTGCATTAATAATACCATGTAGTGAAATTGTAATTTCAATTTTAAATTGGAGTATAACACATCTAGTGGAGCCATGCTTTATACCTAAGCTAGAATTGAAGAATGGCATTGGTGAAGAGAATAGAACAGTAGTTGTAATACCAACTTTAATAAATAGTGTAGAAAATGTAAAAAAATTATTTGAAGATTTAGAAGTTTACTATTTAGCAAATAATGAAGATAATTTGTATTATGCTGTTCTTGGTGATTTCAGTGATAGTATTAATGAACATGAAAAAAATGATGATGAAATTATCAAGACAGCATTATATATTACTAAAAAATTAAATGAGAAATATTGTAAAGATAAGGATAATAAATTTTTCTTTCTGAACAGATATAGGCAATTCAATGAAAAAGAAGAATTATGGATGGGATGGGAAAGAAAACGTGGGAAATTAATGGAATTTAACAAATTGTTAAGAGGTGAAGAAAATACAAGTTATAATGTTATAAGTTCATATATTGGTAACTTAAAGAAAGCAAAATATGTTATTACATTAGATAGCGATACACAACTTCCAATGGGAGCTGCTAAAAAGCTGATAGGTGCTATGGCTCATGTGTTAAACATACCATGTATAGATAAAAATAACAGAAGAATATTAAGAGGATATGGAATAATGCAGCCAAGAATTAGTGTTAGTATTTTGAGTGCAAATAAAACCATATTTTCTAGAATATTTTCAGGTGAAACAGGTATTGATACGTATACGACTGCTGTTTCGGATGTGTATCAGGATTTATTCAAAGAAGGTATTTTTACAGGAAAAGGTATTTACGATATAGATACGTTTTTGTATGTGCTAGAGGGACAAATACCAGAGAATAGTATACTGAGTCATGATTTGCTTGAAGGGTCATATGCTAGGACGGCATTGGTTACCGATGTTGAGCTTATTGATGGCTATCCGGCATATTACAATTCGAGTGCAAAGAGGCTACATAGATGGGTTAGGGGGGATTGGCAATTATTACCGTGGTTAAAGAAGGATCTAAATGCTTTATCTAAATGGAAGATAATTGATAATTTAAGAAGAAGTCTTTTAGCACCGAGTTTGATGTTGATTTTAATTTTAAATCTAGCTGGATTATTGCCAGATGGCACAGATAAATGGTTTGTAGCTTCAATAGTGGCTTTAATATCGCCAATACTTTTTGATGTGTCAGAAGTAGTTGTTACTCCAATAAAAGGAATTAGCTTATCAGGGAAAATCAAAAATGCGAAAATGGTATTAGAACAAGTATTCTTGATAGTTAGTTTTTTACCATATCAAGCATATTTAATGGTAGATGCTATAGTGAGAACTCTCTATAGATTATTTATTAGTAAAAGAAAACTACTTGAGTGGCAAACTGCTGCTGATATTGAGAAAAGTGTTAAGAGAGATTTATTAAGCTTCGTAAAATCTATGTGGGTTGGAAGTATAATATCTTTTATTATATTTATTCTTGTACTCAATAAAGGAATGGAGGTTGTAATAGTTTTTTTACCAACGTGTATTATTTGGAGTATAAGTCCATACATTGCGTATTTAATTAGTTGTGAAAACAAATCATCTTATAATATTTTGCAAAAAGATGATATTGATATGCTAAAGCGACTAAGCAGAAAGACGTGGGCATATTTTGAAGATTTCGTAACTGAAAAGAACAATTGGCTTGGACCGGATAATTTTCAAGAAGACCCTAATAATGGTTTGGCTTATAGGACATCACCTACTAATATGGGTATGGGAATCATATCAAATGTATCTGCTTACGATTTTGGATATATTGGAGTAGTTGAGTCAGTTGAAAGGATTAAAAATATTATTTTTTCTATGGATGGTTTGGATGAATATAAAGGCCATTTTTATAATTGGTATGATACAAGAACAATGAAGCCTTTATTGCCAAGATTTATTTCAACTGTTGATAGTGGGAATTTAGTAGGATATCTTTGGATTACTGCTGAAGCTTTAAGGGAAGCTTTAAATTTACCAATATTAAATACTAAATGTAGGAATGGAATATTAGATACTCTAAGATTAGCTAGTGAAGAATTAGAAGATAATACTGGTATAAAGGACTTGTATTCCAATATAGTTGATGAGATAGAGAATTCTGAATTTGAAATAATGTGGTGGATTGAAAAATTAAATTATTTAAAGAATAAAACATTGGATGTTGAAAAAATTAGCAATAAAAAGTCGTTTTATTGGAATTACAAACTTAAGCATATGATAATTGCTTATGAAAATGAATTAAACAAATTATCACCATGGATTAAATTATTAGGAGATTATAATGTAGGAGATTATAATGGGGGTCATAAAGATTATAATTATAATGATAAATTAAAAAATGATAAATTAAAAAATGAATTACTTAATTTAGTCACTCAAACACCATTAAATAAAGTTGAACAAAATATTGATAATTTATTGAATAACATTGATAAGTTTAATCAAAATAGTGAAGACGCAGAAGAGGCAGAAGATGCATACAATGAATATTTATTGAATGAAGATTTTCTAAATAAATTAGAGAAAGCTTTAAATGAAGGCAAAAATGAAATTAGACATTTATGTAATGATATTGTAGAAGTAATTTCTAAATTAGAAGAAATGGCTGAAAATACTGATTTTTCGATTTTGTTTGATGAAACAAGAGAGTTATTTTCAATAGGATATGATATAGAAAGTGACAAACTGAATAATAGTTATTATGATCTTTTGGCTTCTGAGTGCAGACAGGCAAGTTTTGTTGCTATTGCAAAAGGGGATATTAATTATAAGCATTGGTTTAAACTTGGAAGGGTAATGACATTTATGGGAAAAAGTAAAGGATTGGTTTCTTGGAGTGGAACAATGTTTGAATATTTCATGCCCCTTTTGATTATGAAAAACTATAGTGGTACATTATTGGATAAAACATATGAGGCTGTATTGAGTGGACAGCAAAAATATTGCAAAGAAAGAAATGTGCCTTGGGGAATTTCAGAATCTGCTTTTTATAATTTTGATATTAACTTAAATTATCAGTATAAAGCATTTGGAGTTCCAGGAATTGGACTTAAGAGAGGGTTAGTGAATGAATTGGTAATAGCACCTTATTCTTCTGTCCTGGCTCTTTTGAAGGATAAAAAATCTGCTGCAACTAATATTAGAGTACTGTTAAATAATGGCCTTGAGGGAAGATATGGTTTGTACGAGGCTGTAGATTATACAAAGGAAAGATTGAAAAAAGGACATAAAAGAGAAGTAATAAAATGTTTTATGATACATCATGAAGGTATGAGTTTACTTGCACTTGATAATACAATTAATGATAATATTCTTCAAAATAGATTTCATAATATACCAAGAGTAAGAGCTACTGAATTGCTTCTTCAAGAAAAAGTTCCTAATATAATTACCTATGATAGAGAACAAAAATTAATGTATAAAGAATTTAATACAGATAAGCAGAAAATTGTTGTAAGAAAGTATACAGCAAAGACTGATATGCCTGAAACACATTTGCTTTCTAATGGTAGTTATTCAATGATGATATCTAATAGTGGTAGTGGATATGCCAAAAAAGAGGATATTTATATTTACAGATGGAGAGAAGATGTGACTTGCGATAGTAGTGGAATGTTCTTTTATGTAAAAGATATAACTCCGTATGATATTAAAAATAATAGCAAAAAATATTGGAGTGTAACATATGAGCCATGTAAAGATGCTGGAGAAAGATATGAAGTGACATTCTCTCTTGATAAAGCAGAATTCGAAAGAAGAGATAATGATGTTATTACACATACTGAAGTTACTGTTTCTAGTGGGGAAAATGCAGAAATAAGGAAAATATCATTGACTAATAATAGTGAAAAAACAAAATTGCTTGAGATAACGAGTTATATTGAAGTAACTTTATGTGGCTATGATGGAGATTTAGTTCATCCGGCTTTCAGTAATTTGTTTATCACGACAGAATATGTAGAGTATACTGGTTGTTTATTAGCGACGAGAAGGCCTAGAGCCAAGGGAAAAAAACAACATTGGGTTGTGCAAACTGTATTAGTTAATGGTGAAACGGTAGGTGATATTCAATATGAAACTTCAAGAGTTAATTTTATTGGAAGAGGTAATAACGTAAAAATACCTGCTGTTATAACTAACGATATAGAGCTTTCAAATTTTACTGGTGCTGTGCTAGACCCTATTTTAAGTTTAAGGCGAAAAGTAAAGATTAAAAGTGGAGAAACATGTGAATTAATATTTACAACTGCAATGGCTGATTCTAGAGAAGAAGCTATAAAAATAGCACAAGAGTATTCTGTGCTTCAAAATATAGTAAGAGAATTTGATTTAGCGTGGACGCAATCACAAGTAGAAATGAGATATTTAGGAATTAAATCGACACAAGCTAATCTATATCAAAATATTGCTTCTAAAATATTGTTTTTGAGTCCATTGCTTAGAAATAGAGAAGAATATATTACTAAAAATAAGTTAGGACAATCAGCATTATGGGCTTATGGTATATCTGGAGATCTACCTATAGTGTTACTAATAGTAAGAGAGGAGAAAGATATAGATTTATGCAGGCAACTTTTAACTATGCATGAATATTTGAGTTTAAAAGGACTTAAATTTGATTTGGTTATACTGAATTTTCAAGCTGTGTCTTATAGAGAACCCCTCAAAGAAGCTATAATGGAATTGATTTATTCAAGTTATGCTAGAGATAAGCAAAATAAATCAGGAGGTGTATTTGTATATAATAAAACAAAAATGCAACAAGACGACATCAATCTATTAAAGGCGATTGCAAGGGTTGTAATTGATTCAAAAGATGGAATATTAGTTTCACAGATAAAAAATAGCACTGGTTTAGAAAAAAGAGAATGTATGTTACAAACTAAAGAAGTAGAATACAGTTGTAATAAAAATAACTGGAATATTCCTAGATTGCAGTTTTTTAATGGTTATGGAGGATTTAATAAAGAAGGTGATAAATATTTCATAATTTTAAAGGACGGCAAAAACACACCTGCACCATGGATAAATGTAATATCGAATGGTGAATTTGGGTTTCATGTATCTGAGAGTGGAGCTTCATATACTTGGTGTAAAAATAGTAGAGAGAATAAAATAACAGCATGGTCTAATGATTGGATTTGTGATACACCATCTGAAGCTTTATATTTGAGGGACGATGTTACAGGTGAATGTTGGAGTATAACTCCTAAACCGATAAGAGACGATGGTGAGTACATCGTTGAACATGGTTTTGGATATTCTACATTTAAACACTACACGAAAGGTATTGTTAGTGAAATGACCATGTTTGTTCCAATGGATAGTAATGTAAAACTATGTAAAGTTAAGCTTAAGAATAATTCTGATATTGATAGACGACTTTCAATATCGTACTATGCACAACTTGTAATGGGAGTAGTTCAGCAGCATACTGTTCAGCATATTTATACAGAAATAAATTATAAAAAAGAATATATATGCTCAAGAAATCCATATAGTATGTATTTTGGAAATTTGTATACTTATTTAAAAATATGTGGAACACAAAACAATACTTTTACAGGAAATAGGACGGAATTCCTAGGAAGAGGAGGAAGCGTTGAAGAAGCAGAAGTTTTAAAAAGAATCAGATTATCTAATACATCAGGTGCAGGTTTTGATCCATGTTTAGCCTGTATGGGTAATGTAATTCTAAGTCCTAATGAAGAAACAGAGATAACAGTTATGCTTGGTGAAGATGTAAGTACAGAAAAAATAGAGGAAACAATGGAAAGGTATTCATCACAAGTAACTGTGAATAGAGCATTAAATGATACAAAGAAATATTGGGAAAAACTTCTTGGAAACATACAAGTTAAGACGCCCGAAAAATCTATGGATATTCTACTAAATGGGTGGCTTATGTATCAAACATTATCATGTAGAATATGGGCAAGAACAGCTTTTTACCAATCAGGAGGAGCATATGGTTTTAGGGATCAGTTACAGGACGTCATGTCTTTGTGTTACCTTGAACCTAACATAACAAGGGAACACATATTGTATAGTGCATCTAGGCAATTTTTAGAAGGAGATGTTCAGCATTGGTGGCATCCTGTTGTAAATAGTGGTATTAGAACAAGATTTTCAGATGATTTGTTATGGTTACCTTTTGTAACAATAGATTATATCAAAAATACAGGAGATTATAGTATATTAACTGAAAAGGCTAAATATCTCGAAGATGAACCTTTAAAAGAAGGAGAAGATGAAAGATACAATATAAGTAGTGAAACTGAAATAGAAGGAACAATTTATGAACATTGTAATAAAGCCATTGAAAGAGCATTAAAATTTGGTGTTCATAACATACCACTCATGGGAAGTGGAGATTGGAATGATGGTATGAGCACTGTAGGCAACGGAGGAAAAGGTGAAAGTGTATGGTTAGGATGGTTTTTGTATAGCATATTACACAATTATACTGGAATATGTAGGTATATGAAAGATTTTAAAAGAGAAGAAAAGTATATTGAAGCAAAAGAATTTATAAAAGAGAATTTAGAAAAAAATGCGTGGGATGGAAAGTGGTATAGAAGAGCATATTTTGATGACGGAACGCCATTAGGCTCTAATGAAAATGAGGAATGCAAGATAGATTCTCTTTCACAGTCATGGGCAATACTGTCAGAAGCAGCAAGTAGTGAAAGAAAAATAGAAGCTATGAAATCACTTGAAAGATATTTAATAGATGATGAGCACAAACTTATAAAACTTCTAACTCCAGCATTTTATAAGTCATCATTAGAACCAGGATATATTAAAGGATATGTTCCTGGTGTTAGAGAAAATGGAGGACAGTATACTCATGCAGCAACATGGGTAGTATTAGCACAGACTAAGCTACATAATGGAAATGAAGCTGTCAGACTATACAATATGATAAATCCAATCAATCATACACTTACAAAAGACCAGTGTGATATTTATAAAACAGAACCATATGTAATGACGGCAGATGTATACTCATGTGAACCTTACGAAGGGCGAGGCGGTTGGAGTTGGTATACTGGAACATCTGGTTGGATGTATAGAGTAGGTATAGATGGAATACTTGGCTTAAAACTAGAAGGCGATAGAGGTTTTAAAGTTGAACCATGTATACCTGATAGCTGGGATGAATATGAAATAAAATATACCAAAGATGAAGTAGTATATAATATCAAAGTCAAGAGAACTGGCAATAAGAATAGTGAAAATAGCAGTGAAAATAATGAAAATAGTGCAGACAAAAATAGTAGCTATAAAAATAACGATAAAAAAGTGATATTAGATGGAAAGATTCTAAAAGATGATTTAATTCCCTACCAAGAGGAAGGAGAGCATGAGATTATAGTTAACATTTAAGATATATATTATTTTATCTTATCTATCTAAAATAAAAACTTAAAAAGAGCTATCGGTATAAAAAAGAGCTGTCGGTATGATATGATAGCTCTTTTTTAAAAAATAATAGGGACGGTTAATTAGAAAAATAAGAAGAAAGGAAAAATAACAGGGACGGTTAATTAAAAAATCAAGAAGACGAGAAGAAGAAACAGATAGATAAATAACGGATAGATAACTAACGGTAAGAGTAAAAGATAATGGGGACGGTTAATTAGAAAAGAAAGAAGAAAATAATAACATTTTTATTAACAAAATAATAAAAAGTTTTAAATTATTTGATAATTATACGGTAACTTTGTTTTGTTTGCGAAAGTAAAATATAAGAACTTAATAAAATATAAGAACTTAATGTGTAAATTTTACTTTACATCAAGTAAAAAACATCAATTTCCTATTTATAGAACTTATAAAAGGTGCAATATTGCAAAATTAAAAAATGAAGCAAATTAAAATAGAGCTAAGATATCGGTACAAAAAATGTAAGATAAAAAAATATAATATGTAAGATGAAAAAATATAATATAAATTAGTAATATATAAAACATAATATATATATGTCATATGTCATGTTTTGATGATGTGTATAAAGATAAGTTATTTTTTTTATGGTTAAATTATTACTCAGTTTAGTGTGATTTTGTTAATTCTTAAGACATGGTATGTTAAGAGATGGATGGCTTGTCCTTTGTTTGTAAATAAAAATATAAAAGTATGAACATCAAATTTTTGAAAAAGTTTATATATTTACTTTAAATAAGAAAATACAAATACATTTATAACATTTTACATAATATATGCATATGCAGTTATTGAGTTATTCTGATATAATTCAAGAATGTCAAAAATATCATTTCAAGAATGTCAAAAATATCATTTAAGCTAATCGCGTTTTGAACTTGATTTAATATATTTAACTAGCCTTAAGCACAATAAAGTCATCTACAATATTGGTATACCTATCATCATGAAGGAGAACATCTATTCCAATTGAACAAAGGGCTGATATTCGTGATTGAGTGATATTGCCAATAATTTTACAAATATCTTTATCTTTAAAATTACACAAACATTTTAATAGCAATACGTATAAAGCTTTACTTTGA
>NZ_LTBA01000040.1 GCF_001594005.1 Clostridium tepidiprofundi DSM 19306 | reverse complement strand
AACTATTGAAGATATTAACTACTTAAATAAACGTACACAAATACGTTATTTATGATATATAAATTGTACTATGGAGGTGATAAAAAGTAAAGATTATTATAAAAATTTTTAACAATTATTAAAAAAAATATGCTTAGTCTTTTTTTGAAAAATCATATGTAATTAAGTGTAAAATTTGGTATTTAATTTTTGCTTGATAGATAGATCAAACTAGATTTTGCTCTTTAGAGCTGACAATAGCTATGATAATTTGACTTGGCATAATTGATATATTCTTAATAATTTTGTAAGTATCACTTATAAGCATAAGATTAGATACCACTGGTAATGGAAATGGTATAAAAGCTCTTATAGTTGAAAAGAATAAAAACATGAAACTAGCAACAAGTTGAATACCAATATATATTACTGTAGAAATAATATTTTTACTCACTAATGCAACACATGCTGTCACTGTAATCATAAGCATCTGAAAGAAAAATGCTTTTAAAGTTAATATTAGATGCTTTATAATAACTACTAATGTTAGAGTATTTCTAAAAGATATATAACTAATCGATATTAGCATACCAAATTCTATAATGTATAGTACTAAAGATATCAACATTATGATAATAATCTTACCTATGAATATTTTCCATCTTTCATGCTTGTATATCATCATTGATGATATTGTGTTATTTTTAAATTCCAATACAAATATATATGCAGTGAGTATATTTATTGCTGCAAGAAAACCATAGGAAAAAACAGTCATATTCACCCAAGTAATTAATTCATCAGCATTTTTTATAGCTGTTACATTCAAAGGAGCAGAACTTATTTTAATCAAAATGAATACTCCAATAATCAAAGGAATCCAAATTCGCTTAAGTTTTTTTAATTCGCATATTACAATATTTAACATAATAAACCCCCTATAAAAAAATATATAAACATTAATTCAAAAGAAACAGATTAGATAATTACCATATTTGTATAATATTTGTTAGTGTATATCAGCTTTCCTGTAAAATAAAATACATCCCGTAATACTTACAATGAATACAAAAATCCCCAAAGATATATCACTCTTACTTATAACCATATTTAGTGGTATAGAAATTTTATATACAGGTACTTTAATTTTTGCAACAGGTGCTGCTGGTAAAATTGAAAATATAAAATTATTATATTTACTTCCTAACATATACTTTAAATTTGATATAACTAACACTATAGAATATATTGCTGAAACAGTCATACTCTTGCCGATTAATGCAATCAAAATTGTCAAAGGTATTAGTGCGATCTGAAAAATAAATGAAACTAAAAATACTTTACAATGATTTAAAAGAAGTGCTGATGTTAATGGATGTTTTACAAAAAGAAAACCACTTAAAACAATAAAAACATAACTTATTGCATAAATAATAGCAACCACTAATACACTCATTAAAAATTTATTTATAAAAGCTCCAAATCTACCATTGGGGTAGGAAAAAGCTACTATATCAGTTTTATACCTAAATTCTCTTATAAATATAAATGAAATAATAATTGGAATCACTAAAGTATAAAAAATGATAAAAGCTATGATTTCAAAATTAAAAAAATATCCATACCAATTTAATGATGATATAAATTTTCTATTCATTGTACTAAAAAGCAAGCAAATTAAACACACCAATAGAATACATACATAATATCCCGTTTTTTTCAGTTTCAAAAATTCACTATATAATCCATCAAGCACTTTGTCCACCCCCAGTAAGTTTTACAAAGTAATCCTCAAGAGTATCATTCATAATATTAACCTCGTAAACATCAATCTCCTTGGAAATCATTTTTTTTGCAATATCATTTGATTTATCAAGCATCTCATATATTTTGATTCTATTTGGACTTATTACTTCATAATCCCTTACATTCATCTCTTTCTCTAAAATAGTTACTGCTCTTTTACCATCACTTATCCTTAAATTAATATAATGTCTATTATTCTTTTGAAAACTGTTGTAATCTATCTCTTCTAATAATCTTCCATTATGAATAATACCAATATTGGTTGCAATCTGCTGTATTTCTCCAAGTATATGACTTGATATTAGTATTGTTATTTCTTTCTTTTTATTAAGTTCTAGTAAAGTTTCTCTCATCTCTTTGATTCCAACTGGATCAAGCCCATTAGTTGGCTCATCAAGAATAAGAAACTCCGGTTTATGCAGCAGTGCTCTTGCAACTCCTAATCTTTGCTTCATACCTAAAGAATATTTTTTAACCTTTTTCTTTTTAATATCATAATTATTAAGTCCAACTATTTCTAGAGCTTCATCAATATACTCCTTATTAGGCACTCCCATCATTCTTCTGTGAATATCAAGATTTTCTCTTGCTGTTAGGTTTGGATAAAAACCTGGCGTTTCAATTATTGCACCTATTCTCCCCAAAACATCTCTATTTCCCATATTCTTTCCAAAAATCTCATACTCTCCTTTCGTTGGGAATATAAGCCCCATTATCATTCTCAATGTGGTCGTTTTCCCTGCACCGTTTCTTCCTAAGAATCCGTATATTTCCCCTTTTTTAATATTCATATTGATATTATCAACTACAGATGTTCCTCTATACCTTTTTGTAAGATTATAAGTTTTTAACACATACTCCATTAATTTTTCCCCCTTTTCAATAATTAAGGATTACCCTTCGTTTATATAAATAATAAAGGATAATCCTTAAATCCAAATTACATAATTATTACAAATTTATTAAATATGTAAGGTACCTGACCCCTTTCAAAAATTGGAAATAAAATGAACAATTTTTGTTGCTATGACTGGTAAAAAAGTATCAAAAAAGTTATGAAAATATATGAAACTATGATCGAACGGGCTGAACTCATTGGAAAGTGGTTTGTTACATTGACGCCAATCAAATGTAAAAAGGCAGTTCTATTGGAAAATAAACCATAGGAAATTATTTTTGGGGAAAGAAGGAATTATACTTAAATTCAGTTAAAATTAATTTCAAAGTTACATTTATGTGTAATTATGTTAAATATAAATTGATAAATTATAAGTAAAATGGTATAATTTAAAATAAATGATAGCAATTTAAAATTGACTTGTTATTTATTTTAAATTGCCTAACATATATTCAATAAAGCATTTACATAAATTTGAATATATGTTAATATTGTATTGATAAATTAGAAATTATAAATGTAGGTGACTATTTATGAAAATTAAGAGAAAAACTATCTTAATTATTTTAATTGCTTTTTTTATAGGTTTTGTTACTAATAATTTTATTAATAACAAATTTACTGTAAACGTTGCAAATTCTGAAGTAGCAGTAGATCAATTTAGTATGGAACAATTTGAAAAAATTTCACAATTAATTAGAAACGAATTTAGAATAGAAGGATATGAAAATATGTTTCCATCAAATTATTCTCAAATAAATGGAGTTCCTATGTGTATTGATGGATGCCAAGGTGATACAGCAAATGGATTATATTATAGAGAAAGTAAATTCTTGTTTAGAAATAAAGAAAATGGTATGCAAATATTATTAAGTATAAGTGCAAATAAAAATTATAATTTAAAATCAGATGAAAGAAAATGGTTGCATAGTATATCTTATTCACCTGAAATTTATAACAGCAAACAAAACAAGAATTGGGGAAAATATTATTGTGAAAAATGTTCAAATACTGAAATATTTCAGTACAGCTATGCAATAAGAAATTACAATATAAGTGCAATAGGTTTTGCAGATGTTTCTACATATACCGAACCTAATTATAAAACTAGGGAAAAAGATGCAATGTATTATTTAGCAGAATTTATTGAAGCATTAGATAAATTTTTAAAAGATAACAATATTTAATATTATTTTGATATTAAAACTGGCCAGTTTTAACAATATAATTAAAATAAAGAGATGTTTTTATGAAAAATAAAATAGCTACATTTTTACTGAGTGTTATTTTTATGTTAGGTATAAATCCTACTGTATTTGCAGCTCCTATCATTGACAATAATAATCCTATTATAGATATCGTTAGTATAGATGGTAAAATAGTTTCTAGTAAAGATCCTAAAAATATTGTTATTGGTGATAAATTAGAAAATTATACATTACAAAATAGACGTAAAAATATTGGAGTCAGATGGGCGTATAAATGGGGTGACTATATTCCTAATACATTAAGTTATGATAGTCCTCATGAATATGTAGATAACTCTGATTGGTTTCACTATACTGACTTAAAAGTTAAAAAAGGAATGGTAGCTACCTATCATTATAATCGTTCAGTAACAAAAGAATATGAAGCAGGTTCTGAAATAGAGGCTGGTGCAAGAGCACAAGGTGGAGCAAAATTTATAGCAGAATTAGAAGGTCATATTGACAAAACATGGACTAAGTCCGAAAAAATTTCTATAGTAAAAGGCGATGATAGCGGTATAGAAATTGATGGAAAAATTGAAGATAATGTAGGTACATGGAAATTTTATTGGTATCCTGTATTTAAAGTATATCAACTATATTATGATTGGGAATTAAAGGAACCAGGGGATAGAGATTGGAGAATAGAACAAAGAGATGTAGGTAAAGCAATAGTACCTACAGCAGCATTAAGTTTAGATTCTATTAGTCCTAATGATTAAAAACTAATAAATAAAAAACGTTACTAAATTTAGTAACGTTTTTTCAAGCGTGTTGATTATCCATAATAAGGAATAAAAAAGATATGAAAAAGAGGCCATCCTATGCTAAAATAATTTGTGACCAAACAAATACAGCAATAAGGAGAAATGACCTCATGAAAAAGAGTAACACCATAATAGATATAATGCAAGTGCTTTTAACAGAACAAGAAGTTAAGGAAGTTTGTGATATTCTAGGATATAAAGATACTTCTAGAAAATTCACTGTATATTCGCTACTTAAATTTTTTATAGCGGCAGCTACTGGAGAGTGGAAAAGTTTTAGACATGGCGCTGAAAATACTGCTGATTACGGACTTGAAACTATAGATTATTCTACTGTTTCAAAAAAAGCCACTAAAGTAAATTATAAAATTACTAAGAAATTATTTGAACTTCTAGTAAGCAAGTGTAATCGTGTTACTAAAAGAACTTTAAAACTACCGAAAGATCTATTGGCTATCGATTCAACAACAATTACCGTTGGAAAACCTCGTTTAAAATGGGCAAAATACAAAGGTCAACGTTCTGGTGTAAAACTTCATGTAGCCTTTAATGTTGCACAAATGATGCCTGTAAAAGTAGAAGAAACAATAGCTTTAAAACATGATGGACCAATTGGTGAAAAATTAACAAATACAACTTGTATTTTAGTCGAAGACCGTGCTTATGGTAAACACGAAAGATTTGATAAATTTAAAGAAGAAGGTCAATCATTTGTTATAAGAATAAAGGGAAATATTCATATAATTCAACCAAAATCATTAAAAAGAATGGACAATAAAGATTCTTCTATAATTAAAGATATAACTTGCAAACTTGGAAAAGATGATAAACAAACTAAAAATAGATTCAGAGTAGTTGAATTTAAAGACTTTAAAGGTAAATATATTAGAGTTTGTACTGATATGCTTAATTTATCAGCTGAAAAAATTGCTGCTATTTATAAAGAACGATGGAATATTGAAACTTTTTTTAGGTTTATAAAGCAGAATTTAAATGTAAAAAGATTGTTTGGAACAAGCCAAAATTCAGTTTATAATCAGCTTTTTTGTGGGTTCATAGCATATATTCTTTTACATTTCTTTTATATGGAAACATCACAAACTTGGAAATATGTTAAGTTATCATTTGTTGAATTTACAAGAAAATTATGCAAGGATACTCTTCAAATAGAAGTATATATTTCCATTGACTTTTTAATGCAAAAAATAAAAAATCAGGATAATAATCGTATTGAAAATATTGGATAATCAACACGCTTGACTCTATAAATAATATTTCTTTTTCTGTTTTCGCAATAAAATCTACATCACTCAAAAAAATTTTATTGCTAATTTCATGTATTTCCCATACTTCTTCTACTTTAGAAAAATCAAACCTATACTTTTTATTTTCATCTATCAATACTTTATTTATCATAAAATTCTCCTAAAAAGTCTTTTCAATTACTTTATCAAATAATTTAGTATCTGCTACAATTATTGGATTATTGATTAATTTTCCAAAATACTCATTACTTTGAGATTTAACACCTCTATTTTCAAAAAAGACTATTGTTTTTTCTGCATCATTATCTTTTCTTTGTATAGTTTTTTCTCTTTATATAAATTATGGAATAATACATTATCTTTTTCTGTCCTTTTTATTTCAAAATATTTTGCAAGATTATAACTATGGGTTGCAATAAATACTTGAACGCCGTTTCTTTGTAGTTCTAATAACACATCAATCAATACTGGCATTAATTCCGGATTAATATTGGCTTCTGGTTCATCCCATAATAATATTGTATCCTTTTCTATTAAGCCATTTCTAATTAATTTCCATAGAAGACCAAACTTTCTTAAGCCTTCTGCTTCAAAAGAAAATTCTACCTTCATTCCATTATTTTTTACCACATAAAAAGTATCATTTTCGTAAATAACTTCTCCATCAATTACTTTTGAAATTATATTTAATAATTTTTGATTTAACTTTGATACATTTCTTGTTTCTGGAAGTTCTGCATTTACAATAATATCAATTTGTGTTGCATCAAATGGCATTGAATAGTTTTGATTCATTGCTAAAAAGCCTTTAGAATGTGATAACATCTCAGTTGTAGGTATAAAAATTGATTTTATACCTAATTCAGACCATTTACCTAGCTTTAATATGGCATCATAAGATAAATTAAATTCAAATTTATTATCTTTACTTGTTGCTTCAAAAACTGAATAGGTATCTTTTCTATCATAATTTTTTAATAAATTTATATCTTTTTTTCCATAATTAAAATAATTAAAAATATTTTTAGTTTTATCTTCATCCATAGTTTCATTACTCCACTCACAAGCAGCATATATCATCTTTAGTAAAGTTGTTTTACCGGTTCCATTTTCTCCTATAATAACATTTATCCCTTTTGAAAAATCCATTTTTAGTTCATCAAAAGCTGTAATGTTTTTTAGGCATATTTTATCAATACTCATTCTTGCATGCCCCCGTTTATATGATATACTTATATTTTGGTTTCAGATATTGGTATTATAATAAACAATATCTGTTTCTATTAGTGCTTTCTAAATACCTTTATACTATTGTTGTTGTCGTGAACTCTTCGTACCTTGCTTACGTTGAAGTAGAGAACTCTTTTATTATATTATAGTCTAATAAACTATTAATATAAACAATTTTTAATTTTTAAAAGGCAACAGGTATCTTTTAAAAATTAGAAACAAAATTATTGTAACGATTAATAAATCTTGAATAATGAGGACATACCTAAATCCATTATCATATCATCCAAACATTCACTCATTGAATCAGAAAAATAAACAAGTTTTTTTCTAATAAGAAAAGCCAGTAGCACACCCCACAACACAAAAAGCACCCCAAATAATAAGAGTAAAAAGCGTGCTTTCCAATACTCTGTTACTGAAAATACAACAACTGTAAATAATACAAAAGTATAGCAACAAAAATTCTCAGCATCTTATAATCTGTAGAAGTAAGTACAAGAGTCTCATTATTTTTAATTGCAATAAGCTTATTAAAATCTATGTAAGGTACCTGACCCCTTTCAAAAATTGGAAATGAAATGAACAATTTTTGTTGCTATTTAAATAGAATCAAAAACTCTTCTTATCACTTTCTTCAGAATAATGGGACAAAAGTGTAGAATATACACCTCCTAGTTTGATGAGATTTTCATAACTTCCATGCTCAATTAACTGCCCCTCTTGAATAACATATATTTCATCGCAATTCTGTATACTGGCCAAACGATGGGTAATATTTATGATTGTTTTATTCCTCATAAAATGATTTAATGCAGTTAAAACTTTTTTTCAGTACCTAAATCAAGTCCTGAAGTTGCCTCATCAAGTATAATAACATTCGGTTTTGTTAAGAAAAACCTTGCCAGCAATATTCTTTGCCTTTGACCGCTTGATAAATTACATCCATTCTCTTCTATATGATAGTTATAAGCATCGGTAAGCTTCTCAATAAACTCATGAGCACATGCTGCCTTCGCTGCTTCAATCATTTCGTTCTCAGATATATCCAAATTGTCCAATATAATATTTTCTCTTATTGTACCGGAAAATAGAATACTCTCTCTAGAAACATATCTTATACTACTTCTCAAAGATTTAAGTGTGTAATCACATATATTTTTATTATTTATTAGCAATACACCACTATCAGTATCATAAAATCTGAGCATTAGACTAGCTAATGTTGATTTTCCTGAACCGCTTGTCCCTACAATTGCCACATTGCTTCCATTTTTTATTTTAAGATTTATTTTTTTTATGGTATCTTCTCCATCTTTCTGATATTTGAAGCTTACGTTTTTAAATTCAATATCAACACTCTTCGTTTCCAGTATTGAATTTCCATCTACAATAGATGGTTTAGTTTCTAAAAAATCAAATGTAAGTTCTGCTGCTGCCAAGGATGATTGAATCTGATTATTGATTGAAATAAACTGCCTGACCGGTGTAAATAATACATTGAGATAGCCTATAAAAGCTACCAATGTACCTATAGACATAGAACCTGAAATAACAAACTTTCCTCCTATAAAGAACATTAATACGGTTAATGATAAATATAAAAAATGTCCACTTGCAAATGAAGAATACCTAATCATTCTTTGATTTATAACAAGCTTAAGCTGTTTTTTAAACTGCTTACTAATTTTTGGAAATCCCATGCCTCCAGCGTATTAACTTTAATATCCGTAATAGCTAATATACTTTCCTGCAAACATGTTGAAATCTGAAGCTCATTTTCTTGAACTTTTTTTGAAGATTTCCTAACTGGCTTAATGGAAAGCTTGCAGATTATAGCATATAAAATTAGAAATGGTATACTTATTAAAGATAACTTCCAGTTAAGCTTAAAGATAGTATAAAGTGAAACGCAGAACCATACAAAATAAAATAAAATATCTGGAATTATATTTTGATATAAATTACCCATTGCAGGAATACCGTTAGTGAAGTAATACATTATAGCTCCTACTCCATTTTGCTTAAAATAACTTACATTCTGCTTTTGAAGTTTTCTATATAATTCTTCCCGTAGGTTTCTTATTGTTCTTTCTCCTACAGTAGTAAAGCAGTAATCTCTAAGAGCTTCAATAAAAATGTCAGCTATAATAGCCAACCACCATACCATTATTGTTGTAAACAGTAAATTTGTATTTTTTTTTATAAAAACATCATCAATAAGTATTTTTTGAGCCCATGGCCCAACCAAGCGCAAACAAGCTACAGTAAAAGTTAGTATAATAGCGAATATTTCCATTTTTCAGTATGATTTTAAATATTTCAGAGCTCTAACAAACATATTGTACTCACCTTATTTCTTTATTTTTCTGCATTCGAGAATAAATTGTTCTGTAAATACATAGATTGGTAATAAAATTGCCAATCTATGTAAGGTACCTGCCCCCTTTCACTTTCATAATACACTTTTCTATTGTTTCTTCTTTTATTTTAGGCCATCTTATTGCTTCATTTAATTCTTCTATAGTTTTGTCTTCAAAGACTTTTTCTCCACCAAACAATGCTAAATTGAATTTTCCAAATTTTTACCTGTTCCCTATATGCTTAGTATTCTGCTTTTAAAATTTTCATAAAATCAATAATATTAATTGATTACAATTTCTCCAAGTTTCTTTCTCTCTTTGGAATAGATTTTATGTTCTTATATTTTTTTAAATCTGCTATTAATGCCTTTTTTACTTCTTCTATAATATTCAAATTATGTATATCCTCAATTTTAACAACTGTGGGAATATATAAACCTCGATTTTTTTCTTGAAATTCAGGTCCATTTCCTATTTTTATTTCTCCACTTATATAGTCACATAAATATAATATTTCTAATTGACCTTCATCTACATAGCTTAATCTATATAACTCTTTATCTACTTTAACATTAATACTTAATTCTTCAAAAGCCTCCCTAACTATACACTCTTCAGGAGTTTCTTCTCCTTCTACACCACCACCAGGAAACACATAATATTCAACTCTTTTCCCACCAATTTCTCTAATCCTGTGTATCATTAATATCCCTTCATTATATGGAATTATTGCCCTTGATCTTAATTTCACCATTAACTCCCCCCCATTTTTAACACCTTTGTTTATCTCAATATATAAATCTATAAAGTGTTTTCTTCATCTAATATTGACGTTAGAAATTCCAAATATCCTTTGTCATTATTAAAAAGTATTTGAGCATATGTCATGCTTATTATTATATCTTCTTGTTCCATTTTGTTAACATTAAATACTCCAAATATCCTTAACATCATAAAATATTTAATATGTTTATTAATATGATTTCTTAATTTATCTTGGTTGAAAATATTAATATACTCAATTAAAAATTGCTTTCTTAATTCTGGTGTGCATGGATTAAAAGAAATATCAATTTCACAAATTTGATGATTTATAGAATAGGTAATTTGAGGTTCATTTTGACTGATTTTTTTATATTTTCATCATGCATCCAAAAAGAAAGTTCTTCTCCATTTATTCTCATTTTATAATTTAATAACTATAGTTGAAAAAATTTCATAACATATATTTATAGTTGAATAATTTCATAAAAAATAGAGACAAATTTCGTTTTTGTTGTATAAATTATTTTGTGAACAAACTTTAACAACAGAAATAAAATTGTGTCTCATAAAAACAGTTTACCAGAAAAATCACCAATAAGCTAGTTTTTATTTAGCCTTGAATTCTTTTTATATTTTTTCAAACCTGTTTTAAATCATATTGAGCAATTATGAATCTGCTAAAAATAATATTCCTATTGAAACTGTTTTTAAAACCATGAAAGTAGCATAAGGCGTAATGTAAATATCTACTGAGAAAATTTGTATTTAAATTTTCTCATTTATAGATATAAATCTATTTATTTTTCTCTGTTTCATGTATTATATCTACGGTTCTATTTATAACACCCTCTTCACCTAAATAAGTAACATTAAGTTCAATATCAGGAGTTGTCTTCATCTCCATATTAGATGTTCCATCAGGATTAAGTCCCATTATACCTACAAACCCTACGATTAACCCACTATTTGGTAAAGACA
Organism: Clostridium tepidiprofundi DSM 19306; assembly: GCF_001594005.1. GTDB lineage: Bacteria > Bacillota > Clostridia > Clostridiales > Clostridiaceae > Clostridium_AC > Clostridium_AC tepidiprofundi. The sequence continues at coordinate 7,068 of NZ_LTBA01000040.1, read as the reverse complement.
TTATTAGAGGATTAGCTCCTATACCATCCCCACCTGTTTTTTCTCCAATTAGTGTTGCCAAATTGGTTCCCTTAGCAAATGATGCAAAAGCTTCAGCTGATGAAAAAACATAATGATCTACTAATAGAAAAATTTTCCCCTTAAAACCTACAGAATTATTGGGTTCAAGATCAATTATTCTTTCAGTATAATATTTGAATTTATTTTTAATCTCTTCAGGATAATTTTCATTGGAAGCAAGTTCATCAATAGGACTAAAATCTGCACCACTTTGCTTATAAAAGTATTGAGGATATTTTTCACCTTTAAATACTAAAGTTGAGTTTAAACTAATTTTTTGATCTATTAGATGTTCCATAATGTTTATCCAGCAATTATCTGTTCCTCCTGTGTTTCCTCTAATATCAATAATTAAATAGGGATAATCCTTTATATCTTTAAAGAAACTATATACATCATTAATTTGATTCTCTGTACGATAAATAGGTTTCATTTCTTTAATTTTTAAGTAAGCAATTTTTCCATCTTCTATAATGTTTGTTTCAAAATTATCATTACTATATGAATCATCCTCGTTTTTAGATGAATAAAAATTCTCAATATTGTTCTTTTTCAATATTTTTTCCCACTGAAGATTCTTATTTATTACTGATTTATCATTTAAAATTTTAAGCCAAGGATCAAAACGAGAATTTTCATTAGCTTTATTATAAGAATCTCTTATTTCACTAACATATGTTGGAAAATATAAAGAGGTATGCCCATCATTTAATTTTTTCAGTATACGACTCAGCACTATAAAAAACTCAAAATTATCCTTAGTTTTCATAATAGATTTTTCAAACTCTTCTTTATTTGCCAACCAATCATAACCATTTAATCTTTTATTCACGTCAAAGTAAACATAGTTTTCTTCAAGTATATTATACATATATCTGAAATCCTCTAGTTTTTGCGCTATAGTTAAGTTACCTAGCGCATTATTATTCTTTGTTGTTTTATAATTATAAATATATATAGATGTTGATGATATAATAATAGCTATTATAATCCCAAATATAGTTGTTTTATTGCAATACTTTTTCATTTATATTATACCTCCTAATTATTTATTAGCGTTACATGAAACAAAATCATCATACCATTGTTTTACATAAATTACAACATATTAAATGACTTGTCCGTATATTTTTTGTATATGTGCAAATACTAAGTATTATTGTAATTAATTTGTTTAAAACAAAATTAATAAATACTTTAAATCAAAAAAATATATCAAGTGAATCGATTATCATATTTTATGGATAATCAACTCGCTTAATATAATGTTTAAATAATTATTTTTAAAATCTATTTTAGTTTCTTTGAAAAAACAGTAGAAACTCCAACACTTTTATTGTTTTCATATTCAACTTTTATCAAAGATATTTCACTTATTTGTGCTTTAATAACATCCATATTTTGGGAACAATAATTAAATGCTTCTACCAATTTCTCCTGACTTAATCTATTAGCGATAGTACAATGTGGAATCCATTTACTTGGAAGATAAAATGAATCTGGTTCATCGTTATATTTTTTAAACCACTCATGATGCTCATGGTGAAAGTTTAACAATTCTTTTGACAAAGTTGGTGCTACAAATAATGTCCTTGAATTTAAAAAACTTCCTAAAACACCTAAATTAATTTGAACTCTTGACTTAAAACTATATAACTTATCCATGTCCTTAATGAATTCTTTTTCATCTAAGCAATTGTAATCTGCAATAGTGATATGTGGTCTTCTATTTTCTTCTTCCTCTGAATAGTAGGAAATATTATTTTCAACTAATACTTTCCACAAATTTTTTATATATTCTTCCGTTTTATTATCAAAACATGCTATAACTCCATACATACACTCTCTGTTGACTCATATGTATTATTCAAAATAACCTTATCTAAAATCTTTTATTAAGCCAACAGTTACACCCCCTTACATTCTATGTTTTAACAATATTCTAACGCGTGTTATGCAAATAAGCAATATTATAACCTTTTTCAAATTAACCACAAATTAATTATCACAATAGTGAACTCGTTTTGCTAAAGTAAAACAACAAAACATCGGCACTTCAGCTGAAAACTCTAGTCCACTAAAAACAAAATCTTTAATATTATGGTATAATTAAGGCTGGATTACAATTATAGTTTGCCAATTGGTTAGAGCTTTCTTATGTATATATTGAAGTGGGGGATTTTATGAATTTAATACTAAATAATATAGACATTAGTAAAGAGAAGCAAATTAGTTTTGTTGATCTTAAAAATAAAGAGATAGAAAATATTGAATTTCTAGTAAATAATAAGTTAATAGTAAATTCAGAAAAGGGGAATCTTTTATATGAACTTAAGGAATGTTTAAGTCAGTGTGAAAAGTTTTATTTTAGTGTGGCATTTATTAATTTTAGTGGACTTCAACTTCTACTAGATAGCCTTAAGGAACTTGAAGAAAAAGGTGTTAGTGGTAAAATAGTAACTTCTACATATCTTAATTTTACTGAACCGAAAGCTCTTGAAAGAATACGAAAATTCAAAAATATTGATTTGAAGATTTTTGTGGCTTCTAATGAAAAGGGTTTTCATACTAAAGCTTATATTTTTGAAAATAAAGAGGAATACAAGATTATTATAGGTTCTTCTAATATTACGCAGAGAGCATTAAAGAGTAATATTGAGTGGAATGTTAGTATTATTTCTAAAAAAGATAATAGCTTTACCCGAAAGGTTTTAGAGGAGTATTTAAACTTATGGGAATTGACTTCCGTTGTGGATAATGACTTTCTTAATAGCTATAGCAATTTTCTTAAACAAATTAAAAAAGCTCAAGTTAATAAAAAATTAGAATTTAGCAATTATGAATTAATTAAACCTAACAAAATGCAAAAGAGAGCTATGGAAAATTTGAATAGATTAAGAGCTTCAGGTGAAAATAAAGCTTTGGTTATTGCCGCTACCGGTACTGGAAAAACTTACATGTCAGCTTTTGATGTTATGAGTTACAAACCTAAAAAAATGTTATTTTTAGCTCATAGGGAAGAAATATTAAGAAGTGCCGAGAAAACATTTAAGAAGTTAGTTAAGAATAAAGATAAATATACAGGAATTTTAACCGGTAAAATTAAGGAAATAAATGCAGATTATTTATTTTCTACTGTACAATCGATGAATAATCATCTTAAAAATTTTAGTCCACATGATTTTGAATATATAATTATTGATGAGGCTCATCACGCCTCTAGTCAATCTTATAAGAAAGTTATGAGTTATTTCAAACCTAAATTTTTACTTGGTATGACTGCAACACCTGAAAGATGTGATAACGGAAATATATTTGATATTTTTGGAAATAACATTGCTTTAGAAGTAAGACTTAGGGAGGCATTAGAACTTGAATTAGTTGTACCTTTTCATTATTTTGGTATAACTGACATTGAGAGTGTTGATTTAAGTGATGTAAATCTTCAAAATATAGATGAAATTACCAAAAGATTAAAGGTTAACGAAAGAGTTGAGTTTATAATTGAAAAAATAGAGTTTTATGGATATGACGGATATAAACGTAAAGGGGTAGGCTTTTGCGCTAGTATTGAACATGCTAAGTATATGGCTGATGAGTTTAATAAAAGAGGTATAAAAAGTGTATGTTTAACAGGAAAAATTTCCGCTGATGAAAGAGAATATTATATACATAAATTAGAATCAAATGAGGATGATTTAGAATTTATATTTACTGTAGACGTTTTTAATGAAGGAGTGGACATACCATCCATTAATTTGGTTTTGATGCTTAGACCAACTAATTCACCTATAATATTCATACAACAGCTTGGTAGAGGTCTTAGAAAGTATAAAGAAAAGTCTTTCTTAACCGTATTAGATTTTATAGGAAATCATAATAAAGCATTTTTAATAGCAATAGCTTTAAATGGTTCAAGGTATTACGATAAGGATAGCTTAAAGGTAGCTGTAGCTACTCAATTTAGTAATATACCAGGGTGTACAAATATTCATATGGATAGAATTTCTCAAGAAAGAATATTAAAACAGTTAACTGAAGAAAATTTTAATTCAATGAAGTATTTACGGGAAGAATATCTAGAATTTAAGAAAATGAACGGTGGTAAAGCTCCGTATTATCTTATGGATTATATAAAATATGATGGAGCAATAGATCCTTTAATATTTTTAAATAAGGAAAAAACTTACATTGAGTTTGTTGCTAAGATGGAAAAGAATGAAGCTCTAAAAAAATTATTAGAAGATGAAGTTTTTTTTAAAATTCTTAAAGAACTTTCAAGTATGTTACCTATAAAAAGAGTATATGAATTTAGTATCATTAAGTATTTACTAAATCATGAAGAAATAAGTTTAGAACAAGCTAGAAATGAAATATTAAAACATATTGAACATGTTGATAATACTAGTATTTTACATGCTTTTCAGTTCTTAAATCAAGATTATTATGATTCAAATCAAGTTAAAAGTAATATTAAATGCTTTGAACTTAATGGTACAGTATTAAGTTGTACATGGAATTTTAAGAAAGTAATACATAATACTAAATATAGAATATATATTGAAGATGTTGTAAATTATGCTCTCATAAGGTATGAAAAAGAGTTTGGAAGTAAATATTATGGAGTACCATTTTTCAAAATATTTGAACAGTATAAAATGATAGATGTAGCTTTACTTTCAAATTACACTAAAATCCATACTTCCTTTAGGGGAAGTGGTTTAATAACAAATGGAAAAGAATATTTTATTTTTGTAGATTTACATAAGGAAGAGTGTATTAAAGAAAGTATAAATTATAAAGATAAATTTATTAATAGTAAAGAATTTCAATGGCAAAGTCCTAATAGTACTTCTCAAAAATCAGAAAGAGGACAAAATATAATATTTAATAAAAAAAGAGGAATTAATCTTCATATTTTCGTAAGAAAGTATAAGCAAATCGATAGAGTCTCCCAGCCTTATATTTATATTGGTAAAGGTGATGTAATAGAGTATGAGGGCGAAAAACCTATAACTGTTAAAATAAAATTGGAAAATGAAATTCCTATGCATTTATATACAGAATTCACAAAAAAGGTATAGCATTATTTTGCTATGCCTTTTTCTTCTACAAGCTGTTTTACAGCTGGAATATCTGCAGGAGCCCACTTTAAAGAAAGTAAATTTTCTCTATGCAACCATATTAATTTTGAATGCTCACTTATTTTAGGAGTACCAGTTACCAAGCGGCATTTAACAGTAATCAAATTTACTATGAAATTATCATATTCATGAATATTATCATTAAAAACATCAATAAATTCAACTTTGCAAGATAGTTCTTCTTTTATTTCTCTTTCAATAGCTTGTTTAAATGTTTCATTATCTTCGATTTTACCGCCAGGAAACTCCCACATATTTGGAATAGACATTCTTGGAGAACGAAGAGCACATAGAATTTCATTGTTTTCATTTTCAATGATAGCACCTACAACTTTTATTAATTTCTTCATTTTAAAACACCTCACTGTATAATCTCTTGATTATTTTAGCATAAAAAGTCTAAAAGTTGTATTGCCACAAAACAAGACATATTGGTGGTAAAGTCATATTGATAAATACTACTTTACGTAACCAATTTATCAATAAATTCCACCTAAAGACGTTTTATCCGTTACACCTTCTACGATAAATAGAATAACCTTTTTAGTTCTCATCAGTCATCCTCCTTTTGTCCTCCAAGATTAATACTTCGATAATACAACTTTCTCAGATTATTGTTGCTTTTCACATTCGTAAATCGCATATACCGATTCTTTGGATTTGTTGTTGTAAATATAATCGAATTTGCATCCAGCATTTCAAGTGGTCTTAAATTATGAGAAGTAAATATTAGTTGTCCTTTTCCACTTTCGCTGATAATCTAAAGAAGCTCACCAAGCAAATATTCAAAAATACCGGCATCCAATTCGTCAAACTGTAGAGTTGTTAAACATCGCTATTAAAGTACTCAGTATAGATATAATTTTCTTGATACCGTCGTTCTTTATAATAAACAGATTGAGATTTGAATAGTGCTTCAAAGATAAGATGATGTCCGTATAGCTTTTAAAGACATTATTTTTCTTAATAACTTCCTCTACCTCACTGCTAAAAACAATGGTTAAATGTATTATGTTTTCCTTTCAATTTTTCTGCTATTGCAGTTCTATAACACCAAAGCTCCAATATCTCCTAATAAGCCTAATCTTAAATTCAATCCACGCTATTATTAAAAATCTATTTCATTAATATGTAAAATTACATATTAACTATTTAATGAATTAACAGATAGTACGTATTAAAGTATACTAAAAAACCTCATGCTAATTAAATAACATGAGGTTAAAAATATTCATTATTCTACAATAGTAATATTTTCTGCTTGAGGGCCTTTATGACCTTGTGCCAAATCAAAAGTCACACTTTGGCCTTCTTCTAATGTTTTGAATCCATCAGTATTGATTTGAGAAAAATGTGCGAATACATCTTTTCCATCCTCTCCTGTAATAAATCCAAAACCTTTCTCTGCATTAAACCATTTTACTGTTCCGCTCATATAAACGTACCTCCTAATTTTTTTCTTAAATTCCTGTAATACTCATAACAAATACTTTTTAAATTAGGATAATACTTCTACCCATGAGCACCATTCTTAATCAAAAACATCTATGTTATTCTGTTTACTATCAATTTAAGCTATAATTTATTATATCATCATATTTTATATTTGTCAAATATTTTTATTATACCTCCAGCTCTAAAGAGCAAAATCTAGTTTGATCTATCTATCAAGCAAAAATTAAATGCCAAATTTTACACTTAATTACATATGATTTTTCAAAAAAAGACTAAGCATATTTTTTTTAATAATTGTTAAAAATTTTTATAATAATCTTTACTTTTTATCACCTCCATAGTACAATTTATATATCATAAATAACGTATTTGTGTACGTTTATTTAAGTAGTTAATATCTTCAATAGTT
>NZ_LTBA01000039.1 GCF_001594005.1 Clostridium tepidiprofundi DSM 19306 | reverse complement strand
TCTAGTCTTCCTCAATTATTTAAACCTCCTCAAACAATATAAATTAGTATTCCACTAATAATATTCGTTGAGTACATATACATATTTATAACATTTTAATGCGAAGAATTTTTAATCTTTAGAGCTGAGGAGTATTTAAAATTTTTAAGTAGTTAAGTTGTTCTTGAATTTATTGTAAAAGTGCATAATTATTTGTTTAGCTTCATTGACCTTGTTGGGGTTATTAGAGAATAATGATTTTAGGATATTTTCCCTAAATGTAAAGTGATTCTTGTGATATTTAATCAAGTTACATAAGGGTTTTACAGAGTTATCGTACTGTGGATAAAAGCATTTTAAATTAAATACAGAATTAGTTGAGTCTATTTTAATTTTATGTTGTTTATTATCTGATTTATCAATAGATATAGATAGAAGCCTTCTATACCCTGATGTTAATAAATCATTATCATAAGCTATAGGTAGTTGTAGTCCTGTGGAACAAAGCTTTCCAACTATATATTCTTCATCGAGATATGTTATAGCTATAGCATCCTTGATTCTATCAATTTGAGTATTACTTAAAGTTACAAGTTGAGTTGGATTACTATTAGGAATAACCCAGGGTGTTAATCTTTTTCGAGATACTTCTTTTATTTTATTGAGATAAACATAGCTTGGCTTTATTACTGTGTTATTTTTATCAGTAAAAAAGTTATTTATTGTACCTAAACAGAATGTACGTTTACTCTCTTCAACGAATTTGCTTGTTATTGGTATTACTGTAATTGATTCTGAGCTAAGAGGGCAGTCCCAAACAATAGCATAATGAGTATCATCAATTTCAGAACCTATTCCTATAAATTCACATCTTACAATATTACCGCGATTTAAAAGTGGATAATAAACTCCATTAGTACATTTAAAATTTGATTGTTGTAGAGTTAAATGATTTAGATTCACTGTTCGTATTACTTTATGTAAAGTGTCTAAATTATTTAATGATACTTTATTAAAGTTATTATATTGTGTCAATTAGTGTGTCCTCCTTTTTTTATGTAGTACAAAATCTATTATACTATATAATTTTATTGATATAGCACCATTGTAGAATAAATTTATAAGTCTTAAGAGAAACATCTAATTGAGTAAAACTTTATTGAAAATAATCATAAATATCCTTACAATAACTGTTTAATTTTAATTTTTATTTTTAGTATTAATAACACTCCACAGTTTTTTGAATATACTATTATTTAAACTTGTCTTACTTTTTCTGACTTAAATAAATCATTAAATGTACACAACTTGTCTAAATTATTACATAAATTAGTTGATATCTTTGTCAATTCTTCGTTTTGTCCTTTTTCATGCATTTCAACAATATTTGAGTACAAGTCATTAAAATATTTATATGTTTTATCAATAATTTTATTAACTTCATTAAAATTATTTTTATCTTCTACATTGTAATTTTCACAAATACATACTATTGTATCTAATATAGTTGTATAAGTCTGTTCGTGTTTTTTATCATAAATGCTTGATACCAGTAGAGAATATTTTTCAACTCGTAAATCATTAATTACCTTTGCACAACTTTCTAGTTTTTTTGAACTATCTGATGGTAAAGTTTTAACAAGCTGATTTAATTTTTTTTCATTATAATAATCATTGATATCATTTTTTTTGTATAATTTAATTATTTTGATACAAATGTTAAAGGGAATTAATAAATTTTTATAAAATTCCACTTTATTAAAACTATATTCATTTTTTAAGTAATTCCAAATTTGGTTTATTCTGATTTTATTTGCTTTAGACACTACCAATAAAGCTATAATAGTACATAACATACTAAGAATTTCAACAACAGTAATTATAAGTATTAGCTTGAACAACAAATTTAATACCCACCAAAAAGCTTTGATAAATATTCTAAGTATATAAGTTGTAATTTTTATTATAGCTTTAATTAATACAAAAATTATTCCTAATAAAACAATTACATTAATTAGTGATTTGATTATTTTTTCACTCATTTTTAAAAATAACTCCTTTCTAACATAATTTTGATATATTATGGTTATCCCATAGAAAGTATTTTAAATAGAAACTCATCACTATATATGCATAAGAATCAATTTCATAAATACTATATATTGTATATTTGGAATTTATCCATAGCTTATTGTGGTTTAATCATATTATTATTTTACTAAATATTCTATATTAATTCAAAAATTTCTTTATATTCTTAATTGCTTTGAAGAATTTATTTGAGTAAACAAGTAAACAGAGAAGATTAATTTGAATAATTTATACAATATAATACAGAAAACTAAAATTACAACTATCCGTAAAACGGGTGGTTTGCTCTAGTCCTATAAGGGCATGGTACTTGCAAATGTTTTAAGATATACTGAATAGTCTGCTAACCGTTGTGCATTCTACATTTTGAGCAAACACTTATGGTACTTACAATTCCATTTTGTATATGACAACTATTTATGTTCTTCATTGGACTTCCACCTTTGCTTTTTAGTCGGTTGCTCAGATCTGACTATATTATATAGCATTGGGGGTATTTTTTTCTCATTGTTTCTAATCTGTGTTTATTTTAAATTTGCTGATGAAAGTATGCCACTTATATAATTTATAAAATTAAGGATTGGAAAGAATAGTTATAATATTGTTTCTAGGTTTTGTTTAATATATAATTAATTTGAAGATGTAATAAATTGAAAAAAATGATTTTTCAATTTATTTAAATATATTTGGGTTGGTGAATGATATGAAAAATATTGCATTATTCTTTGGGGCGGGAGCAGAATGCTCATATGGATTACCATCAGGTGGTAAATTTGCATTAGATATTTTCAAAATGGATACAACTAAGGACAAAAATACTTTGAAAGAGAAAATGGAAAAAGTAGACAAACAGTCTTTATATGCTAATTGGTTGCCAGATAATTTTTTAGAGAAAAGAAGAACTGCATTTACAAAAGGGCAATATGAATCATTAGTTAAAGGAAGTTTAGAAAATAAAAGAAATATCATTATAGATTACATGAATCATTTTGACGATAATGTATCAGCAATAGTATATGAATTACAAAACAAAGGAATTAATATTAATGATGCTTTAGAAAAAGTGATAGGAAGTGAAGTAGGTAAATTTAATTTTTCACAAGAGATTAGATTAAATAACATACTGGGGGATGATGTTAATAATATTTTTGGAACAGATTACTTTTCTGCATTATTAAAAATATTACAAAAGAAAGATATAGAATTTGAATTTAAAAAGAAAGTAAAAGAAATAGTGAGGACAATATTAGAGTTGTTAATTGGTTCTTTAGGAGAAAAACTTGTACATAGATTGAATGATGGCATTTTTGAAAAAAGTCCTGATACTATGGATTTATTTGATGATTTAGGTGCTATCTTTTCTTTAGATTATACAGGTACGGGTATAAAAGGATTAGAATTAATTATTGAAAGTGAAGAGAAAGATTTAAAAGAATTAAAGTCAAATGAAGAAATCATTCTAGAATTTGGCAGATTAATTTTAGAGGATATTTTTTCAAGAGCATTAGATTATCAAACTCTTTTGGACTCTAATTGGAGATACCTTTATAATCCTAAAACAGATTGGGCTAAATTCAGTAAAATTGTTATCTTTTTATATACAGTTAGAAGATATATAATGTCAATTGCTGAAAAAAATAAGAATAAAATTGATAATGGAAATGGTTACTATCATGATGTGTTGAAATTAAAACAAAAATATAAAATATCGGCTATAGGAACAACTAATTATAATGATTTTATAGAATATATAACTAAAGAAAAAGTATATTATTTGAATGGTTCCGTAAATGATTTTTATGATCCATATCTAAATAAGATAGTATCGGAAGAAGAAAACAATGAAAAAAATCATATAATTGTACCTTTTTTATTTACTCAAAGTGGGATTAAACCTTTAACATCAGTAAAAATGTCTGAAAGATATGTTGATATATTTAACAAATTCAAAGATGCCGATATAATATGTGTTTGTGGATTTGCTTTTAATTCAGATGATGGGCATATAAATGGAATGTTTAGAGCATTAATCGAAGATGAAGGTAAAATGGTATATATATTGCATTATGCTCCTAATGGTAGTCAAAGTTCGAAAAAAGTTGAAACTGAATATAAAAAGAAGTTAAGGTTAGAGTCTTGTGAGGGATTAAAGATAATCCAAGTCGACAAGAATAGATGTTGTAATGAGAATCAGTTACTTTGGTACGAAGTATTTGAAGATAAAGAATAATATTTCTTATAAATATTATTTTGATTTTTTAAAATAGGATAGGTATAGAATAAAAAATAAAACAAGAAAGGTTTTCAATTACATTTGGTCTAATAAATATGTATAAAATACAGTATAATAAACTTGTAATAAAAGTCATGTGATTTTGGGCTAAAAATGCATCGAATTGCATGGCTTTTTTTTATTAAAAGCAATTAATATTGTAATAGAAGTTATTTATTAAAAAATTAGGGAAATGGTTAAGGAATTAAGTTTGATTATCTGTTGGTTATTTTTGAATTTGATGGTAAAGTTAAACTAAGCGATGTTCATAATAACATATTTAGAAGAAGTTTAAGAAGAATAGGTTGGTAAGGGGGAATAGAATGATGAATAAAATTGTAGAATTTATGAAGAAACACAAGGGGTTGCTTGCTATATTGGTTTTCTTTTGTCCTTTTGTATTGATAAGTATATCTATAGCAATTATTAAATTGAATTTTCTTGTAGTAAGTTTAATCCCAGTTCATTGGAATACAGTTTGGATAGAAACAGAGGGATATTCATTTAAACTTAATGATTATTTAGTACTATTTATATATTTTCTGCAAACTGTAGTTACAGCATTGTTTAGTTATTTTATATGGAAGACAAGTATCAAAAGTAATGAAATATCAGAAGAACTTAGAAAAAAAGATGAAAATAAAGAAAAAAGTTATCTGAAAGAAAATGCTTTGATAGTGTATTATGATTTGTTGTTAGGATTAAAGGATTTAAAAAATTTATATGAAGGAAGAATTATTGGTAAAAAAGTAACGATTCCCAAAAGACTATATTTTAGTAATGAATGGATTAAAAATGTTTCAGTAATGAAGGATGAATTAGAAAACAAAGATATGAGTCAAATATATCAGTTATATGGAGATTTATTGACACTAAAAGAGTTATTAGAGGTTAAATGGGACTCTGAGTTAGATGAAGAATTGAAAAGAATAGGAAGTAAGGTTTTTGATAAAAATTATTTAGATTATGTATATGAAGGTTTGAATATAGAGGATATACAATCAATATTAAATATTGAATATCAAGGGATTTTTGAAAAGATAAAAAGAATAGTATTTATTAATAGTAGTAATTACATGAAAAGTAGTGTGGATAATATTATCAAAATTTATGCTAATAGAAATATTATATGGTATAATGGTAAAATTAAGGATGATAATTTAAGCGGAGAAGGTAAGATATATAATGAAAATGGTAAGATAAGATATGATGGGGAGTTTGATAATAATAATTTTGTTAAAGGAATGAGGTATGAATATTATAGCAATGGAGAAAAGTATCTTGAAATGATGTATGAAGAGGGGAAAAGAGTTAAAGGCATAGTTTTTTCACAGAAACAATCAGAAGAGCCATATTCTGATGGAGAATATGATAATGATATATTTATAAAAGGAAGAAGAAAAGAATATGATAAAAATGGGCTTATAGAGTATTGTGGAAGTTTTGAAAATGGAAAATATAATGGAGAAGGAGTAAAATGTACTAAACAAAAAACCCAAATGATAGGTTTTTTTCAAAATGGACATTTTGTTAAAGGAATAGAAAAAAATGTGTTACTATATCAAGAATTGAATGGTGATGTATATGATCGGATGGCAGAGCAACAAAGAATGGAAGAGTATATTGAAAGAGAAGATGAGTATGAAGATTATATTAAATATGAAGAAGAAAGTTCTATTGGATACAGAATATATGGAGATGTAAAGTGGGATAATGGAGAGTGTAGAATAATTAAAAAAAGCAAAAGAACAGAATACATACAAGAAACTGAAATATAAACTTTCATATTCCAGTTTAGAATAGAACTCCTCTATTTTCTGATAAGAAAATAGAAATAAAGCGATCCTATAATTTAATAGTTCCTAAGTTTCAGGAAAGATACTGTTTACAATTATTGAAAAAACTAGTGTAAGAGCATATAATTAAATCAAGTATTTAATATAATATGATTTGTAAGGATACATTATATTAAACACTAACTAGATAGAAAATATAGCTTCGGAAGGGGATTACATAGATGAGCAGTAAGTTATCGTTGTCAAAATTGGAGAGTAAATTATTTAAAGCAGCAGATGTGTTAAGGGGTAAGATGGAAGCCAGTGAATATAAGGAATACATATTTGGCATGCTTTTCTTAAAAAGATTATCAGATAGGTTTGCAGAAAAACAAAATGAACTAAGAAAGAAATATGAAAAATTAGGATGGAATGAGGAAAAAATTCAAAAACAATTAGAAAATCCTGCAAGATATAGTGATTCTTTTTTTGTACCTAAAGAAGCTAGATGGAGCTATGTTGAAAATGGTCAAAATAAAGGAATAGCCCATGTTAAAAAAGATGTTGCGGATGAATTAAATGCAGCTTTATCAGCTATAGAAGAAGCAAATATTAATAAATTAGAGGGAGTTTTAAAAGGTATAGATTTTACTAAAAAAGTTGGAAAAACAGCAATGAAGGATTCTACATTAATAGAGTTTATAAATGTATTTAATGAAATACCAATGAAAAATGAAGATTTTGAAGCTCCAGATTTATTGGGAGCGGCCTATGAGTATCTTATTAAATATTTTGCTAGTTCAGCAGGGAAAAAAGGTGGAGAGTTTTATACACCATCAGAAATAGTGTCTTGCTTAGTTAAAATAATAAAGCCACAGGAAGGACATGAAATATATGATCCTACATGTGGGTCAGGTGGTATGCTTATTCAAAGTAAACAGTATATTGAGGAAAATGGAGGAGATGCAAGAGATATATTTCTATATGGTCAAGAACTTGCAGGTTCTACATGGTCTATGTGTAAAATGAACATGATTCTTCATGATATTGTTAAATTTGATATAGCAAATGAGGATACGCTCGCTCATCCACAATTTTTTGATAGTAATGGAGAGTTAAAGAAATTTGATAGAGTTATTGCTAATCCACCTTTTTCACAAAATTATTCTAAAAAAGAGATTGAGCATGATGAAAGATTTGAATTTGGTCATACACCGGAAAATGGTAAAAAAGCTGACCTTATGTTTTTGCAACATATGGTAGCATCTCTTAAAGAAAACGGTAAAATGGCGTGTATATTGCCTCATGGTGTATTATTTAGAGGTGGAGAGGAAAGAGATATCAGAGAAGGACTTATAACAAAAGATGGTAGATGTTTAATTGAAGCTATCATAGGATTACCATCAGGGCTATTTTATGGTACAGGAATACCAGCATGTATAGTTGTTATAAACATGGAAGGAGTAAAGGATAGAAAAGAAATATTGTTTATAAATGCTGATAAAGATTATAAAGAAGGAAAGAATCAAAACACATTAAGACCACAGGATATTCAAAAGATTGTTCATACTTACGAAAATAAAGTAGAAATTCCTAAATATTCAAAACTAGTAACAATAGAAGATATACGAAAGGAAGATTTTAATCTGAATATTAGAAGATATGTAGATAATTCAGATGATGCAGAAAAAAATGATGTAACAGCACATATATATGGTGGGGTTCCTAGAGAAGAAGTTTTAAATAATATAGAGTTATGTAAAAAGCAAGGCTTTGATATTCTTAAACTGTTTAAAAAAAGAAACGAAAAATATTTTGAATTTATAGATAACATAAATAAAAAAGAAGATATAAAGGAATTTATTGAAAATGACAAAGATGTAGCTACTAAAAGAGCTAACATAAATAAAGAACTAATAAACTGGTGGCAGAACGCTAAAACAAAGATAGCTAGTCTTGATAATGTAAAAGATGTAATAAAGGTTAAGAACGAACTTATGAAGTCTTTTACAGATACATTTATTACCTATGAATCGCTTGATATAAATCAACTAGAGGGAGTATTTGTTTCTCATTATGATGAAATAAAAGATGATTTAAAAGCTGTAGCAGCATCAGGCTGGATTTCAAATCTTTTAACAATGGGTGAACTAATTGATTTACAACTTAGTGATCTTAAAGAAAAAATCAAAAGTAAAGAAATTAGTGGATTTACACTATCAAAATATGAAAAAATATATGACCTTATAGAAAATGAAAGAGAAGGTATATTAGATAAATTATTAGATGATAAAAAGATAAAAGAATCGGAATATAACGTGTTAAATCTCCTTCTTACTGGTGCAGCTAATAAGGTTTCAGAAACAGAAGTAGAAGGAATTGTACTAAATAGATTCTATAGAAGATTAAATGAAATTATGAAATCCTTTCTACAAGATGAGCTTCAAAATGTTATAAGAGTAGTAGAAAATCTTTGGAATAATTATAAGATATCTCTTAATAGTATACTGGAAGAGAGAGAAAAGGTAAGAAATGAACTAAATGGTTTCTTAAAAGAACTTGGATATGATGAAGTGTAGTATGGGGGTGATGATGTGGAAGAGATAAGGCAAATACCTGAGGGATGGGAGAAAAACACTTTAGGAGAGATATATGAAATAGTTATTGGAGGAACACCTAGCAGAGAAGAATCCAAATATTGGTATAGTAAAAGCTATGGGGGAAATTTATGGGTAGCTATATCAGATTTAAATAAAAGAGAAATTACTGAAACAAGAGAAAAATTAACTAATTGTGGAGTTAAAAATTCAAATGTAAAACGAATTCCTAAAGGAACAGTATTGATGAGTTTTAAATTGTCTATTGGTAGAGTTGCTTTTGCGGGGAAAGATTTATATACGAATGAAGCTATAGCTGGATTTATTAAGAAGAGTAAATTTGAAGCAGATAATGTTTATTTGTATTATGGGTTACAACAATGGAACTTATTAAAAGAAGTAGACCAAGCAATAAAAGGGGCAACTTTAAATAAAGAAAAAATAAAAAAAGTTGAAGGATTATTTCCAGAGTTGAAAGAACAACAAAAAATAGCCCGAATACTCTCAACTCTAGACCAAAACATAGAAAAAACAGAACAAACAATAGAAAAATATAAAAAGATAAAAAATGGTCTTATGGATGACCTTCTTATAGGAAAGATAAGATTTAAAGATAGTAAATGGGTAAAAGAAACAGAATTTAAAGAAGTTGAGGGTGTTGGTAGGATACCGAAGGATTGGGAATATAAAACTTTTGATAAAATATCAAGAGTTAGGCAAGGTCTCCAGATTGCCATTGATAATAGATATAAAAAAGAGGGAGAAAATAGATATGTTTATATTACTGTACAATATTTGAATGATATTCAAGATGAAACGAATTTATTTTACATTGAAAATCCTAAAGAAAGTGTAGTGTGTAAAAAAGAGGATATACTAATGACAAGGACAGGCAATACTGGTCAGGTAATAACAAATGTGGAAGGGGTTTTTCATAACAATTTTTTTCTAATTGATTTTGATAAAAGTAAGGTTATTAGAGATTATTTATATTATTATCTTAATATATTTTTTATACAAAATTTAATAAGTGTATATGCTGGAACCACAACAATACCAGATTTAAATCATGGTGATTTTTATAAATTACCAATTTGTTTTCCAATGCAAGATGAACAAAAACAAATTATTAATATATTATCAAAACAAGACCAACTAATAGAAAAAGAACAACAATACCTAGAAAAACTAAAAAAATTAAAATCAGGGCTTATGGAAGATTTACTAACAGGAAAAGTGAGGGTGAAAGTAGAGGAATAATGTAAGTATGGGGGGCTTATTATGAGTGAATATTTATTGGTTGAAAAACCATTTTTAGAACAGCTTGAAAGCTTAGGCTGGACAATTATAAATCATGGGGAAAAATGCATACCACAAGACCCAAAAGTTAGTCTTCGTGACAATTTTAGAGAGATAGTTATAAAAAAAGAATTTAAAAAGTGGGTTAAAAAAATAAATAAAATAGATAATGGAGTAGAATGGCTTACAGACAAGCAGCTTGATGAATTATATAACATGATTACAAAGGTGAAATTACCAAGTTTGATAGAAACTAATAAAGCTATTACAGAACTGTTAATTGAAACAAAACCAAGGGTAGATAAAAATGAGGTTACAGGTCAGGGAAATCCGGCTGTAAAACTTATTGATTTCGAAAATCCAGAGAGTAACCACTTTCTTGCTATAAATCAGTTTAGGATAGATACTGTAGGGGCAGCTAAAAAATTCATAATACCTGATATTGTACTATTTATAAATGGTATACCTGTTGTAGTTATTGAATGTAAAGTACCTTCTTCTTTTGCATCTGATGCTATGGAAGAAGGCATAAGGCAGTTATTGAGATACCAAAACAGAAGACTAAATACAGAAGGTAAGAGAGAAAAAGAAGGGGAAGAAGCTCTTTTCTATTATAATCAATTTATGATATCAACCTATGGAGATGAGGCAAGAGTAGGAACTATTTCATCTAATTATGAGCATTATTTAGAGTGGAAGAGCATTTATCCTAAAAGGTTTGAAAACTTTGATGCTCCATTAGGAAAAGTTCGTTCTCAAGAGATATTAATACAAGGAATGCTTAACAAAGAAAATTTATTGAAAATAATAAAGCATTTTACGATTTTTAAACCTGTAAGTGCTAAAAGGGAAATAAAAATAGTTTGTAGATATCAGCAGTTTAGGGCAGTTCAAAAAATTATTGATAAACTTTTAAATGGAGATAATTATTTGGATAGAAGTGGTGTTATATGGCATACTCAAGGCTCAGGGAAAAGTCTTACTATGGTTTTCTTGGTAAGACAAATGCGTTTTATGGATAAGCTAAAGGATTATAAGATTATTATGGTAAACGATAGAACAGACCTTGAGGAACAGTTAGGAGAAACAGCAAAACTTACAGGTGAAACTGTTCACTATATAGAAAGGTCAAATCAATTAAAGCCTAAATTGTCGGGAAATAGTTCAGACCTTACTCTTGTTATGATGCATAAGTTTGGGGATAAGATGAAAGAGAAAAAATTAGCAGATAACCTTATCGAAGCTGGAATATTTGAAGAGGATATGTTGCCAGAGATTGAAGAATTGGGTGTGATAAACGATTCTGAAAGAATTATTATTTTAATTGATGAAGCACATAGAACACAAAACAATCCTTTTGGATTAGCAGGAAATTTGTTTAAGGCATTTCCTAATTCTACAAAGATAGCTTTTACAGGAACACCACTTATTACAGATAGGCATAAAAAGAAGACTGTTGATATTTTTGGAGATTATATAGATAAATATAGAGCTAAAGATTCAGTTAAAGATGGAGCTACATTACAAATATTGTATGTGGGAAGAAAAGATAAGATTAAGTTGGTAAAAGAAAAAGAATTTGAATTTGAGTTTAGCGAGTTATTTAAGGATAAATCGGAAAAAGAAATTCAAGAAATAAATAAAAGGTATGGAACTTATAAGAATTTTCTTGAAAGTGATGACCATATAAAGACTGTATCAAAAGATATTGTTGATCATTATGTTTCAGAAATATTGATAGATGGATTTAAAGCTCAAGTAGTATGTGTAAATAAAATTGCGACTGTAAAGTATAAGAAATTCATAGATAAAGCTATTGAAGAAAAGATTATAGAACTTGAAAATGATTATATGAGAAATGATGAATTAATTAAGAAATTAAAGTTTCTGAAAACAGCAATAGTTATTTCCGATGAGACTAATGACCCTGCCGATATGGTTAGGCTTTCAAAGGAATCAAAGAAATTAAATGCTATAAGTAACTTTAAAAAAGAATATAATTATGAAAAGCCTGAAACAGGAATTGGTATTTTAATAGTATGTAATCGGCTTCTTACTGGGTTTGATGCACCAATAGAGCAGGTTATGTATTTGGATAAGATTATGAAAGAACATACTCTATTCCAGGCTATAACTAGAGTTAATAGAACTTATAAAAATAAATATAAAGGGTATATTGTAGATTATATAGGTATTTCAAATCAGCTTAAAGAAACTTTGTGTATTTACAGTGGTGATGATGAAAATGAAGATGATGGATTTAGAACTATAGTTGATATTAACACAGAAAAACCTATTCTTAGGGATAGATATAATAGACTTATTAATTTGTTTTTAAATAAGGGTGTTGAAGAAATAGAGGATTATGTTTTGTATAATATAAAGGACTCAATTAAACAGTACGAAGTGTTGGAAAAATGTATTGATGTTTGTGAAAATATTCAAACAAGAGCACAATTTGAAGTATATTATAAAAGGTATCTTTCTAGTCTTGATATACTTATCAATTTAGATATCGACAAAAAATATAGATTTGCTATGAGGTCTTTTGGGCATATACAAGCAAGAATAAGACATAGATTTAAAGACGACAGTGTTAATTTGGTCGGAGTAGGAGAAAAAGTAAAGGAACTTATCAATAAACATGTTGAAAGTGAAGGTATTAGTAATAAAGTACCACCATTAGAGTTATTTGACGTTGATTTCAAAAAAAATCTAGATAAACATAAGAATCCAAAGGCAAAGGCAAGTGAAATGGAACATGCCATGAGAAAAGAGATTAACCTAAAAAGAGATACAGATCCAGCATTATATGATAGTTTTCTTGAAAAATTAAAAGAAATACTAAAAAGATATTCAGAAGACATGGAAGCAAGATTTAAGGCTATGGAAGAACTGTATGAAGAAATGAAAAAAGGTAGAAAGGGAATGGGGTCTAACAATGGGCTTAATCCAGAAAAAGAAGCTCCTTTCTATGATTTGTTGATAAATACAATATTTAAAGATATAAATATTGTAGATAATGAAGAAAACTTAAAGAGTATTACTTGTGAAATAGTAAGGCTTATTTCACAAGAGATAAAAAGAACTAATTTTTGGGGTTCGCCTGCAGAAATAGAGGCATTAAAAGGGCATATAGGGGATATACTATTGTTTTCTAATATCGAAATATTAGAAAATAATGAAGAGCTTATTGCAAATGAATTTGTAAATCTTGCGAAAAGCAGACATGATATATTAGTAAGTTAAACAAGGAAGTTGGTATATGGAAAAATATAAAGATATCGAATATGAACTTATAAGAAGAAAAAGAAAAACCTCAAGCCTAATTGTTGAACGGGATGGAAATGTAAGATTAATAGTTCCAGAATATCTTAGTATGCAAAAGATTGAGGAATTACTGGAAGGCAAAATGTATTGGATTTATAGTAAAAAAGCTGAATGGGAAGATTTGAATGCTAGTAGAGTGAAGAGACAGTTTAGAAGTGGTCAAGGATTTTTGTATCTTGGTTCATCTTATAGGCTTGAGGTAACGGAAAAGACGGATAAAGATTTAAAACTTTACAGGGGAAGATTTTATTTGAGGAAATCAAAACTTGATGTGGCAGATGAATTGTTCAAATCATTTTATAAAGAAAAGGGATTAAAGAAGTTACAAGAAAGAATAGAGCTTTATAAAAGGCAAATGGGCGTTAATCCTAAAAATATAAGAATTATGGAGCTTAAAAATAGGTGGGCATCTTGTTCAGATGAAGGAAATTTGAATTTTCATTGGAAGTGTGTTCTTGCTCCTATAAGTATTATTGATTATATAGTAGTGCATGAACTTGCTCACATTATTTATAAAGATCATAGTGATAGATTTTGGAATACAGTAGATAAGGTAATACCAGACTATCAAAAGAAAAAACAGTGGCTTAGAGAGAATGGAGCTAGTTTGGATATTTGAGGCTTGTTGGTACATTTTATTAATACATTTTGAAGCTACTCAAAAAATCAGGGGGAGAGTAAAATGGAAACATGTTTGTATAAGGGGAAACAAATATGTGCATACGATGTTATTAATGCAAACTATGCATTAAATTATGAACTTAAGAAGGAATGGAAAATAGCAGGTAAAGTCGGAGAGCTATTATGCGAGGAATGTGGTAAAGAAGTTCAATTAAAGGTTAATGATCCAAGAAAAAGAGTACCTCACTTTGCACATAAATCTAAAGACGATGGATGCTCTTTCAGCAATAAATCATTAAGAGAGTCTGAAGAACACAAGAAAGGAAAAATGATATTGTATCATTACTTTAAGGAGAAGTATCCTGATACGAATGCTAAAATAAATTATAGATTTTCAAATAAAAGAAGAGCAGATTTATATATAGAATTTAATAATAGTGACAAGTTGGCAGTTGAGTATCAAAGAACAGAATTAGATATAATTTATTGGCAAGAAAAGCATGAAGAATACAAAAATTTAAATATAAACATTTTGTGGATTCTTAGTGGTAAAGAAGAAAAGTTGAAATTAAAGGAAAAACAAGTAGAAGTTACGTTCTTTCAACAGGTTATGCTTAATGAATTGGATGAAGTTGCAGTTTTTTTAGATGTTGATAATGTGAAATTAATACTTGTAAAAAATATGAGATATTCAGCTCCTTATGTGAGCAATAATGACTTCGAAGAGTTATATATTAAATCATATAATTTCAATGATATAACAATTCATACTAATGGGAAAATAGAATGTGATTTCATTGACGAATATAAAAAAGCAAATGAAAGGTTTACTAATTATTATGCTAAGAAATGTTTATACGAAGAGAAGCAGCGCTTGCTATATAAAGAACAAGAAAAGAAACGTAGGATTGAGTTATTGAATAAAACAGCTGAACAAAGGGTTATTCAATCAAAATTTGAAAATAGTGAAATTAAAATAAAAAATAAGGAAGAAATAAAGAGATATTGTAATAGTAATATTCCATATAAAAATAGAATCAAATACGCACTTAAAGGTGATAAGAAATCAATAGAATGTACGGCAAAATATCTTAGGGAATGGGGAAGTTCAGATGATTTTAAAATAATTACACTGATATGTAAGTATTTTTATTTAAAAGGAAGTGTGGAAATAAAAGATACATATGGAAAGATTTTAGAGAAATCAGGATTTGGTTATTCTAGTTTAGAATTACAAGAAAAAACGGTTAGTGAACTAGTGTGTCCAATATGTAATGGAAAGTTAATTGAAAGATATGGAAAATTCGGGTCGTTTGTTTCTTGTAGTAATTATCCTCAATGTAAGTTTTCATTTAAGATATAGTGAAATAAGTAATAAGGTGATTCTTAAAATTTTAATGGATTTATCTATATGAAAACAAAGGGATTGGTACTAAGTTGATTGAAGAGGTTATTGAAGTTGCCAAAATACAGAAATGCAAAAGAGTATGGCTTATAACAACTAATGCCAATGTTAGAGCAATAAGATTTTATCAAAAGCGTGGATTCAATATGAAAGCATTATACATTAATGCAGTAAATGAATCAAGAAAAATTAAACCAGAAATTCCGATATTAGGATATGACAATATCCCTATATTACACGAGATAGAATTCGAAAAAATGATTTAGCAGAGGCAAAGTGGACATGCCTCTTTATTAATATTACTAATGAACCGTTCCCCATTTTACAACTTCTAGGAATAAGGGGACGGTTAATTAGGAAAAGAAGTTGAGCTAACAAAATAAACTTGTACTAAAAATAATAAAATCATACTAAGGAAAATAAAGTTGTAATAAAAGTCATGTGATTTTGGGCTGAAAATGCCTGGATTTGCATGGCTTTTTTATGTATTTAGTAGTTTCTTTCCATGTGTTTAGGGTATAATTAATATAAGAGGAACATATGGAGGGATTATATGAAAACACGCTTGCCAATAGGAATAAGTGATTTTAAGAGAATAATTGATGATAATTATTATTTTGTGGATAAAAGTTTATTTATAAAAGAAATAATTGAGGATGGTTCACAAGTTATACTTCTTCCAAGACCAAGGCGATTTGGTAAAACTCTTAATATGAGTATGCTTAAATATTTTTATGAAAAATGTGATCATGATAATTCTTATCTTTTTAAAGAATTAATGATAAATAAACATGAAGAAATAATGAGGATGCAGGGAAAGTATCCTGTGATTTATATTACATTCAAAGATGAAAAGCATTCAAAGTGGGAAGATTGCAAAAGTGGATTTCAAAGAATTGTAAGAGAAGAATTTATAAAACATGATTATATTTTAGAAAGTAACATATTAAAAGAGTATGAAAAAAAAGAAATAATGGATATATTAAAAAGTGAAGCATCTTATATAACTTATTTAAACGGGTTGAAGATTTTAACTAAGTATTTGTATAAATATCATAAAGAAAAAGTTGTTATATTGATAGATGAGTATGATGTACCAATACAAAGTGGCTTTATGAATGGATATTATGATGAAGTAATTGAATTTATGAGAAATTTTTTAAGTGGTGGGTTAAAGGATAATGATTTTCTAGAAAAAGCGGTATTAACAGGAATACTTAGAGTGGCAAAGGAAAGCATATTTTCGGGACTTAATAATTTATCAGTATCTACCATAGTTAATTATCATTATAGTGATAGTTTTGGATTTTTATATAAAGAAGTAAAAGAATTATTAAAATATTTCAATAAGGATTATGAAATAGAAGAAATAAGAAAATGGTACAATGGATATAATTTTGGAGATAAGGTTATATATAATCCTTGGTCCATATTAAATTTTATTAAAAATGATAAGGAAGGTTTTAAACCTTATTGGGTAAATACTAGCAGTAATGATTTAGTAAAAAGAGTACTTGCAAAAGGTGGAACGGAGCTAAAAACAGAACTTGAAGATTTAATAAATGGAAAAGAAATTGAAAAAGTAGTGAATGAAAATATAGTAATGCACGAAATAGAAACAGATGCTAATAATGCATGGAGTTTCTTGTTATTTAGTGGATATCTAAAAGTAGTTCATAAAAGGGTAGAAAAAGGAAGAACATATTGCAGCATGCAAATACCTAATTTAGAAGTGAAATATTTATATGAAGATATTATATTAGCTTGGTTTAGAGAAAATATAAATAGTGAAAAGTTTAATGTTATGTTAAAGAGTTTGGTTAGTGGTGATATAAAAATTTTTAGTAAGATATTTAGAGAGTTTGTATTAAATTCAGTAAGTTATTTTGATGTTTCAGGAAAAGAAAGCGAAAAGGTGTATCATTCTTTTGTGTTAGGCATACTTATAGCACTTTCAGATGATTATGAGGTTAAATCCAATAAAGAGAGTGGATATGGTAGATACGATATAATGATTATACCAAGGGATATAAATAAAAAAGGAATAATATTGGAATTTAAAAAGGTTGATGAAGATGATAAGGAAACTTTAGAAAAAGCAGCTAAAAATGCTTTGAAGCAAATAGAGGATAGAAATTATAAACAAGAACTTATAGACAGAGGGATTAAAGATATTATTAAGCTTGGTATAGCTTTTGAAGGTAAAAAAGTTTTCATATTAAGTTAAAAAGATATAAAAACCATAAATGTGAAAATGGTTTTTCTTTAGTTAGGAAAATGACAAAATATAGAAAAGAATATAGAGTATTGATATGCTGTAATAAAAGTCATGTAATTTTGGGCTGAAAATGCCTTGAATTACATGGCTTTTTTGTATCTCAAGGAATTCTTGCGATATAGGGGAAAACAAAAAAATAGAAAAGAAAAATAGAAAATAATATAGAAAAACAAATAGATAAAAACCACTGAATGACTTGATTTTAAAGGCGTACGGATACTATAAATAAATAGAATTTTAAATAGATTGATTAAATGGAACAGTTGAAAATAGACCAAATTTTTGACACTTCTTACCCATAATCCATGCCCCTTTAAATTGTTTAACAAAATTTGGTATAGATTTAATAAATATGTTTTCATTTTCATTATTTTGTGGTATATTGTTCATACGAGTTATTCCTCTTAAAACTGATATTTTTTGTATTTGTAGTTACTTACATTATATCATTTTTAAGTGGAATTTACCATATTAAAATGCTCAAAATCCTTGTATTTTCAATGGGTTAAGTCGTTTTTTTTATGTGCGAAGTTTGAGTAATGAATTATAACTGCAATCCAAATCAAATCGTAAATATAATGAATACAAAATAGATTATTAACTATAGTTGAGAAAATTTCATAACATATATTTACAATTAAATAATTTCATAAAAAATAGAGACAAATTTCACTTTTTGTTGTATAAATTATTTTGAATACAAACTTTAACAACAGGAGTGAAATT
>NZ_LTBA01000038.1 GCF_001594005.1 Clostridium tepidiprofundi DSM 19306 | reverse complement strand
ACCCTACATCTATACCAACTTTTTTCTCTATTTTAGGTAATTGTTTCTTTTCAGTATCGACTAATATTGATATATAATATTTTCCACTTGGTGTTTTTGATATAGTACAAGATTTAATTAATCCATTGAACTGCCTATGTTGTTTTATTTTAATCATAGTTTTTAATTTAGGAATCTTAATATATCCATTTTCTATATATACAGTTCCTTTTTGATTATTAGTAGTATAACTATGATAATTGGTCTTTTTACTTTTGAATTTAGGAAACCCAACAGATTTATCTCTAAAGAAATTTTTATATGCTTTATCTAAATTCATTTGAGCATTAGCTAAAGCTAAACTATCTACTTCTTTTAGCCAAGGGAATTCTTTTTTATATTGTGCAGGAGTTGGATATTTTACTTTCTTTATATCTAAATCTTTATTTTCTTCATATGACTTTATTCTATCAGCTAACATTTTGTTATATATAAACCTAGTACAGCCAAATGTTTTAGCTAAATATAATCTTTGTTCTGAATTTGGATATATTCTATATTTATAAGCTTTTAGCAACTCCTTCACCTCATTTCTTTTCTTGACTTTGAATATATTTCTTTATTATAAGAATACTTAATGATTATTTGTATCTAATTTCATTACTATCACTCATTTATATTATTTACTGCTGACTTTATTTTAGTACAAAAAAAATAAAATAATAGGAGCAAGTTGTTTTTACGCATTCATCTCCCACTTATAGAAGATGGGAGACTTCTGCTAGGTACGTTAAAACGAAGGCAAACAGCGGTTGAAGTTAAGTAAAATATTAAAGCGATTGATGTTATGTTTGCATAATTATACACGAGAAAACTAAAGATATATTGAGAAATATTAAAATAAATTTGCTAAATGAAGAATATTAGACTTGAAAATATAATGTTAAACTTGTATACTATTCATTGTCGGCAAACGACGGCGATGTTTTGAAATTGAATGTATTAGTTTTTTATTCGGAGGAGTTCCCGAGTGGCCAAAGGGGGCAGACTGTAAATCTGTTGCGTTTCGCTTCGATGGTTCGAATCCATCCTCCTCCACCATAATGTAAATAAAAAATAATAAAATTATGCTGGCATGGCTCAATTGGTAGAGCAGCTGACTTGTAATCAGCAGGTTGTAGGTTCAAGTCCTATTGCTAGCTCCATGTTCGGAGGAGTTCCCGAGTGGCCAAAGGGGGCAGACTGTAAATCTGTTGCGTTTCGCTTCGATGGTTCGAATCCATCCTCCTCCACCATAATATAAATAAAAAATAATGAAATGAATATGCTGGCATGGCTCAATTGGTAGAGCAGCTGACTTGTAATCAGCAGGTTGTAGGTTCAAGTCCTATTGCCAGCTCCATATTCGGAGGAGTTCCCGAGTGGCCAAAGGGGGCAGACTGTAAATCTGTTGCGTTTCGCTTCGATGGTTCGAATCCATCCTCCTCCACCACCATAAATACACCTTAGGGTGTTTTTTTATGTTGAGTGGTAAAATATTATATCTTTGTGGTTGAGTATGCAATGACTTTGAATTAATAGAAAAAGCTTTCAAATTTAGATTTTATAAAAGTAAATCAGAAACATTAACAAATTGAAAATTAAGTATTAATTAAGTGTAAAACGTATTGACAGTTATTTTTAACTGTGCTAATATATCATAAGTGCTAATATATCATAAGTATTAAAATTAAGTATTTAAATATAGTTCATATAATTATTGAACTCTTATCAAGAGAGGTGGAGGGAAGGGCCCTATGAAACCCAGCAACCGATGCTTTGCATTATGGTGCTAATTCCTGCAGATTTGCTGCAAGATAAGAGAGAAGGAAATTTACCTCTTCTTATCGAAGAGGTTTTTTATTTTTATTAGTAGGGGAGGAGCCGGAAATGAGAAAATTATTTACATCAGAATCAGTAACAGAAGGACATCCAGATAAAATTTGTGATCAGATATCAGATGCAATACTTGATGCTATTTTAGAAAAGGATCCATATGGAAGAGTAGCATGTGAAACAGCAGTAACAACAGGTATGGTTTTAGTAATGGGAGAAATAACTACAAATTGCTATGTAGATATACCAAAAGTAGTTAGAAACACTATTAGAGAAATAGGGTATACAAGAGCAAAATATGGTTTTGACTGTGATACATGTGCTGTTATGACATCAATTGATGAGCAATCACATGATATTGCTATGGGTGTAGATGAAGCGCTAGAGGCAAAAGAGGGAGAAATGAATGATCAAAAAGCAATTGGTGCAGGAGATCAGGGAATGATGTTTGGATATGCATCAAATGAAACTCCAGAATACATGCCACTGCCTATTAGTTTAGCACATAGATTATCAAGAAGATTAACAGAAGTTAGAAAAAATGGTACTCTAGAATATTTAAGACCAGATGGTAAAACTCAGGTAACTGTTGAGTATGAAGATGGTAAGGTTGTTAGAATAGATACAATTGTAGTTTCTACTCAGCATTCTGAAAATGTTACTCATGAACAAATTGAAAGAGATATTATAGAAAATGTAATAAAACCAATTGTTCCAGAAGAACTTTTAGATGGTAAAACTCAATATTTTATTAATCCAACTGGAAGATTTGTTATTGGTGGTCCACAAGGTGATTCCGGTGTAACAGGAAGAAAAATTATAGTTGACACTTACGGTGGAACAGGAAGACATGGAGGAGGAGCTTTCTCAGGAAAGGATCCAACTAAAGTTGATAGATCGGCTGCATATGCTTCAAGATGGGTAGCTAAAAACCTTGTTGCAGCAGGAGTAGCAGATAAGCTTGAAGTTCAATTAGCTTATGCAATTGGTGTTGCACATCCTGTTTCAATTTCTGTTGATACATTTGGAACTGGTAAATTTGAAGAACAAAAAATAGTAGATATAATTGAAAAAGTTTTTGATTTAAGACCAGCAGCAATAATTGAAGAATTAAATTTAAGAAGACCAATTTATAAACAGACAGCTGCATATGGTCATTTTGGAAGAACTGATATTGATTTACCATGGGAAAAACTAAATAAAGTTGAAGAAATCAAAAAGTATCTATAAGATATTTGAAAGAAATAGCAAGTCTAATGTATTAACATTTTGACAAATTATTTTTGAAGATGCCTAATGTTGAATAATAATAATATGTAATGTCAATAATTAAGAAGAGTCGTTCTTGAATGGGCGGCTTTTTTTTGAACAAAAATTTTATATTTGGCAATTATTGATGTAGCTGTGGTATAATTTATTCAAAAGAGCATAATTTAATTGAAATATTTACAAATATATTTAATAATTATTATATAGTATTATATAGTCTTTATGTTCATGTTGGAATATTATGAATTGATTATTTAAGTGAATAATAGGAGAGATTTTTGTGGAACTAAAAGGTGTTATAGAAGGTATAGTATTTAAAAATGAGGAAAATGGATATACCGTAGCTAAATTTAAATATGGAGGAAATAATACGACAATTGTAGGATATATGCCATATGTACAAGAAGGTCAGAACTTAAAAGTTGAAGGTGAGTGGACGCAACACTTTAAATTTGGTAAACAATTTAAAGTAGAAGTTTGTGAAGAAGTAGTGCCTAATTCAATAAGTGGAATAGAGAAATATTTGTCTTCAGGAATTATTTCAGGAATAGGACCTGTAACTGCTAAAAAGATTGTTGAACATTTTGGAGAGGAAACACTACATATACTAGATAATGATGTTGATAGATTGAGAGAGATAGAAGGAATAGGAGATAAAAAAATAAAAGTTATTATTCAATCGTATTCGAAGCAGAAAGAGATTAGAGATATAATGGTATTTTTGCAGACGTATGGTGTTTCTGTATCGCAATGTGTAAAAATACACAAAAAATATGGCAGTAACTCTATTAGTGTTGTTAAAGAAAATCCCTACAGATTAACTGATGATATAAGGGGAATTGGATTTAAAACGGCAGATAAACTTGCTAGAAATTTGGGTATTGAAAAAGATTCACCTTTTAGGATACAAAGTGGTATTAAGTATGTAATAAATGAATTTTGTGCCCTCGGAAATACATATATGCCATATGAGAAATTAATAAAAGAAGCAGCGGATATTTTAGGAGTTTCTGAAGAAAGTGTCGATAAGGGTGTTTATGAATGCGCTCTTGAGGGAAAAATAAAGATAGAAACTATAGATGAAGAAAGATGTGTTTTCACAATACCTTTTTACTACTCAGAACTTAGTGTAACTAAAAAAGTAATAGGCTTGACTGTAGGTGAATATAAGAAGCTTAAAATCGATATTGAAAAAGAGATAAATAAGTTTGAAGAAAAGAACAATATTAGTCTTGCACAATCGCAAAAGGAGGCCATAATAGGTGCTGTTAACTATGGAATAGAAATCATAACGGGTGGACCTGGAACAGGTAAGACTACAATTATAAATTGTATAATAGATATTTTTGAAAATGCAGGTTTAAATGTTTACATGGCTGCACCAACTGGCAGGGCTGCTAAAAGGATGGCTGAAGCAACGGGAAGAGAAGCGAAAACAATACATAGACTATTAGAATTAGGATATGGTGAGCAGGATAGTATGGAATTTTTTAAGAATGAACAATCTCCATTAGATTGTGATGTTTTAATCATTGATGAGGCTTCTATGATAGATATAATGCTTATGAATAATCTTCTTAAAGCTATAAATTACGGTACTAGAATAATAATAGTTGGAGATGTAGACCAATTGCCTTCTGTTGGTCCGGGAAATGTTTTGAGAGACATTATTGAAAGCAGATGTGTTAAAGTTGTTAGACTAAAAGAAATATTTAGGCAGTCTAAGGAAAGCATGATAATTGTAAATGCACATAAGATAAACAATGGAGAGATGCCCATATTAAATAAAAAAAATAATGATTTTTATTTCATGAGATGCGAAGAAAGAGATAAGATATTAAGCACAATAATTGAACTTATAAATGTTAGATTACCAAAATTCAATAATGAATGGAACAATATTAATGATATTCAAATATTGTCACCTATGAGAAGAGGTACGCTTGGAGTAGAGAATTTTAATATAGAGCTCCAGAATGTTCTAAATCCAAAGAGTAATGATAAAAAAGAAAAGAAATTTCATGATACTGTATTCAGAGTAGGAGATAAAGTAATGCAGACAAAAAATAATTACTCCATAAAATGGAATAAATTAGATTCTGGTGATAGTGGTATGGGTGTTTTTAATGGAGATGTTGGATATGTACGTGACATAGATGAAGATGAAAATGTTACAGTAATATTTGATGATGATAAGGTAGTACAATATGATAATACTAGTTTAGATGAACTTACATTAGCATATGCAATAACTATTCACAAGAGTCAGGGAAGTGAATTCCCAGTTGTTATAATACCTATGTTTATGGGACCACCGCTTTTAATGAATAAAAATTTATTGTATACAGGTATTACTAGAGCGAAGAAATTGGTTGTTATTGTCGGTTCAGAGAAAGCATTAAGTTTCATGATAAAGAATGATAGAAGTTTTGAAAGATATTCTGCACTTAGATGGAGGATTACAAACATTATGGATGCATAAGACATAATACACAATTAAATATAGTCCTATCTTCAATTCGTAATTTGGATTTTTTTCATATATATCATAACGGGAAAATGCATTGTGTAGAGATTTTTATAGTAAATATTAATACAAAATATATGTATATCAAATATAAATATTGCATATTACGAATTGAAGGATCCTATTTGAGGTGTTATTTTCTTTCGAATATCTAAAAGGAAAGTTGGATATTATGGATATGCTCAAAAAAGTCATTACGAATTTAATATATGTATTGGATTGTACTTTGAATTTAGTATATTCTGATGGGGATAAATGCTGCATATGTGATAATTATTGTGAAGATACTAGTTTTTTATGCAATAGTTGCTATTCAAAAATAAGATTTTGTACAGAGAAGTATTACATTAAAGAGAAAATAAGAGAAATAGAGTGCTATAGCATGGCATACTATTCAAGCGTAATTAAAGAGATGATAGTTAATCTAAAATACAAGAGTGATTTTAAATCTGGAAAAGCATTAGCAGAAATGATGCAGGGAATTATATATGAAAAAAATATAAAATTTGATTATATAACATTTGTCCCCATGACTAAAAAGTATCTTAAAATCAGAGGATATAACCAAAGTGAATTTTTAGCACAATATATTTCACGACATACTGATGTCAAAATGTTAGAGTTGCTTAAAAAAAACAAGGATTCTAAGGATCAAATAGGTCTAGATTCTGATGAAAGATGGTATAATATTAGGGGATGCTTTGAATTCATAGGTAATAAAAACGATATAAAAGAAAAGAATATATTATTGATTGATGATGTTATAACTACTGGTGCGACTGCATTTTATTGTGCCGAAAAACTGATTAATAATAATGCAAATAATGTAATTGTATTAACAGCAGCAAAATCAAAGATATAATGCATTTAAAGTAAAATAACGAATCAAGTGTGCAAATGCCCATGTACTCTTATTATAGCACTTTTCGATGTAAATATCACCTATTATATATAGCATTAATTAGATACATGGACAAGGAATATTAAAAGAAAACGATATAATTTTACTTAATATTCTGAGAATTGCGATTATAGACTTTGAGATTTATACATAAAAGGGATAAAATATTATGTATAATAGCAACATACATTAGCACACATAATTTTATTCGTGAGAGGGGTTGTGACTATGAAGGTAAGAGTTATTGGCAAAAACATAAAGGTTACTGAAGCATTAAAAAACATAGTAGAAAAGAAAATGTCAAGATTTGATAGATATTTTAAACCTGATATTGAAGCATTTGTAAGATTAGATGTTCAAAAGAACACACATATTGTGGAGGTAACTATACCATTTAATGGGGTTATATTGAGAGCAGAAGAAGCTAATGAAGATATGTATGTTTCTATAGATTTGGTTTTAGATAAAGTCGAAAGACAAATTAGAAAACAAAAAACTAGATTAGAAAAGAGAAGTAGAGGAGATGCACTTATATATCATTTGATACCTAAAGAAGATGAGCATGAAGAGGAGCCTAAGATAGTTAGAACTAAAAGATTTGCTATTAAGCCTATGTCAGCAGAAGAAGCTGTACTTCAGATGGATTTATTGGGTCATAATTTTTATGTTTACAGAGATGCTGATACAAGTGATATAAATGTCGTTTATAAAAGAAAAGATGGAAATTATGGTTTGATTGAACCTGAATTATAAAGATAACCCTCACATTTGTGAGGGTTATTTTTTTAAAATGCTTAAAAAATGTAAGTTGAATGAGAAACGATTAGATGGTATAATTTATTGAGTGTAAGTGTATTTTATTAAATTAGATAGTGAGGTTGCGCGTAATGAAGTTATTAGAGAAAGTATTCGGAACATATAGTGAAAGGCAGATAAAAAAGATAATACCTATAGTGGAAAAGATAGAGTCCTATGATGAAGAAATGCAGAAACTTACAGATGAACAATTGAAAGGTAAGACTGTAGAATTTAAAGATAGATTAGATAAGGGTGAAACACTTGATGATATTTTACCTGAAGCTTTTGCGGTAGTTAGGGAAGCTGCATGGAGAGTACTTAATATGAAACACTTTAGAGTGCAGCTTATTGGTGGTGTTGTACTGCATCAAGGAAGAATTGCAGAAATGAGAACGGGTGAAGGTAAAACATTGGTTGGTACTTTGCCTACATACCTAAATGCATTATCAGGTAAAGGTGTTCATGTCGTTACTGTAAATGATTATTTGGCAAAAAGAGATAGTGAATGGATGGGCCAAATATATAGATTTTTAGGACTTTCTGTTGGATGTATATTGCATGATTTGGATTCGAAGCAAAGAAAGGAAGCATACGGTTCGGATATTACGTATGGTACGAATAATGAATTTGGTTTTGATTATTTAAGAGATAATATGGTTATATTCAAGGAAGAAAGAGTACAGAGAGAATTGAACTATGCTATCGTAGACGAGGTTGACTCTATATTGATAGATGAAGCTAGAACTCCACTTATAATTTCAGGTGAGGGAGAAAAATCAACAGAATTTTATAAAGTAGCTGATTATTTTGTAAAAAGCTTAACTGAAGAAGATTATGAAATCGATGAAAAAACTAATTCTGTTATTTTAACTGATAGTGGTGTTGAGAAGGCAGAGAAATTCTTCCATATTGATAACTATGCAGATCCAGAAAACATGCAGATTCAACATCATGTTGTTCAAGCGTTGAAGGCAAATTATAGCATGAAACGTGATAAGGATTATATGGTAAAAGATGGTCAAGTAATGATAGTTGATGAATTTACAGGAAGACTTATGGAAGGAAGAAGATATAGTGACGGTCTTCATCAAGCAATAGAAGCAAAAGAAGGAGTTAAAGTAGAAAAGGAATCAAAGACATTAGCTACAATTACATTCCAAAATTACTTTAGAATGTATGCTAAATTAGCAGGTATGACAGGTACAGCACTAACTGAAGAAAATGAATTTAGAGAAATATATGGTCTTGATGTTATAGCAATTCCAACTAATAAACCTATTGCAAGAGAAGATTGTCCAGATGTTATATATAAAACTGAGAAAGCAAAGTTTAGAGCAATTGTTGATGAAATAGTCGAAACTTATAGCAAGAAGCAACCAGTACTTGTAGGTACAGTAAGCATTGAAAAGTCTGAATTGCTGTCTGAAATGTTAAAAAGAAGAGGTATACCTCATCAGGTGTTGAATGCTAAATATCATGAAAAGGAAGCAGAAATTGTTTCTCATGCAGGTGAAAAAGGCATGGTTACAATTGCAACAAATATGGCTGGACGTGGTACTGATATCAAACTTGGAGAAGGAGTACGCGAGCTTGGAGGTCTTAAGGTTATAGGAACAGAAAGACATGAATCAAGACGTATAGATAATCAGCTTAGAGGACGTTCAGGACGTCAAGGTGATCCAGGACTTTCAAGATTCTACATTTCTCTTGAAGATGATTTGATGAGAATATTTGGTTCGGAAAGATTGAGTGCTGTTGTTGAGAAGTTAGGAATTGGTGAAGATGATGCTATTGAAAGTAAGATGGTATCATCAGCTATTGAAAGTGCTCAAAAGAAAGTTGAAGGAAATAACTTTGATATAAGAAAAAATGTACTTCAATATGATGATGTAATGAATAAGCAAAGAGAAATAATATATAAGCAGAGAGCAGAAGTTTTAGAAGGTGAAGATATTAAAGATGAGATTCTTTCAATGATAAAGGAAATTGTGTATTATGCAGTAGATTCTCATATAACAGGTGTTGAAGAAGAATACGATGAAGAGATTAAAAAACTTATTGATTATCTTGAGGATATATATCTTCCTAAGGGAATGATTAAGCCTGATGAATTAGCTAAAAAGTCTGCTGATGAAATGAAGGAAGAATTGTATGAATTAGCTCTGAAACTATATGAACAGAAAGAATCAGAATTTGAAGAAGAGCAATTTAGAGAAGCTGAAAGAGTTATTCTTCTTAGAGTTGTTGATACTAAATGGATGGATCATATAGATAATATGGAACATCTAAGACAAGGTATAG
Organism: Clostridium tepidiprofundi DSM 19306; assembly: GCF_001594005.1. Taxonomy (GTDB): domain Bacteria; phylum Bacillota; class Clostridia; order Clostridiales; family Clostridiaceae; genus Clostridium_AC; species Clostridium_AC tepidiprofundi. The sequence continues at coordinate 9,551 of NZ_LTBA01000038.1, read as the reverse complement.
GACTTAGAGCATATAGACAGCAGGATCCAGTTCAAGCTTATCAGTTTGAAGGTAGCGAAATGTTTGATGAGATGATTTGGAATATAAAAGTTGAAACAGTTAAATACTTATTCCATATTCAAAATAGAAGTGATAAGGCTCCAGAGAGACAGAGAGTTGCCAAGGTTACGGGAACTAGTCATGGAAATGATGATACTGTTAAAAAGCAGCCAATAAAGAAAGAAAAGAAAATTGGAAGAAATGATCCATGTCCATGTGGTTCAGGTAGAAAGTATAAAAACTGTTGTGGAAGAATGAAGTAATCTATAAGAGGTGATTACAGTGTTAATTAAATTTGAAGAAATGTTAAATGAAGTTGAAATATTGGTGGATCAAATTGAAGAAATGAGGGCTTCTCTTTGACTTAGGAGCCTTAGAAAAGAAACTATCGGAACTAGAAAATGAAATGCAAAATGAAGGCTTTTGGAATGATGTTGACAAGGCTCAACAGATTACACAAAATGCAAAAAGCATCAAAATAAGTATTGATAGTTTTAAGTCTGTAGAAAGTAGAGTGGAAGACTTAGAAGTATTGATTCATATGAGTATAGATGAAAAGGATTTTTCATCGTATGCTGAAATAAATAGCGAATTAAAATCTCTTAAAAAAGATATTGAAGAAATGAAAATAAACACATTGTTATCAGGTGAATATGATAGGAACAATGCTATATTAACTCTGCATACAGGTGTGGGTGGAAATGATGCTCAGGATTGGACTGAGATGTTGTATAGGATGTATACTAGATGGGCTGAGAATCATGGATACAAGATAGAAATATTGGATTATTTACCTGCAGATGAAGCTGGCATTAAGAGTGTTACAATTAAGGTAATAGGTGAATTTGCATATGGATATCTTAAAGCCGAAAGAGGAGTACATAGGCTTGTTAGAATTTCACCATACAATGCAAATGGTAAAAGACAAACATCATTCGCTTCGTGTGAAGTTATTCCAGAATTAACTGAGCAGCAGGATGATATTGATATTAGACCTGATGACTTAAAAATTGATACCTACCGTTCAGGAGGTGCTGGTGGTCAGCATGTAAATAAAACAGAATCGGCTATAAGAATAACTCATTTGCCCACGGGAATAGTTGTTCAATGTCAAAATGAAAGAAGTCAGTTTATGAATAAAGAAACTGCAATGAAACTTCTTAAAGCTAAACTCATAACATTAAGGGATATGGCACATAAGGAAAAGATAGAAGACTTAACAGGAGAACTTAAAGATATAAGTTGGGGTAGCCAAATAAGGTCTTATGTATTTCATCCATATAATCTCGTAAAAGATCACAGAACTGGTGTTGAGACAGCAAATGTAAATGCTGTAATGGATGGGGAAATAGATATGTTTATAAAAGAATATCTTAGAAAAAGTAATCAGTAGCAAGTGAATTTACTTGCTACTGAACTTAGGCACATTAAGTGAATGCTATATGTTATCGGTTTTACAAGATTCCCTCTTTTATAATTGGGAGGTTGAAGCCTTTGATTTAGCAAAATGGGTTCACTTTGATGTGTCTTGTTTTTTAAAATATACAAGCATAATAACTAGAATAATTATAAAAATCAAAGAAATTATCATAATTATTTTACAGTGCAAATATAGAGTACTAAATAAAAAAGCAGATTTTACAATTTCGTGGGAAGCTACTTTATAACATCTTTCAATAGGTTTTTGACTTATGAAATAGGCTTTATCATTAGGGGTATGAATTCTGCTCAAATCATTATCACAAAATGTAATTGCTTTAATATTTTCATTTCTGAAGCTTGAATGATCACTAGAATCAGAAAATACGTAATTAAAAGGTATTTTTTCTTTTGAGCATAAGTATGAAACAGAATGAATAAGTGGTGTCTTATCGGTATCATTTTTGCCACCAACTATATAAAGTGGTATAGAATTGTTTGTACCAATCATATCGAAATTATATACTATACTGTCTTTGAGTATTGTTTTGTACTTATCAACAAAATATTTAGAACCTATGCATCCAAATTCTTCAGCATTAAAGCCTATGAATAAAATACTTCTATATGGCTTGCCAAGTGAGTGAATGTATTTGCTCATTTCCATAATGAAAGAAATACCAGATGCATTATCAAGAGCACCATTATAAATAGTATTATTTAAATCCATTCCTATATGGTCAAAGTGAGCAGATACTATTATTGGTGATGCATTTTTATTGATTCCAGGAATATATCCTATGACATTATAAAGTTTTTTTTCTTTTGCAATATAAGGTATATAACAGCTTATAGAATAATTATTATCTAAATATTTTTTTATGTCATTAAAAGTTTTTTTAGATAACATTATATACATATCGAATGGTGCATCTTCAATGAAAGAACTTCTGAAACCTAATTCATTCTTATTCAATGAATAAAATAAAAAATTACTACCATTTGAATCAACCACTAAGTATTCATCTTCATGAAGTTTTGAATTTTCTTTAGAAAAGCTAACTTTGTTATTTCGAAAATTCAGCATATCTTCTTTAAAGTCTTTTCCGTATATGTATTTTTTTATAACATTATTATTTTTATCCCCAACTTCTAAATACGGATTTCCTTGAACTTTAACAGGACATTTTGTATTGAAATACTGAAAATAACTTTTATTAAAAGGCTTAAGACCAGTATCTTTGAAATCATTTTTAATGTAATGGGCAATTTGATCATTTTCTATTGTGCCAGGTAGCCTTCCTTTAAAAGTATCGGATGATATATAGTTTATATTTTTTATAACTGATGAGTAATCAAATTGGTGAGTATGTTTATAAATATGAAAACTTGATAAAAATAATAAACACATAAAAGTTAAAAGAAATATTAATATTTTATTTTTCATTTATTTCTCCTCATATATCTTTTATATTTATTAGTATGCTATGTTATAAAAAAGTATGAGTGAACTCGTTTTGCTAAAGCAAAACATCGGAACTTCAGGTGGAGACTCTACTCCACCTGAAGCAAAAGCTTCAATCGCTCACTTATAGAAGTGGGAGTCTTGTAAAATCGATAAAGGCTTAGGCATTTGAAAGAAAATGACAAGTCAAATAGTTGTTTTTGAAAATGCTTTATATATCAAACAAACTGGATTTTATACAGCAAATAATATAAAATGAATATGTTAGCAAGTTTTATTTTATTTAGAAGGGAGGAAGTCATGGTAAGTAGTTAACCCTATTTATTGTGGCGTCTTAATATCAATGATAGAATTAATTAATAAATTGATGAACGAATTTAACATAACAGAAAATCAAGTAAAAAATGTTATTGAAATGCTTGATCAAGGTAATACAGTACCTTTTATAGCAAGATACAGGAAAGAAAGGACAGGAAGTCTTGATGATGTCATATTAAGAAAATTTGCGGAAAGACTTGCATATATTAGGAATCTTGATGAAAGAAAAAATGCTATTATAAAAAGCATAGATGAGCAGGGAAAGCTTACCGATAAAATTAAAAATGATATTATAAAAGCCGAAACGCTTACTGAAGTTGAAGACATATATAGACCATTCAAGCCTAAAAAAAGAACAAGAGCTACCATAGCAGTTGAAAAGGGGCTTAAACCACTTGCTGAAATAATATTATCGGGTGAATTCAAAGGAGATATATTTGAGTATGCAGTAAACTTTATAAATGAAGAAAAAAAGGTTGCATCGGTAGAGTATGCTATTCAAGGGGCATGTGATATTGTAAGTGAAACAATATCAGATCAAGCAGAATATAGAAAATGGATAAGGGATTTTGTTTTTAAGGAAGGTATTATTGAAGTCAAAAATAATGAAAAAGAAACAAAAGATCTTGAAACAACTCCATATGAAATGTACTATGAATACAATGAAGCAGTTAAAAAGATTCCTTCACACAGGATTCTTGCGATTAATAGAGGAGAAAAGGAAAAAATACTTTTAGTTAAGATTGTTGTTGATAATGAAAAGATTATCAATTATCTTAATTCAAAATGCTTAAAAGGAAATTCAATTACTGATAAGTTCATTGAGGAAAGTGTTAAGGATTCACTAAAAAGATTGATTTATCCATCGATTGAAAGGGAAATAAGAGCGTATTTGACAGAAAAAGCAGAGACTTCAGCTATTGAAGTATTTAAAGCCAATTTAAAAGCTTTATTAATGCAGCCACCTATAAAGAATAAAAATGTTTTAGGATATGATCCTGGCTTTAGAACGGGATGTAAGATAGCTGTGCTAGATGATACAGGTAAAGTTTTAGATACAGCGACTGTGCATGCGACAATGCCTAATGATGATAAAGAAAAAGCTAAAAATGAATTAAAGGAATTAATTTATAAGAATGATGTTGATGTTATATCATTAGGAAATGGAACTGCTTGTCGTGAATCAGAGGAACTTCTAGCAGAATTAATTAAGGAAGTTAAAGCTGAGAAAGGGAAAGAATTGTACTATGTTATAGTATCTGAGGCAGGAGCATCAGTGTATTCAGCTTCAGAACTTGCTTCAAAGGAATATCCAGATATAAATGTTTCATTAAGAGGAGCAATATCCATAGCAAGAAGACTCCAAGATCCACTTGCTGAGCTTGTAAAAATAGACCCTAAAGCTTTAGGAGTAGGACAATATCAACATGATGTATCCCAGAAAAAATTAGCAGAATCACTTACTGGTGTGGTTGAAGATTGTGTTAATACGGTTGGTGTTGATTTAAATACCGCAACACCTGCACTTTTATCATATGTGTCGGGTATAAATACGGCAATAGCAAAAAATATTGTTGAATACAGAGAAATGAATGGAAAATTCAATAATAGAAAGGAACTTAAAAAGGTTAAAAGATTAGGAGATAAGGCATTTGAACAATGTGCTGGATTTTTAAGAGTTATGGAGAGCAGTGAGCCACTTGATAATACAGGCGTTCATCCAGAATCTTATAAGGCATGTAAAAATCTATTAAAGATATTAAATTACAATGAAGAAGACTTAAAACATAGCAAATTGCAAGATATAGATGATAAAGTAAAATCTATTGGAATAGAAAGCTTAGCTAGTCAGCTTGATATAGGTATTCCAACTCTCAATGACATAATAAAAGAGATTAAAAAACCAGGAAGAGATCCAAGAGAAGAACTTCCAAAGCCTATATTTAAAACAGGTATTATGGAACTTAGCCAATTAAAATCAGGTATGGTACTTACGGGCACAGTTAGAAATGTTGCTGACTTTGGAGCATTTGTAGATATTGGTGTCCATCAAGATGGATTAGTGCATATTAGCGAACTATCGGATAGATTCGTAAAACATCCTCTTGATATTGTAAAGGTTGGCGATATTGTTGAGGTTAGGGTATTAGATGTAGATGTTAAGAGGAAAAGAATTTCTCTTTCAATGAAAAAATAACAATAAAAGTAAAATAAATAAGTTGAAATCTGTGAATAGTTTGTGTATAATTATAGTGAAAAGTGAATATTAAATCTTCAGGGCGGGGTGTAAGTCCCCACCGGCGGTAAAGCCCGCGAGCCGTAAGGTTGATTCGGTTAGATTCCGAAGCCGACAGTTAAAGTCTGGATGGAAGAAGATATTAAGAAGATATATATAATATGCATGTTGAATGCCCTGAACGATTGTGTCAGGGCATTTATTTATTTTAAAGTTTTTTGCTTCAGGTGGAGTAGAGTTTCCACTTGAAGTTTCGATGTTTTGCTTTAGCAAAATGAGTTTACTTGAAGTTTTTTGCTTCAAGTAGAGTAGAGTCTTCACATGAAGTTTCGAATATTTTGACTTATCAAAACGAGTTCACTTTTGTGAAAATATTAAATTTTGGAGGGGTTAATATAATGCAGAATAAAAAATTAAGCAGATTAGTAAAGATTTCATTATTGTCTGTAATGGCATTTTTGCTAATGTATTTTATTGAAATACCTATTCCTATTTTCCCTGGTTTTCTTAAACTAGACATAAGTGATTTGCCAGCGCTTATTGGAGGATTTGCACTAGGGCCAGTATCAGGTATTGTAATAGAATTCATTAAAAATTTGCTACATGGAATATTAAAATCGAATACAATGTGGATTGGGGAAATAGCTAATTTTAGTATTGGAGCTGTTTTAGTAGGAGTTTCTGCTTGTATTTATAACATTAGAAAAACTAGAATGACTGCATTAATAGGAATGATAGCTGGAGTTATAGCAATGTCAGTAGTAGCAGCTACTCTTAACTTCTATATTTTAATACCAGCATATTCAAAAGCATTTAATGCACCTATTGAAGCATTTGTAAGCATGGCAAGTAAATTTAATTCAAATATTGTTGACTTGAAAACATTAATAATTTGGTCTATTATTCCATTTAATTTATTTAAAGGAGCAATTGTATCAACAGTGACTATGCTGCTCTACAAGAGCGTTTCTCCAATACTTCATAAGGAACAAATGGTAACAGCAAAGGGTAAAAGTACTATTAAGGCATTTTCAAAAAAATAACTAGTCAGTATGCTAGTACATTTGACTTGCTATTTCTTTTTAAATGCCTAAGCAGAAAATGACAGCATAATCCAAAAAATAATGACAATATAATTGCAAAACAGGAGTGAAATCCATATGGATTTCACTCCTTAACTATTTAACAATATTCTATACAATACTCTATGTCTCTAAAAATTCTGTGCAATTCACTTCAAAGTGAACTTTTTCTAGGCTTTAATTTTTCGTCAAATGTTAATGCTATTAATTCTCCACATTATTATTGCATCTTCATTATCCTGATAATATTTTTTTCGTATGCCTTCTTCTACAAAACCAAACTTTTTATAAAGATTCTGTGCAACTATATTTGATTTTCTTACTTCAAGAGTAATAGCATTAATATTATTTCGTAAGCATAATTTTATCAATTCATCCATGAGTATATTTCCAAGTCCAATACCTCTAAATTCAGGATGAACTGCTATATTTGTGATGTGACCTTCATCAACAATAATCCAAATACCTGCAAAGCCAATAATTTTGTTTTTGTGTTTTATTAAAACGTATTTAGCAAATAGATTATGTAATTCTTTCTCTATTGAGTCTAAACTCCAAGCTGATTTTAATGATAATCTATTGATTTCATATACATCATTAATGTATTCTTTTTCAAGAGGTACTATATCATAATCAATCATATAAATTCATCCTTTTATCGTATTCTCTTTCAGCTTGAGATTTTCTAATATATACAGGGGCAGATGAATACAAATCATCAGCAAAGCCTTTTTTTAATTTTATCAAACCAAGTTCAGCTAATGATGATGCTTTTGCAATATTTAAATGTGTAGGAGAAAACTTAACAGATTTAATTTCACTGTTTAATTTATCTTTAAACTTTGTGACAGCATCACCAACAAATGTAACCGATTTTTTTTCATCCTTTAAAAGCAATATTAAATCATCAACTGAAATAGCCATATAATCTGTTAATCTATTTAATTCATTACCATTGAATTCGTATAATGCAGTATACACATTATCTCTTAGAGCATCCATTATGGGACAAATAATTCCATCTGTGAAGGCTAAATTATATGCTAGAGCATCAAGTGTTGATATGCTTACAAAAGGTTTGTTTGTGCCTTGAGCTAATCCTTTTATGACTGCCATTCCAATCCTTAAGCCAGTAAAAGAGCCAGGACCTTTTGAAACAACAAAACCATCTATATCTTCCAAAGAAGTATTTGTGTTTTTTAATAATTCATCTATAATTGGCATTAATACAATAGAATGTTGTTTTTTATAATTAAAGATTATTTCACCTAAAAGTTTATTTTCATCCAAAATAGAACATGTTGCTGATTCAGTGGCTGAATCAAGACTTAATATCTTCATAGTTGTATCTCCTTTACATAATTATATCTTTCATCTGAAAATTGGAATGATATTTTTCTTTTATTTAATTCAGTATCTGAAATTTTTTCAATTTTTATCCACAGAGCTTCTTTTGGAATTAAATCTTCAATATAATTAGCCCATTCAATGATGCTTACGCCATCACTAAATATGTATTCATCAAATCCTATTGCAGCTATTTCATCTATATCATTTACTCTGTAAACATCAAAATGGTATAATTTTAATCTTCCATCATATTCATTTACTATAGTAAATGTTGGACTGGTTATATATTCATTAATATTTAAACCTTTTGCAATACCTTTTGTTAAATGAGTTTTACCAGTACCTAAATCACCTACAAGGCATATAATATCACCTGGATTAGCACGTTTGCCTATTAATATTCCTATTTTTTCAGTTTCATTTACACTATTAACAATAAAATTCATTGTGTTCACCTCACGTATATTTTATCCTAAAAGGCATAAAAAGAAAAGAAGTGAATTAAATGTTGCGTTAATCAGATATATTATATACAATTAAAGTAGGTATTTTACTAAATTATAGTTTTATTTGTTGTTAAAATTCAAGTAGGAGAGTGATTGGATATGTTTGTTAATAATGTGATTTTACCTAGTAAAAAATTAATTACAGTATCACCAAAGGAATCGGTTAAGAGAGCTTTTGACTTAATTGAAGAAAATAATTTTTTATCTATTCCAGTTGCAGAAGGAGATAAATTTTACGGAGCTATATCAAAAGAGAGAATTTATGCTTTTTATTTTGAAAAATCACTTGACAAAAAAGTATTACTAGAAGATTTTTTGGTTGAGAATGTAATGAGAACAGATGTTCCAACAATTTCACCACTAGCTAACATAGAAGAAGCTGCTCATTTTTTAGAAGTTAAAAATACTGCTTTTGTTGCAGTAATTGATGAATATGGCTCTTTTAAAGGGATAGTTACTCATCATGCAGTATTCCATGAGTTTACTGAATTGTTTGGAGTAGATAAAGGTAAAAGAATAGCTGTAATTGCATATGATATTCCGGGTCAAATATCTAAATTGTCTAGATTGATTACAGAGAACAATGGCAACATTATAAGTTTTGTTGTGGTTGATCCTAAAACAGCAACAGAAGTTAAAGAAATAGTTGTGAGACTTAAAACAGATAATTATGATGAAATTGTTAAAAAGATAAAAAATGCTGGATTTCAAGTTCAATAATAATGCATACAAAAATTTAAAAATAATTATTGCATTTTTAAAACAAACATGCTATAATACTATCTGTGCTTAGGGGTATGGCTCAATTGGTAGAGTAGTGGTCTCCAAAACCATTGGTTCCGGGTTCGAGTCCTGGTGCCCCTGCCAGTTTATGAATTTGAGTTGACGGGTCAAGTAAAGGTTATCTTTTACTTGACCCTTTAGTTTTATATATAAAAACCCCTTAATTAGAGAATAGAGAATAGAGAATAGAGAATAGAGAATAGAGAATAGTGAATAGTGAATAGTAAAGGTTGAAATTGCTACGCAATTTCTTTAAACAAGGCTGTCAGTTTTCTAGTGGGCTAGTTGCTAGTTAATGTTTGAAATCGTTACACGATTTCTTAAATAATAGATTGTAACTCGGCTAGTTTGCT